>NZ_CALART010000110.1 GCF_937888285.1 uncultured Aquimonas sp.
GATCGGCTACAAAGTCGAGGCCACACCGGTTTGACCAGACACGTTTCATTTCAGCTACCGTCGCGATCTGAAGTTGGGGGTCCACGGGAGGCGGACGACCGAGGCCGACGCCACCCCGCATCGAGAACTGCTGGCAGGTTACGGGAGGCGACGACGTCAGCTGGATGTGTCGCGTCTCGCGGCCAGTTCCTGGATCCAGCGCGTGATCTCGACATCGATCCAGGCACTTGCCGCGCCGACCTTGACGGGCCTCGGAAACTTGCCGGCCTTGATCAGTTCGTAGACCGCGGTGCGGCCCATGCTGACACGTTCCTGCACCGCCGGGAACCGGATCAGCTTTGCCTCGCCAAGTGCGTTGACTGTATGAACAACAACATCGTTCGTGGAGTCGCCACGCGCGGTGTTGCCGGTTCCGGCTCGGCCCGCTTGCCGCACGGACAGGCGGCGAGTTCCCCGGTCGGGTGTAGACGCCTCCATCGGCTGGGAGGACAACAGCTGGTCCATGGCAAACCTCCATAGAGTGTGGTGCCGACGCGCGGGGGCCGCTGTCCGCGTCAATGAGTGCGGAAGAGCAATGGCGGCAAATGAGCACGTGAGCATGGAAACAGGTATGAGCGGCGACACGGCCGAGCCGACCGCAGCCGGTAGCTGTGCGCGTCGGGAGGCGGACCAGCAGTGCGCTGTTGCCGGATTCGTGGTCCTGGAGCCATGGGCTGAGACACCCTGGCGGGCCGTTCGAGCCTGCTCCATCGAGAGGCAAGCTACTGTTTCGTTTCACGATCACCAGGGCTGCACCTTGGCAGCGCCCACGTTCATGTTCATCGGCAACTGCCGTCCTCAATGTCGCGCAGCGAAGGTGTCGTGAGCGTCATCGGCGGCACCGACGGGTCAGGACTTCGCGCGAAGGCGTCGAGCCTGCAGCTCTCGCGAAGCGATCAGGAGCATGTAGGCATAGACCGACAGCGTCGGTTCGATCGGAGGGAGGGTCACGACCTCGAACGGCTGCTCTGGCCCGGGAAGGGTAGCGGCGACAGCACCGGCCTGCTTCAGAACTGAACCGTCGATGGCAGGCGTGTTGCGACGGTCAAGCGCATTAAACCGGCACCATCGGCAAGCGTCAATCAAGGCAGATCATCAGACTTGGATCGACCAAATGATCCTGCGACACCAACGATGCCTGTGCAGTCCCCAGCGGCGTCAACCACCTGGTGCCCACGAAGAAAATCGGCCCCACCGCAGATGCGATGGGGCCTGAGTTGCAGCTTCAGGCTGCCAATGATTCTTCGGATGCTTCCAGGCCTTGGGTGCCGGCCTCGTCCTTGTCGAGGTCCAGTTCGGCAGCCAGTGCGCGCTGCCTGCCCAGCAGGTCGGTCAGCCGTTCCTCATGCTCGAACGGCTTGCCCAGTTCCTCGCGCAGTTCGTCCAGCCGGCGACGTGTCGACGCGAGCTTGCGCTCGGTCTCCACCCGCCGGTCCGGCATGGCCAGGATCGTGTCGCGCAGCGCCTGGTACAGCGCCGGCCCCGTCTGGCAGGACCGGCAGTCGTGGACGGCTTCGCCCTTCAGGTACAGGTGCACATCGTCAAACTCACGGCCGATGAAGACCCAGAGCTCGAAGCTGCCGACCTCGCCCAGTATTTCCTCGGTCGACCGGGCCGACACGCTCGCGCGCGCCATCCTGATCACCGCCCGCAGGGCATCGCCCAGGTTTTCCGGACCCCGGTGCGTTCGACCGTGGACCGTAGCCACCAGGTCGCCTGCGTTGAGCAGGCGGGCAGCCGTGTCGGCGTCACTCGTCAGCGCCCTGAGCAGCTTCGCGCTGCTTTCGATGCGCATCGGCAGGTGCGCCACTTCCGACTCGTTGGCATAGCGCTGGTTGCGCCACACCATGAACAGCGACGAGTAGCGCGCGATGTCGGCATCCACGCCGGCCTTCTCGATCACCTTCGGATTGCCTGAGGCAAGCGCCTTGACCTCCGCATAGCTCAGCGTCGCGAGTTCCACGTCCTCGATGGAACGCAGGCCCTTGTCGCCGCTCATCACCTGCGCGATGAACTTCGCCTTGGTCAGCACCGTCTGCCAACTGTAGGCGTCGAAGCTGCCCTCAGCGACGTAACGCACGATCTCCACTTCCTCGCAATCGTTGCCTTGCCGCAGGATGCGGCCTTCTCGCTGTTCCACGTCGCAGGGGCGCCATGGGCAGTCGAGTTCATGCAGGGCGACAAGACGCTTCTGCACGTTGGTGCCGATCCCCATCTTCTGCGTCGACCCCAGCAGGACACGCACCGAGCCTTCGCGGACCCGGCGAAACAGCCTTGCCTTCTGGGCATCCGTTTCTGCGTCGTGGATGAACGCGATCTCATCGGCGGGCAGGCCCCGTTCGACGAGGTGATCCCGCAGGTCCTCGTAGACGCTGAATTCCCTGCCGCCCTTCGGCGTCGACAGATCGCAGAACACGAGCTGGGCACACTTGCTGCCCGCTGTTCGCTGCCAGATCTCATGCACCTCGTGGGCACACTTCACCACCTTGCCTTCGGGATCGGCCAGGGCGGTCGCGTCGACGAGCCTCATATCCAGTGCAGCCTTGCGGCCGTCATTGGTGATGCTCAGCATGTTGTCCACTCGCGGATCGATGCGCTCAGTCCTGAGCCGCTCCGCCCGGCGCACCAGCGATTGCACATACGCCTTGAGGGCGCTGCTCGGCCGGCAGGTCACCGTCCGGGGCTTCTGTCCCCTCAGGTCCGGCACCGGCAGGTTCAGCATCTCCCTCGTGCGGATGTCGGCCAGCTCACAGAACACGCCCATCAGGTCCGGCACGTTGATGAACCGCGCGAACCGCGTGTTCAGGCGGTAGCCGCTGCCGTCAGGTGCGATCTCGAGCGCGGTGACAGTCTCGCCGAAGGTCGCTGCCCAGGCGTCGAACTGTTCCAGGCCCAGGGCCTCCAGCGTGTTGGGCTGCAGGTAGCGCTGAAAGGTGTGGATCTCCGCCATGCTGTTGGCCACCGGCGTCGCGGTGGACAGAACCACGCCCCGATGCTGGCCCCGGTAGAGGCTCATCGTGTGGCGCGTCTTCAGGTACAGGTCGAACGCCCGCTGTGAGTTGGCGATCGGCAGTCCTGCGATCCGCGCCATCTTGGTGTGGCGCCAGAGGTTCTTGGCCAGGTGGGCTTCGTCGTACAGCACCCAGTCGATGCCGAGCGACTCCCAGCTCAGGAAGTCGTCCCTCTTCCTCTCGTTTGCCAAGCGGTCAAGGCGTACCTTCCAGGCCTTCTTCATCCGCTCCAGCTGCTTCACGATCCGGTTGGAACGATCGTCGGACCTCGACATGCGGACGGCCATCTCCAGGTCGTGGATGATGGCCTTGATGTGCCGTGTGGTGTAGGCCACGGACATCCCGAGCATTTCGAAGGTCGAGTGCGTCATCACGATGGCATCCCAGTCGCCGGTGGCGATGCGGGAGACGAACTCGCGCCGGCGGTCGCCGGCCAGATCGTCCTTCGTGGCCATGAGGACCGCTGCGCAGGGGTACAGGCGCACGAACTCGGCCGTGTACTGCTCCAGCATGTGGTTCGGCACGATGTGGGCCGGCTTGGCCGCCAAGCCCAGCCGCCGCAGTTCCATGCTGGCCGCCACCATGACGGCGGTCTTGCCCGCACCCACCGCATGGAACAGCCCAGTGTTGCCGGACTGCACGATGCGCCAGATGGCGTTGCGCTGGTGGCTATGCAGTTCGAAGCAGCGGGAGAACCCCGGCAGCTTCAGGTGCGAGCCGTCGAACTCGCGCGGGCGCGAGCAATTGAACAGGTCGTTGTAGATCCTGCACAGCCTCTCGCGGCGCTCCGCGTCCTCGTAGGCCCAGGCCGCGAACCGCTCCTTCAGCATGCCCAGTTTCTCGCGCGCCGCCACCGTCTCCGGCTTGTTGACAACGTAGGTGTCGCGGTCGGGATGCGGGTCGCGGACCGTCGGCGTCTGCACGTTCAGCGAGCACAGCACCAGTTCGATCGCGTTCATGCGGGCCGTGCCGAACTCCTGCGAGCAGGTCACGTTCCCCTGGGCTTCGTACTTGTTGACCTGGACCGACCAGGTGCCGGCCTTGGCCAAGTACTGCACGGCGGCGCCGCGCAGTTTGAGGACCTCGCGAATGAAGGCCTCGACCGATTCCGCCGGGATCCACACCGCACCGAGCCTGGGCTCGATGGACGCGGGGGGCAGGTCTTCCGGGATGACTCGTTCCAGGGCCCGGACGTTCGACTCGTAGGCCGTGCCGGCCGCCAGCGCCGCGTGCAGCTTGCGCTTCACGTTGCCCGACAGGTAGGCGTCGGCGGTTTCGTGGTCGCCGGTTTCGGGGTTCCTGTAGATCAGGCCGCGATCCTCCAGGTCGCGGGCCACTGCATTCGCATCGGCCTGCAGCAGTTCGGCCATGTAGGCCAGATCGACGCGCCCCCGCCATTGCGTGGAGTGCGCCAGCGCTTCGTCGGGCTCAGCGGCCCGTACCGGTTCGACGACACGGCTGACCGTGCGCCGGTGAAAGATGTCGGCCTTGGTCGCCGCTTCCTCCTCTTCGTCGTAGTGCTCCAGCGACAGCAGGAGCGGATAGTCGGGATCCCGCCGAAAGGCGAGGGCGTTGGCACGACCGGTGAGGCAGCCGTGCCTGGCGACGAACCTGTCGTAGCTGCCGTTGAGGCCGCGTCGCAGGTCCGCCAGCGCGTAGTCGCTCACGTCGTCCAGTTGGGCGGCAAGGAGCTTGCGCGCGCGGTCACGGATGTCGCACATGCCGGCGATGCGCTGGCGCATGGTGGCGTTCGTCCTGTCGTGGATGTCGACGAGTGCACCCTGCTGTGCGATGTGGATGCGCCCGCCGTGCAGCACGTGGCTGCCCGGGCGTGCGCCCTCGGGTGCGGCGACCGCGGTCGCCGGAGCGCTTGGCGCTGCAGAAGCCACCGGCAGCGGCACATAGACACCGCTGGGTATCAGGCTGGCGGCCTGCTGCAGCGCTGCGCCGAGGTCGCCGTCGAGGATGACAGTGGGCATCGGCGTGTATCCACGGGTCACCTTGTCAATGAGGCCGAGCACGTTGCGCGGGTTGGCCGCGTACCAGGCGTTGAACTGCATGTACTTGTCCTGGCAGCGCGGATCGCGCAACTCGTCGGGGACGAAGTCGAGGTCGACCCACTCCGCGCTGCCCGACTCTCCAGGCTGGCTCCTGCGCAGCATCACGATGTCTGACTGCACGTCGGTGCTCGCCAGCCGCATGAACGCCCCTTGCGGCAGGCGGACGGCGCTGACCAGGTCGGCCAGTGAAGCCGCGTGGGCCCGGGCCGATTCGTCGCGTTGGTCGAGAAACCAGGCCGACGTGATGAGGCACACCAGCCCGCCCGGCCGCACGAGGTCGAGCGCCTTGCCGACGAACCAGTTGTGGATGCTGAACCTGCTGTACGGCCGGTTGCGGCCGTCGCTGACCTGGTAGTTGCCGAACGGGACGTTCGAGACCACCAGATCGAAGGAGCCGTCAGCCAGCGTCGCGGCTTCGAGCCCCTGTACGCGGACGTCCACCCCCACGGCGCCGTACAACGCCCTGAGGATGCGCCCGGCCAGATCGTCCAGTTCGACCGCCGTGATGCGGCTTCGCGTGGAGATGTCGGCCGGCATGCAGCCCAGGAAGTGGCCGTTGCCGCTGCTGGGGTCCAGGATTCGCCCGCCCTCGAAACCCAGGCGGCGCAGTGCCGCCCAGATCCAGTGGACGATGAAGGGCTCGGTGTAGTGGCTGTTGTTGACCGAAGCCCTGGCCGACTCGTACTCCGCGGGCTGGAGCAGTGCCGACAACTGCATGGCGCGCTGCTTCCACGCGGCGTCGGTGCCGTCGAGGTTGAAGCTCGCCGGAATGCCGCCCCATCCGGTGAAGCGCAGCAGCGCGACGCGTTCATCGGGAGTGGGCGAACGTCCATCCCGCTCGATGGCGCGCAGCACGGCGATGGCTTCGATGTTGGCGTTGAACTTCGTCGCCTGGCCTTCGAGGCCATCAAGCACCGAGTCCGTCCACTGCGGCCAGGTGATCGCCGGGTTGTCGGCGGTGGGCTGGGTGGCCCGGGCCGTGGCGGGCCGCCAGGGTCTTGGCAGATCGCCGGCTGTATCCGCGGACGCGGACTCGCCTGAGTCTGCCGATAGGACTGCTGCCGGGGCTGCAGCTTCGTCGTTCGAACTGAAGAGGTCGGGATAGGCTGGGGCATCGATCTCGAAGCCCGGCAGCCAGAGGGATGCGTGCGTGGCTTTGCTTGCCATGGGGTTTCTCCAGGGAATGGAGAGCGCACGTCCCCCAGGGGGAGCGTGTGCTCCCCGGTTGGGAGGATTCGGTCGATGCAGGCTTGTGGGTTCAAGCGCGGCTGATCGACCCCGAAGGATCTGTTGGAGGTCGGCCATGCCGCTGGCCGCGCCGGTGATCGGTACGGCTGGCGTTCGGAGGCTGGACTCGATTGGGGATGTGCCCTGCGTTCAGGGCGCGTCGCGGGGGAGCGCTCTGGCGGGTCGTGCGTGCCGTGGATTCACGGCGTACGCGTTCGATGAAAGGTCATGGGCGGGTCACGACCGCTAACGCCGACTTGCGTCGGTGCGCCCGGGAGGGCGGCACGGGCTGATGCCTGAAGTGCGACGCCAGTATGGCGAAAGGCCGGCGACGGCGAAAGGGTGCGAGTGCGACCGTCGCATGCTCATCTGCTCATACCTCGGACGGGTGCGCACGGTCTGGTGACCCTGCGCTGGCCAAGGGGTGAGGGTGCACGCGGTTGCAGCATCGTCCCGCGCCGGTGTCGAGAGCCTGAATGCTCATCCGGACACCACCCATGACACCGGAAAGCGGGCCATTTGCGGCGGGATTTCCGCTGGCGCGAGGTGGATCACAGGGGAACACTGGGCCCGAACGACAGCCGGCCTGCGCGACCGGCGTGGAGCCGACCCACACGAGAAAGCACGCGATGAAGCCGGAGACGATCGCCAAGGCCAGGACGATGCTTTCCAGCGTCCTGCTCGACGGCCTGAGCTATCGCGAGGCCGGCGCCCCTTTCGGCGTGGGGCGATCGACGGTCGAGCGTTCGATCAAGAGCCTGGTGTTGGAGGTCGCCCGCGAGCACGGCATACCCGAGCTGGACGAGGACGGACTGTCCTGCTTGCCGCGCCTGCGGCAGTTTCGTGAGCCCGTCCTGCGCGCCGTCGCCGCATACACACCGGTCCATCCGCGCCGAAAGCGCCTCACCTTGCTGGAGCCCGACGAGATCGCTGCGGGTGCCAACCGCGTCCGCCTGCGCAGCGAGAACGCCAACCGGGACGTCGCGCTGATCTACGTGCTCTTCTGCACCGGCGCCAAGCCGATCGAGATCGCACGGCTTGAGGTGCGCGACTACCTGAACAGCGACGGGTCGATCCGTGAGCGCTCGGAGATGCGGCCCGAAACCGCTGTCAACGGGCGGAGTCGACCACTCTTCTTCACTTCGTCGCGAGCCTGTGCGGCGGTGGATGCCTACCTCGTCGAGCGCCGCCGCCGCAAACTCGGCGTCGCGGTGCCTGCGTCCGGTTTCGACGCCTACAGGGGACTCGATCCTTCCAGTGCGTTGTTCCTGACAGAAGGGGGATGGCCCTTCGAGATCGGTGGACGGGGCCCGAACGATCAGCGTGAGACATGCCGACTCATGATCGCGACCCTGCGCGCCATATTCAAGCGGGCAGGGTGGACTGGCGTGACTGCGCAGTCCGCCCGGCGCGTGGTGGCTCGGAGGCTCGCGGACAAGGGCGCCGACGGAGCGCAGGTCGGGGAGATCCTGGGTCTCTCGAGTTCGCGTGCGGTGCGCCGCCTGCTGGGCAGCAACCGCAGGCCGCTCGAGAACCTGGCCCGCGAACTGGTGTGAGCAGAACGCGAACGCCGGACCAGACGAGAGTGCAGGGCGAGGACACGTTGGAGTCGACCCGCTACTTCATCAAGGGGCGGACCTACCCAGCGGCCGATCCGGGGCTGCAGGACGCCCTTGCTCAGGTCTATGGATCGCCGGAGCGACCGCGTTGCCTGTGCGTGTCCGGCGGCATCGAGATGTACATCGCCAGGCACGCCGAGTACATCGTCAAGCGCATGCCCGACACCGGGCATCTTCACCATCCGACCTGCCCGTCGTTCGAACCGGAACCGGGCATGTCGGGGCTGGGCGAACTGGCGGGCGTTGCGATCATCGAACACGCGCCGGATCAGGTCGAGGTGCGGACGGACTTCGCGATGTCGCGGTTGCCGGGCAAAGCCGTCCCGCGTGGCGAAGCGGTGATCGACCCTGCCGAGGTTCACGCGCCGCGCAAGCGCATGAGCCTTCGTGCGCTGCTGCACTTCCTCTACGAGCGGGGAGGATTCAACCGCTGGTATCCGGCGATGGAAGGCCGGCGCAACCAGGGCGTTCTTCACAAGTACCTGTCCGAGGCTGCCAGGGGTGTGACGGTCAAAGGAGCATCACTGGACGAGCGGCTGTATGTCCCGGAGCCGTTCAGGGTCGAACTCAAGGACGAGATCGGCGAGCGCAGGCGCAAGAAGCTCGCGCTGCTGCTGTCGCCTGAAGATGCCGGCCAGTACAAGATGGCCATCATCGTCGGCGAGTACAACGGTTCGGAGGCGACGGCCTTCGGCCGCAGGATCGTCGTCAAGCACATGCCGGATGTGCCTCTGTACATCGAGACCAAGGCATGGGAGCGCGTCGAACGCAGCTATGCAGCCATCCTGCAGGCGCGCGACGCGGATGTGCCGAAGAAGCCGCGCGTGATGATGGCCGCCCTGGTCTATGCCAAGCGCGAGCACGTCTACCAGGTGGACACGGTGAGCATGATGCTGACCACGGATCAGTGGATTCCCCTGGACGGGTTGCACGAACTGCCACTGATCGAGTTGCTCCAGCGCGAGCAGCGCGCATTCATGAAGCCGATGAGGTACGACGCCAGATCGGCGGCGGGTTTTCCCAACGTCTTGCTGCTGGACAGTGGAACTGTGCCGATGCCGCTGCATGTGACGAGTCCCCTCATGGAGGCGAAGGAGCGGTCGGCGAAGGAGAAGGTGCTGGCCGGTCTGCCTGCTGCGTGGATATGGATGACCGCCAAGAGCATGCCAGCGCTGCCTGCCCATCGATGAGGACGTCCGCCCCTGGAACTTTCGCGACGTTTCCTGACGCACGTCGCCTGGGCCTGCTTCTGACGCCCTGAGAAGTGTTCTTATCAGACGTCGTTTGGTATCGCAAATTCACTGGCGCAGCAGACCCCCTCAGATTAGCTGGTCTTGATCCCTGCCCCGGCCTGCTGTCCGAGCGACGCCGACTCGTGCGGCACAGAGCCTTCTTTGGCTCCGTGCGGGGCGTCATCGTGAGTCGTACTGCTCGGCCATGGTCGACCGTCCGACTCCCCCTTGCAATTGGCGCGGACCAGTTCCCATGTGCTCCCTGGAGATCCTGGCGATTACTCGGGGGCCAGTCACCAGAAGCCGTGCTCGTGCCAGACTTGCCTCGGCAGTGGGCGCCTTGCCGATGCGCTATCGTCCGACCGTGAGATTCAGCCAGCGCCTTCGTGCCCGCCTCATCGGCCTTGTGTCGATGGCCTTGCTGTCCTCGCAGATCGCCGTGGCCGCCTATGCCTGCCCGGCGATGGGCGACCGGTTCAACCGGGACGCGGCCGATACGATGGCGATGGCCGGCATGCCCTGCGCCGAAATGATGGCGGCCGGGGTGCCGCTCGATCCCGAGCAGCCGGCGCTGTGTCTGCAGCATTGCCAGTTCGGCACGACCACGCAGGTGGTCGACCATGTTCCCCCGGCCTTCGTGCCGGTGACGACACTGCCCGCGTTGTTCGAGGTCTCGCTCGACCAGGGGCTGGACACGGTCCTGAGCGCATGGGCCGAAGACGAGCGCCTGCGTGACCGACCTCCTCCGCTCGCGCTCAGCATCGCGCACTGCTGCTTTCGCATCTGATCTCCTGAAGTCGCCCGCTTGAACGGTCGCGGCGCTGCCGCGGCCAGGTTCCGGACTTCAGGAGTTCCCATGATTTTCTACCTGCCCCGGAGGCGCAACGGCCTCCGATTGGCGCCGTCGATCGCGCTGTGCGTGGCCCTCGGCACCCAGGCTGCGCTCGCGCAGTCTCCGCTGTCTCTCGAACGCGCTGTGGCCGCCGCCACCGGCCGCTCGCAACTCGTGATCGCCGCCGATGCCCAGGCGCGGGCGGCGCGCGAGACGGCCACGGCCGCGGGGCAACTGCCCGACCCGGTACTCAAGCTCGGCCTCAACAACCTGCCGATCGACGGCCCCGACCGCTACAGCGTCACGCGCGACTTCATGACCATGCGCTCGGTCGGGGTCATGCAGGAGCTGACCCGGGCCGACAAGCGCAGTGCCCGGGTGCGTCGCGCCGAGCGCGAGATCGAACTGGCCCAGGTGACTCGCCAGGCCACCATCGCGGACCTGCAGCGTGACACCGCGCTGGCCTGGCTGGAACGCTCGTACCAGGAGTCGATGCAGGAACTGCTGAAGTCCCAGATCGCCCAGGCCGAGCTGCAGGTCGAAGCCGCGCAGACGCTGTACCGCAGCGGCAAGGGCTCGCAGGCAGAAGTCTTCGCTGCTCGTGGAACAGTCGAGCAGCTACGCGACGGTATCGCGCAGGTCGAGCGCCGGGTGGCAGTGGCGAGCACGCAGCTCGGTCGCTGGATCGGTGACGGCGCGCGGGACTCGCTGGCGCCACGGCCAAGGCTCACCCTGCCGGCATGGACCGAGGGTGCGCTGGCGGACCACCTGGCCCGGCACCCGCAGGTTGCAGCCGCCACTCAGCAGGAGGCGATCGCCGACAGCGATGCCGCCGTCGCGCGAGCCGCACGATCGGCGGACTGGAGCGCGGAGCTGCAGTACAGCCAGCGTGGGCCGGCCTACTCGAACATGGTGTCGATCAACCTGTCGGTGCCGCTGCAGTGGGACCAGAAGAACCGACAGGACCGCGAACTGGCCGCACGGCTGGCCGGCGTCGACGAGGCCCGTGCTAGGCGCGAGGAACTGCAGCGGGCGCACGAAGCCGAAGTGCGCGCCATGCTGCAGGACTGGCGCAGCCACGAGGAGCGGCTGAAGCGCTACGACGCGTCCTTGTTGCCATTGGCGACTCAGCGCGGCGAGGCCGCCCTGGCGTCGTATCGCGCGGGGTCCGGTCCGCTGACTGCCGTCCTCGATGCCCGCCGCGGCGAGCTCGAGGTGCGCATGGAACGCCTGCGCATCGAGATGGACCGCGCCCGCATCTGGGCCCAGCTCAACTACCTGCTGCCGTCTCACGACGGCGCCCACGGCAAGCCGGAGGCACTGCAATGAACACTCGACACACGCTGATCGCCATCGGCGCCGCTGCTGCGCTGGCCGCGGGCGGCTATGCGCTCTACCGGTTCGGCATGCACCGTGGCATGGGGCAGGCCGGCGGCGCGGCAGCGCCCACGACCGGCTCGGTCGTGGGCGAGGACCCGACCAGAAGCATCGCTGCAGGCGAGGCCGCGACGCGCCGCCATATCAAGGAAGGGATCAAGGCCGGAGATGTCGATCCGGCCACGGGCAAGCCCGTCCTCTACTACCACGACCCCATGGTGCCGGGGAAGCGTTTCGACGCGCCGGCCAAGTCGCCCTTCATGGACATGATGCTGGTGCCGGTCTACGGCGGTGCCGGTGGCGACGACCAAGGGACCGTCACCGTGAGCCCGCGCATCCAGCAAAACCTGGGCGTGCGTACGGCCGATGTCGTCGAGGGTGTGCTGCAGCCGATGGTGAGCGCGGTCGGCAGCATCGCCTGGAACGAGCGCGATCAGTCGGTGGTGCAGGCCCGAGCGACAGGCTACATCGAGAAGCTGCACGTGCGCGCGACGCTCGACCGTGTGCGCGCGGGTCAGCCCTTCGCCGAGCTCTACGTGCGCGAGTGGGTCGCCGCCCAGGAGGAGTACCTGGGGGTCAGGCGCTTCGCCGCGGGCGATGCCGGGCTGATTGCCGCCGCACGCCAGCGCCTGCTGCTGGCCGGGATGAGCGAGGCCCAGGTCGCGCGCGTCGATGCGGCGGAGGCCGTGCAGCCGCGCATCACCCTCGTTGCGCCGTCGAGCGGCGTGGTCGCGGAGCTGATCGCCCGCGAAGGCATGACGGTCGCGCCGGGGATGCTGCTCGCGCGCATCAACGGCCTGACCAGCGTCTGGGCCAACGCCGAGCTCCCCGAGAGCCAGGCCGCGCTCGTACGCCCCGGCAGCCAAGTCGAGGCACGCAGTCCCGGGGTCCCCGGGGCGGTGTTCCGCGGCAGCGTGCAGGCGCTGCTGCCCGAAGTGAACTCGACCACGCGCACCCTAAAGGCGCGCGTGCAGTTCGCCAACCATGGCGGTCAGTTGGTGCCAGGCCTGTTCGTCACGATGCAGTTCATGGACACCCGCGCGGGCAAGGCCTTGCTGGTGCCGACCGAGGCGGTGATCCAGACCGGCCGGCGCGCGGTGGTGATGGTGGCCGAAGAGGGTGGGCGCTTTGCGCCGGTCGATGTGGAAACCGGCCTGGAGACCGGCGGCCAGACCGAGATCAAACGCGGCCTGAAGGCCGGCCAGCGTGTCGTCGTCTCGTCGCAGTTCCTGATCGACTCCGAAGCCAGCCTGAAGGGCGTCGAGGCGCGGCTCAACAACCAGCCGGCGCCGACGGCCGCCAACACCGCCCAGCGCCACAGCGCCCAAGGCCTGATCGAGTCGCTGGACCGCGAGAGCGTCACGCTCAGCCACGGCCCGATCCCGAGCGTCGGCATGGGCGCGATGACGATGGAGTTCAAGCTGCCGCCGCTGAAGCAACGGTCGCGCGGCCTGGCGGTGGGTGACCGCGTCGACTTCGAGTTCTATGTAGACCCGACCGATGGCCCGACGGTGACCACGCTTACGCTGCTGCCTCCGGCTGCACCTGCTGCTGCCGCACCGGGAGCGTCGCGATGATCGCCGCGCTGATCCGCTGGTCCATCGTTAACCGCTTCCTGGTGCTGCTGGCGACCGTCATCGTCACCGCCTGGGGCCTGTGGGCCGTGCAGCGCACGCCGCTGGACGCCCTGCCCGACCTGTCGGACGTGCAGGTGATCATTCGCACGCCTTACCCAGGCCAGGCGCCGCGCATCGTCGAGAACCAGGTCACCTACCCACTGACGACGACGATGCTGTCGGTGCCGGGTGCGAAGGTCGTGCGCGGCTATTCGTTCTTCGGCGACAGCTTCGTCTACGTGCTGTTCGAAGATGGCACCGACCCGTACTGGGCTCGTTCGCGCGTACTGGAGTACCTGAACCAGGTGCAGTCGCGGCTGCCAGCGGCGGCCAAACCGGCGCTCGGGCCGGATGCGACCGGCGTGGGCTGGATCTACCAGTACGCGCTGGTCGACCGCAGCGGCACAATGGATGCGGGTCAGCTGCGCGCGCTGCAGGACTGGTTCCTGAAGTACGAGCTGAAGACAGTGCCCAACGTCGCCGAGGTCGCATCGGTCGGCGGCATGGTGCGCCAGTACCAGGTGCTGCTCGATCCCGACAAGCTGGCGGCCTACAACGTGCCGCACGGCGCGGTGATAGCCGCGATTCGCAACGCCAACCAGGAGGCCGGCGGTTCGGTGCTGGAACTGGGCGAGGCCGAGTACGTGGTGCGCGCCTCGGGCCTGCTGGCGACGCTGGACGACTTCCGCAAGATTCCCTTGAGTGCCACCGACGCCGGCGTCAGCGTGCGCCTGGGCGACGTGGCACGCATCCAGGTCGGCCCGGAGATGCGCCGTGGCATCGGCGAACTCGACGGCGAAGGCGAGGCCACCGGCGGCGTGATCGTGATGCGCTCGGGCAAGAACGCGCTGGAGACCATCGCAGCCGTCAAGGCCAAGATCGCGTCGCTGCAGGCCAGCCTGCCGAAGGGCGTCGAGATCGTGCCGACCTACGACCGCTCCAGCCTGATCGAGCGCGCGGTCGAGAACCTGAGCCACAAGCTGATCGAGGAGTTCATCGTTGTCGCGCTCGTGTGCATGGTGTTCCTGTTCCACCTGCGCTCGGCCTTCGTCGCGATCGTCACGCTGCCGCTGGGCATCCTGGCCAGCTTCATCGTCATGCACTACCAGGGTGTCAATGCGAACGTGATGTCGCTCGGCGGCATCGCGATTGCCATCGGCGCGATGGTCGATGCGGCGGTGGTGATGATCGAGAACGCGCACAAGCACATCGAGGCATGGCGGCACGAGCACCCGGGCGAGGACCTGAAGGGAGAAGCGCAGTGGCGCGTGGTGGGCGATGCCGCGGTCGAGGTCGGCCCCGCGCTGTTCTTCTCGCTGCTGATCATCACGCTGAGCTTCATCCCGGTGTTCACGTTGGAGGCCCAGGAGGGCCGGCTGTTCTCGCCGCTGGCCTACACGAAGACCTATGCGATGGCGGCTTCCGCGGGGCTGGCAGTGACGCTGGTGCCGGTGCTGATGGGCTACCTGATCCGCGGGCGTATCCCCGACGAACGTCGTAACCCGTTGAACCGCGCGCTGATCGCCGCCTACCGGCCGCTGCTCGACGGCGTACTGGCCTGGCCGAAGGCGACCGTTGTCGTCGCCTTGCTGCTGCTCGCCAGCACCGCCTGGCCGATCCTGAAAATCGGCGGCGAGTTCATGCCGCCGCTGGACGAAGGCGACCTGCTCTACATGCCCACCGCGCTGCCCGGCCTGTCGGCCGGCAAGGCGGCCGAGCTGCTGCAGCAGACCGACCGGCTGATCAAGACCCTGCCCGAAGTGCAATCGGTCTACGGCAAGGCCGGCCGCGCCGAGACCGCCACCGATCCGGCACCGATGGAGATGTTCGAGACCACGATCCAGTTCAAGCCAAAGAACGAGTGGCGCGATGGCATGACGAGCGACAAGCTGGTCGAGGAACTGGACCGCATCGTCAAGGTGCCAGGGCTGTCGAACATCTGGGTGCCGCCGATCCGCAACCGCATCGACATGCTGGCCACCGGCATCAAGAGCCCCGTCGGGGTGAAGGTGGCCGGCACCGACCTGGTCGAGATCGACCGCCTGGCCGGCGAGATCGAGAAGGCGGTAAAGGGCGTGCCCGGCGTCAGCAGTGCGCTGGCAGAGCGGCTGACCGGTGGGCGTTATGTCGACGTGAACATCAACCGCGATGCTGCGGCACGCTACGGCATGAACATCGCCGACGTGCAGTCGGTGATCAGCGCCGCGGTCGGCGGCGAAAACGTCGGCGAGACGGTGGAAGGCCTGCAGCGCTTCCCGATCAACGTGCGTTACCCGCGCGAGGTCCGCGACTCGCTGGAAAAGCTGCGCAAGCTGCCCGTCCTGACGCCGCGTGGCGCACGCATAGTGCTGTCCGACGTGGCCGAGCTGCGCATCACCGACGGCCCGCCGATGCTGCGCAGCGAAAACGCGCGTCTGGCCGGCTTCGTCTACGTCGACATCCGCGGGCGCGACCTGAAGTCGGCGGTGATCGACATGCAGAAGGCGGTGGCCGAGCAGGTGAAGCTGACACCCGGCTACTCGGTCTCGTGGTCGGGGCAGTTCGAGTTCCTGGAGCGCGCGACGGCCAAGCTGAAGGTGGTCGTGCCCTTTACGCTGGGCATCATCTTCGTGTTGCTGTACCTGACCTTCCGCCGCTTCGACGAGGCGCTACTGATCCTGGCGACGCTGCCCTTCGCGCTGATCGGCGGCTTCTGGCTTCTCTACCTGCTGCGCTACAACCTCAGCGTGGCCGGCGCGATCGGCTTCATCGCGTTGGCCGGCGTGTCGGCCGAGTTCGGCGTGATCATGCTGCTGTACCTGCGGCAGGCCTGGGACGAGCGCATCCGCTCCCGCAACACAAGTGCCGAGGACCTGCTGGATGCGATCCGCGAGGGTGCTGTGCTGCGAGTGCGGCCGAAGGCGATGACGGTCGCAGTGATCCTGGCAGGCCTGTTCCCGATCATGTGGGGTACCGGCACCGGTTCGGAAGTGATGCAACGCATCGCCGCGCCGATGGTGGGGGGCATGATCACGGCGCCGCTGCTGTCGATGTTCGTCATACCCGCCGCTTACTTCCTGATGCGGCGGCCGCGATCGGCGAAGGCCAACAGGCATGCAGTGTGGCGAAGACAACGCGCAGCGACTTGATCGTCTCCTGCGACCGCATCAGGAGGCGGCGCTGGTCTGATAACCGGCCGCCTGAAATTAACCGTTGGTGTCTTGAGGGCTCACCTGCGGGTCTGCGGATCTCTGCCAACGTAGACCGCGAGGGGTTTGGCGGGAAACCCGGCAGGGGCAATCTTGACCACATCGACCGCACGACCGCCGAGCCCGTTGAAGGTCCACGAAAACTGCTGGCCTGCGCTGCGGAAGGTCACGGTTTCGCCATAGGCGACGTTGATCGCGCCGGTCGAAGCAATGTCGACAACACGCGCTGCGGAAGCTTGCGCGGTCGGCTGTCCATAGTAGGACTGCCCGTTCATGAAAGTATCTGTTCCGTTGGCCGCAAGACTGGCTAGGGACAAGCTTGCCAGGCCAAGCAGGGCCGCGGCTTTGAGCGATTGGATCGAGCGCATTGAGGTCTCCTTCTCGGATGTTCGCCCGTGCCGCCGGTGCGGCACAGGCGATGCCGTTTCTGGCATCGAGAAGGACTGTAGGAAGTTGCTTCCAACAGTCTCTGAACGGGAACATGACAAATCTGTCATGTCCGGACCGGCCCCCCCAAGGGCTTCGCAAGAGCCTCAGAAGGGCGGCCCAGTGCGACTGCCCTGCAAGTCAATGCGCGCCGCGGATGTGCCGGTGGGGTGAAGCCGAACTGCCGTGGCTCGCAGCGCCGTCCAATTCATTCAGGATGCCGCACGCTTCGATGGCATGCGGCGCGCTGCAGCGGGCGCGAAGGGCTTTCAGGTCCTTCTCCAACGCGCGCAACTCGCGGATGCGCTGGCCGACATGGCCGATGTGTTCGTCGAGCAAGGCATTCACCTCGCCGCAGTCCTGTAACGGTGCGTCACGCAGGCGCAGCAGCGAACGGATCTCGTCCAGCGCCATGTCCAGATTGCGGCAATGGCGGATGAAAGCCAGCCGATCGGCATGTGCGGCGGTGTACAGGCGGTAGTTGTTTTCAGACCGCTGCGCGGCCGGCAACAAGCCCTCACGCTCGTAGAAGCGGATGGTTTCGACCGGGGTGCCGGTCTGCTCAGCCAGATTGCCGATGCGCATGCGAAGTCCCTCTTGCCGTCCAGGGCTTGACTCTACACCGGCTACAGGGTTTTCAATGACTGCCACAAGCAGAAGGAAGCCACAAGTGAGCACCACCGAATCAAGCGCCGAGACAGCCCCGGAAACCAAGCCCAAGTCCGCACCGGCGGACAGTTGCGGGGCCTGCCATTCCGACGCGCCCGCGAAAACGCCGACACCTGAACGCCGGACTGCAAAGGGCTGGTCCCGTTTTCGCGTGCCAACCATGGACTGCGCCAGCGAGGAGTCGGAGATCCGTCGGGCGGTCGACGGCATCGACGGCATCCGGGCGCTCACATTTCAGCTTGGGCAGCGCACCTTGGCCCTTGATGCGCCAGGAGCCGCCGTCGAACTGGCCGTCGCCGCGATGCGCAAGGCGGGCTTCGATCCACAGCCGCTTCCCGACTCCGGCGCCAGTTCCACCGATGCTGCGAGTCAGGCAGAGGACGACCACGACCACGGTGCCGGATCGGCCGGCGCCTGGCGCCTGGGGTGGGCGCTGTTGCTGGCCGTCGGCGCCGAATTGCTGGGCTTCTTCGCCCCGGACACGCAGGTCTGGAAGGGCGCGGGGCTGGTCGTGTCGGCGGTGGCCATTTGGCTGGCCGGCTTCGATGTCTACAAGAAGGGACTGACCGCGTTGCGCCACGGCCGGCTCAACATCAATGCGCTGATGACCGTCGCGGTCACCGGCGCGTTTGCCATCGGCCAGTGGCCCGAGGCGGCGATGGTGATGGCGCTGTATGCCATCGCAGAGGCCATCGAGGCGCGCGCGGTCGATCGCGCCCGCAATGCGATCAAGGGCCTGCTGGAGATGGCGCCGGAGGAAGCGGCGGTGCACCAGGCCGATGGCACCTGGTTGAATGTGCAGGTTGCGTCGGTCGCATTGGGCGCCGTCGTGCGTGTACGCCCTGGCGAACGCGTGCCGATGGACGGTGTTGTCACCGAAGGCAATTCCAGCATCAACCAGGCCCCGGTCACGGGCGAGAGCATCCCGGTCGACAAGGCGGTCGGTGACCCGGTGTTCGCCGGCACCATCAACGAGACCGGGACCTTTGAATTCAAGGTAACGGCCCTGGCGTCGAACTCCACGCTCGCCCGTATCATCCATGCGGTCGAGGAGGCGCAGGGGACACGGGCGCCAACGCAGGGTTTCGTGGACCGCTTTGCCGCCATCTACACACCTGCTGTCTTCGTCATCGCCCTGGCCGTGGCGTTGCTTGGCCCGTGGCTGCTCGACTGGACATGGCTGCAAGCGATCTACAAGGCGCTCGTGCTGCTTGTCATTGCGTGCCCGTGCGCGCTCGTGATCTCGACACCGGTCACCATCGTCAGCGGCCTGGCAGCGGCAGCGCGTCGCGGCATCCTGATCAAGGGCGGCATCTACCTGGAGGGCGCCCGCAACCTGAAAGCGATTGCGCTCGACAAGACCGGCACGATCACGGAAGGCAAGCCCAAACTTGTGGCCCGTGAGTCGATCGACCCCACCGCCGACGCGGCCCATGTGGAGAGCGTGGCCGCCGCGCTGGCCGGTCATTCCGACCACCCTGTGTCGCGCGCCATCGCTCAGGGTCTGAAGCCATCGACGTTGCAGGTCAGCGACTTCAAGGCGCTCGCTGGCCGTGGTGTGCAGGCCGACATCGACGGTGTCAGCTATGCGCTGGGCAACCACCGGCTCATCGAGGAGCGCGGGCAGTGCTCGCCAGCGCTGGAGGCCACGCTGAAGGGGCACGAGGAGGCCGGCCGCACGGTCACGCTGCTGGCCTCGCCGACGGGTGTGCTGGCGCTGTACGCTGTGGCGGACACCATCAAGCCCTCGTCGCGCGAAGCGGTGGCATCACTGATCGCGCTGGGCATCACGCCGGTGATGCTGACCGGCGACAACCAGGCCACGGCGACGGCCATCGCCCACGAAGCCGGCATCGACGAAGCGCGTGGCAACCTGCTGCCTGAAGACAAGCTCGAAGCGATCAAAGCGCTGCAGGCCAAGCACGGCCCGACCGCCATGACCGGCGACGGCATCAACGATGCACCCGCGCTGGCGCAGGCCGATATCGGTGTGGCTATGGGCGCAGCCGGCACCGACACCGCGATGGAAGCGGCCGACGTGGTGGTGATGAACGACGACCTGCGCCGCATCGCCGAGACGGTCGTGCTGTCGCGCGACACGCACGCGGTGCTGTGGCAGAACATCTCGCTGGCCTTGGGCATCAAGCTCGTTTTCCTGGTGCTGGCGGTGTTCGGCAACGCGTCGATGTGGATGGCGATATTCGCCGACATGGGTGCCAGCCTGCTGGTCGTGGGCAACGGGCTTCGGCTGCTGAAGAAGGGAGTCAAAACGTCATGAAAACGGTCTCGCCGCGTATCACCACCCGTACAGCTGCCTTCGAAGCGGCCCTGTCGGAAGCCGGCCGTCGGCTTGCCGCTGGCGATGCCGCCGCCGCGTTGCAGTCGTTGGAACGCGCCCATGTGCTGGGCCAGAACGACTTTGGGCCCCACCTGCGAGTCCACTTGCGCATGCTGCATGTCGGCTGGAGATCGCACGACTGGCACGAAGTACGCGGCCAAGTCCTGCGCATCGCACTCGTTCCCCTCGGTCACCTGCTGGGGCGGTTGCCGCGCGGCAACACGGGCGCAGCGAGCGTCAGCGCCTTCGCCCCGATGGCCATCGCACCCGATATCGAGCGCTTGCTCGACAACAAGGAGTCATGACATGGATTGTCCCGTTTGCAAGACCGAGCGCCTCTCGATGATGGAACGCCAGGGCATCGAGATCGACTACTGCCCCAAATGCCGTGGCGTCTGGCTTGACCGGGGTGAACTCGACAAGATTGTCGAACGCTCAGTGGTGGAACTGGCTGCGGCCGTACCGGGTTCAGCGCCCGCCCCGCAGCCCTTTGCGCCGCAGGCCGAGTACGGTCACGGCGGGCATCGCCCTCGACATGACGACCGTTCTTCCGGGGGACACCGGCGCAAGTCGTTCCTGCAGGACCTCTTCGATTGAACAACCGGCGGTTCAACTCACGCGACAGGTGGGGCGCGAGCCTTCTGCTCGCCGCGGTCCTGGCCATGCTGGACCAGTTCGTCAAGGCCGGCGTGGCAGCGACCCTCCCGCTCGGCAGCAGCGTCACGCTGACGCCTTGGTTCAACCTCGTGCACGTGCTCAATCCCGGCGCGGCCTTCTCATTCCTGGCCGACGCGGGGGGCTGGCAGCGCCACGCCCTCAGCGGCATCGGCATCGTCGTCAGCCTTGCGCTCGCCGTTCTGTTGTGGCGCGGCGTTCGCAGCCGTCTCGAAGCGGCTGCGTATGTCGGCTTGATCGGCGGCGCCCTGGGCAACGTCATTGACCGGCTGCGCATCGGTGCGGTGGTCGACTACCTCGATCTGTATTGGCGTGACATGCATTGGCCAGCCTTCAACCTGGCCGATGTGTGGGTGGTCGGCGCTGCCGGCCTGCTGGTGCTGGCATCGTTCAAACCCGGAGTTGCCCCCGAGCCGCGCGGCCAGGGCGGTACATCCTGAGGTGTGCCTCCACGCCGCTCAAGGGCATCGACAATGACAGCGCCCGGTGCTGCTGATCGTCAGCCTGCTGCGGGTCTGGCCCGAATATTGCCAACCTTCCCATGTCCACAGAACAGCCTACAGATCAGCTTGGTGGTCACTCCCGAAGACTCTGGGCGCCCCTGTTCCTGGCCTGGCTGATCGCCTTGCTCGCCACGGCGGGTGCGCTGTTTCTGGGTGAAGTGATGGGCATGACACCCTGCGTGTTGTGCTGGTACCAGCGCATCGCGATGTTTCCGCTGGTCGTGGTGCTCGGCCTGGGCCTGCTGGAGGCCGATGGCCGCAGCGTGCGCTACGCGATGCCCCTTGCGGCGGCCGGGTGGGCGATCGCGCTGTACCACTGTCTGGTGTTCTGGGGCCTCGTGACCGAAGCGCTGGTGCCTTGTGGCAAGGGCGGCTCTTGCGCGGACGCGGAGGTGCAGATCGTCGGCTTCGTGCCGATCCCGCTGTTGTCGGTCGCCGCCTTCACAATGATTCTGGTGTTGCTGTGGGTGTCGATGAAGGAGGTCAAAACATGAACAAGAAGTGGCTTGTCGTTGCCACCGTAGCGGTGGTCGTGCTGGCCTTCGCGGGCGGTGCCCTGGTAATCAAGGATCGCTCCGCGCAAGAAGTGAAGCAGCTTGCGCAGAACAACAATGAAGCGCTGGTGCGCCCGCACGCGCCGGTGTTCGGCAATCCAGCGGCCAAGGTCACGATCGTCGAGTTCTTCGACCCGTCGTGCGAGACCTGTCGGGCCTTCTACCCGTTGGTCAAACGCATCGTCAACGCGAGCTTCGGGCAAGTGCGGCTGGTGGTGCGCTACGCGCCGCTGCACAAGGGTTCCGACACGGCCATCCAGATCCTGGAAGCGGCCCGCCTGCAGGGCAAATACTGGGAGGCGCTGGAGCGCGCGCTGGTCGATCAGCCCCGCTGGGCGGCGCACCACAACCCGCAGCCGGCGCTGATCTGGGACTCGCTGACCGATCTTGGTCTCGATATGGCGAAGGCCCGTGCCGACGCCGCCAGCCCGGCCATCGCGCAGGCACTGCGCCAGGACATCGCTGACATGCAGGCCTTGCAGGTCAAGCAAACGCCGGGCTTCTTCGTCAACGGCACGCCGCTGCGCGACTTTGGCGAGGCGCAGTTGAAGGCCCTGGTCGATCAGGAGGTCGCCAAGGCCAAGGTCCCGTAGCGAAGACGCGGTTCGGTCTGCATCCCGGCGTGGGCGGCGCGGGCGTGCAGAGCTGGCAAGACCGATGTCGCCCCGCATCGTGCCCGTCTATACGACACTGTCCGAAGCCAAGCGCGACAAGGCTGCAGCGAATCCGGCCACCGCGATTGCCATGCTGGAGCAGGACGTGTGTGTGCAACGTGTCGAGCGCGACACGAGACAATGAGCCGTCCGGCGGCCCCGGGTCGCCGCCCTCCCGATCCACCGAGTCCACGCCGATGCAATCCAAGCCAAACGTGTTCGAACGTCTTCTTGAGTCGGCGATCTTCTCCAGCCGCTGGCTGCTCGCGCCCTTCTTCCTCGGCCTGATCGTCGCCATGGTGGTGCTGCTGGTGAAGTTCGGCAAAGAGCTGACGCGGCTGCTGCTCGGCGTCTTCGGCTATGTTGAACACGACTCGGTGATCTCGATCCTGACCCTGGTCGACACCGCGCTGATCGCTGTGCTGCTGTTGATCATCGTCTTCAGCGGCTACGAGAACTTCGTCTCCAAGCTCAGTATCGGCGACCACGAGGACCGCCCCGCCTGGATGGGCAAGATCAGCTTCTCCGACCTGAAGATGAAGCTCATCGGCGCCATCATCGCGATCTCGGCGGTTGAACTGCTGAAGGCCTTTTTGGTCAGCACGCAGCTGACGGGCGAGCAGATCGGCTGGAAGATCGCCATCCACCTCACCTTCGTGGTCTCGGGTCTGCTGTTCGCGGCGTCGGACTGGATCAGTGACAGCCGCAAGTCGCATTGACTGTTCGGCTGGAAGCCCTGCAAAGTCGATGGGATGACGCCGGGGTTCTTCGTCAACGGCACGCCGTTGCGTGACTTCGGCGAAGCGTAGCTGCGGGCTAGCCCGAGCAAGAAATCAAGAAGGTGAAGGCTCCGTAGCGGAGGGCGTCGCAGAGACACCCGGCGCGGGCAGCACGGTGAAGCCGATCGAGGTGATGCCGCTGGCTGAACTTGCAAAGGGCCTGCCACCATGCATGCGGGCGATTGCAGCGACGATGGCCAGACCCAGGCCGTGGTTCTGATGTGCACCGCTGCGTGCGCGGTCGCCACGGAAGAAGCGATCAAACAACCGCGGCAAGTGCGACGGTTCGATGGTTGCCCCGTGATTGGCTACCGCCAACCGCACTTCGCCGCCCGTCAGGGCGTCGATCTCGATTCGGATCGTCGAGCCGCGGGCCGAGTAGCGCGTGGCATTGGCGACCAGGTTTGACAGCGCGCGTTGCAACAGCGGCAGATCAAACTCTCCGCCGGTGTCGCCGATGACCTCGACCCGGACTCCGGCATCGTCCAGCGCGGCGTCGTGATAGTCAGCCACCTGCCGAGCCACCCCGGCCAGGCTGGCCGTGGCCACACGCCGCGCCGAACTGCCTCGATCGGCCTGTGAGAGAAAGAGCATGTCCTGCACGATGCCGGCCACGCGCTGCAGTTCTTCCAGGTTCGACCCGAGCACCTCGCGCAGTTCTTCGGCACCGCGCGCCCTGCGCAGCGCCAGTTCGGTGCTGCTGATCAGGGTGGCGAGTGGGGTGCACAGCTCATGCGCCACATCGGCATTGAATCCTTCTAACTGCTCATAGGCCTGTGACAAGCGGCCGAGCAGTTCGTTGAACTGCGCAATCAAAGGTTCGAGTTCTTCGGCCTGGCCTGAGCCATCCAAACGCCGATGCAGCGTATCTGCCGCAAGCAGGCGTGTCTGCTCCACCAGTTCCCGCACGGGGCGCAGCCCCAGGCGCACCAGCACAAAGCCGCCCGCCGAGACCAACGCAGCGCCGCCCAGGGCAGCGGCCAGCAGCGTGAGTGCAAGCCGACGCAGCAATAGGCGGTCATCGCCCGTGTCCAGTGTCAGGACCGCGGTCAGCTTGTCCGGTGCGGTGGCCGGCGCGGCCACTTCGAAGCGGGCCACGCGCGCGCTACCGGGGGACGACGCGCCGACGGCGCGCTGGTAGAAGACGCTGCCATCGGGCCGCGCCAGCGACAAGGCCAGATCCTGGTGCCCGACGAAGAAGTCGTCGAGCTTGTGGGTCAACGTGCTGGCGTCGCCGCGCTGCGGCTCTTCGGTGAGCAAGTGCCGCACCTGCGTCTGCTTCTGCGTCAGCGCCTCGATCTGCCGCGCCTCGAGGTTCACGTGCGTGACGGCGTAGACCGCGACGCAGACCACGGAGAGTCCGGCCAGGCTCTGAAGCGCCAGCCATGTCGACAGCCGCCGCCCGAGGGAACCGACGCGGCTCCTGCTCATTGGGGCACCCTACGGCCTGCGGCCGGTCCCGCCAAGCGGGAGCATGAGCACTTGGGGCGGCCCGGCGTGTTCATTCCTCGCGCTCCTCCAGCACGTAACCCATGCCGCGCACCGTATGCAGCAGCGTGCGCTCGAAGGGCGCGTCGAGCTTGCCGCGCAGCCTGCGTACCGCCACGTCGATGACATTGGTGGCGCTGTCGAAGTTGATGTCCCACACCTGCTCCGCAATCTCGGTGCGGGAAAGCACCTCGCCCTGACGGCGCAGCAGCAAGGCCAGCAAGGTGAACTCCTTGGCCGTGAGGTCGAGCCTTCGGCCAGCCCGTGTGGCCTTGCGGCGCAGCAGGTCCATCTCGAGGTCAGACAGACCCAGGACCGTGGCACCTTCAGGCTCGCGCGCCGGACGCGCGCGGCGCAGCAGAACCTGGATCCGGGCCACCAGTTCGGAGAACGCGAACGGCTTGACGAGGTAGTCATCTGCACCCCCTTGCAGACCCTTGACACGGTCCTCGACCCGGACGCGCGCCGTGAGCATCAGCACAGGCGTTTGCTTGCTCTGGCGCAGGGCGGCCAGCAAGCCCAGCCCGTCGATGCCGGGCAGCATGCCGTCCAGCACGAGCAGGTCGTAGTCACCCTCCATCGCCAGGTGCAGACCGTCGACGCCGTTGTGCGCCACGTCCACGACATAGCCTTCTTCGGTCAGCCCCTTGCGCAGGTATTCGGCGAGCTTCACCTCGTCTTCGATCACCAGCAGTCTCATGCCGTTGAAGCCCTCATTTGGCAACCCCAGCAAGTGACCGACTTGTCATCTGCTGGACCGAGTCTTGTTGGAGGCCGGTTTCTAAAGTCATGGTCATGCCATAGGGCATGCCGCGACGCGGGGTCGCGGGCAACCTCTTCTTCCAGGAACCCTGACCATGAACTTTCGCAAACACGCCGCCTTGCCCCTCGTTGCGCTGGCCCTGACGCTGCCGGTGATGGCGCAGGCCAACTCGCTGTATCACCCCGCTGACACTGACGCCGGGTACACCGAACACCCGGACCACTGGAAGAGCACCAAGACACGTGCTCAGGTGATGGCCGAGGTCGAGGCGGCCCGCAAGGACGGCACGCTCGCACTGATGCAGCGCAACGCGCCGTTTCCCATGAAGGCCACCGGGCCCGGCAAGACCCGCCAGCAGGTGGTCGCCGAGCTGCTCGCCGAGTCGCCCGAACAGCGCCGCGCGCGCATGGAACTGCAACGCGGCGGCTGAGCCTCCGGCAAGCCTCGGCGTTCGCGCGGGCCACCAGCATCTGGTGGCCCGCGCTGCCTTTTGCCTTTGCCGTCGCGGCGGGCAACCGACAGCCGCTTCGACAGCGATTGGCTGTAGGTGAGCTTCTGTTCGGGTTTCGGCGGTGGGTGGGCCCTCCGCCATCGACGCCAAAGCGCGACCAGCACGAGAGCGACAACCACGACGGCCACCCAGATCCACAGCATCGTCTGTGCGATCGCTGCATCCGGGGGCTGCATCCTCATCGCGCGCCTCCCGTTCTTGTGTCGAGTCGGCCGAGGTCAGGGAGCATCGGACAACGGCAACTCCACCCGCGTTGTCGCTCCACCTGCAACGCGTTGCAGGCCTATGGGCTAGCATCGCGAAGCTGGCGCACCCGTTGACAAGCCAGTACTCAAGCGCGATCAGCCAATATCCGCGACCAGCGCAGAGGTGCAGCCCGAGCACGCGATTCCGTGGGATCACAGCGCTCCAGCCGGTAGCTGCTGCCCCATGACCAGACCGAACCGACCAGTTCGTGCAGGTGAGCTTGCGGCTGTACCACTTGCCGATCGCAAAACACTAGGTGCCGTCCGCGTTGGCCGGGCGCACCGGTTTGGTCATGCAGCCCGCGAGTGGAACCAGCCCGACTGCCGCCAAGCCGATCAACAGGATTCTGCGTTGCGGAAGTCTGGAGTGGTCCACGGCGGTGTTCCCTACTTGATCGTGAAACGCACCGTGCCCGCCGGTTTACCGGACATGGTGACGACAGCAACGGCCTTGGTGCCCGGGCCGACCTTGAAGCTGCCGGTCGCTTCGAGCTTGTCGCCGGCTGGCTTCAGCTCGACTTCCTGCTTCTCGGTGCCGGTCAGCAAGGTCAGCTTGGCGCTGGCCTTGGACACGTCGGCCGGTTTGCCGTGGTCGCGCAGGTGCAACTGGATCGCGGCTGGCTTGGCGACCAGTTCGTAGTCCATGTCCTTGGCCTCGGTGACCACGCCGCCATGTTTGGGCGAATGGTCGTGGCCGCCGGCAGCGAAGGCCGTGCCGGCCAGGGTCAGGGCAAGGGCGGCGAGGAGGGTTGTCGTCTTCATGAGAGTCCTTTCAGGGGTTGGAAAACGTTGACAGAGGGATGGGATCAAAGTGCCTCGGCATCCTTGCTGTCCATCAGCGCTTCGGCGGGCTTGCGGCCGAAGAGCCAGAACATCGCGGGTGTGAGGAAGGTGTCGAGCAGGGTCGAACTGATCAGGCCACTGAAGATGACCACGGCCACCGGGTGCAGCACCTCGGTGCCGGGCTGCTCGGCCTCGAACAGCAAGGGCGCCAGCGCGAAGGCTGTCACCAGCGCGGTCATCAGCACCGGGCTCAGACGTTCCAGCGAGCCCCGCAGGATCATCTTGTGGTCGAAGTTCTCACCCTCGAAGCGCATCAGGTTGATGTAGTGGCTGACCTTCAGGATGCCGTTGCGCACCGAGATGCCCGCCAGGGTGATGAAGCCCACCAGCGCGGCCACGCTCAGTGGTTGGCCCGAGAGCCACAAACCCAGCACCGCACCGACCAGCGCCAACGGAATGTTTACCATGATCAGCGCCGCCAGCACACTGGACTTGTAGCGGCTGTAGAGCACCACGAACATCAAGGTCAGCGACACGATGCTGAGCAGACCGACCAGGCGCGAGGCTTCCTCCTGCGCCTGGAACTGGCCGCCCAGGGTGATGAAGTAGCCCTCGGGCAGCTTCGTCTCGGCCACCACCTTGCGGATGTCGGCCACGATCTCCGACAAGGCCCGCCCGGACGCGTTGGCCGACAATACGATGCGCCGCTTGCCGTCGTCGCGGCTGATCTGGTTCGGGCCGTCGCCGTCCTCGATGGTCGCGATCTTCGACAGCGGGATGCGGCCGTTCGGCGTCTCGATCAGGATCTGGCCCAGGCCCTCGACCGAGCGGGCCGATTCCGGCAGGCGCACCACCAGCGCGAACCGACGGCTGCCCTCGACGATCTGGGTGATCTTCTCGCCCTCCACCAGGTTCTGCAGCGTGGTCAGCACCTGGGGCGCGGGCACGCCGTACTGGGCTGCGGCGGCGTAGTCCACGCGCACCTTGATCTGCGGCGCGAGAACCTGCTTTTCGATCTGCAGGTCGGCGATGCCGGGGATGGCGGCCAGCTTCGCACGCAGCACGTCGGCCTGACCGCGCAGGGCATCCAGGTCTTCACCGAAGATCTTGATGGCGATCTGCGAACGAACGCCCGAGAGCATGTGGTCGATGCGGTGCGAGATCGGCTGGCCGATCTCCAGTGCGGCCGGCAGGTTGATCAGCCGCGCGCGGATGTCGGCCTTGATCTCGTCCATCGTGCGCGTCAGCTCGGCGGTGGGCTTCAGACCGACGTCGAGCTCGCTGACGTGCACCCCTTCGGCGTGTTCGTCCAGCTCGGCCCGTCCGCTGCGCCGGCCCACATGCGTGACCTCGGGCACCTGGCTCACCAACACTTCGGCCTGGCGGGCGAGTGCCGAGGTCTCGGCCAAGGTCACGCCCGGATTCAGGCGCAGGCCGATCAGCAGCGTGCCTTCGTTGAAGGGTGGCAGGAATGTGGTCGGAAAGAACGGCACGGCCGCCGCCGCCACTACCACCGCCACGCCGGCTGCGGCCATTGCCGCCCGCGGCGCATTCAGCACCGATTGCAATGACGACTGATAAGCCGACTTGAGCCATCGCAGCACTTTGGTGTCGCCGTGATCGAGGTTCTTCATCCGCGGCAGCAGGTAGAAGCTGAGCACTGGCGTCACCGTCACCGAGACGATCAACGAGGCCAGCGTCGACACGATGAAGGCGATGCCCAGTGGCACGAACAGCTTGCCTTCCAGCCCCGGCAGCGCGAACAGGGGGATGAAGACCAGCACGATGATCACGGTGGCGTAGAGGATCGCGGAGCGCACTTCCATCGTGGCGTGCGCCACCACCTCGATTGGATGTATGCGGTGGTGCGGGTGCTTGGCGCGGTCCTCCTTCAGGCGCCGCAGCACGTTCTCGACACCCACCACGGCATCGTCGACCAGCCCGCCGATGGCGATGGCCAGGCCGCCCAACGTCATCGTGTTGATCGACAACCCGAAGTAGCGGAAGACCAGGGCCGTGATGAAGATCGACACGGGAATGGCCGTCAACGCGATGATCGTCGGCCGCAGCGTGCCGAGGAAGAAGAACAGGATCACCGCCACAAAGATCGAGGCGCCTATCAGCTTGCCCTGCAGCGTGGTGATCGAGGCCTCGATGAAGCTGGCCTGGCGGAAGGTGACCTTGGGCTCCTGCATGCCGACCGGCAAGGAAGTCTTCAACCCCGCCAAGGCTTCCTCGATGTTCCGCGTCAGCGCGATGGTGTCGGCCGAAGGCTGCTTCTGGATGCCCAGAATGACGGCCGGCTGGCCTTCATAACCGGCGTCGCCGCGCTTGTTGGCCGCAGCGAAGGTCACGTCGGCGATCTGGCGCATGAGGATCGGTTGGCCTGCCTTGGATGTCAGGGCCAGGTTCTTCAGGTCGTCCAGCAACGAGGTTCGGCCCAGGTTGCGGATCAGGTACTCACGCCCGTTCAACTCCAGGAAACCGCCCGAGGTGTTGCTGGAGTAGCCCTTCAACGCCGCTTCCAGTTGCTCGTGCGTGATGCCGAGTTCGGCCATGCGCACGGTGTTGGGTTGCACCTGGAACTGCCGCACCTCACCTCCGATGGGGATGACCTGCGCCACGCCCTGCACCGACAGCAGGCGAGGGCGCAGCACCCAGTCGGCGTATTCGCGCACCGCCATCGCGCTGATCTTCGTGGTGTCCACGGGGATCGCGATCTGCATGATCTCGCCCATGATCGAGCTGATCGGGCCCATGCGCGGCAGCACGCCTTCGGCAATGCCTTCCTCCATCGCCGCGAGCCGCTCGCTGACGAGTTGGCGGGCACGGAAGATGTCGGTGCTCCAGTCGAAGGTGACGTAGATGAAGGACAGGCCGGCCGATGAGGTGGAGCGGATCGTCTCCACGCCCGGCAGGCCGTTCATCGTAGTTTCCAGCGGGAAGGTGATGAGCTGTTCCACTTCCTCCGCGGCCATGCCGCCGGCCTCGGTGATGATGGTCACCGTGGGCTTGTTGAGATCGGGGAACACGTCCACCGGCGTACGCGTCAGCGTGAACGCGCCGTAGGCCATCAGCACGACGCTGGCGATGATCACCAGCAACCGGTTGCCGAGGCTGTTGTCTAGGAGCCACTTGAACATGTCAGCGCACCTGGTTGATCAAGGTGGCGCCCTGGGTGGCGACCTTGTCGCCGGCCTTCAGGCCAGCGGTGACCGACACGCTGATGCCGTCCAGCGATTCGGTCGTCACCGTGCGGGGCTCGAACCGTTCCGGCGCAGTCTTGACCCAGACGATGGTCTGATTGGCCGGGTTCTTCATCAGTGAAGCGACCGGGACCGCCAGCCCCTTGACCTTCTCCTTGGTCTGCACGAAGACACGCACCGGCTGGCCGACGGCCAGGCTGTTGAGGGCAGCGCCCTGGGCGCGGAAACCCAGCGGCAGCGCCTGCTCGCGCAGGCTGCGCGCGGCACCGATGAACTCCAGCGGCACACGCTGGTTGCCGATGGCCAGCGTGGCGCTGCCCACATTGGCCGCCAGCGCTGGATCGAAGGCCAGGGCCTCGATGCGCAGGCGGCTCGGGTCGACGATCTCGAACAGCAGCTCGCGGGCATCCACCACCTGGCCGGCCACCGCATGGGCCGACGCGATGACGCCGGACACGGGCGCCACCAGGGCTTCACGCGTGGCCAGGCCGCCACCGATCGCGGCAATGCGCTCGGCCAGACTGGCGGATTCGCTTTCCGCCGCTTCGATGTCCTTGCGCGGCACGGTGTCCGCCAGTTCCTTCAAGCGGGCCACGCGCTTGTCGGCCAGCGACTTGGCCGCCCGCAGCTCCGCCAGCTGGGACGACTGGTTGGAGCGTTCAATGGGTGCTGTCGAGGGCACCACGTAGGCCAGCACCTCGCCCTTGCGCACCGTCTGGCCCGGGTTGGGCAGGCCACGCGGACCGGGCTCGATGCGCCCGGCATTCAGCGGTTGCACCTTGCCCCCGGCGTTCGGGTCCATCAGCACCTTGCCGGTGAGTTCCACCGAGCGCGGCAGCTCGGCGTCAACCGTGGCCATGGTGCGCACCCCCAGCTGACGCTGCGCCGGCTTGGGCAGGAACACACTGCCGTCGGGCAGGCGCTGCGGGCCATTGGCACTGGGTGCTGCACCGCCGTCGCCATGGTCATGGCCTTCGCCAGCTTGTGCCTGAGGCACCGCGGACAGCACCATCACGATGCTGGCGATGATGGCCAGCCGCGCGTTGGAAAGGATCAGGGCGCGCTTCATGCGACACCTCCGACACGGGTCTGGCGCGACGACAGCACGCGGCGACCGACCGTCAGCAGGATCGCCAGCACGGCGACTCCTCCCGCCGCCCAGCCGGCGTATTCTTTCCACGAGTGGACAGGGGCCGCCTCGTCAGCGTGTGCGGCTTCGTGGATGTCGAGCTCGCCAGCCAGCAGGTCGGCGTCGGACCCGGCGCTCACCGTGGCGGTGATCGGCAGGACGCCAGGCTTGGGCGCTTCGGCCAGCACGACCTCGAACTCGTCTGTGCCTTGTTTGGCCGCCTTGAACTTCTTGCCGCCGATCTCGAGTTCGATCTGGGCGTCGGTGACCGGGCTGTTGTCGGCGGCCCGGTCCAGGTACAGCGTGATCTGCTTGCCGTTGAGCACGCCGACCAGTTCGAACAGGTCCGACACGGCGGCGAACCTGGGCAGGGCGGGACCGGTGGCGGTGGGTGCGGCTTCGCCGTGGTCGTGGCCGTCGCCTGCCATTGCAAGTTTGGGGACCAGGATCAGGATCGCAAGAGGAATCGCGACCAGGGTGTGGAAGGGTTTCATGGGAGGATGTCCGGAAGAGGTGTTCGGTAGGGCGTCGTTTGGCTTCATCGCGGCTGCGGGCTTCACTGCGGCAACAAGCCGAGCGCCTGGCGCCATGCGGAGATGGCGGCTGCGAGCTCGATGCGGCTGCGTGCAGCCTGGCGATCGGCCTCGGCCGCTTCGGCCTCGATGCGCAGCCGGGTCGGCAGATCGGTCTCGCCCAGCCGGAAGGACTTGTCGAAGAAGCCGCGGGACTCGCGCGCCAGTTGTGCGCGGCGCTCGGCCGCTGCCAACTGCAGTCTGGCCGAATCGGTGCGTGCCTTGGCCGAGTCGCGTTCACCCGCCAGCCGGGCCCGCTCCAGGTTCAACTGCGCCTGCAACTCGATGGTCTCGGCCCGCGCAGCCGCCGTGCGCGCGTCGTGACGCGGACCCGCCCCGAACGGAATGCGCACGCCGACCGTGAAGGTCTGTTGCCAGGCTTCACCCGAGGCACCACGGTCACGCGTGGTGGCGATCATCAGTTCAGGGTTGGCGCGCGACTGCGTCGCCGCCAGGGCCGCCACGCCTTCGGCCACCAAGGCGCGGTCCTTCAGCGCCAGCAACTCGCCGTGCGTGTCCATGTCCGTTGCCGCAGCGCCAGGCTCCGGCTCGGCGATGAGATCCGCCGGGCCGGCTGTGAGCGCCTGGCCGGGCGACGCCACCAGCGTGCGCAGGGACTGCTCGGCCACGATCACGGCGGCTTGCGCCTGCGCCACCGTCGCCTGGGCGGCAGCCACGGCGCCATCGGCCTGGTGCTGGTCGGCCTGTGCCAGATCGCCGGCCTTGAGCCGTTTGCCCACATCGGCCGCGATCCGTTGCGCGTTGTCGAGCTGGCCCTGTGCGGTGGCGGCATCGGCACGCGCGCGTTGCCAGTTCCACCAGGCCTCACGCACCGCGGCGGCCACACGCAGCTGGGCTGCGGTGGTGCGGCTTTCGACAGCACGGCCTTCGGCCTGCGCCAGTGCCTGGCTGCGCCCGCGTTCGCCGGGCAGCCACAGCGGGATCGCGAGGCCTGCTTCGTATTCGCGTGTGCCGAGATTGCGGTTCAGGCGGTCGGTCTTGCCGGTCACCTCCACCGCCACGGGCTCGGGTGTCCAGGACTGCGCGGCTTGCTGCTGTGCCCGGGCTGCGTCCCGGCGGGCCGCCAGGGCCGCGAGTTCGGGTTGGCGCGCCCATGCCGCTTCGAAGGCCTGGCTCAGCGTCAACCCTTCGGGTTTCGCCGTGGTTTGGGCCCACGCACCCGCTGCGACAGCGTTCAGCGCAAATGCAACGGCAAGGGCCAGCGTGGCGCTGGCGGTCGTTCGCCAGCGTGCGTGCGTGATGATATTTCGTCGGTGCATCCGATGCTCCAGGGTTGAGGACAACTCACGGGAGATCGGCAAGGGCGACCCAGCAGGTCGCGTCGCGGCTGAGCGGCCGTCGACGACGGCACGCGGTCAGGCGCGAACGGGCTTCAGGAAGAAGAAGTGGCCGCCTCGCCGATCAGGCGAGGGGTGCCCACTGAGGGCGCTCGGGCGGGCTGTGCGTCAGAGTGCGCACGGTACCTTCGGCCAGCGTGACCGGATGCGAGGCCACTGCGAGCGGCATCAACCCATCGCCGTGTGCGGGCATCTCCGAGCAGCTGCCATGGCAATGTCCACAGTCGTGGTCGCTGCTACCCAAGGTCTCACCGGCCACGTCGTCACTGTCCTGGTCCACGATTGCATCGCCATCATGCTGGTGCTCGTGGTGTCCGAAGTGCTGCGCCTGCGCATCGCTTTCGTGCCCGCAATAGCTTGCCACTGCAGCCCAGGTGAACTGGAACGGCAGCAAGGCGAGCAAAGCAATGGCGAACCAACGACGCATGCGGAATAGTCTAGCAGCTACAGGGTTTGGGGCGAGCGAGTGGGTTCAATGCAGTGCGGCACTTCACCGCATTTCGGCACGCACGTGACGGAATTAGGCGTTCTTGGACGGCGATCAATCGCGTTGCAGGCAAGCCTGGCCAGGATGCCGTGAGCAAGCCGTCCCGACCGACTCTGCGCTCTTGGCGATTCCTCCCCGCCTGGGATGAGTTTTCGACCCGGCGTGCGAGACCACGGCACGCCGCTGCGCGACTTCGGGCAAGCACAATTGAAGGCGCTGGTCGACCAAGAGATCGAGGGGGCCAAAGTACCGTGACAGCGCGGTGTTGCCGGACGTGCCATCTTGCTGTGCCAACCGGGTTTGCCCGTTGTCTGGATGGCCCCAAGCGCGTGCGATGCGAGGACTGCGGCCGCCGTTGGAGCGCAAGCCGGGTAAGCTGTGCCGACAGCGCGGCCTGACTGGGGAGTCCCGACCGGTCATCAGAGGAGAAACTCATGAAACCCACCACTTTCCCGACTGCGGTAGCCACTGCAGTACCCACCCCCGCGCAGGAGTTGCTGGTGCAAGCACCCTTGGACACTGGGGCCATCGCTTTGCGGCCCGAGCAGGTGCCGCAAGCCGAGCAGGCACTGGCCGCGCTCGACTTCGCGGCCATTCCGTCCGGCGACATCATCAAGATCGGCCTGGGTGCCGAACAGGCGCTGCAAAAGACGCTGGACGGCTTTCTGGCCCGGCTCGACACGAAGACGGCGTCCAAAGTGTTCGCGCTTTTCGGGCGCCTTGAGAAAGGTGTCGATGACGCCAAGCTGCCTGAAATCCTGGAGAAGATTCAGGAAGGCGAGGATCCGGGGTTCTTCGCCGGCCTGTTCGCCAAGTTCACCGGCCGCAAGCCCGAAGAGGCCTTCAGCGAGTTCATGCAGGAGGTCGGCGATTTGATCTCGAGCCGGACGCGCACGTTGGCCGACGAGATGGGCCGCCTGGAGGGCGAACTGTCGAAGGAAATGAAGACGCTGTTTGGCGAACTGCAGGCGCTGGAGAGCCTGAAGCAGTCGTACGGCACGCACTTCGCCAGCTTCACCGTCGATGCCGCCGTGGCGCGGGCGTTTCTCGAAAAGGCTCGGCAGGTGGTGGCTGAGCAGACCGCGGCCGCCAGCCCCGCCGACATGACAGCACAGGCTCGGCTGCGCGAGCTGCAGGACAAGCTCAGGCTGCTGGAAAGCCGGGCCCTCGCGCTTGAAGGCACCTACACGCGGCTGCCGGCCGATCAGATGGTGATCCAGCAGATCGAGGCCGCCGGCATCGCGACGCTGCAGGAGACCGCCACCACGGTGTCCTCGCGTTTTGCGTCGATCAAGATGACCTTGCTGGCCATCCACGGCGCATTCGCCGTCAAGTCGGTGCAGCAGATCGCCGAGCGCCAGGCGCGCCTGGACCAGCAATTGACGCAGTTGCGCGGCCAGGCCACCAAGGACGTGGCCGTCGCCGCGGCCAGGGCGCCCGGTGACAACCGTGTCGCACAGGCACAGCAGATCGCCGCGATCATCACGCAGACGCGCGAGATCCACGATCTGGTCGAAGCCGCCAAGCAGGAGACCGAAGCGAAGTTCGAGACGGCGCGGCAGATGTTCGAGCAGTCGCGGGCCGAGCTCGTGGCGCTGCGCAAGGCATAACAACGATCTGGAGAAACCATGCTCACACTGACCCTTGACAAGCCCGGCGCCGCGCCGGCCCGCAAGCTGCAACTCTCGCTCAGCAAGGGCGCCGCGTTCAAGGTGACCGTCGCATGGCGGTGCGACGCCAGCCACCAGGACGACATCGACATCCACGCGCTCGAGGCCCGCAACGGCGGCAGCGGCGCCAAGGTCACGGCGCTCGAAGAGATCCTGTCGACCTACAACACGACGAAGATGAGCCCGAAGACCGGCGTGCTGCCCACCGCGGCCGATGGCTCCTTCGCCACGCCTTCGGGCGGGCTGCGGCACTCCGGCGACGTGCGGGTGCAGGGCAACACCGAAACCATCGTCATCGATGGCGCGAAACTGCCGGCGGGCGTGAACGAGATCCCGCTCTTCGCCACCGTCCACAAGGCCGAACACGGCGCCGGGCACGACGAAGGCTCCGAGGACGAGGCCGAGGACGAGGCGGCCTTCGCCGACATCGAGGTCTGCACCGTCACCATCGCCGACGAAAGCGGGCGCGAGCTGGGCGCCTACCAGCTGTCCAAGGAGTTCGGCGAGTTCAACGTCGTGCAGCTGGGCAGCGTCATGCACGGCGACAACGGCTGGGAGTACGCGCCCGTCGGTCGCGGCTTCACGGGCACGTTCAACGACGTGCTGGGCCACTTCTCCTGAAAGCTTGGCCGTGCCGCCCGCGAAGGACAAGTTGCGCCCGACGGTCATCGGCGCTTCAGGCGCTTCGCCGCGCAACCCTGCGCTGAGCGTGCCGCCGGCGCACGACATGCCGTCGCCGGCGCGTCATGCATCTGCTGTCGCGCCGGTAGTGCAGCCGCCGGTGGTGCGGCAGCCGACAGCCATTCCGGGCGCCGCACGCACGCGGATCGAAGTGACCGCGCGCGATCTGCAGGCGTTGTCGCCGGGGGCTGATGCCGGGGTGTACCAGCAGGCGCGGGCGCTGGTCGGCACCTTCGTCGTCGCCAAGGCCTCGCAGCGCAAGGCGATCCTTTGGGGCCACGAGCTGCAGAAGTCGCACGGAGAACTCGTCGCCGAGATGCTGGCCCTGGCGCGCAGCCCGGTGCTGCGCCAGGTGCAGGCTTACCTCACGCGGATGATGGACATCCTGGGATCGATCGACCTGATGGCCGCCTGCGGACACAGCGGCGACGGTGTCGTTGGGCGGCTGTTCCAGGGCATCAACCGCCGCATCGACACGCCGGGCGAACTGGCCAAGGCCCAAGCCGAGCTGGAGCAGCTGCTGGCGCTCATGGGTGGGGCGCTCGACCCCCTGCTGGACCTGAAGGACCGGCTGCTGCGCCTTTCCGGGTCGATGGAGGAGACCGCGACTCAGGTCGAGGCCGCGGCCATCGGCGCGCTGTTCCTGTCCGAGCGCTTGCGCCAGGACGACGCCGCACTGGCGCAGTGCTTTGCCGAGCGCAGCATGAGTCTGACGCAGACCCTGGCGCAGATGCGGCAGGCCGGCTCGACGCGGGACTTGCAGATCGAGCAGCCGATCCGTCTGATCGGCGCCATCCAGAACGTGGCGCTGGTCGTGATGCCGGCGTTCATCGGCAGCATCGCGTCCATCACCACCCTCGGCGCCACGAAGACCACCGTCTCGCAGACCGAAGCCGGCGAGCTGGCCTATCGGCTGCGCGACATCATCAACCAGTTGAAACCCTGAACCAGGAGCCCGCATGAACAGCAAACTCACACTCAATCTGGACAAGTCGGCCAACGCGCTGCGGCTGGCGCTGGACAAGGCCGGCGTGGTGGCCAGCGTGAAGGCGGAAACCGCCGCCATCATCGACGTCTCGGGCTCGTTCGAGCACGAGCACGAAGAGGGCACCACCAGCATCCTGCTTGAGCGGCTGGTGCCCTACTGCATGGTGCTCGACCCCGACCGCAAGATGGACGTCTTCACCTTCAGCGCGGGCGAGGACAGCGCGCATTACGTGGGCGTTGTGACGCCCGACGATGCGCGTGACTACATCACGCGCAACATCGTCGAACGGGTGCCCGGCTGGAACGGCGGCACGACCTACAGCTTCGTGCTCGAGCGCGCACTCGAGCACTTCGGCTGGAAAACGTGCGAGGAGGCCCACCGCTCGGCCCAGGGCGCCGGCTTTCTGAGTCGTCTGTTCGGCTGGTCGCCGAGCGGGCAGGTGCACCAGCACGGCACCCCGCACACCCACGACAAGCGGCGCTCGCTGGTGCTCTTCATCACCGACGGCGAAAACGACGGCAGTGACGAGGCGCGCACCATGCGTGTTCTCGAGGAATCGCAACAGCGCGGCGACCAGGTCTACTTCCTGTTCATCGGCGCCTGCGAGGACAAGGGCGTCACCTTCGAGTTCGTACAGAAGATTGCTCGCCGGTTCAAGAACACCGGCGTGGTCGTGATCCGCGATCTGGAAGCCTTTGTCGCGCAGTCGGACGAGGAGCTCAACGCCACGCTGCTGGGCCCCGAGCTCGTTGAATGGCTCAAGTCGTAGCCGCCAGGATGCCGTCCCGTCGACGATGGCGGGAACTGGGCTTGACCTTGGCGCTGCAGCTCGCAGCCGCGGCTACGGCACAGCCGGTGGATGACACCATCAACCCCGACCGCCCCGGCCTTGCCGACGGCAGCAACGTGGTCGGGGCGGGCCGCGTGCAGGTGGAGACGGGGCTGCAGCGGGACGACCGCAGCGGCAACGGCACGCGGTCTCGAACGCTGTTCCTGCCCACGCTGCTGCGCGTGGGGCTGACCGACAAGGTCGAGTTCCGAGTCGAGAGCAACACCTACACCCGCGTGACGCAGACCGATCCGACGCAGGGGAGGGTCAAAACCGAGGGCGTGGCGCCCGCGGCGGTGGGCCTGAATGTCCACTTCATCGACGCCGACGGATCGCAACGACCCTCGGTCGGAGCCATTGTTCGCTTCTTCCCGCGGTCCGGCAGCAGCAACTTCGGGACGACCCGGGCCACCGGCGACTTCAGGCTCGCTGCGGACTGGGATTTCCTGCCCGAGTGGTCTTTGAACCCAAACGTCGGCGTCGGCCTCTACGAGGGCGAAGCCCGACGCTTGTACACGGCCGGGCTGTTCGCCGCGACGCTCAGCTACAACCCCAGCAAGAGCCTGAATTTCTTCGTGGACACCGGCGTGCAGACACCTGAAACACGACACGGCCGCACCGCTGTCCTCGTCGATGTCGGGATGGCCTGGCTCATCGGCCGCGACCTTCAGTTCGACTTCAGCGCAGGGTCAAGGGTGGCAGGCGAAACACCGCCACGGACGTTTTTGGCGGCGGGCATCAGCCAGCGCTTCTGAATGCAGCACAACGTGTGTCGGGGCAGGTCGGCGACATATTCAGCGGGCGGCTTCCATCGGCGTTGAAGGCGCAGCGGGCAAGCTGCGCGCCATAGATTCCGCTGGGTGGGCCAGATGCTGACGCGCGACCAAGTACCCCGGCACACCAGCAGAGCCGGCCCTTCGACCGGCCCTGGGATCACACCGGAAACGCTCTACTTCTTCTTGCCGCTCGTGTCCTGGTGACCGTGCTGATCCTTGTCGCCAGGCACGTGGCCCTTGTGGTCATGGTGCTCGTCGGCGCCTTGCTTCTTGGCCGGCACGGAAGTGTCCCTGTGACCGTGTTCGTCCAGATCGCCAGGCGTGTGGCCCTTGTGATCGTGATGCGGTCCGGGCTGAGGGGTCGGTTGCTTGGTACTCATGGTGGTCTCCTGAAGGGGAAGCCAGGCTACGGTTCCATCACCGTGTCTGGTGTAGGACAACGGGCTGACCGCCTGGCGGAAAAGGCCTGCTGTCGTCAAACGTGATGGCGGCTTTCGGAGTGGCGCCGCACCCGAGCGACATTCCAATTCAAAGGGTGGCATGTGCTGGCCATCACCCAGGCCATTTGCGATTGCTGCAAGCGCCTGGGTATCGAGGGACCCTTGTTCCTGGGTGCCGACACGCATGCGCTGTCCGAGCCTGCCACGGCCAGCGCGATGGGGGCGCTGGTCGCCAACGGCGTGGACGAGATGCTGGCGCCACGTGGGCAGTTCACGCCGACACCGGCGGTGTCCTTCGCCATCCTTGAACACAACCGCAGCCGCTAGCGCCTTGCGCGTGCCGACGGCATCGTCGTGACGCCGTCGCACAACCCGGCGCGCGACGGTGGCTTCAAGTACAACGCGCCGCACGGTGGCCCCGGCAGACAGCGGTATCACGGTCGACATCCCGACATCCAGGTGGCGGCGAACGCGCACCTGGCCAAGGGCCTCAGGGGCGCCCACTGGCCGTGCGCGCCCCCGGCTCCCGCGAACCGCGACTTCAGAAGTTGTACTTGACGCCGAGCACGATGCCCGGTTTGCCGAGTTCCTTGCCGTTGATGGGCGAGGCGTAGAAGACCTTGTCGGCGTCGGTCCCGACGATCGCAGCGCTGACGACGAGGCCGCTGAAGTCCTTGCTGATCGTCAGCGAGTAATCGGTGTAGGTCGCTGCGCCGCCGACTGGCCCCTTGATCTTCTGATAGCCGATATGCGGCGTCAGCATGAGGCCGCCGCCCACGTCGAAGCCGGCCGACAGGTCGAGGTAGAACGAGTTCTTGCTGTCAGGGTTGGCGAACGTGTTGGTGACCGCATGCGAGTACTTCAGCGTGGCCGCCCCATATGTGAGAGCGCCGTAGAGCTCGGTGGTGTTTGCCGAAGGGTTCAGGTCATTGCTCGGGTACTGGTACGTCAGCGCGCCGACGTCGAAGCCGATGCCGGGCATGACCTCGCCCTTGTAGCCGCCGTAAACGTCGATCTCGACGCCGGCGTCACCGCCAAAGTCCTTGATCCACTTGATCGACGAGGCCCACGCCCCGACGTAGAAGCCGCCCGCCGCGTAGTCCACGCCACCCTGGATCGCCGGTTTGAGACGGGACTGCGAGATGCCACGGTAGCGGTAGTCACTGACGGCCCCCACGTTGAAGGCGAGCTGCGCCGAGGCGACGGTCGGTGCTGCGCAAGCGGTCAAGGCCACAGCGAGGGCGCAAAGCGTTTTCTTCATCAACAGGTCTCCAGGGAAATTCGGGTTGCGATCGGCAACCGATGCGCAGTTTCTGTGCCATGCACCCCGGTCCTGGAGAATGTGCCTGCAATGCCCGGGTTGCGCTGTTTTGGTGCCCTCTCGCGCCGTCTGGTGGCATTCGTGCACCAGCTCACCAAGATGGAGCGCCGGGTTGATCGTGCAGCGTCCGCGGCGGAGGCCCAATGTTGCCTGATGCGCCACGGCACGCCCGCTCGGACTCTTGGCGCCCGAGGCTCACCGTGATGGTGCGGCCACTATGCACGCACGGTCTGCTCGAGCGTGCTGCACATCGACGTCGCGGCCCCCCCTTCGACACCGCGACCAGCATGAAGAGGCTACACAGCGCGTGCGCCCTCGGCCGCGGCGCTTTCGGCATCCTCGATCTCGATCGTCGTGTGTGACAGGGCGAACCGGGTGGCCATGGCCTCCCGCGCCGCAGCGAGCACGGTCTTGGCGTCCGTGCCGCCATCGACAACGAGGTGGCCGCTCATCGAGTCCAGGCCGGAGGTGATGGTCCACACATGCAGGTCGCGCACCCCGGTCACGCCGGGGATGGCGAGCAGCTTGCGCTCAAGCAGCGCGACGTCGACTTCAGGCGGCGTGCCCTCCATCAGGATGTGGATCGCCTGCTTGAGCAGGGTCCAGGTGCGCGGAATGATGAGCAGCCCGATGCCAGCGCCGATCAGCGGGTCGGCGAGCTTCCAGCCGGTGAGGATGATGATGGTGGCGGCGGCCAGCACGCCCAGCGAACCGAGCATGTCGCCCAGCACCTCGAAGTACGCGCCTTTCATGTTGAGGCTTTCTTTCGAGCCGGCCGCCAGCAGCTTCATGCTGATCAGGTTGACGACCAGGCCGGCCGCGGCCACCGCCAGCATCGGCACACCCAGAATCTCGGGAGGGTTCAGGTAGCGCTGGTAGGCCTCGTAGAAGATGTAGATCGTCAGCAGCAGCAGCACGACGGCATTGGTCAGCGCGGACAGCACTTCCATCCGCACATAGCCGTAGGTCTTCTGCGGCGTGCGCGGGCGCTCCGAGAAGCGGATGGCCAGCAGCGCCAGCGCCATCCCGCCGGCATCGGTCAGCATGTGTGCGGCGTCGGACAGCAGCGCCAGGCTGCCGGTCCACAACGCGCCCACGACCTCGATAGCCATGAAGGCCGAGGTCAGCGCCAGCGCCCAGGTGAGGTTCTTGCGGTGCCGCGATGCGGCCGTGCCTGCGGGTTTGTCGGGCACTCTGTTCACCTGCGTTGGATCACTCATTTTTTCTTTCTGCGCGAAGCCCGATTGCTCCCTCGGCGCATCGTAGCGGCTGCCCAGGGGCGTCTCAAGCCATCGCGTCCGCTGAATCGATGTACAAGCGTCCCAGCCAGCGGAGCAACCGCTGGGCAGGAGACCACATGATGACAACGAACGAGGGCGTACCAGCGCTTGAAAGTGCCCCGGGCGCCGCAACGGCGGCCGACGGCGATGACGACGGCGACCTGACCGACATGCTGGGTGAACTGCGCGTGTTGCTGCCCAGCGCGCAGTTGTTGTCGGCGTTTCTGATCACGGTGCCGTTCAGCAGCGGCTTTGCGGCCGTTGTGGCGGCCGAAAAGGGCGTCTTCATCGCGACCTTCATGCTGGCGGTGGCCAGCTTGGTGATGCTGAGCGCACCCGCCGTACAGCACCGCGTGATACGACCGCTGATCGACCGCGCGCACTTCAAGCGGCTCGCCACGCGCCAGATCGTCTTCGGCTCGATCACGTTGGCGCTGGCGCTGGTGCTGGTGACACAACTGGTGCTGTCGGCGGTGTTCGGCCACCTGCTGGGCAACGTCGCGGCCGGCGGCATCGCGGTGTTGATCGTGCTGTTGTGGTGGGTGCTGCCGAAGGTGTACCGGGCGCGGGGCCGGCTGTGACGCCGGCCGGAAAGACGCACCTGCGCGGCCGGGCTGCCAGCGATCACAACAGCGCGCTGCGTTCGCGCACCAGCGCGTCCAGGCTGCGCCGCAGCTGCAGGGCAGATGCTTCGAGCGTGCGCTGTCGCTGCAGGTATGCGGCCGAGAAACGCCGCCCCTGGCGGTCGCCTTCCTGCACCGCGATGCCGCGTTCACGCTCGGCTTCGGCAGCCTGCAGTTCGGCATAGGTGGTGACGATCTGCCGATCAAGCTGGCGCAGCCGCGCCGCCCGCGCCTCGGCGTCGCGCAGCAGCTGCTGGCGCGTCATCGCCAGCGCACGCAGCCCGGCTTCGGTCTGGGCCGAGTCGGGCGGATGGATCTCGACACTGATCTTCTCGCTGCGACGCGCCTGCGGGTCCGGTGCGTCGCCATAGACGACGCGACCGTTGGTCAGCACCGACTTGTACAGCGTGCGCTCGGCCGGCGTTGCGGCAAGCGCCCAGCCCAGGCCGGCTACGGCCAGCACGCTGCGCAGCAGCCTCAACGTGATCAGCAGGCAAGCGGTCGGAAACGGGTGTGTGGTGTCGGGCATGGATCCTCCGTGGGGCTGATCTCCATACTTCGGTGCAAGACAGGAATGACCATGAGCACTGCAAAAAAAGTGCAAGCAGGCCTGCGAACCTTGTGCTGCCGCTTGCGCCAAGCATGCGTCGGAGAAGCACACGGCCTGAATCGCGTCCGCCCCGATGGCACCAACTTCGTCAGCGGCGACGCCGTGCAGTCATGACGCACCCATGATCGGGGGTGGAGCCTGCGTCGCTGATCCGGGCACCGTTGCGGTCTGCAGGGTCATGCCGATCGATGTGTCGCCATGGGCCGAATGGGCAAAGGCTCGGCCTCCGTGCATGCGTGCGATGGCCGCGACGATCGCCAGTCCCAGCCCGTGATTCTGTGCGGCGCTGCTGCGCGAACGGTCGACGCGGTAGAAGCGGTCGAAAAGCCGGGGCAGATGTTCAGCGCCGATGGTGAGGCCGTGGTCCACGACGCTGATCGTTGCTTCACCGGATTGCGCTGCACCGATCTCGACCCGGATCACGGTTCCGCGCTCGGCAAAACGGGTGGCGTTGGCCACCAGGTTGGACAGGGCGCGCTGCAGCAGTGGCGCGTCAAACTCGCCTGACGCGTCGCCGATGACCTCCAGGTGCAGCCCGGCATCCGCCAGCGCTGCCTCGTGATAGTCGCCGACCACGCGCGCCACGGCAGCCAGGCTTTCTACCGGTACGCGCCGCGCTTCTGCCCCATGATTGGCATGCGACAGGAACAGCATGTCCTGCACGATGCGCGCGATGCGCTGCAGCTCTTCGAGGTTGCAGCCAAGAACTTCGCGCAGTTCGTCCAGGCCACGCGCCTTGCGCAGTGCGAGTTCGGTGCTGCCGATCAGTGTGGCCAAGGGCGTGCAGAGCTCGTGCGCCACGTCGGCATTGAAACCCTCGAGCTGTTCGTAGGCCTGGCCCAGCCTGCCAAGCAGCGCGTTGAACTGCGCAATCAGCGGCTGGAGCTCTGCGGGCTGCGCCGAACCATCCAGGCGAGCGTGCAGCGTGTCGGCCGCGAGTCTGCGCGTTTGTTCGACGAGGTCCCGCACGGGACGCAGGCCGATGCGAACGAGAAGAAAACCACCAGCGGACACCAACATCGCGCCCGCTATTGCGGCGGCCACCAGCGTGAGACCGAGTCGCCACAGCAGGGGCCTGTCGTCCCGCGTGTCAAGTGACAGGGTTGCCGAGAGCGTCTCGTCCTTTGCAGTTGGAGACGGCACGTCGAGGCGGGCCGCGCGAACGCCGGTGCTGTCGCCGGCCGGCGCCTGGCTCTCGTAGAACACGGTGCCATCGCGGCGCCGGAGCGACAGCGCAAGGTCGCGGTGGCCGACAAAAAAGTCATCAAGCTTGTGCTTGAGCGCCGCCACGTCGCCGTCAAGCACCGACTCCGCCAGCAGGTGCCGGACCTGCGTTTCCTTCTCCGCGATCGCTTCAAGCTGCCGCGCCGACAGGTTCGCGTCGGTGACTGTGTAGACCACAGCGCAAACCGCGGCAAGTCCGGCCAGGCTCTGCAGTGCCAGCCAGGACGACAAGCGTCGGCCCAGCGAACTTGCGGTGTGCCTGCTCATTCTTCACGCGCTTCCAGCACGTAGCCCATGCCCCGGGTGGTGTGCAGCAGCGGGCGCTTGAACGGCGCGTCGAGTTTGCCGCGCAGCCGCCGCACCGCCACGTCGATGACGTTGGTCGCGCTGTCGAAGTTCATGTCCCACACCTGTTCGGCGATTTCCTTGCGGGACAGCACTTCGCCCTGACGCCGCAGCAATAGGGTCAGCAGGGTGAATTCCTTGGCCGTGAGTTCCAGCCGCTGACCGGCGCGGGTGGACCGGCGGCGCGCGAGATCGAGTTCGAGATCGGCAAGTCTGAGGACGGTTGTCTCGTCAGATTCCCGGGCCGGCCGGGATCGGCGCAACAGCACCTCGATCCGGGCCACGAGTTCCGAGAACGCGAAGGGTTTGACCAGGTAGTCGTCAGCACCACCTTGCAGACCCTTCACACGGTCCTCGATCCGGATCCGTGCGGTCAGCATCAGGACAGGCGTCTGCTTGCTTTGGCGCAGCGCGGCGAGCAGGCCCAGGCCATCGATCCCCGGCAGCATGCCGTCGAGCAGGATCAGGTGGTGGTCGCCCTGCACCGCGAGGTGCAGGCCATCGACGCCGTCGTGGGCGACATCCACGACGTAGCCTTCCTCTGTCAGGCCCTGGCGCAAGTACTCGGCGAGCTTGATCTCATCCTCGACGACCAACAGTTTCATGCTGCTCCCGGTTCTGGCTGCCTCTTCAGCGAAGGTGACGAATTTGTCATCCCCCGGACTCGATCGTGTTGGTGTCCGGTTTCTAAAGTGGCGCTCATGCCATCGGGCATGCCCCGGCAGGGCGCCGGCGGCCACACCCCACCAAGGAGCCAATTTCATGAATCTTCATAAAACCACCGCGCTGTGTGTCATTGCTGCTGCGGTCACGCTGCCCGGAATCTCGTTCGCCGCTTCGGAATGGCACCCCACGGGCGGCGAGGAGGGTGGCACCTACCACCCGAACCACGCGACCAGCGCGAAGACCCGGGCTGCCGTGACTGCCGAGCTTGATGCCGCGCGCAAAGACGGCACGCTGGCCATCATGCACCGAGGGGGTGCCGTCCCTGTCAAGAGCACCGGGCCAGGCAAGACGCGGGACCAAGTAGTCAAGGAAATGCGCAACGAGTCCCCCGAGGCGCGCCGTGCCCGCATGCAACTGTATGCGGGTGGTTGAAGTTGGCTGCATTGCCATGCACCGGCAAATGGCAACGACGCAGCAGTTCCCTGCTAGCGGGGTTTGCATCCAGGCAGGTGGCACGGTGGCAGGAGGGAATCCTTGAACGCCGGATGTCATGGTCGCTGCGCGGCTGAATTCAGCACTGGCCAGTTTCATGAACGGGGTACGGGTGGGTGTGTCGCAGCAGCAACTGTCGTATCGGCGCCGGCGGCTGGCCCGCTCGCTCTCGTTGTGTCGATCTTGTAGGCCAGCAGGCGCAGCGCGTTGATCACCACGATGACAGTCGATCCTTCGTGGAACAGCACCGCCGTGCCGATGTTCAGGCCGAAGATCGTGGCGGGGATCAGCACGGCCACCACGCCCAGGCTGACCCACAGGTTCTGCTTGATGATGCGGCTGGTGCTGCGCGACAGGCCTACCGCAAACGGCAGCTGCGCCAGGTCGTCGGCCATCAGCGCCACATCCGCCGTTTCCAGCGCCACGTCGGAGCCGGCGGCGCCCATCGCGATGCCGACGGTGGCATTGGCCATGGCCGGCGCGTCGTTGACACCGTCACCGACCATCGCGACCTTGCCGTGCTCTTCGCGCAGCTTCTTGATTGCTTCGACCTTGTGCTCGGGCATCAGGTCGCCGCGCGCCTCGGTCAGGCCGACGGTCTTGGCCACCGCGTCGGCCACCTGCTGGTTGTCACCCGAGATCATGATCAGCCGTTCGATGCCCAGCGCCCGCAGCTCGGCCATGACCTGCGCCGCCACCGGGCGCGGCGTGTCCATCACGCCGATGACGCCGAGGAAGCGCGCACCTTGGCGCACCACCATCGTCGTGCGGCCGGCCGCGACGAGCTTGTCATTGGCTGCGCTCACTTCGGCCGTCAGGGCCACATCGGGCAGTTCCGAGAAGAGCACCGGCTTGCCGATGAGCACACGCTCGCCGGCCACCTGCGCTTCGATGCCGCGCCCGGTGATGCTCTTGACATCGGTCACCGCAGGCGGCTGCACCCGGCCGGCCAGCCGCTCCCGCGCGCCACCGACCACGGCCGAAGCCAGCGGGTGGTCGCTGTGCTCCTCGACCGCCAGCGCCACCGCCAGCAGTTGATCTTCGGTGGCACCAGCCACCGCCACCACGTCGGTCAGCCTGGGCTTGCCTTCGGTCAGCGTGCCGGTCTTGTCGAAGGCAATGGAGGTCAGCGTGCCCAGGTTTTCCAGCGGCCCGCCACCCTTGACCAGCACGCCGCCGCGGCCGGCGCGGGCCACGCCGCTGAGCACCGCGCTGGGCACCGATATGGCCAGCGCGCAGGGGCTGGCTGCCACCAGCACCGCCATGGCGCGGTAGAAGCTGGCGGCAAAGGGCTCGTCGATCACGACCCAGGCAAACAGCAGCACCACCACCAGCGCCAGCACCAGCGGGACGAAGATGCGTTCGAACTTTTCGGTGAACTGCTGCGTTGGTGAGCGCTGCGCTTCGGCTTCGGTCACCATCTTGACGACGCGCGCCATCGTCGACTGCTCGGCGCGGCGGGCCACCATCACTTCGATGGCGCCGGCGCCGTTGATGGTGCCGGCGAAGACGCGGCTCTCCGGCCCGACCTTGTCGAAAGCGGCGAGCGCGGCCTTGGCGGCTGCGGCGTCGCCGATGGGGCGCTTGTCCACCGGCACGCTTTCACCCGTCACCGGCGCCTGGTTGACGCTGGAGTTGCCGACGACCACCACACCGTCGGCAGGCATGCGCTCGTTGGGCTTGACGATCACCACGTCGCCGAGTTGCAGTTCGCCGACCGCCACTTCCTGCGTGCTGCCGTCGCGGCGCACGGAAGCCGTTTCGGGGGCCAGTTTGGCCAGCGCCTCGATCGCCTTGCGCGCCCGGCCCATCGCGTAGTGTTCGAGCGAATGGCCCAGGCTGAACAGGAACAGCAGCAGTGCGCCCTCGGCCCACTTGCCCAGCGCCGCCGCGCCCACCGCGGCCACCAGCATCAGCGTGTCGATCTCGAACCGCTTGGCGCGAAGGTTCTCGATCGCCTCCTTCAGCGTGAAGTAGCCACCGAAGAAGTAGGCCGCGACATAACACGCGGTCGGCAGCCAGCCTGGCGCCGCCGCAGCGAAACTCTCGATGAGCCAGCCCCCCGCCAGCATTGCACCGGACAGTGCGGCGAAGATCAGTTCCGACTGTTCGCCCAGCGGCCCGCCGTGGGCGTGGTCGTGGTCGCCGCCGGCTTTGCCGTGCTCGCCCTTGGCGTGATCGTGCGCGGCATGGTCGTGCTTGCCTTTGGCGTGGTCATGGCCGGCGTGGTCGTGGCCGGCGTGCTCATCCGCGGGGGGCGATGGTGGGACATGGGCTGCAGTCGCTGGCGCCGCTGCCGCCACGGCCGCGGGCTTGGCTGCGCGAACGCCCACGGCTTCGGCCTTCGACAGCAGCACGCTCTCGGACACCACCGACCTGTCGTATTCGATCCGCACCGTTCCGGATGCCGACACGTCGGCCTCCAATACGCCCGGCACGCTGCGCAAGGCCTCGGCAGCGCTGCGCGCGGCGCGCGCATGCAGCGTCGCGCCACCGCGGATAACCAGATGTGCAAAACGTTCGGTCAATTCGGCGCCGGCTGCATGCACCAGCTCGCGCACCCGGGCCAGCGGCAGGGTGGCCGGTTCATAGTGCACGCAGAGCTGGGGCGCGCCGCTCTCGCGCCCGACGACATGCGCCTGCGAGATGCCGGGTCGGCCCGACAGGGCGGCGATGAGGCGTGTCACGCAACGGTCCTGCGCATCGTCCACATCGGGCAGGACCAGCGGCAGGTCCAGGCGCAGCGTTGTTGCTTCGGTCATCGGGGCTCCTCGTTGTTTGTTGTAGGGCAGAAAGTGCGCATGTATCGCATCACCTCACAGCGCCGGGCGGCGCCGGGATGGCGGCCGTCAGGCGCAGGCTGCCGTCGTAGCGGTCAGCGCGGAAGACGATGGCGTCGCCGACCCGGATACGAACCACGAGTGCGGGGTTGAAGTACCGAAACGTCGTCGTCGTGGCGGGCAGGTGGAGATGGGCGATGGGGGCATGCCGCAACGTCACCGTGCCACGTTCGCCGTCGATCCGGATGACCGTGCCGGCGATGAGGTCCGAGGTCGATGCCTGCGCCAGGACTCTGCCAGAACCCCATGGCGCCAGCCCAAGGCAGAGCAGGAGCGTCCTGCGCCGCAACGCAGGCACGGCGCACACACCGTGCCAGGCGGCGGCATCAGATTCCGGAGCAGGCATCAGTGGCGTCCCCCGCTGTGGCCGCCATGCCCGCCGTGATGGCCATGGCCACCGCGATGACCTCCCGCATAGCCGCCGTAGCTGCCGTAGCCCCGGTAGTAGGGCAGGCCACCGTAGTAATGCAAGCCGTCGTAGTACCCGAGGTAGTTGTAGCCCAGGTACAGCGCGCCCGAGTACGCGTTGAGCCGGTAGCGGCCCGACACGATCTTCGCCCTGAGGTCTTGTTCGCCGCGGGCCCGCCCTTGCAGGTAGCGCAGCAGGCCTTCGCTGACGCCCGCAGCACGCTGCTGCTCGAAGTCTTGCGGCGACAGCACGAAGGCCACGCCTCGCGTCTCGATCTCCGCGATCAAGGCTTCGTCGCCCAGCCCCTGCTGCGACATCACGACGACTTCATCCAGACGCAGGCGGGGGGCCTGCGCTTCGGGAGCCTGGGCGGTGGCGCAGCCCGTCAAGGCGACTGCCGAAACCAGCGCGAACAGCGTCAAAACGTTCTTCATCAGAGGTCCCCTTGTGATGAACCTTGGGTGCGGCCAGGCCACCGGTTGTTCCGTGGCGTCGTCGAAGAGTGTTCACCGTGTGGCCGCAGTCTCCCGCGTTCTGCGGGCCGCGCGCGCCGCTGCCCACAGGTCGAGCTCGGGCCGGTAAGCCTGCGTCTGCGTGCCGAAGGCGCCCAGCAGCGTATGGAACAGGTTGTCGTGGCTGTAGGTGCCCCCGGCAACCCCTTGCAGCGCGCCCGCATCGATTTGCAGTCTGCTCGCAATGCCCGTCGAAAGCCAGGCCATCATCGGGATAGCGGTCTGCTCGGTGGGCGCCAGCAGCATGGGCAGCCCGTGCAGGTACACCTTGCCTTCGCCCAGCGATTCGCCGTGGTCCGACACGTACAGCAACAGGCTGTCCATGCGCTCCGACTCGCCAGCCAGCCAGTCGATCGTCTGCGCCAGCACCTCGCTGGTGTAGGCGATGCTGTTGTCGTAGGTGTTGATCAGCGCCTGGCGCTCGCAGCTCTGGATCTGGTTGGTGTCGCAGGTCGGCGCGAATCGGCGTGCGCCGCTGGGGTAGCGCTTGTAGTACGCCGGCCCATGGCTGCCCTTCATGTGCAGCACCACCAGGCTGTCTTGGCCTGTCGCCGGCCCGGTCATGGCGGCCCGGAAGCCGCGCAGCAAGACTTCGTCGAAGCACTCCTCGGGGCCGCAAGGGCCGGCCATCGCGCCTTGACCTGGGAACTGGGTGTCGACGCGCTGGCACACGCCCTTGCAGCCCGAGTTGTTGTCCAGCCAGCGCACGGCGACGCCTGCACGCTGCAGCACATCGAGCGCGTTCTCACGCGCGGCCGCGGCCGCCACCGAAAACCGCTGCGCGCCGAGGTCTGAAAACATGCACGGCAGCGAGCTGGCGGTGTCGGTGCCGCAGGACGTGACCTTGTCGAAGTAGACGACGCCCTTGCCGGCCAGCGCCTGGTTCGTCGCCCGGGCATAGCCGCCCAGCGAGAAGTTGGCCGCGCGTGCGGTTTCGCCGACGACCAGCACCACCAGCAGCGGCTTGCGGCTGCCGGCTGCCGCCGGCCGGACGGCATCGGCGCCCACGGTGATGAGCGCCGCCGCCGGCCGAGCGCGGCCTTTCCACAGGCCGACGAAGCTATTGGCCACGTTGGTCGGCGTCAGCAGGTGGCGCAGTTCGCGGTGGTTGCGCGCTGCGGCGGCGTAATCAGCGTAGAAGGCGGTCAGCGCCGCCAGCAGCAGCAGCGTCAGTGCCAGCGCGTGTCTGGCGACACCGGCGGCCACGGCCGGCCAACGTTGCCGCTTCACCGGCATGGCCAGCAGCAGCGCCGCCGGCAGCAGCCCGCGCCAGGCAAAGTCCCACCACAGTGCAGCCGAAGACAAATCCGCTGCTTCGCGCCAATCGGTTTCCAGCACGTTGCGGATCATGCCCTTGTCGATCAGCACGCCGTAGTTGCCGATGAAGTGCGCTGCCAGGGCGCTGACGAGCAGCACCGTCGCGAGCAAGGGCTTGCCCACCCAGCGCCAGCACAACATGCGCAAGATCAGACTGAACAGCAGCCACAGCACGGCCGCGAGCGCCACCATGGCCAGAATGCTGCGCGACGAGGACAGGTCCCGCGCGGCCCACAGCGTGCGCCAGAAGCCGGCGTTGTCAACGATGAGCAGCCACAAGGCCGTGGCCGCGCACAAGGCGGCAGCCGAGACAGGGCGGATGGAGCAAGTGGTCATCGCGCAGACGTGTTCAGGTTGGTGCAGCCAAACACTGCATTGCGCGTCGCCGCTCGAAAGCAGCAGGGCAGCCATCCCGGCAGGCGCTCCTGACGTTCAGGCCCGTATCCATGCCACTCTGCAAGAACTGCTGAACAAGTTGACAGCCAGCAGGAGCGCCTGACGTCGGGCACGTGCTCATGCGGTTGTCCCAAGCGTCGAGCGTGCCAAGGCAATGCCAACGACCTCCAGAGTCAAGGTCCACGTGGCCGTTTGCGCTGCGGCTTCGATCGTTTCGGCGGTTTGCCCGCAGCTCGGTGCGCGTTCAATCGGTGCTGCAGCCGCTGCGCATAGGGAGGTTCTGGCTTCGGCACGGGCAGGGGGTGACGCTTGCGCCACCAGAGGAACAAGCCGTATCCGACGACGGCTGCGACCACAATGGCCAGCCACATCCACGCCATGGTCATGGCCAGTGCGGTGTCCAGCGTCTTCTAGCGCATCGTCCGGCCCTCCGTTCATCGCGGTTCGTGCAGCCCTTGGCCCAGCAGCGACGATCATGATTCGACGCTGAATGCGGTTCATGGTGTGGCGCCGTCCCATATCACTTGAGCGTGAAGAGTGCCGATACGGCGGCTTTGCCGCTCAGCGCCGCCTCCGCCAACACCTTCGTGCCTGCTCCGACCTTGAAGCTGCCATCGCCTACTTGCGACTGGGCAAGCTCACGCACCTGCCAAGCTCCCCTTTCGCACCACCTGTGCCGTAGTCAGCGGGCGTGACCAGTGCCAGCCTCTATCGGCGGTTGTTCGGGTCTTCGGCGATGTACACCACGAAGGGCTTGGACGTGAACCCAGGCGGCGCAATCTTCGAGACGTCGACGGAACGACGATCAAGACCATTGAAGGTCCACGAGAACTGCCGACCTGCGTTCCTGAAGGTGATCGTCTCTCCGTACTCGACATTGAGGTACTTGGTCGATCCGAGATCGACTGTCTTGCCCATTGCAGCGGTAGCTGCGACTTGGCCGTAGTACGACTGGCCATTCCTGAACGTATCGGGTCCAGCCGCAGCCGCGGCCATCGTTATCCCAAGCGACGCAATCGCCAGAAGTACCCTTGCAGGTGTCATGTTGTTCATCGCGCGGTTTCCTCTGTATGCCATGGTTTCATCTCCAGCCACCCGCCACATTGGCGTGCATGCAGTTTAGAAATGCCAAGGCAACAGAAACTCAACGTGATGATGACGAGTTCGTCATCTGCTCAGCAGCTGGTACTGTCGATAAAGGGAGCTTCGCTCGGGTTGTCCCGATGGTGACGCGCCTCAAGCACGTAGCCTGCGCCTCTGACGGTGTGTAGCAGAGGCGTCGAGAACGGCCTGTCGAGCTTCGATCGGAGGCGTCTGATTGCGACTTCGACAACATTCGAGTCACTTTCGAAGGACTCCTCCCAGAGCTCCTCGCGCAGTCTTGATCGGCACAGTACAGCTCCTGCGTTTCTGGCAAACAGTGCGAGCAACTTGAACTCCTGCGCAGACAGAGCCAGCGAGCGCCCACCGCGATGAGCCTGTCGTCGCTGAAGGTTGAGTTCAAGGTCAGCGACGGTCAAGCAATCTCCGGTCGGTGCTCTGGCAGTCCGCCTGCGCCACAGCGCGTGAATCCGGGCGAGCAGCTCTGACATGGCCACGGGCTTGACAAGGTAGTCGTCAGCACCGGAGCGAAGGACGCGAGCTCTTTCTTCGGGATCGTTCAACTCGCCGAGCATCATCACTGGAGTCGTGAGTCGTTGTCGGACTTGCTCGAGAATCTGCAGGCCTGTTACGGGCGCTGATCGGTCACTCAGAACCAGAATTTCGTACGTTCCCTCCATCGCCAAGTGGAGGCCATCCAAGCCGTCGTGGCATATGTCGGCAACGTGACCGTACTCGGTCATCGCATGCCGCATCCGGGCAGCAAGGCGGGCGTCTCGTTCAACGACCAATACTTTCATGCTGTGGTCTGGGTGTCGCCGCGGAGCTCAAAGGAGCTAACGGGCGGCCACAGATGCTGCGAGCGCCAACTTCAGAGGTTCCCTTGCGCGCAAGGCCCACTTTCCTGCCGTTCTAAGGGAGTCCAGGGTGGCAGAACTCGCCTTTGCAAAGAACAAGGATTCGTCGAGGTTGTGGTGCGCAAACAAACGGCGCTGGCTCAGAGAACGCCGCCGCCAGTCGCCTTCGATCAGGTCGCCATCCAGGCGACTTGATTCGAATAGAGCGGATACCCGATGAAGGGTTTCTAGTGCGGCGGGTGTCAACGCCGGAACGGCTCTGGGTGCGGCAAGTTTCGACAGAACGATGAACGGGTTAGGGCCGACCACCAGTCCCCATGCGCGCTTGCCGGCGACCGGGTCAACACAAAGCGCTTCCAGCTTCGTCAAGCCAAAGTCACGTGACAGACGAAGACGCGCCGCCAGCCAAGGGTTCGAAGCGCGGACGATTTCCAAGGCCCTCTTGGCCATGCCTTCGTCGCCGTCTACTGGGAGGACGAGTGTTCGAAGAAGGGCCTGAGCCGGAAGGTCCCCTTGGCTCGAAGCCAAACTCAGCCAGTGATTTGCACTCTCTGAGTCTCTGAGGCCTGCGCCAGTCTTCAGCAGGAGTGCGCCGAGCCGTCGCTGCGCTTCGACGTTTCCAACGGCTGCGGCCTTCTCGAGGAAGAAGCGGGACAACTGCGGATTCGCGACGCTGCATCGATGGTCCGCATGAACCCAATGCAGGTTCATCCAGGCTTCATGGCAGCCGGCGTCGGCGGCGCGAAGGAGAAGGGCAGCTCCCTTGCGCAAATTGGAGCCCTCCACGACTCGCTCTGAGCTCATGCCCGGGACGGAGATTCCGCAAAGGGCGCGTCCCATGATGTGTGCTGCGTCCATGTCGCCGTGGTCAATGAGCGTCTCAAAACAGGCCTGGATCTGCGATGGTGAGAGACGCTGCCACGCTACCGATGTGTTTGCCGACGTCTGCACGAGGCGCTTGACCAATTCGGCTGACTCGGCCGTGATGGCCGGAGCGCAGAGCAGCGCGAGGTGCAGCAATGGTCGAGTCGGTAGACATCGTTGTGCTGCGTGGCCTGAGCGGCAGCCGCCAGGCAGATGGCGTCAAGGCTCATTGAGCTGTGTTTCTGCAACGCTTCCAGCAGCGCGCCTTCTTGAGGCCGCTTGCTCCGAAGCAGATCGGAGGCGACGAGCCGGGCCTTGCCATGGCCGCTGCGCTCTGCAGCCGTGAGCCAGCGGGCGCAGCCACGGACGCTTCCGTGGCCCAAGAACTGCCAGACCGCAAGTTTGAACTGCGCCTCTGCGCTGCCTGACTCTGCAGCTCTGACCAGCGTCGCCTCGCGTTCCAGGGATACAAGGCGTTCCAAGGGCAGATGTTCCGAGACGATACGGTCTACGTCATTCGTGTCGCGGATGCCGTCATGGTCGAGGTACTGCAGCGCCAGCGACTCGTGACGGGGAAAGCCACCCGACCCTGTCAAGTACTTCAATCCGACCTCCAACTGCGCAGAGGCTTCATGTCGTGCTCGCGCGAGCAGTACAACGTTTTCTCTCTTCAACTTGGCCCCTCAAGTGTTGTGTAGGTGGCACGCAGTACCTGGCGCGGCAGGGCAAATGGGTCGGCTTTCCCGGCCTCTCTTTCACAGTACATGCTAGAGAGACAAGCCTGACGCCAGCGTGGACTGAAGATGACAAGGCAGTCATCGTTTCTAGCTGCGTGTGTTTCTGTGTTTCAACGCTCGCCGAATGATTCAGCGAACCAAGTGCGGGCCACGCGTGACTGCCTGGCACGGCGTCGTGATCTGGGGACACGAGAGCACGGTTCTGGCGATGCGCGCATGCGTCGCCCCTATTGAAGTGACATGCCCTCTGGGTCATCGGAGAAATTCATCCTAGTCTCTCGAATCGGACGGAACAGTCATTGCGCCAGAGTCGGCGATGGTTAGGCCATGTTGGTCCCCGACGTGACTTGGCGTGTTCCGGCTGACCTCGAATGCCCTCAACTCTGGAGAAGACACAATGAAACGAAATCTGATAGCGCTCGCAGTCCTTGCAGCGGTTGGCGCACCTGCCGCCGCTCAGTCCTCTGTCACCCTCTACGGGCTGATCGGTTTGGAGGTCGGCAAGAATCCCGGCTCGGATAACAAGGTGGTTCAGAACGGCGCCAACAGCCGCTTGGGCGTGCGCGGCGTGGAGGATCTGGGCGGGGGCATGCGAGCCTTCTTCACCCTCGAAAACCGCTATGAGCCCGACACCGGGACGCAGAGCGACGCGGGCCGCTTCTGGAACGGCCGCTCGATCGTCGGGCTGGAGGGCGCGTTCGGCAGGGTGTGGATGGGCCGGGAGTACACGCCTCTGTTCCTGAACGTGGCCCTGATTGGCGATCCCTGGGGCTGGACCGGGATTGGAGCCCTCGACTCGGGCTTGGGCGGTATCGGCGCGTACACACGCTACGACAACTCGGTGAACTACCAGTTTTCAGCAGGCGGCATGACAGCGTGGATCCAGACTGCCGAACGCGACAACAACGGCAACAGTGCGGGTACCGCGGTCGCACAGAAGCGGCCGATGTCTCTGGCTTTGACGTACGGCGCCGGGCCGTTCTTCGCGGGTGTCGGCTACGACAGCCGCATCAACAACAATGACAGCCTCTTGACCTTGGTTAGCACCTACAACTTCGGCGTTGTCAAGTTGTTCGGAACCTATGCGCGCGGCGAGACGGCGACAGCTGCCAAACATCAAGAGATCGCACTCGCGGCGACGGCCCAGCTTGGCATGGGACAACTCCGTGTTGGCGTCGATCAGATCAAGCGGACGTCCGCCCCCGCGACGACACTCAAGCAGCAGGTTGCGCTCGGCTATCACTACTCGCTGTCGAAGCGCACCACGGTTTTCGCCGACGTCACCAACGACAGTAAGGCTTTGCGCAGCAAGAGCGGCTACGGCTTCGGCGTCAAGCACGCTTTCTGACGAACGTTTTGGGCCGATGACTTGATAAGGTGGTTCTGCGGCGGCCGAAACGGCCGCCGCAGAAGCCCCGTTTGAAGTGGCGCTTGAGGCTCAATGTTCGCTGCCTTCACCAGGACTTTGGCAGGTTGACCGTGAGGCATGCTTCGAAAGCACGATGCCGACGGTGGTGAGGTCTTCGTCGGAACTGGCGAACACTGACCCACCATGCATCCTGGCGATGGCGGCGACGATAGCCAACCCGAGGCCATGATGGCTGCCGTTCCCTGGCCTGGCCTTGTCCACCCGGTAGAAGCGGTCGAAGATCATTGGCAGCTCGCGCTGGGCTATCTGCAGCCCCACGTCCGAAAGCGAGATTCGGGTGTATCCAGCCGGGGTTTCGTCTTGAATGCGCACGTTGACGCACGAACCAGGGTGGGCGTAACGCGTGGCATTGAGCAGCAGGTTTGACAGTGCACGTTGAAGCAGTGGCAGATCGAATTCGCCGGCAGCGTCCCCTGAGATCTTGAGCGTGACTGAGGCCGCGTCCATGGCGGCCTCGTGATAGTCACCAACTTGCTGGGCAATGCGGGCGAGACTGGATACCGAAGTCCTGCGGGCGTGGGCACCCCGATCAGCGCTGGACAGGAACAACATGTCATGCACGATGCCGGAGAGTCTTCTCAGATCCTCCAGGTTCGAGGCAACGACATCCTGAAGTTCCGGCCCGGCTCGTGATCGACGCAGGGCCAACTCGCAACTGCTGATCAAGGTCGCCAAGGGGGTGCACAGCTCGTGTGCTACATCGGCATTGAAACCTTGCAGTTGATCATAGGCAGCGTCCAGGCGCCCCAACAAGTCATTGAACTGTTCGACAAGCGGCGCCAGTTCTTCGGGCTGGTCGGTTCCGGACAGACGCCGGTAAAGGGTGTCGGCGGCCAGGCCGCGCGCTTGCAATGCAAGCGAACGAACGGGCCGCAATCCCATTCGCACCAGCCAGTAGCCTGACAATGACGCCAGAACTGCACCGCCGATTGCCGCGGAGATCAAAGTCAGGCCGAGCCGACGCAGGAAGAGCCTGTCGTCGCGGGTGTCCAGAAAGAGGGTGGCGTGAAGGATGCCCGATCCGGGAAGGGGTCGCCGTGTCGTGAACCGCACAGACATTCCATCCTGGTCCGCGGCGGTAAGAGTCTGGCTCGTGTAGGTCGGATTTGCAGCTCCATCAGCTAACCTCAATGCAACTTCGTCGTGACCGATGAAGAAGTCGTCCAGTTTGTGCTTGACTGCGTCCCACGAGCCATCGCCATCGGCTTCGGTCAAGAGATGCTGAATCTGAACGCGTTTGTTGGCCAGCGTTTCAATTTGGCGGGCCACGAGGCTTGAGCGTGCATCAAAGTAGATGGCTGTGCAGATCGCCGCCATGCCGAGCAGGCTTTGCAGAGCAAGCCACACTGAGAGACGCTTGCCAAGTGATCCGGGCGGGGTCAAGTATCGACCTCCCGCTCTTCAAGAACATAGCCCATCCCGCGGACCGTGTGGAGTAGTGGCCGGGTGAAGGGCTGGTCCAACTTGGTACGCAGGCGTCCGATGGCGACATCCACGACGTTCGTCTTGCTGTCGAAGTTCATGTCCCACACTTGCTCGGCAATCTCGGTCCTCGAGAGCACTTCGCCCGATCGACGCACCAGCAACGCAAGCAAGGTGAACTCCTTCGCGGTCAGATCGAGCCGAATGCTTCGACGGCTGGCGCGCCGCCGCACCAGGTCGATTTCCAGATCATCGAGCGTGAATCTGGTCGCTTCATTGCCTTGCTCGTTGCCTGAACGGCGCAGAAGAACCTCGATTCGCGCTACAAGCTCAGAGAAGGCAAAGGGCTGGACGAGGTAGTCGTCAGCGCCTGACTGCAGACCTTTCACCCTGTCCTCGATCGCGACGCGCGCCGTCAGCATGAGTACGGGTGTCTGCTTGGTCTGACGCAAAGCCGCGAGCAATCCGAGGCCGTTGATGCCAGGCAGCATCTGGTCCAACACCAGGATGTCGTAGTCTTGTTCCATGGCGAGATGAAGGCCATCCACACCGTTGTGGGCAACGTCGACCACGTAGCCTTCCTCGGTGAGTCCCTTGCGGAGGTACTCCGACAGTTTCAACTCGTCTTCCACCACCAGAAGCCTCATTGGAAATCTTCCCCGACGAACTGCCCGCCGTCGAACAAGTTGCCAGCCGGTAGACCAACCATGTCACCAGGCCGACTGCGAATGGTGCCGGCCAGATGATGGTGATTGCCTGGGCCAATTCTGTGTTGCGAAGCTTTCTGCGCATGCTGGCGCCCCGCGGGAGGGCAGACCGCGCGTCGCGAGCGAAGCGTCGTCAGGCGGTAGGCACGGCTGTTGGCGGAGCGCGGCTCGGGCGGCGTGGCACAGCCAGTCCCGACCGTGGCAGCGCATCCCGCCGCAAGTAGAAGTTGTCTGCAAGCGAACATTAGAGTCTCCGTGATTGATCAATGTCTCTAGACTGGGTTGCTGTTCGGTCTGCCGCGCACGCGCCGGTCGACAAAGTTGCAGCCATCAGCGGCGTGTTCGCACGCGGGTCTCTCGAGTTGCAGGGTGGTGTGATGAACGCGAAAGCGGTCGGCCAGAACCCATTGCAGCCGGCCGATCAGCGCCGTGGCTTCAGTGCCTTCCGTGGGAACGACATGCGCCGTCAGGCTGTTCTTGTCGCTCGTAAGGGCCCAAACATGCAGATCGTGCACGTCCTGCACTCCGTCGACCGAGCGCATCGCCTGGGCGACTTCGTCGACGTCAATGCCCTCCGGCGTGCCCTCCAGCAGAATGTTCAGGCTCTCCTTCAGCAGCACCCAGGTGCGCGGCAAAACCCACAGGCCGATGCCCACTGCAACCAGGGTATCGACCCAGGCCCATCCGGTGAAGCGGATCACCAGTGCGGCGACGATGACACCGATCGACCCGAGCATGTTGGCCCAGACTTCCAGGTACGCGCCCTTGACGTTGAGGCTGGCGTCCTTGCCGCTCTGGAGGAACCGCATGCTCAGCAGATTGACGGCCAGCCCCAGGGTGGCCACCACCAACATGCCCAGGGGCTGCACTTCGGCCGGGGCGTTGAAGCGGCTGTAGGCTTCGTAGAGGATGTAGAGCGCCACGCCGAACAGCAGCACCGCATTGAACGCCGCGGCCAGGATTTCGAAGCGGTGATAGCCGTAGGTGCGTTTGGCGTCGGCCGGCCGACGCGCAATGCGCACGGCCGCCACGGCGATGGCCAAGGCCGCGGCGTCGGTGAACATGTGCGCTGCATCGGCAAGCAACGCCAGGCTCTGGAAAACGACGCCGGCGATGACCTCGGCGATGAGAAAGGTCGAGGTCAGGCCCAACGCCATCCAGAGGGCCCGCTCATTGCCCGTCGCGGGAATCGCGTGGCTGTGCCCGCCGCTCATGCCAGCGTCCTCTGCGCCGAAGGTGCCCGGCCGATGTCAGCGGACATCAGGCTCAAGGCCCACGCGGTTGTTTGCGCGGGGGCTTCGACCGCTTCGACGGTTTGCCCGCTCCGCGGTGTTCGTTCAATCGACGTTGCAACTGCTGTGCATAGGAAGGCGCGGGCTTCGGAACCGGCAGAGGATGCCGCTTGCGCCACCAGCGGAACACGGCGTATCCGACGACGGCAGTGACCAGGATGACGAGCCAAATCAACGCCATCGTTTGGGCCAAAGAGGTTTCCAGCCACTTGTAGCGCATGCTGTGGCCCTCCGTTCATTGCGGCGTGTGATCGAACGCCAACCTGCGGATGGCAGCGAGAGTCAATGTGCCTTCGCTCCGGCCCAGCAGCGGCAGTGACAAAGAGGGCCGCAGCTGCGCTTACCCTGGCGGGCGCGCGCTGCGGGCCGCGACACCGATCACATCGTGGGCTAGGCATCGACGCTTGCGCTCCAACTACTGCACATCGGCAACCAGCCGCAGCCGCGCGACGCGAGTGCGGCCCTCGGCCAGGTCGCCATGTTCGAGTCGGTAGGTGCTGCCCCAGGTCCAGACGGACCCCACCAGTTCCACGACCCGCACGTCACCGGCTGCGCCGGTGACCGCCAACTCAGTCGCACCCTCGCTCCACGTGGCAGCGAACGTGTGCGGGCCTGGCCGCATGCGCAGGCGCACGAAGGACTCAGGCGTCGTCACCACCGTCGGACCGCCGTCGACTCTTAGCTGCACCGGGTTGACCGTATCGCCCCACCGCTTGCGAACGACATACACGGTCAGAAGGCCAGGAGTCGGCTCGAAACGCTTCGATTCAACCTCGACCGATTCCGGCGGAATCGGCGTGGGCGTGCAAGTCAACTTTCGGCTGTGCCACTTGCCAGTCGCGAAGCAATACGTGCCATCCGGGTTGGGTGGCTGCATCGGCTTGGTCATGCAACCCGCGCTGAGCAGGCCGACAAGTCCAGCACCGACGAGCACGGTCCGACGCGAAACGTGTTTCATGGTTTGGTGCCTTTACATGTCACTTGAGTGTGAAGCGCGCTGACACGGCGGGCTTGCCGTTCAGCGCCACCTCCGCCAACACCTTGGTGCCGGCGCCGACCTTGAAGCTGCCCTTGGCTTCCAGCTTGTCGCCCGCGAGCGCCAGCGGCGCCTCGGTCTTGTCGTTGCCGTTGAACACCGTGATCTTGCCGGTGGCGCTGGTCAGCTTCATCGCCTTGCCATGGTCGCTGACGTGGATGACGATGAGGTCTGGCTTGGCGACGAGTTCCATGTCACCGGCCTTGGTCTCGACCACAACGCCGCCGAACTTGGGCGCATGGTCTTCGGCGGCATACAGCGCGGTGGCCGGCAGCGCCAGTGCGGATGCGGCCAGCAGGGGAATCAGAAACTTTTTCATCGTGAGTCCTTTCGGGGTTGGGGGAACGGAGTTGGCGTCAGTGAATGGCGATGGCCTGCACGACCTCGGTGACGGTGATCCAGCCGGCAACAGCCTGGCCGGTGCGTGCCGATGCCTGGATGGCAGCGACGATCTCGTCCACTTCGCCGTCCTCGCAAAGCAGTTCCAGCTTGTATTCGTTGACCACCTCGTCGCCGAGGTCCATCGAGTAGTGCTGCTCGCCACTGTCCAGCGGCATGATCGAACCCTTGACGACGTACATGGCCAGGTTGTGGCGCCGGCCGGCACGTTGTCCGCCCCAGGCGGGGGAGTTCTTCAGGGCCGCGATCACATCGGCGACGCGGCTGCTGTGTACATAGGCTTTGACTTCTTTCATGGCGTGTCCTCGGTGGGTGTCTGGAGCAGGGGAGGGGCAGCGTTGTCCTGCATTTCTTCGGCGGCTTCACGTTTGCGTTGCCTGGCTTCCGCGCGCGACTCGGACCACTCGTAGATCAGCGGCAGCAGCAACAGCGTCAGCAGTGTCGAAGTGATCAGCCCGCCGATCACGACGGTGGCCAGCGGTCGCTGCGTCTCGGCGCCGACGCCGGTGGACAGCAGCATCGGCACCAGGCCGAGGATGGCGACCGAGGCCGTCATCAGCACCGGCCGCAAGCGCAGCGCCGCACCTTGGCGCACGGCGTCGCGTATCGACAGACCGTGTTTTCGCTGGTCGTTCAAGAACGTCACCAGCACGATCCCGTTCAACATCGCCACGCCGAACACCGCGATGAAGCCGATGGCAGACGGCACCGACAGGTACTGCCCGGTGGTGAACAGACCGATGATCCCGCCGATGATGGCGAAGGGTACGTTGGCGATGATCAGCGTGGCATGCCGCACCGAGTTGAACGCGGTGTAGAGCAGGATGAAGATCAGGCCAATGGTCAGCGGCACGATCACCCCCAGCCGGGCCATGGCACGCTGCTGGTTCTCGAACGCACCACCCCATTCGACCCAGTAGCCGGTGGGAATCTTGACCTGGGCCTTGATGGCCGCGTCGGCGTCCTTCACGAAACCGTCGATGTCCCGGCCCTGCACGTCCATCTGCAGGACGGCGTAGCGTTGCAGGGCTTCCCGGCGCACGAAGGTGTAGCCCTCGGCCAGCTCGATCTTCGCGACTTGAGAGAACGGCACGATGGCGCCCTCAGACGTGCGGATCGGGATCTGCGCAATCGCCGACGGGCTGCTGCGGAACTCGTCGGCCAGACGCACGGCGATGTCGAAGCGGCGGGTGCCGTCGATCAGCGTCGAGACCGTTTCACCGCCGACGCCGGCCTGCACCACCGCCAGGATGTCGTCGGCGTTCAGGCCGTAGCGCGCAGCGGCCTGGCGATCCACCTTGATCACCATCTGCGGCTTGCCCTTGTTGGCCTCGGCCGCAAGATCGGCCACGCCCGGAACGGCGCCGATCACGCCCTTGATCTGCGCCGAGAGTTCTTCGAGCTTGTCCAGGTCTTCGCCGTAGATCTTCAGCGCCAGGGTGGCGCGAACGCCGGAGATCAGTTCTTCCACCCGCATCTGGATCGGCTGCGTGGCGCCGAACACGGCCGTGGCGACCTCGCCCTCCAGGAACTCCTGCATCTCCTTGCCGAGCGCCGAATACGACTGCTTGACGGGCCATTCCTCCTTGGGTTTGAGGTCGAGCAGCACCTCCATGTAGTTGACGTCGGCCGTCTCGCCCTTTTCGGCGCGTCCGATCGTGGCCAGCACCGACTTCACCTGCGGATACTTCTTGCGCAGGCTGGCGTCCATCACGTTGGCAACGCGGATGGATTCGTCGAGCGACGTGGACGGAATGCCGACCACGCGGAACATGATCGCGTCTTCCTGCAGCGTGGGCATGAACTCCTTGCCCAGGAAGGGGAACAGCGCCAGGGAGCCGAGCAACAGCGCGACGGCGGTGCCGACCACGATCTTTTTGCGGTCCAGCGCCCAATCCAGCGCCGGCAGGTAGGCCTTCTTGGCCCAGCGCACCAGCCAGGTGTCCTTCTCTTCCTTCGGCTTCAGGATCAGCGCCGCCAGCACCGGCACCAGCGTCAGGCTGAGCAGCAGCGAGCCTGCCATCGCGAAGGTGATGGTCAGCGCCATCGGCTTGAACAGCTTGCCTTCCAGCCCCGTCAGCGAGAACAGCGGCAGGAACACCACGATGATGATCATGATGGCGAAGGCAATCGGGTTGGCCACTTCGCGCGCCGCTTCCAGCACCACGTGCGTGCGGTTGATGGGCCGGCCGGACTCGCGTGCGTGGGCCAGCAGCCGGAAGGCGTTTTCCACCATCACCACCGCCCCGTCGACCATCATTCCGATGCCGATGGCCAGGCCCGCCAGGGACATCAGGTTCGCCGACATGCCGAAGCGCTGCATCATGATGAAGGCGAAGAGCATCGCCAGCGGCAGCGTCACGATCACGACGATGGCCGAGCGGAACTCACCGAGGAACAGGAACAGGATCACCGCCACCAGGATCGAGCCCTCGATCAAGGCGTTGGTGGAGGTCTTCAGCGCCTTGTCGACGATCTCGGTGCGGTCATAGGCCGCCTTCAACTCGATGCCCTTGGGCAAGGCCGCCTGCGCGATGGCGAGCTTGGCTTTGACGGCCGCGACCACGGTGGCGGCGTTCTCGTTGATGCGCGCCAGGGCGATGCCGAGCACGGTCTCCTGGCCGTTGCGGGTGACGGCGCCGAAGCGCACGGCCGGCGCCTCCTTCACATCGGCCACGTCGCGTACGTAAACCGGCGCGCCATTGCGTTCAGCCACCACGATGGTGCCAATGTCAGCGGCGTTGCTGACCAGCCCGAGACCGCGCACCAGATACTGCTCGACGCCGATGTTCAGGTACTGGCCGCCGACCTGCTTGTTGTTGGCCGTCAGCCGCTCCATCACCTCCTTGAACGACAGCCCGTACTTCACCAGCTTGCGCGGGTCGATCTGCACCTGGAACTGCTTCTCGTGGCCGCCCCAGGTCGTCACGTCGTCCACGCCCGGCGCCGTACGCAGGATCAGGCGCACCGTCCAGTCGTGCAAGGTGCGCAGGTCCATCGCGCTGAGCTTCTTGTCGGCGTCTTCGATCGTGTACCAGAAGACCTGGCCGAGGCCCGAGCTGTTGGGCCCGAGCTCCGGCTCGCCATAGCCAGCGGGCAGACGACCCTTGACCTCTTGCAGCTTTTCACCCACCAGCCGGCGCGCGAAGTAAATGTCGACGTCGTCAGCGAAGTAAACCGCCACGTAGGACAGGCCGAACAGCGACACCGAACGCACGACCTCGACCTTGGTCAGGCCCGCCATCGCGGCTTCGATCGGTACGGTCAGCAGCTTTTCGATGTCTTCGGCGGCGACACCGGGAGATTCGGTGTAGATGTTCACCTGTGTGGGGGTGACATCGGGGAAGGCATCCACCGGCACCTGCCGGTAGGCCATGACGCCCAGGCCGACGAGCACGGCAAAGGCCACGAGAACCAGCACCTTGTAGCGCAGGCTGGCATCAACGAGTGCATTGAGCATGTTCAGTGGTCCTTCTCAATGCCCGTGGCCAAGCTGCGACTTCAGCTTGCGTGCCTTCAGCGCGTAGGCGCCCTCGGTCACCACCTGGTCGCTGGGCTTGACGCCTGACTTCAGCACCGTGCGGCCGGCGATGCGCTCGCCCGGCTCGACCTCGCGTGCTTCGTACGCACCCTGCTCGAAGACGAAGATCGTCGGCTTGCCCTCCAGCAGCACGATGGCTGCGTCGGGCAAGGCAATGGCTTCGCGTTTCTCACCCACCGCTTCGATGGTGGCGGTGGCAAACATCTCGGGTTTGAGCCGGCCGTCGGCATTCGGCACTTCGATGCGCGCGGCGACGGTGCGCGTGTCCTTGTCGAGCATGGCGCCGATGTGGCCAACCTTGCCCGTGAAGGTTTCGCCTGGATAGGCGGGCACGGTGACCTTCGCACTCGCGCCGACGCGCACCTTCGACAGAGCTGCTTCCGGCAGCGCGGCCTGAATCCAGACGCGACTCAGGTCGGCGACGGTGAACATGGGTTCACTCGGCGTTGCCAGTTCACCCAGCGTCACCTTCTTCTCGATGACGGTGCCTGCAAACGGCGCTGTGACCGCGAAGCCGGACACGCTGTTGCCCGCGGCACCGGGCGCTCCGCCCAGCAGGCGCAAGCGGTCCGATGCGGCGCGCAGGGCAGCCACGGCCTTGTCGCGGTCGGCCTGCGCGCGCAGGAAGTCCTTGCGCGGGATGATCTCTTCGGCGTTCAGCGACTCGGCGCGCTTGAAGTCGGCTTCGGCAATGCGCAGTTCAGCCTGCGCCTGTGTCCACGCGGCGTGGGTTTCGCCGACCTCCACGCTGTCCAGCGTGGCCAGAATCTGCCCTGCGCGCACCTTGTCGCCCAGCTTGGCGGGCGCCGAGAGGATGCGGCCGTCGATGCGCGGCGACACCCGCACCAGGCGGTCCTGGTCGGGGAAGATGGTGGCGGTGACGACCACTGTTTCCCCCAGCGCCTGGGCCTTCATGGCCTCGACCTTGATGCCGGCGCGTTCGGCCTCTTCGCTGGTCAGCGTCAGCTCGCTGGCGCCTTCGGCGTGCTCGTCCTTGCCTTCGCCCTTCTTCTCGCCAGCGTGCGCGTCGGCCTTGGCGCTTGGCGCCGCCGGTGCATCCTTGGCGCTTTCCTTGCTGCAGGCTGCCAAGCCCAATGCCAGAGCCACAGCCCCGGCGATGGCTGCAAGGCGCAGCCGAAAGGTCTGATCAGGCGTGCTCATCGTGATGTTCCTTCTTGCGACCAGCCGGCCGCGTTTTCAAGTTCGATTCGGGTGGCGTGGTACTCCGCCAGTGCGTCGCCCAGTTCACGCTCGGCGTCCAGCGTCTGGCGGTTGATGACCAGTTGCTCCAGCAGGCCGATCTGGCCGGCCTGGCGCGACTTGGCCGCCAGTTGCTGGTTGTCGCTGGAGGCCGGCAGCAAGGTGCGCTGAAGGCGTTGCACACGCTCGCGCTGGCTGCCGAGCCGGCTCCACAGGCGCCTGACCTGGGCTTCCTGGTCGCGGATGACCACCGCGCGCTCGACTTCCGATGTCGTCACGTCGCTGAGCGCCTGACCGATGCCTGCCTCATTGCGCTTGAACAGCGGCAGCGGCATCGACAAGGTCAGCATGGTGACGCGGTCGCGTGCGTTGCCCGGCCCTTCGCGGCCGACGTTGAGGCCCACCGTCAAGTCCGGCAAGCGGCTGGCTCGCTCCACGCCCAGCCGGGCGCGTGCCGCGTTTTCGCGGGCAGACAGCGCACGCAACCGCGGCAGCGCCTGCGCAGCGGTGACGAGCTGGTCCAGGCTGTAAGGCAGGCCTGTGCCCAGTTCGGTGGCCAGTTCACCGGCAACGGAAGGCACAGCCGAAGGGGGCAACTGCAGGGCAGCAGCAAGCTCGCTGCGGGCGTCCAACCACTGCTCGCGGGCGACGGCCAGCGCATTGCGCGCGCGCTCGGCCTCGACCAGCGCCACGTTGGCGTCAAGTCGGGTGTCCTCACCGGCCGTGCGCCGCTTGGCGATGGCCTGAGCCGTGCTGTCGAAGAGGTCCACCGAGCGCTGTTCGATCTGGATGCGGCGCTGAATGGCGAGCACGGCGTGGAAGCGCAGTGCAGCGTCGCTGCGCGCCTGGCGCCGCGCGTCTTCGATCTCGGCCCGCAGCGCATCCAGCGCAGCGGCCGCAGCTTCGCGGCGCCGGGCCTGCTGGCCACCGATCTCGATGGGCTGGGCGATGCCGACAGACCACCCGTTGCTGCGCTCGTCGGGCGGCGGCGTGATGCGGGTCTGCGTCCTGTTGCGCTCGAGGCTCAGCTCGGGGTTGTTGGCCAGGAGGGTCGACGCCTGCTGCCGCGCGCCTTCGGCGGCAGCCAGCTGAGCCTCGCGCAGCTTGACGGCGGGACTGGCCAATTCGGCCTGTCGCAGCGCCTCTGCGAGTGTCAGTGCAGGGGGTGAGGCCGGCACCTGTGCGCTGGCAAGGCCATGGGCGGCGGCCAACAGGCAAGCCGTGCAGGCTGCCACCAAAACGGGAAATCGCATCGAATCATCCTTCTGGTCTCACGACAGAAGCGATTCGGAGGCGACGTGGGGGTGTCGTCAGTCAGTCCATGAGTCAGACCACCACGCCGCTGCCGGATCGCGCGGCAGGAGCGGGGACGACTCGATCAGGACGTTGTGGGGCGGACGGTACGTACGATGTGAAGCGTGGTTCTCGACAACCCGGAGCGCGGGCCTGGGGCAGCGCATGGATCCCGGGTACGTTGACTTGCACGGCCGCGGAGCACCCGAGGTGGCAACTCTCGCAATCGGCGTGGTATGCACCCGCGCCATCGCCCTGGTTGTCGGAAGTCGGTGTGACCTCGCCGCCGGCTTGGTGCTTGTGCTCGTGATGGCCGAAGTGCTTCTTCGCCGAGACACTGGCCTCATGCGCGCAGTAGGGCGCCGCCGAGCCCCAGACCAACTGGAACGGCACGACAAGCAGCAGGAACGCGAATACCCAACGACGCATGTTTCAGATTCTAGACTGACAATTTTGGTCGCGGCCCGCAAGACATGCGGTGCGAGTCTTGGCTCATTGCGCTTTCCGCCCACAAAGGCCACCAAGGCAACTCCAAGTCGCCGCGCGGCAGGGCCATCCTGATCGAGGGCCATTGGCGGAGTCGTGCGGCTGTGAGCAATCCCGGCTCAAAGCCGCTTGGCAAGTGCCACCGGCACCCCGGTCAGCATCCGGCCCGAAGTTGAGGCTTGTCCGGACGGCTTGGAAGCATCGAGACGCGCGGCAATCGCCATCGGCACCCCGGACAGTTTTGCAGGCGTCACCGAGACTTCTGGCAACGAGCGGGCATCGAGTCGCTTGGCAAGGCTCATCGAGACGCCAGTGAGCGGTGTGTCCGACGGCGTAGCCGCCGCGTAAGTTTGAGTGCTCGCAAGAGAGGCGATGGCCAGGACGATCGAGGACGGGTTCATGGCGTGCGGTCTTTCAGCATGGCGCGGCAGCAGGCAAGAAGGCAGGTCAGCCCCGCGCCGGGTTGAGGAGCTCACTCAATCTACGCACCGGCAATCAACAGAAATCTGTCCAGAACATGACAGGGCGGTCATGTTTCGCGTCAATGCTGCAGCAGGCGTGGCGCGACCCCTCCAACCCTTTTGCGGCACATCGGGGCTGGCGCGCTACGATATTTGCCGAGCGCGGGTTTCCCGGGCTCTCCTGCTTTTCCTCCCTGAGCAGGAGCGTGGTCGCGATGACAGCGGCCAGGCTTCGCGCCTCGGCTTCAGGGCCGGGGCGTTTTCTTTGGCGCACCGAGTGGGGCGTACCATAAAGAGCCCCACAGCCTTTCGGCCGTGGGGGTGAAGTCAGTCACGCTGCTTCGCGCAGTTCTTCAGTATCGACTTTGGCCGTGCCGGCCTCGTCTTTATCGAGGTCGAGCTGGCTGAGCAGCTGGCGCTGCCGGGTCAGCAGATCCAGTAGTCGGCCTTCGTGCTCGAACGGGCGCTGCAGTTCGTGCCGGACGTCGAAGGCGAGGCGCCGGTGGCCCGGTGGATCGAGCTGCACGACAGCACGTCCTCGTCGAGCGACTACCTGGTCTGTGCATCACCGATCAGTGGCAGCGACAAGTTGCGCCACCTGCTCTGGAACCGGGCCAGCGGCGTGATCCTGATGTCGGCGACGCTGACTTCCTGCGGCGCGTTCGACCTCTTCCTCCAGCAGTCCGGCCTGTCGGTCTACGCGGCCGTGCAGTTTCTGCGCGGGGAGTCACCGTTCGACTACCGTTCGAACGCCAGGCTGGTCATTCCTGCGATGCGCACGGATCCTGGCGATGCGCGGCGGCACAAGGACGAGGTTGTCGAGCGCATGCCCGGTCTCGTTCAGACGCTCGGTACGCTGGTGCTGTTCGCGTCGGGCAAGCAGATGCGCGAGGTCTATGCGCTGCTGCCGGAGGACCTGCGGCGCTGCACCCTGATGCAGGGCACGATGCCGAAGATGGAGATGCTGTCCCGGCATCGTGCCGCAATCGACAGCGGCGAGCGATCGGTCCTGTTCGGACTGCAGAGCGTTTCCGAAGGCGTCGACCTGCCACGCGAGTACTGCACGCACGTGGTGTGCGCCAAGTTGCCGTTCTCCGTGCCTGACTCTCCGCTCGAAGAGGCGCGCCGGGAGTGGATCGAGTCACAGGGGCGTTCGCCCTTCATCGACATCACCGTCCCGGAGACCGCGGTCCGCCTCAAGCAGCAACTCGGACGCCTCATCCGCACCGACGAGGACCACGGCACGGCAACGATCCTGGATCTCCGCCTCGTCTCCAGGCGCTGGGGTCGTCTGCTGATGCGCGGCCTGCCCGACTTCGAGCTTGTCGTCGAGCCGGCCCGCGGATGTGCAGCGAGCGGATCGCGGGGTTGATGAACGCGTTTCAGGGGCGAGCATGGTTGCTCCATCCCCCTCAACCTGGACAAGGAGCCTGCAATGGCAAGTGCAATGGAGAACGTGGCGACGAACGGCCAGGCCGGTCCCGTCGCAGTGGTGCAGGGCGGTGCGCTTGCCGTGCCCACACTGCTGGGCCGCACGGCACCCCGCATCCCGGTGGCCGGCCGCATCCGTGCCGGCATCAAGGTGCTGACGCGCCGCGCGGCCGAGAACGAGCGCGTGCGCGCCATCTACGAACGCGGCGTCGAGCAGGGCAAGAGCTTCGACAGCATCGAGCGGGAGATCGCCGACGCCGCGCCGGACCTGAAGAACCCGCTGGCGCCGAAGAACGTCCCCTACTTCACGGTGCGTGGGGAGGACTTCCCGAACCCGGAGATCGCGCGGCAGATCACGGACCTTTTCGGTGAAGACCGGGGCGACGGGGTGAAGCGGCTGTACCGGTTCCCGGTGGTCTTTCCGGCCGATGCGTGGCAGTCGGTGATGCCGCATGAACTGGTGGCGTGGACGGCCAACGAGCGACGCTTCTGGTCGGAGTACGCCCCGGACGGCCAGACCCGCTACTGCATGAGTCACGCGCCCGTGCCGGTGGTCAGCGGCACGCGCCGGGCCATCCGCGTCTGGGGCGGCCGCAAGACCATGCGCCGCGCCGACAACGGCGGCCTGTGCGATCCCGAATCCTGTGCCGAGTACCAGGACCGCAAGTGCAACCTGTCGGGACGGTTCATCTTCTTCATCCCCGGGATCAAGTCGATCAGCGCCTTCGAGCTGCCGACCAACAGCTTCTACGCGATGAACGCCGCGATCCAGAAGTTCCAGACCATCGGCTTCATGCGGGGCGGCCGAATCTCCGGCTTCCTGGACGGCAAGCACACACCGTTCTACCTGACCAAGCGGCTGGTCGAAGTGCCACGGATCGACGAGGAGGGCCGGCCCGTGCGCACCTCGCAATGGCTGATCGAACTCGAGGCGCCGGTCGACGTGGCGGCGCTGCTGCGGCCCGACGAAGGACTGGACGGTGCCGAGGCACGGGCTGCCGAGGCGCTGAACGTACTTGAGGGCGGGCCTGCGGACCGCCGCTTCGCTGGCGGAACAGTGTTCGGCGACGATGGCGTGATCGACGCGTCCGCATCCTCACCTCGGGCTGCACCGGCACACGGACTGGCATCCGATCGTGCCGCAGCGCCGGCCTCCGTAGCCGGTCAGGGCAGGGCAGAAATGCCGGCCCGCAACGCCCGGCTCGAACCGCAGCGCGAGCAGGCGCCCAACGGCGGCGACGAGGCTGCAAGGGTGGCACAGGCCGCCGCGGCGCTGGGTGTCGTGGCCGAGCGTTTCGAGCGCTACGCCGACAAGCGCTGGGGCCGCGGCTGGAAGATGAACGCGAACGGCCGCAAGCGGGCGTTCGACGAAGTCGCTGGATTCGCCGACGACGGCGAGGGGTTCCGCGCAAAGGTCGATGCCGAGCTCGATGTCTTCAGCTGAACCCGATGGCGCCGCCTTGATCGGGCGAGGCGGCGCGCGACGATGACAACACGTCCGAACCCCGATCGAAGCAACAGCGAGGTGAACCCATGATCCGAATCGCGCAGTTTTCCGACCTGCACTACAGCGAGAAGAACCTTGCCGAGGCCGACCGCTGCTTCGGCTTTGCGGTGGACGAAGCCATCCGGCGCGGCGCCGAAGTCGCGGTCATCTCGGGCGACTCGACCGACCACGCGCTCGACGTGCACAGCCCGGCGGTCGAACGCCTGGCGCGGCAGGTGCGCCGGCTGGCGGATCACTGTCCGGTGCTGATGCAGCAGGGCACGTTCTCGCACGAGCCACCGGGCACGCTGGCCATCTTCCGCCTGCTCGGGGGCCGCTACGGCGTGCATGTGGCCGATCGCATCGGCCAGGTGGCGCTGCGCCTGGACCGCACCTGGCTCGGCACGCAAGGCTGGCGCTTCGACGGCGCGCAGGACCAGTTGCCCGACGGCGCACGGGTCTTGTTCACGTGCGTGCCGACGGTGAACAAGGCGACCGTCGCCGCGAGCGTCGGCGCGGCGGACGCCGGAGTCGCGCTGGGCCAGGAACTGGCGGCCCTGCTGGCCGGGTTTGCGGCCAGCAACCAGGCGGCACGTGAGGCGCTGGTACCGACCGTCGGCGTGTCGCACGGCACGGTCACCGGGTGCATCACCGAGCACGACGTGCCGATGGCCGGCTTCGACCACGAGTTCACGTCGGGTGCGCTGTTCTCGGCGCAGGCCCAGGCCTTCATGCTGGGGCACATCCACCGACACCAGCACTGGGAGCAGGGCGGGCGCATCGTGGCCTACGCCGGATCAATCGGCCGCTTCCACCATGGCGAGGTCGGCGACAAGGGCTTCGTGCTGTGGGAGGTCGCGGCTTCGGCAGTGGCGTTCGAGCTGGTGCCGACCCCAGCGAGGCGGACGGTCGACCTGTTCTTCGAGGGCAAGCCCGACCTGGCGCGGATCGAGTCGGCAGTGGCGGCTGGTGACCTGGAAGGTGCCTGGGTCCGCGTGCGCTGGACGGTCGCCGACGAGGATCGGCACGAGGTCGACCGCGAGGCCATCAAGCGCGCGCTGGCGGGTGCGGCAGGCGTGCAACTGGAAGGGCGGTTCGTGCCCATCGTGCGCAGCCGGGCAGAAGGCATCTCGCGCTGCGCCAGCCTGGGCGACAAGGTGCGCGCGTGGGCCGGGGTCACGGGCGCCCGGGTGGAGCCGCTGCTGGCGTACCTGGAGCGCCTCTCGCACCAGACGCCCGAGCAGATCGCCGGTGAGGTGCTGACGCGGCGTCCTCGGGCGGAAGTTCCAGACCCCTTGTCGCTGGCGGTCAGGCCGGACGCTTGCGCCACGGAACCCAGATCGATCGCGGGCGGTGCAGCAGCCGAGTTGGAGCTGTTCTGAGCCCTCGGCACGCCCGAACATCGAGCGGTCAGTCCGGGATCTTCCGCGGTCACGGCAGCAGCGCTTTCGAACCGATGCGCGCCGCTATCACACAGAGAAGGGCGAGCCATCCTTGTGCAAGAACCGGCCGTCGGCGTTGGAACTCATCATGTCGATGTCGGAGCAGGTGGTGAGGTCGTTCGGATTGCGCGAGCCCACTTCCAGATAGACGGCGATCGCGGAGGACCTGTTGATGAGGTGGTGGCCGTTGCCGCTGCCCTTCGGAAATGCCGCGCAATCGCCGGCGCGCATCAGCGTCTCACCGCCGTCCTCGACGAGTGTCACTTCGCCTTCAAGCAGATAGACGAACTCGTCCTCGTCGCTGTGCCAGTGGCGCTGGCTGGACCAACCGCCCGGCGGCAGGGTCATCAGGTTGACGCCGAAGTCGCGAAGCCCGCCGGCTTCGCCCAGGCGACGGCGTGTGCGCGCACTGCAGGGCGCGTCGAACGGCTTTGGGTAGCCCGATCCCCGGCGTCCGGGTACGGCGGTGACGTCGATCCTGGGCATGCAGTTCTCCTTCGTTTCGTGCTGTCTGCCTAGTCGGCAAGCGGAAGAGATACGACGACCGTCGTTCCCTTGCCGGCGCGCGACTGCAGTTCGATGCGGCCGCCGAGCTTGGTGACCAGGGACTTGACGATGGCCAGGCCAAGGCCCAGACCGTCCCGTCGGGCCGGCGACTGCGCCGCCTTGAAGAAGGGCTCGAAGACGCGGTCCTGGACGTCTTCCGGGATGCCGATGCCGGTGTCCGCGACCACGATCACGAGTTCGCGCGGCCCGGACGCGGTCGATCGAACTTCCGCCGAGACGCTGACCTCGCCGGTGGCGGTGTACTTGACGGCGTTGCCGACGAGGTTCTCGACGATCTGGCGGACCTTGCTGAGGTCCAGCAGCAGTTCCACGTCCTGCGCAGCAACCTTGAGGGCGAGCCCCTTCGCGCCGGCGGTCGACGCGTGAAGGTTGGTGATGTCGCCGAGGACGGCGGACAACTGCGCGAGCTGCAGCCGATCGTCGGTGCGCCAGGACTGGCTGCGCGCATAGTCGGCGATCCCCTGCATCTGATGGGCCATCAGGTCCGCGGCGGAGTGAAGCCGGCGCAGGGTCAGATGCAGCTCCGGGCTGTCGGCGAGTCGGTGTTCTAGGAACTCGACATCCGCCATGATGATCTGGGCGGGCGTACGGATCTCATGGCCGACCTTGGCCATGAAGACCTGCTGGCGCTCCGTGGCCGTCAGTTCGGCAGTGCGCGCAGCCGACGCCGCCTCGACCAGCATCGCCTGCTCGCGTTCGATCGCTTCGTGGCGCAACTGGTCAGTGACCTGGTGCGTGCGCAGCAGGTTGCGCGTCGTTCGTCGCACCTGGTCCGAGATCCGATACGCCGCCACGGCGTAGAGCACCAGCAGGAAAGCCGTCACCCAGAGGTGCTCGGTCTCGATGAAGACGGTGGCAACGAGGAAGGAAGCGAACTGCACCCCCGCCAGGACCCAGAAGCCGCGGTGCGCACCCGGCAGCAGGTACATCGAACCGACGCTCATCGATCCGAGTGCGCAGAGCGCGTAGGTGACGGCGTGCCCCTTGTCGGTGATGGCCGGATACACGATTAGCGAAGCTGGCGCCCAGAAACAGCAGACCAGGTAGGCGTTGCGGTCCAGCGCGGCATGGAAGCGGCGCTCCAGATCCTCGCGCGGCAGGATGTCGACGGCGGCCATGCCGGCGATCGACCAGCGCCAGATCGCGGTGGCCAGTCCCGTGGCGACCAGCGCCAGCGCCAGCAGCCTCCGATCTGCGAATCGCCAGGCCAGCCATCCGACATAGAGCGTGGCGAAGCCCAGCGCCACCGAACTCAACCTTGCGTTGTTGGCGGTCGCGCGCAGCAGGCTGCGGCGCAGCCGCGCCTCGCTCTCGTTCTGCGCGGCATCGCTGTCGCCGCTTCCCTGCCCGACCTCCTTGCTGTCCGCCGGTAAGGCGGAGTCGAGGTCGCGCGAGCTCACATCGCCCACCTTTTCGGCGCGATGGGTCTCGGGTCGATGAAACAACGTACTGCGGACAGCAGCCACCTGACGGGCGCGCGTGTCTCGCGGCCGGTGGTTGACGCCCTGATCGTTGGCGAGAGACTCATGAGCATGGCTGGCCTTGCTGCACAGCGTACCTTGGAAAGGGGAATTGCAATGGGCGACAAAAAACACGGTGAGCAACCGAATGCGGCGCGCGGCTACCGCCCCCTAGTGCTGACACTGACCGGCTTCAAGGGCATCCGCAGCGGCCTCGGCCGCAACACCCTTCGACTCGACGTCGAGGCACTGGCCGGCGACGCGACGCTGGTGGCCATCGCCGGGGCCAATGGGCGCGGCAAGACGACAGTGATGGACAACCTCCATCCGTACCTCGTCATGCCCTCCCGCGCCGGTGCCGATGGTCTCGGTGCGTTCTCGTACTACGACCACGTCTTTCTACCGGAAAGCCAGAAGGAACTGACCTGGGAGCACCGGGGGCACCGCTACAAATCGCAACTTGTGTTTCGCGTCAACGGCAAACGCAAGACCGAGGCCTTCCTGTTCGAGCAGTCCGGCAGCCACTGGACACCGGTGGTGCTCGCCGACGGCACCGTCAGCGACGGCAAGGTCGATATCTACGAGCAGGCCGTGCGCGAATTGCTCGGCTCGCCGGAGACCTTCTTTACGTCGGTGTTCTCGGCCCAGGGCAAGCGGCCACTGTCGGCCTACCGCAACGGCGAGATCAAGGGCTTGCTGGCCGACCTGCTGGGCCTGGACCAGGTGCGGCAGCAGGGTGAGCACGCAGCGGAGACGTCCAGGCTGCTCAAGAATGGTCTGGCGCTGATCCGGCAGGGGCAGGCCAGCGCGGCGGCCGAAATCGCGCGCCTGGCTGGCGAACTGAGCACACTAGGCGATCCCGAGGCAGCCCTCTCGCGGGCGACCAGCGAACGAGACGCCGCAGCGCGATCACTGGATGCCGCCCGTGCTGCCGAGGCAACTGTGCTCGCGGACTCACAGGCGGCTGCGGAAACCGACAAACGAAGTACCGAACTTGCCGCCGAGCGCGACAGGGCTGCAGTCGGCGCCAGGGAGGCACTCCAGCGGCTTGCGGAGGAATTCGCTCGACTCGACGTCAGGGCCGGCGCGCTGGCGCAGCGGGCCGCTGCCAGGAAGCGCCAGCATGCCGAACAGCGGGTCCGGCTCACCCGACAGCGCGATGCACTCCGGCAGTCGTGCGCTGGAGCGGGTCGGGTCGCATGGGCATCGCGCAGGCTGATGGCGGCGGAACGGGCGGTGCAGATACGAACCGAGCGCGCGGCGGCCGCCCAGGCGCTCGCGGACAAGGCGGACCAGCTTCGCGGCAAGGTGAGGCTGCTGGCCCAGCAGATCGAGGGCATCGAGCGCGAGGCTGGGCAGGTGTCACTGAGGCATGCGGACCTACAGCGGCGCTTCGGACTTGCCGCGGAAGTACCCTGCGTCGGGACCGACCTGCAGGGTCGCTGCAAGCTGCTTGGTGACGCCAGGGAAGCGCAGGCCATGTTGCCGTCCGTCGATGGTCAGATCGCCGCGCTGCGTGATCGCCAGCGCGCTGCAGATGCGGAACGTGCCGGTCTGTCCGAAGGACTGCGCCCGCTGGCCGGGGTTGGGGAACTGCGCAACGAAGCCGAGCGACGACTCGAACGTGCCAGCGCACGTTTGTCGAGCCTGGCACGGCTGGCAGCACGGGAAGGCGAAATGCGCCAAGCCCAGGCCGCACTCACGGCAGTCGAGGTGGAACTGGGGTTGCTTTCCAACGACGCGCCGGCCGAGACCGACGAGGAGGCCGCCGAGCGTGCCGACATCGAGGCAGCGCGCGCCCGAGTGGCTGCAGAGCGCAATCGTCTGAGCACCGAACGCGATGCGTCGATCAGCCGGATCGAGACCGCAGTCGCCGCCTTGCCTCCCGCCTTCGACAGAGGCCGGCTCGAACTGGCGCGGCGCGCTTCGATACTGGCCGAGGCCGGACTGCACAGTGCGGAGCAGGCGCACCTCGCGGCTGTTCGCACTCAGGAGCGCCGCGCTGCGCTCCAGGCGCAACAAGCGCGCGTCAGTGGCGAAGCGGCCGCCACCGACGCGCGCGCATCGGCGGTCGAGTCCGAATTGAGCGGCTGGACTCTGCTGGCAAGATGCCTGAGCAATGATGGCGTGATCGCGCTGGACATCGACGACGCCGGACCGACGCTCGCCGGGCTGGCCAATGACCTCCTGCTGGCCTGCTACGGGCGGCGGTTCACGCTGGAGATCCGCACCCAGGTGGCGACTGCCAAGGGCGAGATGCGCGAAGGCTTCGACATCGTCGTTCACGACGGCGAAGGTGGCGAGTCCAAGAGCGTGGCCCTGCTGAGTGGCGGCGAACGGGTCTGGATCAACGAGTGCCTGACCCGCGCGATCGCGCTCTACCTGGCCGGCAACGCAGGCCGCGAGTACGGCACGCTGTTCTGCGACGAGGCCGACGGTCCGCTCGACCCGGATCGCAAGCGCATGTTCATGGACATGAAGCGCGAGGTGATCCGGCTGGGCGGCTACCAGCGCGAGTTCTTCGTCTCGCAGACACCGGAGCTCACAGCGATGGCGGACAAGGTCATCGACCTGGACAGCTTCGTGCTCGCGCAGGAGGCGGCGACGTGACCGGCGCCAGCAGGGGGGACATGATGGCTGGCTTGCCGTTGCGCTGTTATGTCGTGCTTCCAGGGTTGCCGGCAGGGACCAATGTCGCCGTCTGCGAGCGGGGCAGCGATGGCGTGCGCATCACCAGCATCGATTTGGGAGGCTTCTTGACAGCAAGGCGCCTGGTGCGCGCGCTCAACGACGCGCTCGGGATCGACGCTGCGGCCGAACACGCGATGCTGGTCGGCTGTCTCCGGGGCTGGAGCCGCGGAGCGGCAAGCCCGGAATTCCCCCGCGCGGAGGCTCGGGGCTTCATGAAGGTGGCGCGGCAAGCCAGGGGCCATAGCGTCCTCCACTGACGATGCGCCTGCGTCTGGCCGACGGGCTTGCGCTGACCCTGCCGGGGCGGAAACTGTCCGCAGATCGGAAGGACGCCGCAAGTGAGCATCACGTTCAAGCTCGAGATCGATTGCCATTCAGAGGCGCTCAATGTCAGCAACAGCAACGCTGCTGCGCTACTGGCACTTGCTGGTCTGCTATCGGCGCCCTATGGCGAGATTCCGTACGAGCAGCTGGAAGCCGCCATCACGAAGTTGCTCCGAGCCATGAACTCCGACCCTGCGCGCGCGAAAGCGGTGACGTCGGTCACCGAAGGCCCGAGGTGGTCGGAAGGCGCGCGCACCGACGAGTACTTGCAGAGGCGAGCGGGCGAAGTGATGGCAATGCTGGTCCTCGCCCGAACGCACGGCTGTGGAGTCACTTGGGGTTGAACGCAGCCTGACGCCGGTGCCGATCGAAAAGGGGCGGATCGCAAACCTGTGCGTCGGTTTCGTCGAGAACGACCCGTTGCAGCCAGTCATTTCCTGGTTGTAGATGACCACTCAGCGGCGGAAAACGGACATTAGTGCGCGAGCCAAGGCCAATGGTAGACAGCCCAACAGCTCAGGAAGCGAGCCCCCTCCAGCGAGACATCATGCCGAGTCGGACTGCGCTTGGCGTCGACGACATACGACTCGCATCGGGCAGCTGTCCATAGCCCACCGGGCTGTCTCCTGGGGTCGTCCCAAGCGCGCAGCGGCAACGCTCGGCGACGCCTTGCACGTTCGATCGGCCCATCCGAGCCCTCGCAAAGGAGGGTAAGGTGCGAAACCCATGGGGAGGAAACAATGCAGGTCGCGCGTATTCATATCGAGAACTTCCGAGGCGTTAAGGACACAACCCTCGATTTCACCAAGCACGCGGTACTTCTTGGGGACAACAACACGGGCAAAACAACGGTGCTGGAGGCGCTCGATCTTGCCCTCGGACCCGACCGGTTGAACAGGACACCGCCGATCGACGAGCACGACTTTTACCACGGCAGATACGCCGCCAAATCTAAGAAGTCCGCCCAAGGCGATCACGGCGAAGGTGGACCGCAGGAGCCTGGCGCCGAGAACGGAGGAGCCGCCGCGTCGGAAGATGGCGCCGCTGTGGAGGCACCGGCCGAAGATCCGGCGCTACAGATCAGGGTCGACGTCACGATCATTGATCTCTCCGAGGAGCAGCGAAATCGATTCGGGGACTACATTGAATTCTGGGACAACAAGGAGAAGAAGCTCTATCAGGAGACATCCCCAGAAGGGGTTGATGCGGACACGATCTCCCCAGCGTTGCGCGTTACCTTTATCGGAGAGTACGACCCGGAAGAGGACGACTTCGTGGGCAAGACGTTCTACACGCTAACGCTTGTGGACGGCCACACGCCCCAAACCTTCTCGAAGAAGGACAAACAGGTCTGCGGATTTCTGTATCTGCGCTCCATCCGCACAGGCTCCCGGGCCCTGAGCCTCGAACGGGGAAGCCTGTTGGACATCATCCTGCGCCTCAAAGAGGTGCGCCCCCAGATGTGGGAGGACGCCATCGGGAAAATATCAGCGTTCTCAGTCGCGGAGGATCCGAGCCTGGGCATATCCGGAGTCCTTCAAAGCATCAACAACGCATTGAAGAAGTACGTGCCGAAGGAATGGGGCATCGAGCCGCATCTCAAGGTCTCGAACCTCACGCGGGACCATTTGCGAAAGGTGATCACGGCGTTCATCGCGACCGGCGATGGAACGCACGCCGCCCCGTTTTACCGGCAAGGTACCGGCACGATCAACATGCTGGTGCTCGCAATGCTGTCGCAGATCGCCGAGGACAAGCAGAACGTCATCTTCGCGATGGAGGAGCCCGAGACCGCCATTCCGCCATACGCGCAGAAGCGCATCATCCATGAGGTCCGCAAGCTGGCGTCGCAAACGCTGTTCACGTCGCACTCGCCCTACGTGCTCGAAGAGTTCTCACTCGACGAAACCGTCATCCTGTCCCGCGACACCACCGGAGCATTGAAGCAATCCCGGGTCTGGCTCCCGCAAAGCGTCAAGCTCAAGCGCTACCGGCAGGAGTTCAGGACCAGGTTCTGTGAAGGCTTGCTGGCCCGGCGTATTCTTGTTGCAGAGGGTGCGACCGAAGCTTCGACATTTCCGGTGGCCTGCCGGCGCCTGGCCGAGCTTGATCCGGCGAAGTACGCATCTCTGGAAGCGCTCGGTGTTTGTGTTGTCGATGCTGGCGGCGAGGGAAGCATCCCTGATATGGCAAAGCTGTACAAGGAAATCGGCAAACGGACGTTTGCCCTGTGCGACCTGCAAGACGCCGCTGCTCAGGCGCAAATCCAGGCCCAGGTCGAGCACATGTACATGCACAACGAGAAGGGAATCGAGAACCTCATCCTGAAGAACACGCCGCAGGCGGCGATGGAGAGGTTCTGCGACGTTCTCCAATGGCCCGCAGACCTGGCAGCGAAGTTTCCGAATCCAAAGGCGGATGTTGTCAACGCACTGATGGCGTACTTCGCGAAAACAAAGGGCGACTTCGGCATCGCGGAGTACGTCGCCCAATGCAGCGAGGCCGAGATTCCGCAATGGATCAGAGAGGCCTGCATCCACCTGAGAGGACTGTGCATGCCGCCGGCCGTGCCTGCGGCCGCGGTCGTGGCGCCTGGTGGCATCCCGGGCGGTGATGACGATGAAACTCTCTGAGAAGCAAAGGGAAGTCCTCGAAGCCGAGGTCCATCTCCTGGTGATCGGCGGCCCAGGGGCGGGCAAGACAACCATCTCCATCCTCAAGGCGGCCAAGGTCGCGACGTCCCTACGTCCCGGCCAAGAAGTCTTGTTCCTTAGCTTCGCGCGCGCCACCATTGGCCGCGTCATTGAGGCCATCGAGAGCGAACACGACATCCCGAAGGCCATCAAGTCGCGGATCAATGTCGAGACCTATCACTCGTTCTTTTGGCGAATCCTCCAGACCCACGGGTATCTGCTGGGTCTGCCGAGGCCGCTAACGATCCTGACTCCCGCCAACGAGGCGATCGCGCTATCGGCCATCCGAAGCGAATACAAGGCCGAAGCCAAGCTCAGTGAGGCGGAGAAGGCCGAAAGGAAGGGCAAGGAGCAAGCCGAACGACTTCTGCAGGCCAAGGTCGAGGGTCGCGTATGCTTCGACCTGTTTGCCCGCCATGTCGCCGAACTTCTCGAGCGAAGCAAGCGGCTTCGCCAGCTAATTGCCGATCGTTACCCCGCCGTCATTCTGGATGAGTTCCAGGATACGAACGCCGATCAATGGCGAGTCGTGCAACAGCTTGGCCGTGAGGGCACGTTGGTCGCTCTGGCGGATCCTGAACAGCGCATCTATGACTGGATCGGCGCAGACCCGGCCCGGCTCGACCAGTTCCGCGCGACGTTCAAGCCCAAGGAGATCGTGCTGCATGGCGAGAACCATCGCAGCGCTGGAACCGAGATTCTTCTGTTCGGAAATGAGGTCTTGACGGGCGAGTTTTCCAAGGAGAAGTACCTCGGCATCGAGCTCAAAACCTATCCCGCGAATGAGAACGAAGCCTGCACCGCGCTCGTCACCCATGCGTACGCTGCTCGCAAGAGGCTCGTCGACTCCAAGAAGAAGGATTGGTCGCTCGCCATCCTCGTTCCCACGAAGAAGATGACGCGAGCCGTCTCGGATGTGTTCAGGCAGCCACTCGCGAAGATGCCGCCGATTCGACACTCAGCCGCGGTCGATCTGGATGCAGCCATTCTGGGAGCCGAGATCGTCTCTTTCATGCTGCAGCCGCCGAGTCTGTTCTACGTCGATGGGGTGATCGACCTCCTGTGCAACTACTTCCACGGGAAGGGCGGCCACCTACCGGCGAAATCGGACCTGCAGCAGGCGGTAAGCATCCGCAAGGCCTTCGCCCTCTACGCGGAGAAGAAAGCTGCCGGTAAGCCGCTGCCCAAGAACAGCCTCATGGCTCCGCTCTTGCAGACATGCGAACAACTGAGAGCAATCTCCCTCACGGGCGATCCGGATCAAGACTGGCGAGCGGCCAGGAAGGCCCTGGAGAATGGTCCTTGCATCCGCTTGAAAGAGGTTGCCATCGAAGTCAAGAACATCCGTCTGCTGGAGCGTGGAACCCAATTGCGCCAAGAGCTTTCGCAGGACTGGCGGACCTTCGGGCGATACGAAAACGCCCTGCACATCACAAGGCAGGCATTTGTTCGCGAGCACTTCGCTACTCAGTCAAAGCCAGAAACTGGGGTCTGTGTGATGAACATGCACAAGGCCAAAGGAAAGCAGTTCGACGAGGTGATCATCTTTGAAGGCTGGCCCCGCTATGTGAAGAAGAAGATCGTGGCCAACCCAGACCGGATCGTGAGAGCAAATCTGAAGGAGAACATTGACAATCAGGCCAGACAGAATCTTCGAGTCAGCATCACACGAGGGAAGCAGAGAACGACGATCCTGACCCCGCTAGGGGATCCTTGTGTGATCTTCGTCTAGGTGATTCCATCCTTCGCGCCCCCGCAGAATTCGGAAGTCCGCTTTCAGCCTATGCTGTCGGACGAGCCATTTTGGCGAAGGACAGTTCGTGGCCGACCGACGACTTCTGACCCGGGAGCTTCGCCACCATGGAGCAGCCCCCTGAATTGCCTTCGGCGCGTTGCGATGTGTGCTGCAGTTCAGTGGCCGACCGGGGCTGTTAGCACCTGCGTCGAGTTCCTCCGCGATCGCGCTCAGCCTCGAACCATCGGCATCTCGTCCCACCGTGTCGTGAACCGCGGCGACCGGCGCTCCTGTCTGGTCGCCCAACTGCGTTCGTCGGTGTCGTGTGCGCTGGTCGAAGCGCTCCCGATGTGCACCGAACTCCGGCCGAATCGCCGGTTCAGTTCATCCATGGTGGCCATCAGCGCCGAGCGGTCTCGCTGCAACTGTTCCCCTGGCGCGCCGGCGACGGCGGAAAACAGGTCGAGTTCGCCCTGCCGTTGGCCTGCAGGTTGGAGGTCCACCAACATGACGCCCGCCTTGACGTAGTTGAAGCCAGGACGAAACAGGCGGTGCACGGCGGCGACGGCAGCGCCGACCAGGTGCCGGGAGTCCGAAGTGGGTCGAACCAATGGCACCGTCACGCTGGGGCTGTGCTGCCGATCGTTCTGGCGGAACGGGCTGGTCGTGAAGAACACGTTGACGGCCCCGGCCGCGCCATCCTGCAGACGCAGGCTCTCTGCCGCGCGTGACGCAAACTCGCTGACCGCCTCGACGATGCCGGCGACATCGGTGACCGCCTTTCCGAAGGAGCGCGAGACCAGGATCTGCTGCTTCGCCGCCGGCGCCTCGTCCATGCTCAGGCAGGAGGTGCCGCGGAGTTCGAGGACCGTCTTCTCCAGGACGACGCTGAACTGCTTGCGCAGGGTCGCGACGTCGCAGCGCACCAGGTCGAGCACCGTCCGCACGCCGCCTTCGACGAGCCGTGCTCCGATCTTCCGTCCGACGCCCCAGACGTTGCCGACTTCGGTGGCCGCGAAAGCCTTCAATCGATCCGCCTCGGACAAGGTGACCAGATTGCAGACCTGAGCGAGGTGTCCTGGGTAGGAGCCCGGCTTCCGATCAGCGGTCTTGGCGATGTGGTTGGCAAGCTTGGCGAGCGTCTTCGTCGGGCCGAAGCCCACGGATGTCGGCAGGCCCGTCTCCATCAGGACGGTGGCCCGGAGGTCGCGGCCAATACCGACCAGATCGCCGCGCACGCCGTCGAAATCGAGAAAGGACTCGTCGATGCTGTACACCTCCTGCCGCGGCGCGAAGCGCGCCACGACGGCCATCATCCGGCTCGACATGTCGCCGTACAGCTCGAAGTTGGCCGACACCGCGAGCAGGCCGGCCGAGCGCTCGAGGTGGCGGACCTGGAACCAGGGCTGGGCCATCTTGACGCCGAGGTCCTTGGCTTCGTTGCTGCGCGCGATGCAGGCCCCGTCGTTGGAGGACAGCACCACGACCGGGCGGCCGCACAGCCGCGGCTGGAAGACGCGCTCGCAGCTCACGTACATGTTGTTGGCGTCGACCAGGGCGAACATGGCGTCGGACCTCTCGCCGAAAGCTACCGCGGCATCAGCGACTTGATCACCGTGGTCACGACGCCCCAGACCTCCACCGGCGTCCCTTCGTCCGGGACGATGTCGGTGTGGGTGGCGGGGTTGTCGGTGAACGCGGCTTCCAGCCTCGTCGAGCCGGCCTGTTTCCACAACCGGCGGCAGACCAATTCGCCATCCACGACCGCCACGACGATGTGACCGTGCGACGGCTGGATCGCGCGATCCACCAGCAGCACGTCGGCTTCATCGATCCCGGAGCCTTGCATGGCGGCGCCCGCTGCCCGCATCACGAACGTGGCATCAGGGTGCCTTATCAGCGCGTCGTTCAGGTCGATGCGCTTGACGGTCGAATCCGCGCCCGGCGAGCCGAAGCCGGCAGCCGTGCTGCGGGTCTCGCGGGGTCGGGCGGAGGGGTCGCTGCCAACTGCGGCGCCTTCGGGAATGGCATCGAAGCTGTACATTCATCCAGTGTATACCGTCGCGCCGGCCATGCACCAGGGATCGGTGCAGACATTCCGCGCACCGACGCGCATGGAGTCCTATCCAGACCAGCAAAAGGGGGCACCCCGATGGGTGCCCCCGATTGCCTGGTCCGGCTCAATTCGTGACGGGCGATCGCAACACGTCGTGTCGGACATCAGCCGGCACGCGCTGGGGCATGCAGTCAGATTGCGCTCGATCCGCTGGCTCGACGGTCGCCGCAGTTGCGGAAACCGCCTGCAGTTCAACCTGCCGCCGCTGCAGGTCCGCGAGTTCCTGCTGCGCGACCGGGTCCCAGACATCAGGGACCGAAGACTCGACCTGGAACGCAAAGTTGCAGGCCGCCGCGTCATCGCCGCTGTACCGCACGGAGACCTCGCGGTAGGTGCCGAAGTCGTGCGGGTGGCTGCGAACCACGTACTTCACCGGCAGGCCTTCCGGGATCGGAAGGACCCGTTCGAGCATGCGGCGGAAAACCTCGCACTCGCGCATCGAGCGCGCGAGGTAGTTGTCGGTACCGACCTGAGCGCAGGGCTCGCCGGCCGGCACGGGGCCGAGTTCGATGTACTCCATGGAATGGCTCCTTGAATGTGGGTGGATGGGATGAATGAAGAGGACGGTCAGAGACGACCGGTGTCCCGCGCGAAGGCAACCGCGTGGGGCTGCCAGTCGGCGTCGGTGGCTCGTGGGACTCGCGGCACCGTGAGGTAGCCGCTGTCGATCGCGTCGGTGACGTCGTCGTCCCACAGGTCGAAGATCACGCGGCCGCGTGGCGTCTCGAGACGGACGTTCTGGCGGTCGCGCTCGAACCAGGTCACGCAGACGTACTGGTGATCAGCGGTCTTCGCGAACTGAAGGGCTTCAGGGTTTCGGGGCATGGGTTGCTCCTTGGGTGTTCGAGGCGGCGCGGGTGGGCCGCGATGCCTCAGCGACGAGACGGGGAGCGGTGGCGCTCCCCGCGGGTCAGTGCATCGCCAGGGCGGCGGTGGCTTCGTCGGCGGACAGGAAGACGTCGTTGGTGACGTCGTAGTACGCGTGCTCGCCGGTGGTCGGGTTCCACATGTAGAGCAGACGCCGCCCGGTGCGGGTCGTGAACGGTGTCTCCGTTCCACCGCACGCTGGAATCCACTCCGCCTGCGGAACGGCCTCGGTGGTCACAGCAGACCCCTTTCCGCAAAGCTCGTGCAGGTCGAGCCCGAGACCACCATGTGGTCGAGGACACGCACGTCGACGAGGCTCAAGGCGGACTTGAGGGTCTGGGTGAGGAACTCGTCCGCGCGCGAGGGTTCGCACTGCCCGCTGGGGTGCGGGTGGCCGAAGATCACGCCGCCCGCGTTGTGGTGCAGCGCGCGCTTGACCACCTCGCGTGGATAGACGCTGGTCTGCTGCAGGGTGCCGGCGAACAGTTCTTCGGTCGCGATGACACGCATCTGCGCGTCGAGGAACACGACGACGAAGGTCTCGCGCTCGGCGCCGGCGAAGTGGACCTTGAAATAGTTCTTCACCAGGGTCGGGCTGTCGAGCACGCAACGGCCGACGAGCGCCGTGTTGGCCGAACGAACCAGCAGTTCGTGCGCTGCTGCAAGCACATGCCGGATTCGGGTCGGGCGCTCGGCCGGGCCGATTGGCAGGCAGTCGAGCGTGATGCTGTCGGAGCACTGGAGCGGATGCACCTCCACCCGGGGCGGGTTCAGAAGGATGTCCTCCAGTTGCTCGCGGTCGAGCATGGAGAGGTTCATGGTGTTCTCCGGTTGAATGGGGAACACCGATGGCCCGGACGGGGACGGTGTCCCCGATGGGATGCGCAGGCGTGCTGCGCGCTGTGTGTGCGGGTCACGACCGCTAACGCCACCGCTGAGCGGCGGATACCTCCTCGCGATGAGGACGGGCCCGTGGGGCCGCAAGGTGAAATCAGTATGGCAGTGGGCCCATCACTCGGCAACGAGGTCGGCGGGTCGTCACGCGATCACTTGACCGGCCGATGCCGAAGGCTCCTGCAACGCTGGAGATTGCGCAGGTGCAGGGTGCATCTCACGCGCCGGGACCGGGTCCATGGAGCCGCCATCGCCATTGAACGGGCCGGTCAGTGTGGCGAGCTTGACGGGGTACCGGATCAGGTGTGACCTGTACTGCGACCCCCCGAAGTGGCTGGGCATCGAGGCGATCGACCCATGCAAGCGAACAGCGTCAACGTCAGTGGTCTTCAGGTCGCAAGTGGCCGACTTGCAGCGGGTTGACCAGGCTTGCTTGCGCGGGAACATGACCTTGCGCCGACCCATGGCGCACTCGCCACAAGGAGGCTGAATGCAACCGACACTGAAACTCAGTGCCATCGTCTCGGGGCCGAACCACCGGCAGTACTTCGATCCGCAGGCGATGAAGGAACTCGAAGCGGGGATCCGGGCGGCCGGCGGCGTGACGCAGCCGATCCTCGTCCGTCCGCACCCGGAGCGCGAAGGCGTGTTCGAGATCATGGCCGGCGAGCGCCGCTGGCGCGCGGCACGCACGGTCCATGGCGACGACTACGACATGCCTGTCGTCATCCGCGATGCGAGCGACGCGGAGGCACGGTCGCTCGGCATCATCGAGAACCACTTCCGCGACGACACCAGTGATGTCGAGCAGGCCGAGGGTGCTGCCTCGCTGCTGGCCTACAACAAGGGCGACAAGCACGAGACGGCACTGCAGCTCGGCTGGAACGTCGACACCCTTGAACGCCGCCTGCTGCTGCTGAACTGCGCGCCGACCGTGCGCAGCGCGCTCAACGAGCGGCGCATCAAGCTCGGCCACGCCGAACTCCTGGCGGGCCTGCCTGCCGGCCGGCAGGAGAAAGTGCTCGGTGGCGTCATCGAGCACAAGGTGCCGGTGGAAGTGCTCAAGAAGCAACTCGGCCAGTTCGCCAAGCGGCTTGCCGATGCCATCTTCGACACGGGGCAGTGCATCGCATGTCCCCACAACTCGGCGCAGCAAGCTTCGCTGTTCGACGAGTCCATCGGCGAAGGCTTCTGCCAGCATCCGAGCCACTACGACGAACTGACCATGGCGGCACTGGAGGCGCGCGCCGTGCCGCTGCGCGATCAGTTCCCGGTTGTGCGTTTCGTCCGGCTGGAGGACGGATTCGCCCCACTCACGGTCGGGCCGGATGGTCCGATGGGCGTGGGCGCCACGCAGTACACAGCGTGCAAGGGCTGCGAGAACTTCGGGTGCAGCCTGTCGGCGATGGCGGGCTCCTACGGCGATGTTTGCGAGTCGCTGTGCTTCGATGCCGCATGCCACGCGAAGAAGGTAAGCGCCCATCGCAGGACAGTGCGCGAGGCGGCGCGAACCAGCGCTGAGGGCAGCGGGCCGGCCGATGCCGGGTCGAAACCCTCGCCCAGAAAGGCAGCGACCCCCGCATCCGGCGCTACGGCCGCGCACCATGTTCCCGCGAGGGTCGTCACCTACAGGATCGAGCAGTGGCGCAAGTGGGCCGCGAACGCCCTGATGGCGCAGCCGCAACGCAATCAGCGTGTCCTGGCGGCGCTGGTGCTGGCGGGCGACATGCGCGCCGTGGTGCGGGACCGCTATGCCGAGGTCGCCGCCAAAGTGACCGGCGCTGCCACTTCGACGAAGGCGGCAAGCGGGCCGCTGCCGTTGCGCAAGGCAATCGAACAGGCGGACAGCTTCGATGACCAGCAGGCCGCGACGATGGTCCGTGCGGTGGCCGCAGCGGCGGCCTGCGGAATCGACAACGACGGGCTGGAAACGATCCTGAACTACCTCGAGGTCGACGAGGCCAGGTCCTTCGTGCTCGATGGCGGCTACCTGGACCTGCTGACCGTCAGCGAACTGGAGTCGCTGTCCGACGAGGTCGGACTGAGACAGGCCATGGGCGGCGCCTATGCGAAGGCCAGGGCCGGCAAGCGGGCCGACTTCATCAAGGCACTGCTGGCAGTTCCCGCCTTCGCCTACGCAGGCGCGGTGCCGAAGTCGATGCGCTACCCGAGGCGTGGCTTCGGCAGGACGGATCGGACAGGCAGCGGGACCGGGGCGGCACCAGCCCCTGCGGCCTCGCAGGTCGCTTGCGACGCAGCCGAGGCTGTGAGCGCATGACGGGTTGACGGCGAGGGGGCGAGCCCGAAGATGAATGTCGAGGGCTTGCCTCTCACAGCCAGGAGATTGATGCAATGTTCAAGGAACTCTTCGAACTGGTCCGGGCATCCGGGCCGCTGACGATGGCGGTGTCGGCCGACGCGCCGCGCGGCACCATGACCGTGGTGGTCATCCCGAAGCCGGCTGATGCCAAGGACGAGCCGGCGCTCGCGACCCCGCTGTCCCTGACCGCGACGCCCGAGGAATTCGATGCCGAGTTCACCACGGTGCTGGCGGGCTACCGGACGCAGCGCCTGAGCCTCGCCGAGCAGGTGGCGGCCACGAACGAGGTTCTCGCAGCGGCACGCGAGGCCTCGGTGCAGAAAGGCAGCAAGGCTGCGACGACCGCGATGGCCAGGACGCCCGTGAAACACGTCGCAGCCCCTGTGGCAGCGCCGAGCGCAGCGGCGGCAGGCGAAGACCCGGACGACGACGACAGCGACGCAGCGCAGGCGCCGGTGACTGGCGCCGGCGCGGTGACCGCCGCGACCAGTGAATCGGCCCGGGCCGGTGCGCCCGATCTGTTCGGTTGAGGAGGGCGACATGGCCATCGAAATCACCGAAGTCAAGCGGCGGTTCCGCTACAACGGCGTGACCCTGCCCGATGTCGCCGGGTTGAGCAACCAGCAGGTGCGTGACCTGTACAGCGCGCAGTACCCGGAACTGATGAGCGCGGACATCGAGGTCGGGGAGGTCGCCCGTGGCGTCCAGGACATCACCTTCCGGCGCGCGGTCGGCACCAAGGGCTGACGCCGGCCGGGTGGAGCGGTACGCCGCTCTGCTCGACCTGCAGTTGCATGGCGGCAGCGACTCGGCCACCGGTGCGCTTGAGGAGGCGCTCGGTCGCCGCAGACTGGTCGAAGCCGGACAGGCCATCGGCGAGTTCGCCTCGGCGGTGTGCGTGACAGGCGAACGACGCGTCGCACCTGTGGCGGTGCCGTTCCCGTCCGAAGGCCTGCCGCCCATGCCCTGACCCGACTGCTCACCATGCTCTCCCTGCCCAGGATCGATCCCGACATTCCGCTGCGCCTCGTGCCAGCGGCGGCGCGGAAACGCGGCGCACACCTGGCCCGGGTGCTGATCCAGGCCGGGCTGATCAACGCCCGCACGCTGCCGGCCCGGATGGACACCGACCACATCGCCACCTGCCGGGCAGCGCTGACGGCATGGCTCAACCAGCGCCTTTGCGGGCTGCGCTGCCTGCGTCCGATGTTCTCTCTCGGCCTCGACGAGGCGGCGGGGAGCGAGGGTGCTGGCGAGCACGATGGATACCGTATCCGTGGCCAGATCGCCTGGTATGGCGGCGGCGGGACCTGGTGCGTCGGCCCCGCGCTCGAATGCCTGGAGGCCTTCCATGCGCGGCTGGGGATGACGGTGCTGCACATCATCGAGGACCGTTCGTGGCGGACGCTGCCGCTCTTCACGCTTAGCACGGCGCTCGATGTGGCGCGGGACTTCTACTGGTACGGCGAGGAGGACGAGGAGACGGCACTCCAGGAATCCTGGGGCGAAGATGCGGATGCGCGCGAGGAAATGCGCGCCGGCATGGTGACCCGCGCGCTGTTCGATGCCACCTATCCAAAGTGGGCGCAGCCGGGCGCAAGCCAGCGTCGCCCCTTGCGTACGCGGCAGATCGCGGAGGCCGCCGAACAGGCGATCGGATCGGCCGGCCCGCGCATCCAGGGCGTCATCCAGGACGCGTATGCGCTGATGCGGCTGCGCCTACCCACGAGAGCGCCACAGGCGCAGGACCAGGAGGGCTACTTCATCGGATTCGCGGGCGTGCTGACCTGGCGCGACGACGACCCGGTCACCCCGCGCGTCGTCGACGACTTCGAGCAGATGGTCGGAGAGAGCGGCGAGTTCTTCGAGGAGAGCGGTACGTGCGAGGTCGACCTGTGCGGCCCTGAAGCGCTGTTGCGGTGGGTCAAGGACATGGAGCCCTGGTTCGCCGCCGTGCGGCTCATCGACAGCTTGATCTTCAGGCTCTCGGACGGAGACTGGTCCGACCACGGCAAGGTTGCGAAGGACTGGCCATGACGAAGGAACTCGAATTCCGTGTGATCGAGGAAGCGGTCGGCGGCGTGGCGCTGGACAGCGCGGTGCTGATCTACCGGGGTGCCAACAGCACCGCCTTTGCGACCGTGCACCCGATCCACCACGACGACGCGGGCGCAGCCACCATCCTGCCGGGCCGGCCGATGACCATGCTGGCCGTGGCGCGCCTCGCGAAGCGGCTGAGCAGCGCAAGGCGGCCGGGTAGCTTCGTACCGATGAGCCTGCTCTACCAGGACCTCACGACGATGGCGTGGTGGGTGCCACCGGCACGGCGGCACATCTGGTTCCGCTGCACCGGCGGCGAACTCGGCGCCCATGAGCGTGGGGAGTCGGTGCCGCACCCGGGGCTGGTATTTGCCGCCGCCTCGGACAGGACATGGCGCGTCTGGGCGGTCAAGGGCTGCGAGCGCCCCTCGGAGGCCACGCCGCTGTTCCAGGCGCCGTACTTCAACGTGTACGGAACGGGTGCGATCTGCCAGGGGAACGTGGATGTCCCGACAGGCGGGTTTGCTGGATCAGTGGCCGACCGGATCGAGGCATGGAACAAGGCCTTCTTCGACTCGTTCTTCACGCACCCCAACACCCAGGGGCCGCTGGTCAACTACAAGGGCGGGCCGTACCGGTTCTGGCGCGCCATGCTCGATGGTCGGCACGCGGTCTTCCCGGAGTCGGCGCTGGTGCCGCTCGGCACGTCGCTCGCGCAGGTGCTCGACCGCCGAGGGCCGGATGGTGGCTGAAATCGGGGCTGATCCGCGCGACATCGCGCTGCAGCAGGCCTGTCCCTGCGTGAGCATGCCGATGTTCGGTCCATTGCCGACTCTCGCCTGCGGGCAACGCATGGTGCTGGGGCGCAACGGGGTGTTCCTGCAGATGCGCACACCCTGGCTGGACTGCATCACGCAGGTCGGGCAACTGGCCGAGCGACTGCCGCTGCCCTACGGGCTGGTGCACGAGCGCATCGCGTTCGATTTCGGGGCCATCCCGATCCGGCTGCTCGAAGACTTCATCGAACTGGCCAGGGTGGCGCTGCCGGACGAGGTCGCAGGCGCGCTCATCTACGACGAGCGCCGCCGTTCGCTGTCGCTGCGCAGGCATGCGGGCCTCGATGTCGGGCGCGGCCACGTCCACTACCGGATCGACGACCTTCGGGAGGGCGAAGTGCTCGCGGTCGACCTCCACTCCCACGGCCTGCACGGGGCGTTCTGGTCGGCGGAGGACGACCGCGACGACAACGGCGTTCGGGTCTGCGGCGTGTTCGGCAACTTGGATCGCGCGAGGCCGACTGCGCGCTTCCGTCTCGTGCTCAACGGGCACTTCGTGAGCCTGCCCAACCCCTGGAATTCAGAAGGCAGTGAGCTGGCTTGAAGAAGGCGGCGCACCTTCGACACTGGTGGCAGCAAGACGAGGACACGCATGGAACACCGAATCAATTCCACACTGTTGCGCGGCCGCGTTCGAGTCCATCTCGTCGGTGTCGGCGGCAATGGTGCGCAGATGGCGCACTGCCTCGCGAGGCTCGACCTGGCGCTGCGCGCACTCGGGCATCCGGCCGGGCTGCACCTCACGGCCTACGACGCCGACAGGGTGAGCGAGGCCAACGTGGGCCGGCAGGTCTACAGCCCGTCCGACATCGGACAGCACAAGGCCGTGCTGACCATCCACCGGCTGAACCAGTTCTACGGGCTGGACTGGGAGGCGCTGCCGACGCGCTACGCAGGCCCGCGCGCAGGTCACCCGGCCCCCGACATCGTCGTCAGTTGCGTGGACTCGGCCCGATCCAGGCGCGATGTCCACCAGGGGCTCTTCGGACACTGGACGGGCACGCGCTACTGGCTGGACCTCGGCAACACCGAGGCCACCGGTCAGATCGTGCTCGGCGAACCCCGGTGCCGGGGAGCGAAGGACGAGTGGGCCCGGTTGCCCTGCGTGACCGAACTATTCCCTCAACTGCTCGATGAAGGGATCAAGGAAGACGACACGCCGTCCTGCTCGGTCCGGATGTCGCTGGCCTCGCAGGGCCTGTTCGTCAACGACATCGTGGTCCGGTGGGCCGGGCAGTTTCTCTACGAACTGTTCTCGACCGGCCTGCTGCGGCAGCACGGTGTGGTCGTGAACCTCGACGCCAAGCGCTGCGGCCCCATCGACGTCGACCCCGCCGTCTGGAAGCGATTCGGCGTCCGGCGCCGGCGACCGAGAGGACTGGCCGCGAACTGAGCCGCAGGCCTGCGCCGCCACCGCGTGCAGCGGAGTTTCCACCGGGATTCCTGCTGGCGCAGGGGCACCACAACCGGCACGATGGTCGGTGCCGCGCCGAAAGCGGCGGCGCCCGGCGCTTGCCGGCAGGGACGAACAGGAACAGGGATGCAACTGACTTCGGAACAGCAACGCATCGTCCGATCTGGCGCCGCACGGCTGGCGGTCCAGGCCGGCGCCGGGGCGGCCAAGACGACGACGCTGTGCGCCTACGCGCAGGCACGACCGCAGTCCCGGGTGCTGTACGTCGCCTTCAACAAGGCGATTCAGCTGGAAGCTGTGGCCAGGATGCCGGTGAACGTCACCGCCCGCACGACGCACTCGCTGGCGTGGCGCAAGGCACGGGAGCTCTTCGGGGACCGCGCCGGCGAGCGGGTCGGCAGCACCTACCCCTCTGTGGTGTCGCGCGCGTTCGGCTGCACCCCGCTGGCTGCCACGGCGGCCCTGCGGGCGATCCAGAAGTGGTGCGGGTCGCTGGAAGTGGAACTCGCGGCCGAGCACCTGCCTGCCGAAGTCGCATCGCGCCTGCCGGACCCGGCCGGCCTGGTGGCGTTGGCCCGGGCCGTCTGGAAACGGATGGTCGACGCGAACGAGCACGAAATCAATCTGCCCCACGACGGTTACCTGAAGCTGTACCAGATGGCGAGGCCCGTGCTGAGCGGCTTCGATCTGATCGCGGTGGACGAGGCGCAGGACCTGAACCCGTGCACTTTCGACATCGTGTGCCGGCAGAGCGTCCCTGTGGTGATGGTCGGCGATGCCGCCCAGGCCATCTATTCGTTCAGGGGTTCGACCAATGCGCTGACCCTCTTCGAGGCCGATGAGCGACTGCCGCTGACGCGGAGTTTCCGGTTCGGGCGCGGAATCGCGCAGCTGGCCAATGCGCTGCTGGGGCACTTCAGGCACGGTTTCGATCAACCGCTTGTGGGCGCCGGCGCGCCGCAGCGGACACGGTTCACGGTGGACACCGGCAAGGCCTTTGCCGTCATCGCGCGGACCAACGCGGTGGTCTTCGAGGAAGCCGTCGCCTTCCTAGATCTGAACCGGCGCTTCCACTTCGTCGGCGGCACGGAAGGCTACAAGCTGGAGAAGGCGCTGGACGCGTATCGGCTGTGGGTCGGCGAGCGCGGCCTGATGCGCGATCCGTACCTGCGGAGCTTCGGTTCCTTCGACGAACTGGTCGGGCTCGCCGAGGCTTCCGAAGAACCCGAACTCAGGCAACTGGTGCGTGTGGTCTGCGACTACGGCCACCAGATCCCGCACCTGATCGAGGACATCCGGTCGCGTCACACCGACGTGCCCAAGCACGCCTGGGCGGACTTCGACGGCATCTACTTCTGCACCGCCCACAAGGCGAAGGGGCTGGAGTTCGAGCAGGTCTGGCTCGCCGACGATTTCATGCGCTTCTTCGAGAACGGGTGCGAACTGCGGCCGGACCAGGTCGACCAGGAGGAAGTCAACATCCTGTACGTGGCGCTGACCCGGGCACGCGCGGCGATCCGGCTGAACGAGTCCTTCGACGATTGGGTGCGCCACAGGCGACTGCTGCCGGGCTGACGGGTTGATGCAGGGCCGCACGGCCGGAACATGGAGTCCTGTCGCGAAGCGCTCCCCATGTCGAAGCCCATCATCCGATACCTGCGGTTCCACTGCCCGACGCCGACCTCGATGCCGCAGGCGAACCGCGACGGGGCGCTGGCGGTGGCCGTAATCCGCGAGGACGCCCAGCTCGCACAGATGCTGCTGATCGACATGCGGCGATGGGATCGCAACGACGGCGCCAGCCTGAGGGATGCGCTGGGAGTCCTGGTGCCTGCGGCCCACCGTCGTCTCGTCGCCGGCTTCGGCATTCCGATGGCCGACACCTTGATCGTGGAGTGGGACGGCGGGGACGTGTTTTTCAGGCTGCGCGCCGACGGCGAAGCGACGCAGCGGAGCCTCGATGACGCCCCGGCCTGCTCAACGCGAGGAGGCGATCCGTGTGGAAGGTCTTCCTTCCTCGCCTGGGCGGGACCGATGGGTGCGGCGATGCTCGAGAAGGTCGAAGCCGTGGTGGGCGGTGTGTGGGCGGGTGTCGAAGGGTGACCGATTCGTCCGGCATCATTCACTCCAAGGCCCGGCCCCGAGGGCGCCATGACCGCGAGCGATTCCACGGCGGGGCCGGCGGCCTGAGCTCGCCCGATAGGAGGGTCTTCTAACGTGAGCGAACGTCCATCGAACTTTCGGCGCCAACAGACAGTCAAGCTGGCAATAGATTGCGAGACCGGAGAACTCGTGGCGGCGGAGACTCTGCATTCCATGCCGGAGGCCGACTTCACCGCCGTGCGGCGGGCTGCCATGGCGGCTCGCGTCGATCGCCGGCGCGGCGGTAGTGCCATGCGGTTCCGATGCGCGCTCTGCGAACATCCGCTCTATCTGTCCAGGCATGTCGACGGGCTCCAGAACCGCTGGTTTGTGCATGACGGCAAGGCAGACCACTGCCCCTGGTACGAGGGCAACCACCTCGCCCCCGATCAGATCAAGGCGCTGATCTACCGTGGCCAGCAGGAGGGCCGTGCCCACCGCGAGTTGAAGGAGTTCATTGCCAATGCATTGGCGAAGGACCCGCAGGTGTCCAATATCAGCCAGGAGAAGACGACAGTTAGCCAAGTACTCAAGGGGGAGTGGCGTCGCCCGGACGTCAAGTGCGAGTACCGGGGCATGCCCCTGGTGTTCGAGATCCAACTGTCCTACACCTTCCTGTCGGACGTAATCGCCCGTGACGAGTTCTACCGTCGAGAGCGCATTTTCATCATCTGGGTGTTCGCCCGCTTCGATCCCAGGCGCGCGGCGGTCACCGACGAGGCCTTCTTCAACCGGCGCAACCTCTTCGTGATGGACGCGCGAGGGAGGAGCGACACGGACGAACTGGGCCAGCTGACGTTCAGCGGCTATCGACAAACACCGACGCTTTTCGGGGAGCACATCCGGGATGTCTGGCAGGCTGCTCCGGTCGGACTGCATCAGGTGACGTTTCCGCCCGGACACGGACGTCCGTACTTCTTCGACTACGAAGACGAGCGCAGGCGAATCGAGTCCGCGAAAATAGAGTCGTGGCGCCGAGTGCAGGAGGAGGCATGGGCGAGGGGCATCCAGGACTACCTGGCGGCTGCCATGGCTTACTACGACAGCGACCACGCCGCTGCGGAGGAGGGCGCGCTGCTGGCGATCGTCGAAGCCATGTACTACAACCCTGTGTGGCATCGCGGTTTCGAAACGCTTCGTGACAAGCACTTCTACGGCTACCACTGCGTACTGCCCGTGCTGCTTTCAATTCAGCATGCGCGCTCGGTGGGTTACAGCAAGCAGTTGTCGGCATACCAGGTCATCGAGGCAGGACTGCGCAGCAGTGGCAATCACATTCACAAGCACGCCTTCGCGATCCTGTACTTTTGGGCTTACAACGCCTACCAGCCCGCAGTCAATGAGAAGCAGCAGCGCTGGTTGCGCGACTACGCGCACGCGGTAAAAAACTCAGTCGATGGCGGCGAGACGACTTACCGTCGATTCGAGGGATACGACGAGGCCATCAGCCTGTTGTTCCCTGAACTTGCCGAGCCGCTCTCGACGCTGTTCGGAACAGGTCGCGAGTGATGCCACCGCGAGAGTGCCCCCGTCAGAGGGATGGGTCCCCCTGAAAGTGCGGGTGCCCGCCAACGGTGGGCGACAGGCGGTGCCGTACCGGAAACCATTGCAGCCATGCCGGAGACGTGCCGGTCACGGAGGCGCCCTTGAAGTCGAAGCAGATGGAAGTGATCAACATGCGGCTGGACTTCATGGCAATGGTCCTGACCGTCCTGGCGCGGTCCCTGCCGCCGCGGGAAGCCGCCCATGCCCTGCAGGTGATCGGAGAGCGGGTGCTGGAACAGTTGGGCCACGACCCAGCCCCTGAAAGCGCCGAGGAAGCGGTCGCCGCGGACCTCGCTCCGATCATCGCGGCCTTGCAGCAGCGCTGAAGCATGCGTGCCGGCAAAACCCAGTGCGTCCGAGCCGCGGCTGCGCGGGTCGTTGCAGCCTGGCTCTATTCGGGCCGCAGGCCCCATGCGGTAGCCAGTGCTTCGGCGAACTCGATGCAGTCTGCCTTCACCATGATGTTGAGCAAGTCCTCCCGCGTTGTCTTCGGTTTCCGGAATCGCTTGAGCATCCTGTCGATCGCGGCCGCCACGGCGGGTTCGGCATTGACCAGTTCCGCGAGAAGCCGCCCGGGGCGTGCCACCCGAACCTTGGTGCCCGCAAAGGCCGCTTGCGGCAGGTCGGTGACGTTGGAGGTCACCAGCACCACGGGCTCCCCGCCGTACACCGCCTTGCTGCGTTTGAGTGCGCCAGCAGCGACGTGTTCGTCCTTGGGATCGGTGCGCCCGACGAACTGCGGGACGAGACTCTCAGAGCCGAGGACGAGTGCCTGAGGAAAGTGGCTCCGCATGAGCTTGAGCATGCGATCCACGCGAACGGCGTCCAGCCCGAACCGGCCTTCAGGGTCGATGAGGTTGCGCCGGGTCTCGACCAGCACGCCCTCGGACCAGTTCGCCTGCAGGAGCCCGGCCTCGCTCAGCTCGAGGAATATCGAGCGCAGGTACTCGGGGATGAGGATGTTCGCATCGAGGAAGACAACGGGCCGAACTCCCGGCATCACCAGCGGCGTGGCTGCGGCGGCCGCGCTTGCCGCCGTCCTTGCCTTCGGTCTCTTGGCCGGTGCGGACTTCTTCGTGCCGGTCACGGCGCCTTGGCCACCCAGCGACGCGTCACTGTCTTCCTGGCTTCGTCGAGTTCGCGCTGCCGCAGATCTCCGTTGAACTCCTCGATCTCCTGAATGCCCTTGCGCATCTGCGTGTGCATCAGCTCACGCATGCGCAGCACCTCGGGCTCGGGAATCCGGCGATGGTTGGCGCCCGTGCGCATCACGCCCTTGAGCGTTCCCGCGTCGGCCAGACCGATGACGTAGGGCCGAGAGACGTTCAGGACCTTCGCGGCCTGCTCCGTCGTCAGGTACTTCGGACCAAGCTCGGGAAGTTCGGCGGTTGTCGCAGGGCGCACGCGCAGGATCACCGCGGTGTTGTCCATCGGATCGAGCGACGATTCGACCACGAACTTCCGGTCGATGTTCTCGCCCTTTGGTCGGAACCGAAGCGTCTTGACCTGCATCCAGCCTTGCTGGTGGAGTCCCTCGTTGAGCTTACGGCTGTACGACTGCAAGGTTGCCAGCTTCGCCGGGTCGATGCCTTCAGGAGGCGTGGTGCGGCCAGGTGCCGCAAGAGACTGCGGAGGTTTGGATTTGGCAGACGGTGACTTAAGCCGGCTTCGCGCAGCGGTCGACGGCGTCTTGAGTTGCGTGGCGGCCCGGGCACTGCTGAGCATGGCGAGCACTGTGCTTTCCAGCGTGCCGCCGGAGGCCGAAACGTCGAGCCCGAGAGCCAGCAGGTTCGGCTGCCTGGCCTTGCGCGGGGATGCCTTGACGGCTGTCTTGTCTGTTGCCATGGTGCCAGCGTAGCACCATCACCGCAAATTCGCAAATATCGAAAGCCGTGCGGGGCTTGGGAGGCGATCAGGCCTGCAGGTCCAAGTCACGCCGCAGGAACGGTGAAGCGCCCGATGGGTGTCGCGCCGTCCTGGCAAACAGACGGGGACTTGCGGGCGGAGAGAGCCGCAGCAGGGGCGAGGGGTGGCAGCTCAATGGCCGCGAGCCGCAGTGCGGTTTTCATGCAGGCTGGGCAGGATCGTCGGAAACTCTCGGCCGTGCTGCGGACCCAAGCAGACACGCACAGTGCAACGCAGAACTTCGACATGATCCGCCTCGGAAACCAGCTTCGCCTGACGGGCCGGGAGGTCGAGCGATTCACGCGGATCACCGGCATCGAGCCGGTGGGCGTGAAGTCGCTCGACGACCTGGACGATTACATCGGCCGGTGCAAGGACTACTACCAGGGCGCCTCTCACGAGGCGCGTTTCCTGCGCTGGCTCCTGGACGAGGAACGCTCACGCTGCCTTTGCGCCGCGTGATTCTTCGTGCTGCCCCGCGATCGGCGTCGCGCCGTCGGACGTCGCCGTGAACCTCTCGGCCGCTTTCGCGAACTCGGGGTCTCGGGTGAGGGTGCTGACGCGGGCCTTGGCGGGATCCCTGCGTGCAGGGGGAAGCATCTCCACTGCGACATCGCTGCCGGTCGACAGCAGCGAACGCAGCAGGCGGAAGGGGCCGACGACCACGATGGCCACGACCGATCGCGCGAAGGCACCGATGCGCTGGTTGCGCGCGTCGGCAACCCGGCGTTCCCGCAGGGTCGTTTTCGCGCGCAGGTACAGCGCCAGGTGGCTGCGCCGGGCTTCGGCGTCGGCATCAAGCTGCTTGACCACTTCTTCGGCTGTGGCGGCTTGACCGACGCTGGCGTACAGCTGGGCCCAGGCACGGTCTTCGTCGGCCGTGCGGCGGTTCGACCCGGGGTTGAACTGCGCGGGAGGCTGTGCATTCTCGGGAGCTTCGGACATGGTTCTCTCCTTGGGAGGATGCGGAGACGAACCACCCCCGGCAGGGGACGACAGGTCCCCATTGGGATAGCATGGAAACGTTGCAACGGCGGCTGCGGTTGCGACACTCCACGGACAGGCCTTCACGATGAATCGCTCCGGCACTTCTCTTCGCGTGATCGATGGCGGCAGGGCCACGCTCGAAAGGGAACTGATGTGGGCGGCGGCACTGGGCCGGCCCACACTGGAATCCCTCTCGAGGCGCCTCACGCGCTCTTCGAACGCCGGACTTGCCTGCGTGACGACAGGTTCTGACGGATCAGGACCTCCTCGTCGATCAGGCGGAGCATCCGACGGATGTCGGAGCGAACGCCTGGATCGGTGACCTTCTGCAGGACACCGGCAAGCGCATCCTTGCGCTGTTGAAGCTCGGCTTCGCTTCCTCCGTCGATGAAACGGAAGAAGCTTTTCCACTCTTCCTTGTCCATGACCCACTCACGCTGCCAATGGCAACGGGAGCAGCGGGACGGCCGTGTCTGCCGGGGTGCGGCTGGACGGCGCAAACAGGGCGGGAAGCTTGCGGGTCGGCACCGCGACGAGCGATGGCCGGCCGGAGCCGCCCAGCAGGCGGCAGACGACGTGGCGAGACGTGTAGGGTGACATGGTCGTTCTCCTTTGCGTGAGCAGGAGGCACACCACGTCCCCGGATGGAGAAACGATGTTCCCCATGCGGGTTGAAGGCGCCACCGAACGGCGGGCCCGTGGATCGGCGAGGAGACCCATGCCGAAGCGATGGGTCTCTCGCACATTCAGGACTTGCGTCCCAGGGATTCAGGCCAGCGGCTTGCGCCGTTGACCTGTGGTTCGCGCGATCCACAGTCCCTTTCCTCGCGGAAGGGGCGGTCGATGCGCTGTTGATGCCGGCCACCGTCTCGGCGACGGGACTGGGCGCCAGGTGTCGCAATCCATTGCCTGCGACTGCCGATGTGGCAGACAGCAAGTCACGGGCGCATCCCGGTGCGGGTCGCTCTCACGAGCGATGGATTCCTAGAAAAGTTCGGATCACGCTGGTCCGTGAGGACAGTGCAAGCCGGCCATCGACAACGAAATGTCGATGGCATTCGAAGTCCGCAGTTGCGGAACGATGCATCGCTTGCGCGACAAGGCCAGCGAGTGGCCGATTCGAGTGCGGGTCACGACCGCTAACGCCGGATGCGTGAGCACCCGGATCCTCAACGTGGACCGAAGACGGCCCATGGTGAAGGCTGTGCCAGCACGAGCGCCGACAGGAAGCTCCTGGAGTCTGCCACCGTGCCGCCGCGAGCGAAACCCCCGCCGCCCACTGTCGCATGCTCATGTGTCCTCACGGCGTGCAATGAGTGCGACGCGGGCGCCTGGCGCCGGCGGGTTGAAGGCGGAAGACCGGGCCATAGCCTGTCCGAAAGGACCAGCCATCGGCCATGCACACCGCCACCATCGAACTGCCGTCACGCTGGCAGCCCGACCTCTTCGCCGATCAGGTGGCGCTGGCCAGGTTCGATGTGGCGACCACGCCCGAGATCGAGTCCGCGCTCGACAGCCAGGCGCCGGTGTTCATCGGCGTCAGCGGCGGCAAGGATTCACAGGCGCTGGCCTACCGGCTGTGCGACCACCTCGACAACCGAGGTCATGCCGGTCCCCGCCTGCTGATCCACAGCGACCTGGGCCGGGTCGAGTGGCGCCAGTCGCTGCCGGTGTGCGAAAGACTGGCGGCGCGGCTCGGTGTCGAACTCGACGTCGTGCGCAGGCAGGCCGGCGACATGATGGACCGCTGGCTGTCGCGATGGGAAGGCAACGTGGCGCGGTACGCGAACCTGGAGTGCGTGAAACTGATCCTGCCCTGGAGCACACCCTCGACGCGGTTTTGCACGGCCGAGCTCAAGAGCGCGGTGATCGCCAGCGCGATGCGCAGGCGGTTTCCCACGGGCGAGGTGATCTCGGCGGTCGGCATCCGGCGCGAGGAGAGCAGCGTCAGGGCACGGATGCCGGTCTGGCGCCGCGACGAGCGCACGGTGCGCAAGTCCGGCATGGGCCACACCTGGAATCCGATCCTGGGCTGGTCGCGCGCGGACGTGATCGACTACGTGCGAAGCCGCGGAGACCGGCTGCACGAGGCCTACACGACTTACGGGTCCAGCAGGGTGTCGTGCGCGTTCTGCATCATGGGCTCGGAGCACGACCTGCGTGCATCGGCTGGCTGCGCCGACAACGTCGCGATCTATCGGGAGATGGTGGAACTGGAAGCCCGGTCCACGTTCTCGTTCCAGGGCTCACGCTGGCTGGGCGACGTGGCACCACATCTGCTTGATGCGCCGCTGCTGGCGCGGCTGCAGGTGGCCAAGGAGCGCGCCGCCGAGCGGCAGCGCGCCGAGGCGTGTCTTCCGGCGCACCTGCTGTTCACAAAGGGCTGGCCGACCGTGATGCCCTCGCCGGCGGAGGCTGGACTCATTGCCGACGTGCGCAGGCGCGTGGCCGATGCCGTCGGGCTGATGGTCATGCACACGGACGAGGCGGCCGTGCTGGCGCGGTACGCGCAACTGCTATCGAGCGCGCCATCCAGGTGACGTGCTCACGGGGCGAGGTGCCGGCGGGTCAGCACGCGAAGTGGCGACGGCCCAGACCGGTGTCTGTCACCAGTCCGGCTCGAGTGGGATGCGCAGGTCGAACTCCCAACCCTCGTAGGGCTGCAGCAGTTCGAGGAACTCATCCCAGCTGACGAGGCGACCATCGACGACGACGCCCTCGGAGTCGATGCGGCCGCGGATGCGCTCGAACGGCATCTCGATCGTCGCGCCGTCCTTGATCAGGAAGCGCTGCGCGAGTCCCTGTCGGACCTTCCCGCGCAGCCTGGCCAGCGCCATCGTGCCGCTTGCCTCTGCGAAGGCCTTGAAGACGTAGCCGCCGTGCTCGCTGGTCGTCACCTCGCGTGCCTCGGCCGCGTAGCCATGGTTCGGCAGGTGGCGCACCTCCAGCTCGAAATGGCGGCGTGCGCCGGCGCAGTCGACGAACGATTCGCTGCTCGGGAAATCCGCCTCGGGTGTGCTGTCCATTCATCTTCCTTTGAGGGCCGTCAGGGGTCCGCCGCGTACTCGACGACAGCGGCGGCGATACGCAGGAGTTTGCCTTCGGCGCCGCCAGCCGCAGCGACGGCGGTGCGCAATTCGACGAGGTTGAAAGTCCGCGGCCCCGGGAGATCCTGAAGTTGCGGACTGCTTGTCCGCTGACCGCAAGGGCTGACCCCATGATCGACGATGAAATCGACTTTGCTGGCGAGGTTCGCCGGCTGCTGCAGGCCGACGGCTATGCCGTGCATGGCGGCGATCGTGCCGATGATCCGGAACTCGTCGGCAGATTCTGGTTCACCTGGATGCAAACAGGCATGGCCGAGGCCGAAGTCGGCCCGACCCGCGAGACAGAGGCGGGTGCATGGACGACCGCCCTCGCGCACCGCCTCGACAACAGCCGGATCGAACTCCACCGGGTGGGCAACGAGCCACCGCCAGCGACGATGGAGCCGTTCGAGGCGGCACGGCTGCCGGAGGATGCTTTCGATGCAGCGATGATCGCCAGGAAGTTCGGTGTTCCGCACGACCTGGCTGCCGCGCAGGTCGAACAGTTGCGGCGACAGTCGGTCCATATGAACAACCGCTATCAGGTGAACGCCCAGACCCTGGAAGCGCCGTTCGGCGAATTCGTGGGTGACGTGATCTGGCTGTCGATCAAGCGACGCGACAAGGCGCCTGTCCACGACTGGCGCGACCTGCAGGTGATCAAGAACCTGATCGTCGGGCCGGAGCACGAGGGCTTCGAGATCTATCCGGCCGAGTCCCGGCTCGTCGACACCGCCAACCAGTACCACGTCTTCGTGTTTCTCGACCCCAAGGTCAGGTTGCCGGTCGGCTTCCGTACGCGCGAAGTCACAGGGGCAGAGCAGGCCGCTGCGGTTGGTGCACGGCAGCGGGACTTCCACTCAGCGGTCTGATCGCTCGCACCGAATTCGAGGCAGGGTCGAATCGCGGGGCCTGCTGCCCGCGACCAAACATCAGGCGTCAGGCTTGGCCAGCAGGTCTTCCGGTTTCCTGCCGGCCGCCAGCGCATCCTTGAACCAGTTCGGGCGCTTGCCGATGCCGCTCCAGGTCCCGCCCTTGCCATCGGCGAACTTGATGGTCCGGGCAGCCTTCTTGCCGGCAGGCTTAGCCTTGGGTTTCGGCGCCGCAGTTACAGCAGCGCCCTTCGGCGCTTTTGACTTCGCGCTGTCGAGGCCGAGGTCGGCGACTGTCAGGCCGTAGTGCACGATCGCCTCGCGGATGCGCGCGACGACTCCGGCAACTTCCTTGGCGCGAAGCGCTTCGGCCTGGGCCTGCAGCTTGGCAATCTGCGCGTTGAGCGCGGCAAGGGTCGGACCGGTCTTCTTCGTTGCCATGTAGGGGTTCATTCGCGGGTGGACGAGGCTGCGAGCATATTCCGGAACGCGACAGCTCAGACCTGCTCGCGGCACGTGCCGACGAGCCGGGCCCGCCCATTTGGCGTGTCATGCGGTGCACGGCGGCCGTGTGGCCGAACGTGCCCTGTTCTCGTTCTGCTGCAGCGTTTGCTGCAGACCCGACCGCGCCGAGAGATGGACCACCAGGCAGCGACCCATAGAATCCCGCCTCCGATCCGTACCCATCAACCCCTTCAACAGGCGTTCACGACTCAATGGCAACCGCAAAGAAGACCACCCCCGTTTCTGCGTCGAAGAAGACAGTGAAGGCCGCAGCGCCCGCGAAGGCACCCGCCGTGCTCAAGCCGATCAAGACGGCGTTCAACAAGACCGGGTTGATCGCACACGTGGCAGAACTGGCCGCCGTCGAGCCGAAGGCAGCGAAGGCGGTGCTTGCGGCCCTCGAGGCAACGATGCTCGCTTCGATCCACAAGAAGGGCCTGGGTGAGTTCACACTGCCGGGCCTGTTGAAGATCACGGCGCAGAACGTTCCTGCCAAGAAGAAGCGCCTCGGCAAGGATCCGTTCACCGGCGTGGAGCGCATGTTCGCGGCCAAGCCGGCGTCGACCAAGATCAAGACCCGTGCGCTGAAGAAGCTCAAGGACGCAGCGCTGTAATCAGTGCTGGGTGCGGCGCCAGATGCGTTGTGCCCGGATGCGAGAGTCTCCTGAGACGGGTGGCCTGCGGCCAACCCCTGCCTGATCCTCAGGCTTCGTCGTTCCTCAGCCAGCAGAAGGCGATGACGAAGATGACGATGGCAAAGGCGAGCACGGCGACCGGCCAGGGCGCACGCCGAGGTGTGGCCGGCACCTCCTCGTCGATCGGCATGACCAGGATCGCAATGCACAGAGCCACCATGGCCAGCGTCAGCGCGGCTGCCAAGGTCGGCGCCCTGGCCAGCACGTCCACGAAGTCACAAGGGACACCCGCAGCCGGATGTCGTCCGGGCTCGTGACGGGTTGTCCCCAAGGCATGGCGCGGTCCGGTGGGCATGCGGCTCTCGCGCTGTCAAGGCCAGGTCGGCCGGTCCGTGGCGTCGTCCTCCCGCGACAGCGGTGGTGCGGGTTCCAGCAGAGCCTGCGGAGCGGCGACCTCCTGTAGCTCGCCGAAAGGAATCGCAGCACCCAGCAGGCCCAATGGTCTTTCGCGCCGAGCGCCGGCGGCCGCCGTCGATGGCTGCAACAGCGACGATCCCGCAAGCATCGATGCCGGCGCGAGTGACGATGGGTCCGCTGACTTGGCTGCCGATGAAACCGGCGCCAATCCCCAGAAGCTCAGAGCGTTCTGCGATGGGGCCGTTCGGCGTGCCTTCGAGAGGATTGCCTTGCGTGTGCGGCCGGACTGCGGTCCAGCCGGCGGTGTCGTCGGCGTGAGGCGCTTCTCTAGCGACGAAGGCGCATCGTCGAGTTCGGTCCGCAGGCGTGTTGCCTGCCCCCAATCGTTGACCTGGCTGACGGTCGGCACACCGCCAGGCACTTCAAGTCTGCCGCGCCCGAGCCTGCGCAGGCCCTGCTTCAGCTGGTCGAGGAGTCTGATCATGCGGGAAGTGACCCATTGGGTGTCGTCTGCTTCGAGGCATCCAATCTGCCGGTGCGCGGCCGTCGGGTACAGCAGAAATCCCGCCACAAATCATCGCGAAAGTCCCGCTCAGCGTGGGCCATGCAGCGCGCTGAGGTTTCACGGGGCTGAGCCTGGGACCCGCCGCTACGCAGCGACTTGATGGTGCCGAGTCCACCGGTATCTTGTCCGCAGGAGGTTCGATATGGACGAACTGTCGGTTGTGGAATCGGTGGAAGCTGGGCAGTCGCCTGCTTCGGCGGCGCGATCAGTCAAGGACATCCCGCTGGGCATCACGCGCGGTATGGCCTCCGATGACTATCACGCCGAGCGCAGTGCCGTGTCGTCGTCGCAACTCAAGCGCATGCTGGTCAGCCCCGCCCACTTCATGTGCGGCCTGAACGAGCCGGAGGAATCGACCGAAGCCATGCTGTTCGGCACCATGCTTCATGGCCGCATGCTGGAGAGCGATTCGTTCACGACACGATTCTTCGCGACGCCGAAGGTGAACCGGCAGACGAAGGAGGGCAAGGCGCTCGCCGAGGGCTACAGGCTCGAGGCTGCCGGACGGACGATGTTTCCGGCGGACTGGTTGCCCGGCATCGAGCGCATCGTGGACAACGCGCGAATGCACGACAAGGCCCGCGTGATCCTGGGCACGGGCGAAGCCGAAGTGGCGCTCGCCTGGATCGATCCGGAGACCGGCATCAAGTGCAAGATCAGGATCGACTGGTGGCATGGCACCAGGACGCTCGCGGACGTCAAGTCGGCGGTGGACGTCACCCGGGATGGCTTCTCGAAGGCCTGCGCGCGAATGCACTACGCGCTGTCCGCTGCCATGTACTGCGAAGGCGTGTACCAGGTGACCGGCGAGGAACCGGAATGGGCCTTCATCGCCTGCGAGAAGGAGGCGCCGAACACTGTCGCGGTGTACCGGGCCAGCGATGCCTTCCTGCGACGGGGCCAGCAGGACTTCCGACGTGCCATGCGACGCCTGGCCGAGTGCCGCAGCCGGAACCACTTTCCCATGTTGCAGGGCGACGGCGATTGGGAGAGCATCGACCTCCCACGCTGGGCCTGAGCACATGCCGACGAAACAGAGTCCCACCGGTCGATCGGTGCCCGAACCGCCATCACCTGCGCTGACCAGGGCAGGGCCTCACGTCGGCCACCGTGGGGCCCTCACGAAAGCGCCGCGGAACGCGCGGATCGTTAACGCCAGCAGGGCCGGCGAGCCGGCACAGAACATCGCGCCCAATCACGGCCTGAGTGTCGAGCGCATCCGGCAGATCGTCGCGGCGGCTGAGGGCCTGGAGCGCGGCAGACCCGAGGCATTCGACTATCTCTGCCGGCGAACGCGTGATCTGCTCGAACGGCAGGGCTGGACGACAGTTCCGCTCGTGCGTGACGCCTACCTGGCTGTGCCGGGTGGTGAACGGCTGTTGCAGGTGCCGGGATTCGGTCGCAAGTCCCTGCGGGAAGTGCGACGCTAGCTGTGGCTACAGATAGGCGATCCGCGCTTCGAGGACCTCGACAGTCCAAACGCCGCAGGCAGAAGCGGGGCACCGGGGCAGACGATGCGCAGCAACGGGTGATGCGCCGGCCGGTACGATGCCGGCATGTGCAATCGGTATGTGTCCCCCGAGGCCGGCGACATGGAACGCTACTGGCATGTCGGTGCCCGCCAGCCCTGGCGTGCCGCCGAAGTGTTTCCACGGGCGCCGGGTCCGTTCCTGCGCGCCGACAGGGAGAAGCCGCTGAGCCGCGAACTGGTCATCGGCCAGTGGGGGCTCGTGCCCTGGTTCGCCAAGACGGCCAAGCTGACCTACTCGACCAACAACGCCCGCTTCGAGGAGATCACCACGAAGGCGTCCTTCAAGAGTTCGTGGAGCTACGGCAAGCGCTGCATCATCCCCGCGGTGTCGTTCGACGAACCGAACTGGGAGTCGGGCAAGAACGTCTGGTGGCGCTTCCGGCGCGCCGACGGGGCACCCTGGGGTCTTGCTGGTCTGTGGAACACCTGGACGGACAAGACCACCGGTGAAGTCGTCGAGAGCTACACGATGCTGACGCTGAACGCCGACATCCACCCGTTGATGAACCGCATGCACAAGCCGGACCCGAAGCTCGGGCCCGACCGACAGGACAAGCGGTCCGTGGTGCCCATCGAATTGGAGGACGTCGATGCTTGGCTCAACGGTTCGCCGGAGGCCGCTGCCGCGCTGGTCAGGCTCGCGCCCGCGCAAGTGTTCGATGCCGGTCCCGTCGCGCCATGACTCATGGCCCGACACGCCGCAGCGGTGAAGGCGCTCTCGGAGTGGAGGCCACCTGATGGTGGACACCGAACGGCTTGAAGCGAAGGGCCCTCGCGGTGAGGCCTGCATCATCATCAGGACATGGGCGGCACCAGCGGCGCCGCCAACTGGCGATGCGGCAAGTGAGCGGGGGCAGCCGTCCTACCGCCTGGCCACCGGCGAGCGCCTCAACATGACCGACAACCCTGCGGTGTTCGAGACGCTTGACCGGTCGCGCCGGTTCACGCTCAGACCTGACTTTGACAGTTCCAAGTGACAAGCCGTCGTAAGCCCGCGCTGTGCAACGAGTTTTCGGCCCCACGCCGCAGGGCCGTGTATCTATGGGGTTTGCCCGTATCAGGCGAGCTGAAGAACGGGCGGCGGTGGCTTGATTTGCAAGGATTTCAAGCACTTAGCCGCCTCCGGCGCCGGGTCGGTGACCTGCCAGACGGTACCGTGAGGGCTCAACAATTGCGCGAGCTGGATGCGCCGCAGCCGGTCCGAGACGTTGCGCCACGTGTCGGCGCAGGCGTGCTCGACGGTTCTCTCCAGCAGCAGCGACAGCACCGTGATGGCCACATGCGAGTGGATGCGGTGCGGCGCCCAGTGGAACACCGGGCGCATGTCCAGCGTGCTCTTCATGTCGCGCCAAGCCTGCTCCACGCGGATCATCTGCTTGTACCCCAGCGCCATGTCTTCGGCACTGAGCGTGTCGTCGTTGCCGTGCACGAGGAACTTGCCGTCGTAGTGCTCGGCGGCCTTGATCGCCTTGGCATCGAGCTGCAGCCCCTTGTCGCCCAGCGTGAGGTACTTGCCCCAGCGGCTGGAACTGCGCAGCGCGGCCACGCGTTTGCTCTGCACATCCTGGGCGGCGTCCCCCATCGCGGCCAGCTCGGCCTCGAGATGGTCGAGCAAGTGGCGCCGATGGGCCTGCTGCCGCTGCGCCTCCTCGGGGTTGAAGCACACCACGTAGCGCAGGCGACGCTCGCCGTCGCCGATCACGACCTCCTTGATCTGCAGCCGCTGGTTGACTGTGCGGTAGCGGCCTGCGCGCGAGAGCACCTGTTGGGTCAATGCGTCGCCGCGGCACATCGGCATGCACATGAGGTACTTGCCGCCGCCGGCGGCCAGCGCCTTGAAGTTGGCCGCCGAGACCATGCCCGCATCGCCCACGAACAGGCAGCGCGTGAGTTGCCAGTCGCGCAGGTCGCGCTTGACCTGCGCCACCGTGCTCACGTCCACCGTGTTGCCGGGGAACACCCAGTGCCGCACGGGGAAGCCTTCGCGCGTGACGGCCATGCCCACGACGATCTGCGGCGCGTCCCCTCGCCCGTTCTTGGACAGCCCGCGCTTGCGCGGCGCGCGGTAGGCCTTGGCCCCAGCGGCCTTGCTGCCATGCACGAGGTCCTCGGCTCCGACACCCTCATCGTCCAGGTCGATCTCGAAGTGCAAGGACGTTCGTGTCGTAGAACAACACCTCCACGTCCAGATTCAGCAGGTCTGCCACACGAAGGAAGATCTCGCGCTCGATGGGCTCCTTGTTGGCCTCCAGGAAATCCATCGCGCGGTACAGGTGCTGCAGCGACAGGCCCTGGGTGCCCGGGATGTGGACCTCCTCCTTGAGCCACTGCTCCCAGCAGTACAGCTTGGAGCAGGGCGCGCAGGCGCGATTGGCCACCATCGCGAACAGCGCACGTTCCACATCGAAGCCCAGGTGGCGGGATCGCGCCTGTGTCCGGATCACCTGGTCGATGCCCAGGCGTTGCCACAGCGCCTGCAGCACGTAGACCTCGCCGTAGGGCCAGGCGCACACCAGGCGCAGATCGCCGTTGCTGGCGCCCACGATCTCCTCGGGCGAGCAGCGCCGAAGGATGCTGGCGGCAAGTCTGCGCAAGCGCTCGACAACGGCAGGGTCATCGGCGCGGCCACAGTTGTAGACCACGTGCGTCTCGGAGCGGCGCCGCTCGGGCGCCCAAACGTTCTCGGCCAGTTGGAGGTACGACACCGTGCTGCCGTCGGCGCGTCGCTGCTTGGACTCACGCAGGTACATGTGCCCAAGCGTAGGCAACATCTCCAGGAAAAAGCAAGGGGTCTGCGCCGATCCGTGTATCTAGGCAATTGGCGCCGATCGACCCCTACCACCCTCGCCAAATCAACAACTTACGCAACCTCGACGCGCCAGAACCGGGTCTATGTGCCCCAGAACTGTCAAAGTCAGGTCAGAGATCCGACCTGATTCAGGCGCGCGGTGTGCGCGCGGTGCCCGGCGAACGGACCGGGTCCGGCACCACACGGGTACTGCGCGCAATTGCGCAGGGACTTCCGGTTGAGTTGAACGGCCTGACCGCTGACATTGGCACGACCGGCACTCTCGTCGGAGTGGCAGTGGAGGCTTGCAGGACTGCGTTTCGGCGTAGGCCCATGACCTCCACTCGCCCGGTGTCGACATGCTCAATCAAGCCCATCGCTGGCGCCCCGGGAAGGCATTGCAACTGCCGCCCCATCGACAGACAGCAGTGGATTCGGTCCGGGCCGGTCGCACATGCACAGGAGGTGGGTCGCAATGGATGGATTGACCGAAAGACTGCTCGCGATGGCGCGGGGCGCGAGCCATGAGCAGCAGGACTACCTCGAAGTGATCGAGCGGGTGCTGGACCAGCGCCAGGCGGACTTCGACGCCCTGGCCGCTGAAGCGCTGGATCACTTCCTGGAGTCGGGGCTCGACCGCGATATCGGCTTGGTCGGGGTGGCCACTGCTTTCTGGTTGCAGAACCAGGACAGTGAGCGGGCGGCCATGAACGGCGCCGAACTTCTTGCCAGTCTCGCTGCGATGGGTCTGCCCAGCGCCCTCTACAACATCGCCGTGCTTCAGATCAGACAGGGCGAGAACCTGACCGAGGCCACGCAGTTGGTTCGCGAGGTGTCCCGTTTGCCAGACGTCGAACAGGACCTGCGGGCCCTGGCACTCGCAGTGCTCGGGGACAGCCTTGCCGATGGACGCGGCTGCCGCCGTGACCTGGACCGCGCGTATGCCTGCTTCGAGGAAGCGGCTCGACTCGGCAACCCGGATGCGATGTTTGCGTTGGGTGTCTTCCTGCAAGGCAAGGAAGAGCAGTGGCGTGGTGTCCGCGACCTGGACCGGGCGGCAGATCTCTACTGCCGAGCGATGTCGCTTGGTGTGCACCTGGCGCGGACCAACCTGGGCTGCCTGCACGCTGCAGGACTGATCCGCGCCGCGGATCGCGAGCATGGACTGTCCTTGCTCAGGCAGTCGGTGGCCGAGGGCGACATGGTGGCGCGCGACGCGCTGCGGGCTCTCGAGCAGGGCGTGCCCGGCGGGTCGCCCAGCGACCGGTTACCTGGCGGTGATGACGGGAATACCGGCAAGGACGCCTGACGCAAACGCACGGGGACAAGTGCGAGTGGTTCCTCGTGTGCGTGACCACGCCGTGCTTGCTGGAGTCGTGCAAATGCACTATGATGCTTGTGCGTTTGCACGCAACCCGGGGTCACACATGACAGCACTTGCAGCAGCGACAGTCCAGCCCTTGCCACCGCGACCTGCGGCGTCGCTCTTCGAGTGGGCCGCCGCCATCAACGGACTCGCGGCCAGGGCGGGGAGCGCGCGCAAGGGCTCCAAACCGGCCAGGCGCGGCAACACCGAGCCGGCAGGCGCCGGCCGGCTCCTTCTGACGGGCGGCGACCTGGATGCCGGCACCGTCCCGCACCGGACCCCTGGCGGCGAGGCACTCGGGTATCGCATGGAACCGGATGTTGCGGAACATCTGGCCATCGACGGACTGGACCCGGACTTCCTCGGCGACATCGCGGGTTTCAGCGGTCTCGATTCGCGCGACGTGCTGGACTTCGCGGGCATCGACCGAACGACGGTCAGCCGCCGCAAGGCCAGTGGCTCGGCGTTGCCGCAGGATGCCGCCGTCAAGGCACTTCAGATCACGGATCTGCTGACCCAGGCCACCGAGGTCTTCGGCTCGCCGGCGCAGGCGTCGACGTGGCTGACCCGGCCGCATCCGTCACTGGATGGCGAGACCCCGCTCAAGCGCGCGCGCACGCCGTGGGGCATGAGCAAGGTCCAGTCGATACTCGTCGCACTGCGTTACGGCGCCGCCGCTTGAGCATCACTGTCTTCCGCATCGGCCTGGCCGCCGCGAAGACCGTTGTCGATCAAGCCTACGGTTCGGCACTGGCGCCCGGCCGCTGGCACAGCCTGCGAATGGGTGCTGCATCGCGGCGGGTGATCTACTGCGCAGGGTCGCGCGCGCTGGCGCAACTCGAGAAGCGTGTTCATGCGAACGGCATCGCGCCGGTCGGGCAGGCCCTGTTCCGACTCGAACTGCCCGCCGGCCTGGTGGTCCGGACCGCGCAAGCCGCCGGGCTGCCGGGCAACTGGCGCGACAGCGAGGCCGTGACGCAAACGTTCGGAGATCGATGGCTGGATGCGGGCGCCGAATTGGCGCTGTGGGTCCCGTCATACGTCGAGCCTGCCGAACACAACCTGATCATCAATGCCCTGCATCCGAGGCTCGCGGAGGTCGCGCTCGTACCGGAACGCGACCCGTTCGAGTTCGATCCTCGCCTGGCTTAACCTCGTCACCGACGGCTTTCGCGACGAAGAGACGGGAAGTCTCGCGAGGGAGGCGGCGGGCCGCACCGACCGGTCCTCGGCGGGCCCCCGCGCTCGCCGGAAGCTGTTGCCGAGCGCCGGTGGCCAGGGTGCGCGGTTCGCATGACACGGGCATCGATCAAGCGGCAGGATCGTTGGCAGCTTCGGGCAGGCCCGCATCGGACCCCAGGTAGCCCGTGCTGGCGCGTTCACGGTTGTGGCCGAGCACCCTGGACACGCGCTTCCTGGCCGGCTTGTTGCCCTCAGGGCGAGACATTCCACCACGCACTGGCGACGGGCCGCCGGCGTCCGCCTCGAAGTGGTCGTTGGCGTATTGGTGGCGCAAGCCGTGCGACACGACGCCAAGGTCGGCCTTCGAGATGCCGAACTTGCGGATGACGTAGTAGAAGCGCGCCTGGTTCTGAAGGCTGGTGAAGCCGGGCCGCCCGACATAGTGGCCTGGGGGCACGAGCTTCATGACCCGGTCGAGCAGTTCCTGTTGCGCCTGCGTCTGGATGGGGATGTCCCTGGGGCGCCCGCCCTTGGAGCCGGCACTGATGTGCAGGAAGGTCCGGCATTCCGGAAACGCTGCCGCGTCCCGCGGGCTGGCGGCATCGAAGGTGACGATGGCGCCGTGGGGCTTCAGGTGCCGTGCCTCCTTGCCCCGCAGGCCGAAGCCGGCCTCGAGTTCCAGCTGCAGGCCTACCCAGTGGTCGAAGCGGGCGATCTCCGCGATCTTGGCGGCGATGTCGACGTTCATGGCCGACCAGCTGCGGTCTTCCGTGGCAACTTCCGATCGATGGGCGTGCGGCGAGTCGGCGCCGACGTAGAACTCCGGCTCGCGCACCATGCCCGACTTGCCGATCCAGCCCGCGAACGTGCGCAGGAAGCTGAGGTAGTTGTGGATGGTCGCGGTGGAGAGGCGACGTTCCAGCCACCGCGCCACCATGGCTTCGATGTGGCGGTTGGCCAGCTGCCGCGGATCGAGGTTGCGGTACGGCGTCTCGTGGCGCAACTCGCGGAAAAAGCTGACCACCATGCGCTGTCGGTCGTGCATGGTCTTGAACGACACGCCCTTGTTCTTCTTGCTGTGTTGGCTGTTGTACTTCGCGAAGTAGGCGCCGATGACACGCAGGTAGTCGGGGGTGCCCATCGGCAGCGATGCAAGGACGATGTCGGGGTCCGACGGGGAACCCGTCGGTGGACGCCACGAATGGGTGTGGGTTCGCGGCAGTCCGTTGTGCAGCGTGCGCGGCGAGTTCTTCGATGACATGGGAGGGCTCCAGAAATTGACCGCGTGAGCCAGGGCAGTCGTCATTCGGGTGGGGACGCGTCATGGTTCAACCACGCACCGGCGTCCCCGCGCGGGCATGGCTTTGGAGGTCGATCGATGTCATCCGGGCGGCAGACCTCCGTGCCGACAGATGCTTCCAGGGTTTGCAGCCGAGGTCGGCTGCTGGTGGTCGTAAAAATGACTATCCAGGTGAGTGCAGAGCGTTTCCGCAGGGCACCCCCGCGCACTTCGAAGTGCGTGGCACCGGCATCTCGTTCGGATGCAGGTTGCCACCCAGGCTGACCTGGGTTCGCTGGGTTGTTCAGTGACCCGGTGCTTCCCGCTGGAAGAACTCCCCTACCACCGGGGAGTGCGGGGCCGCGTCTACAGCCGTGTACCGCGCCTCTACAGGGGCGACAAGACACACGGGCGCCTCAAGGGCGATCGACGAAGGCTCGGGTAGGTCATGTGCTGCCCGGGGGCAGCGCACGTCGCAGGCTCGCGCATTGGCGGCGTCTGCGACCTCGAAGGGTCCGTTGAACGGATCGATATGGGATGGAATCACCGCGTCTGGCGCGGTACGGCTCTCGAACTTGAAGAACAGGAGCCGGCGGCTGGTGCGGGTCACGACCGCTAACGGCTGCTTCATGGCACCGAGGCCAACGGACACAGCATCCGGCCTGCTTGTGATCGAGGGATCTTGTGGCAGGCACACAAGGCTCGGGCGGAAGTTGACACCATTGCGCCGGCCGATGTCAAGCACTGGACTTGCATAAAGGGCTGGGCTTGATCTTTGGAATTCCTGCATTAGCGCGGACTATTCTTTGAACTCGAAATCGCACGAATCCACGCCAGGGTTGACAAAGAAATTGCTTGGCCTCTAGTCACGAAAAACTCCGGACGGAGAGAACCGATCAGGCCGACGGGGAGGCACGCTCGCCGAACTGGGGCCCGTGAGGGGACCAACTGGAACGCGGCGAGGCGATCGACGCCCATCGCGTGTCCGCGCAGGGGGCCGTTGCGGGCCTCTCCAGCACTTGTGCCTTCACTTTCGGGTGCTGTTTGCTGCTGATTTCCGCTTGTTCGATCCGATCGATCTGCCGATCCTCGATGACACCCGTGCTCTCTGTGGAAAGGGCGGAACATGAGCATCGTCGTCAGGGCCATCGACGTCGGCTTCGGCAACACGAAGTACGTCACGGCATCAGCGCAGGGCCAGGTCGACTGTGCCCACTTCGCTTCGCTGGCCTACTTCGGACAGGACGAGATTCCGGTCGAGTCGATGGGCGGCAGGCGCCGTACTGTCCAGGTGCCGGTCGACGGCCTGCTCTACGAGGTCGGGCCTGATGTCGAGTTCGCCGCGGACAGGTTCCGTTCGCGTCAACTGCACGACGGGTACACCCAGACGGCCGAGTACCGGGCGCTTGCGACCGGTGCTTTGCACTTCATGAAGGTAGAGACCGTCGACCTCCTCGTGGTCGGGCTGCCCGTGTCGCAGTACACGAGCAAGCGCGCGGCTCTCCAGAAGGCGATGACAGGGACCTTCCACGCCGGTCGCAAGCAACGGATCGTGGTCAAGCGGGCACTCGTCGTGCCGCAGCCCCAGGGCGCGCTCTACTGGTGCGCGCAGCAGAACCCAAGCGTTGGCTTGCCAAAGTACAAGTCGCTGGTGATGGACGTGGGTTCGCGGACCTTCGACTGGCTGGTCACGCGTGGCATGCGGGTTGTTCCGCACATGAGCGACTCCGTCACCCGGGGTGTCTCCGACATCCTCCGCCATATCGCTGACACCGTCGGCGCCAGGATGAAGGAGGACTTCCGGGATCTGGATGCAGTCGACCGGGCTTTGAGGTCGGGGCAGATCCTGCGGCTCAATCAGATTGACCATGACCTGAAGAAGTTCGACACCGCCATCCACAAGATCGCCGACCAGGCGCTCGATTTCGTTCTCGCCAGGCTCGACGGCCCGCAGGAACTCGAACACATCATCCTGGTCGGTGGCGGCGCTTACCTCTACACGAAGGCGGTGCGGCGGCGCTTCCCGAAGCACAAGATCACCGAGGTCGCCGATCCGATGTACGCCAATGTGAGGGGCTTCCAGCTGCTCGGCGAGCAGTACGTCCGGGAGCGACCGGAGCTGTTCAGAGCGGACGGTGGCAGCGTGACCAGCGAGGCGTCGGTGTCGGCGGGGAGCCAGTGACCGCGGCCCGGAAGGACGGATCGGTCCGGATCAAGCTCACCATCTCGCGCGAAGAGCATCCTGCCATGTTCGAGGCGCTGGCCAGCATCCGCAATCCACGGCGCAGGACCGGGAGGCTGAAGGAACTGGTCGTCAAGGCACTGACCCTGGAGCAGGTCGGTGCGACAGCGATCCTCGGTCCGCTTCTTCCCGACGGTGCCTGTCCAGGCGTTGCTCCCGGCGGCGAAGCCGCAAGGGCAGGCCCTCCGGCCACTCCAGTCGCATTGATGCTGGAGTGGGACGAGTCCACGACTTGAACCGGGCCGCCGACTGACCATGACCGATCGCGACGAGTTCGTCAGTGCAAGCGACCTGGCCCGCATGGGCTACTGCGAGCGGCAGGTGGCCTTCGACGCTTCCCATGGGCAGCGCCTGACGGTGGAGCAGGCGCGGGCGCGAGACCGCGGCCTGAAAGCGCATGCCGCCTTCTACGACGAGAGTCGCAGGATTGCGGCCGCCAGCGCCACGAAGGGCCGGTGCTTCATCGCCACACTGGCGCTCGGGGAGTGCGACGACACGCGCGTGTTGCGCGCTTTCAGGGACCTGTATCTGAGGCGATCAGCTTGCGGACGGTGGTTCGTCGGAGCCTACTACGCGACTTCGCCAGCGCTGTGCTGCTGGCTGGAGTCACGGCCGCGCGCGATCCGGGCCCTGCGCTGGCTGCTGAAGGGGCTGGCCCGTGCGGCCGGTGCCGCGGTGAATCTGAAGGTGGGACGCGACGATGGGTGACGGGGTTGCCGCGCTGATCCTGCTGATCGCCTTCATCGCGTCCGCGATCCTGTTCGCCAGAAGGCGGTCGTCGCAGATCGACGACATCGAGCGTGGCCTTCCCGCCGAACTGCGCGGCGCCGAGATCGCCTATGCCGAGCGGACATTCAGATCGCATCGACATCGCCTGGTGGCCAGGCTGGACCGCGCATACCGGACACCGGCGGGGGTTCAGCTTGTCGAGCTGAAGACGCGCCCTCGCGACGCCGTGTACATGTCCGACGTGATCGAGCTGTCGACACAACGGATTGCCCTGCAGGACGAGACCGGCGAGACAGTCTCTGATGAGGCGTGGGTCGTCGTCCAGAACAGCCGAAGCGGCTCGCGCAGGCCGAGCAGGGTCCGCCTGCTGGGGCAGTCCGAGATTGCTGCGATGCGCGAGCGTTACGTGGCTGTCGTGCACGGCAGGGTGGGCAGGCCAGCCCCGGCGCGGACGCCTTCGCAGTGCGACCACTGCGCGCACAAGGCGAGGTGCGGAGCCAAGTATCAGGACCGTGCCTGAATCACTTGGCGGGAGGCGGCCCGACGAGACAGCGCCGGCGACGGCGCTCAAGGGCGACACGTCGACCGACCAGCAGCATGACCACGATGCCCCACATCGAGGTGGCCAGCAGTACCCAGCCGCCGGCAGCAGCAGGTAGCAGCAGGGCCGACAACGCGAACCCGGGGACTGTCGTTGCAAGCAGGAACCTGTCGCAACCTCGCGCAACCTGCCTGAAGCCCGAATCGTCCAGCGATCGGAGATGGTGACGCCCGGATCTCAACACTAGGAGCGCGGCCAGCAGCGGTATTACCCAACGATGCGCGTTGTCGTCGGGGGGCATGCCGCACGAACTGCGGCGTCCGCGTTCAGCGGACAACGACACCCGTCGTCGTCAGGCGCTGCACCGAACTCACGACTGCGTCCTGAATGGTCCGACCGAGCAGCTGCAGACCCTGGTTGCTGGGACCGAAATCGTAGGCCTGGACACCCCAGGTGCTGGCAACGTATTCGTCGATCGTGCCGACGGCATCCACCAGGCCGATCTCCTTTGCTTCGGGGCCGGCCCACACTTCGCCGGTCGCGACGTCGACGCCCGCCTTGAGTTGGGGCCCGCGCCGCGCCTTCACCTCCTCGAGGAAGTACGTGCCCATCTGATCGACCAGCTTCTGCGCCTTCAGGTCGACTTCGGGTGTCACCGGCGTGAAGGGATTCAGGAAGGACTTGAGCTTGCCCGACGCATAGACCCGCTGGCTGACGTCGTACTTGGCAATCGCACGATCCAGTTGCCATGGGGCCATGATCGCCCCGATGGATCCAACCAGGGAGTACCTGCCTGCGACGATCTTGTCGGCGTGCAGGGCGATCAGGAAGGCCGCGCTGGCGCCGAGGTTGTTGATCACCGCGACGACCGGCTTCGGGTGTTTGCGCTTGAGCGAGCCGATGGCGGTGTAGATGCGCTCGGCTTCCACAGGCGCCCCGCCAGGGCTGTCGATCGACAGCACGACCGCCTTGACGTTGGGATTCGCGAAAGCCTTCTCCAGCAGGGGCACGATCGAGTCCGCCGAAGCGTGATCGGTCGACGAGATCTGGCCCTCGATGCGCACGACGCCCACCACGTCGCCAAACGGGCCCCATCGGAACCCGGTCGAACTCAGGAAGAAGAGGAAGTAGACGATGCCAAGCAGGACGGGCAGGCCGAAGACCATGGCCTGGAACAGCATGCGCCAGCGGTGCTCAGACTTCCGCTCTCCGGCCGCGAGCCGCTGAGCCTCCTGGAACGATTCACGTTGCCCCCGCATCTCGCGCATCAACTCCAGCAGGAGACCTGTCTGCCCGTGCTGAGCCATGACATTCGCCTGGGAGTCTGGAGTCGCATCGTTGCCGTCCGCTTGGCCCGCCATGGGCGGCCGCACTGGACCGGTTTCGGATTGCGACGCAGGGCGGTCTTGGTCGTTGGTCATCTTGGATCTCCGGCTGCTGAGCGCAGTGAGCGAGGCCAAGATAGGCAGGATGCATGCCTCTGAAAAGCGAAAATGCCGGGGCTGCTGCGGGCTGAAGTGAGGGATTCAGCGGCGCACCGGCAGGATCGCCGGACACAGGCCGGAGCGGTTACTTCGGGCAGGCGCCACCCTGAAGCAGTGAAGCCAGGGTGACCTTGTCACAGTTGGTCTTCTTGTCAGGGATGCCGGCAGGCGCTGGCACGCTCTCGACGCGAGCAGCTCCCTGGAGTCGGGCTTTGAGCGATTCCAACGGATCAGCACGTTCGAGTTCGCCAAGGTGCGCACCGAGCGCGTTCCTCTTCGTGATCGGGCAGCGCAATTCAAACCCCGGCTCCGAACCACCAAGGAACGGGATAGAAACCTCCGATCGAACGACTGTGGCAACAGCACAAGCTGAGTTCGCGAGTTGAACCAGAGATTCAGCTGCGACTGCGAGGTCGGACATGCCTTGCAGAATCAGGATCTGGCCGTCGGCACACTTCTGGGCAACGAACGAGGCGGACAGGCGAAAGTACGCATCGACCTGGTCGCGCTTTGCGGCTGCTGCTGGGATGAGCAGAGAACCTCCAAGGAACCCAATCGTGTTCGGCGCCAGATCGCAAACCGTTGCATCTGTGACCTTGCCGGGTCGAAGGGCAACGGCGTACGCAGGGGACTGGTAGGCAGTCAGGAAGGCGGCCAAACACGCCGTGAGCAGGCTGCGATCAAGCATTCTGGTCTCCTTGACAGCATCGCCGGACGAGTATAAAGATTGGCCTCAAGGGAAGGCGATCAACTGCTCGCCTGACGAGCCGACAACCTTGATGGAGCCCGCAGTGAACCGCGTACGAACTGTCCTTTTGGCCTTTGTAGTGGTCGGCGGTCTCGCGGCTGCCACGGTGACCGACAGAGGTGCGTTCGTCATGGGCTTCTTCTTTGTATTCTGGGGCGGCGCATCAGCGGCGGTCATGTGGGTTGCGAGTCGCAACTGGGCTGCGGCGCAGGAAGTCGACCCTGACCTTCGGAGCGCTACCAGTGCTGAGAATCGCCCGTTCTTTGACGAGAATGGAGTTCATCGGTTCCAGGGCGACGTGTTTGACGCGGAGAATCATCCGACGCCGGGTGCACAGGGCCGCATCTGAGGGTGCGGCGCTTCCAGTCCTAGTTGGGACGCCGTTTGCCACCTTTGGGAAGCATCGTCGGAACTTCAGCCGTCGCGGCGATGTCTTGAGCGCGCTGAGATTTGGCGATGCGCTCCTTGGCCGCTTGGGCGGCAGCGCTGGCCTGGCCAGGACCGTCCCTCATGACTTCGCGCGCCTGTTCAGCGATGTTTGCTACGTCGTCGCGAAGTTGGCGAGCATTGCTCATGGCCTGCGAGCGCCGTGATCCGATAGTGCCATCTGGATTTCGAGTTATCTCATTGCGCTGGTCGAAAGTTTCGGCAGCAGATTGCCTTTGCCAAGCTTCTGCAGCGTGTGCCGTTACATCGCGCCGAATGCCGCTCAGAGCTGTTGGCAATTCGGGTGGGCCGAGAGTCTCGCCACTCATCCTCGGGGACACAGCGCGGTCGTTCGATCGATCAGCAGAGTCAACCCTTGATGCAGCGAAGGCGGGATCCTGCAGATCGGCTTCTCTGGCCCTCTGAACATCTTCAAAGGTGGCTGGGAGCGCAGTGGAACCCATTTGGTTTCTCGTTGGCGGCAAGGCGCGCGTGGCAAGTTCGCTGGCCATGGCCGCCTGCAGCGCAAGACTGTCGGATCCGTACTCTGCTGCCAAGCGTTGGTAGCGGCGCATGAAATCGGAGTTCGCTGGCAGCTGAGCCAAGTCGATGGACAGAGCCTCCCCTGACTCATATGCAGTAGACAACCGTTTCGCCACGGCCTGTCTCTCGGCAAACACCGACTGTGCTGAGTCAACCCGGGTGGTGGCTGTGGAGAGGCGAGACGCGAGTTCCCGTCCTTCGCGACTCTCAGCACCGAGAGCACTTGCGAACGTTTGATCTCGAGTCGCACGATCCGCGAAGGATCGAAACTGCCTTAGCTGATCGTTTGTGAGTTCAGATGCAACCTTCTGTTGTTGCTCGGTCAAATTGGAGCTGTAGGACTTTCCGGCGTTGCCTGAGGCATTGGCCCTGATCGGGCTGATGCCAGGAGTGCCGATCCCTCCTGAAAGCTGGAATGCGATCTGCGAGACCTGCGAGGAGCTGAGACCGGTGCTCTTGGCAACTTGTTCGGAGATGGTGCGCAGGCTGTCGGCCGACTTTCCAAGCTCTTCGACACTGGAAATTGATTGTCCACTTGTTCGATTCGAGGACTGATAGCGCGATGTCGTGCGCGACATGGCTTCAACCAAGGTTGATGACAGTTCACTGCTGGCCGACACCACATCAGAGCGTGCCGACTCGGCGGCACGGGAAGCCTCCGAGACAGCACTCTGACTGACACGGGATGACACGACTCGAGACACGGCGCCCTCATTGCGCAGGTACGAGACTGCCTGCTGACCAGAGCCGGTTGTGGTCAACCAGTTCCCGTCCATGTCCTGTTGCCGTGAAACCCAGGGGTTCGAAGTCGAAGGACTCACGACCCGTTGATCCATGGACACATTGCCCATGCTCGCGTTACCTGCGGCGGCGGCGGCGGACGCATTCCCGCTGAGGGATGCAGATTGCAGGCCCTGCAGACCACCCATGATCGCGCTGCCGAAGTTGACGAGCCTGCTTGCCAGAGAGTAGGCCAGCATCGGAATGCCGATGATGAGGTACGAAACCACAGCCTGCGATGACACGGCGTTCGAGTAGATCGGCGAGGAGGTCTGAAGGGCGAGTGCCTTGACCCCGCCACCGACTTCGGCAGCCGCGGCCTGGTCGAGCTGGGCATAGATGGACGCCATGTAGTTGAGGATGGCGAACAGGGGCGGCCAGAGCTGGATCGAGATCAGTGCTGATGCATACCCGGCCAGCATGAGCAGGGTGTTGCGACCCGAGGAGAGGAAGAGGAGCAACACGATCAGGGGGAACACCGCGTAGCACATCGCCTCGGCCACGTTGCGAACGACCGGAAGGGCCTGCTCGGCAATCTTGGCGCCATTGATCCATGCGGCGTTCTGTGAAGCCACCGCCGCTGCACGCCCGGTGGCCAGCATCATGCAGGACGGATCGTTGATCTTCTGGCAGCCCATCTCCCCGGCATCGTTGATCGCATTGATCATGGCGTTCTGGCGGATCAGGTCCGAAGCCGTTGCCGCGGCTGCTGCTATCTGGCCACGGATGTAGGCCTGCGGGATCTGGTTGACCACGGCGGCCTGGGCGGCCACAGCAGCCAGGCTCGGGTTCAGGCGCAAGCCCAACTTGCCTGTCAGGTCGGTGATCTGCGCTGGCAGGCGCGCGCCGATCGACGCGTAGACCTGGTCGCAGGTGTTCGTGGTGACGCCCGCCGCTGTCGTGATGATGCTGAAGCGTGCCGGGTTCGTGGCGGCCATCGTCGCCCAGAGATCTGCAGACGACGAGAAGGCCGCCGGTGAGATGGTGCCATCGGCGATGTCGAACGTGGTGCAGTTGCTGACGAAGTTGACGAGGTCCGTCCGGACAGCCGGGTCCGGGATCGAGGCCCGGCGTGTCTCCTGGATCAGGCGGCTGCCGAACATCAGGCCGTTCTGCTGGTAGGAGAGCTCGGCTGGCAAGGCTGCTGGCCCCGGCAGCGTCTGGAAGGCTGTCTCGAACAACTCGGTGATCGAGTTCCCGATCGAACTCGTGAGGCCGCCGAGTGCAGCCATGCCGAAGGGGACGTTCGCGACCACGCGCACCGGTGTGCCCCCTGTCTTGTCGACGACCCCGACGGTGACGCGTGGAACGAACAGGACGCCGTAGACGAGCACGACAGAGATGATCCACTTCCAGCCCTGGAGCTTCTCCGGCGAGAACATGTAGGCGATCAGTGCCGCGACGAAGCCGCAGAAGGCGACCGCCGCAATGGCGCTGAGGTACGTTCCCGATGCAACGATGGCCGCGATGGCATTGAAGATGCCGGCGAGGCTCTCGGTGTTGTGATAGGCGTAGATCTCCCACATTGCAGCAATCCCCGACGGTGCCGTGGCGCCTATTGAATGCCGCGGTGCGAGTGGCCCAGCATGTCGAGCACGTGCGTCGACATGTTGGATCGCAGGTTGCGCTCGAGCCGTTCAAGATCGGTGGCGACGGTCGACACGGAAACCACCTTCTTGTACATGTTCGACTGCTCCAGCTGCAGCCTGCCCAGGAACTTGTGCACATCCTCGCGCTGACGATTCGCGGCTTTCTGTTGCTCAAGATTGAGCAGGTGCTGCTTCATCAGCGCCGACAGTGCGACGTTCGCGAACTGGTTGAGAAACGTGAAGGCGTAGTCGGCGGCGATGACCTCGCGGTAGTTGCCGATCATCATTTCCGACAGACCGGACCCGGGAATGGTGTTGCCGATGGACAGCATCCTCCAGACCGGGATGCTGGTGCTGTTCACGAACCCGACCGCGACCGAGTTGTTCGGGATGGCTGCGCGCGTGAGGATGCTGTCCGAGATGCTGCGCATCACGTTCTCGACCTTCTTCGTCAACGGCTCGTGGGCATTGGCGTTCGTGCGCGAGACGACGTCGCAGTCGGCGTAGTTGTTGCAGCGGAGCAGCTGCACGTTGACGTTGCCACCGGCAGCGTCCGACTGGCCATAGAGCAGTTGGGCCACCGTGGTGATGCTCGGACCGATGTAGTCGGGATCGCGGTTCGAGTCCTGTGGGTAGAAAATCAGGGCACCGACGACGCTCATGACCATCTCCCTTGCGGCGTCATCGAGCGTGTCGATGTTCTTGAGCGCCTTCCAGGTGAAGTTGCCCACGAACGGGGCCTGGGCCCTGATCTTCGGATCGGCGCTGGTGCGGGCCGAGGCCAGGATGCCGGGGCTGTCCGATGCACAGCGCCGCATGGCGGCGTCGATGTCCGCTTCGAGTCCCATCTGCATGGCGAGCTTGGCGCAGGATCGCTGCGAGTCGTATCCCATCGCTTCGGCGGCCGAGGACACGAGTGCGGTAGCGGTCTCGCACGAGTTCACCCGGGCGTTGTTGATCCAGGTCTCCAGCCCCTTCGCCCACTTGGTCAGCCCGCCCAGCAACGGCGACACCGACTCCAGTGCCAGCTGAAACGCGATGCCTGGCAGCGCCGCGGTGATGTTGCGCAGCATGTTGCGGAACTCCGCGGCCGAGATGTGGGAAAAGGAGCCGCCGAAGAGGTCGATGCCGCCACAGCCGCCCTTGGCCGAGGGGAACTGGATGGCGGCGAGCTGGTAGGTCTTGTTCGGGGAGCGCAGGTAGAGATTGCCCCCCGTGAAGGTGTTGAAAGTCTGGCCCTTGAAGGCACCTGGTGCCGTGTAGTTGCCCACCGCTCCGAGGTTGTTGAACATGTTCGTGACTTCCGTGTTGAGGTCACCGGCGTGGGCGGTCGGCTGGAGCACGAGCAAAGACAGTGCGCAGAGGGCGGCGACGGGTTTGCGGAGGAGGCTGGCTTGCATGAAAGGGCTCCCTACTTCAAGGACACCTGGCGCGTGACCGATGGCACCAGCGCATCGGCGCCCGGCGCCGTCACCGTGGCGATGCGTTCGATCAGCTGTGACTCGGACAGCACGCCGAAGCCGATCGGGGTGATCTTCCCGGTGAAAGGCTCCGCCAGAAACACCGCCGGCACCTGCGTCACTTGCAGCGTGCGCGAGATGCCGTTGTCGCGGCGGTACTGCGGGAAGTTCGGCAGGCCGCCGCCGTCAACGCTGATCGGCACGATCTGGATGCCGTGGCGGGCCTGGAAGGCCTCGAGCGTCGGGGCGAACGCGTGGCAGTACGGGCAGTCCGAGCGGAAAAAGAAAAACAGGACATGCGTCCGGGCGAGGGCTGCCAGGGACTGGTTGCGGGTCTGGGCCTGCTCGCGGTCGAAGACCTCGATCCCGCGCGCATTGACAGGGCGGCCCTGTAGCGTCATGTCGAGGTCCGGCGTCGACCATGCCACCCGCTGCGCGACCTCGGAGAAGTAGGACGCCTGGCGCACCACGCTCGCCTCGAGTTCCATGTAGCGGCGGACGTTGGCCTCGGTGGGGCGGATGATGGCGATGTTCCGGTAGTCCTCCAGGCGCTTCTGCAGGCGTGCGAATTCGACGAGCTCGGGCGGGCGGCTCTCCGCGGTGGCCTCCTTCGCCCGAGGTCGGGGCTTCTGGGGCGGGATCACCTCGGGTTCCGGGTCCTCGTAGAAGTGCCAGCCGCGCCGGTAGTCGCCCCAGAAGATCGACCCGGCAGGCGCCGCGCTGGCGGACGGGGCCGCCGTATCGGGGCCTTGCTGCTGCGACAGCGCCGGATGCGCGACGAGAACGATGGCAAGGCCGATGAGCACGGTACGCATGGGTGCACCTCAGGAAAGCGACTTCGGGGGCGTGCCGTCGCGGCAGTAGTTCAGGCCGATGTCGACGGTCTTGCGCTCGGGGCCGGATGCACCCGGCAGGTTGACGCCGTCCTGCGAGAAGGTCAGCTTCAGACGGCTGCATCCCGGCTGGCGGTAACGGCGCTCGGTGGTCACGTCGATGAGGATCGGCCCAGCTGCCTTGAAGCGGTCGGTGATGAGACTGGCCATCTGGCCGGTCAGTACGCCTTGCGCCTGCCCTGTGGGCGAATCGATGGCGGAGATGAGCAGGACGCGAACGTCATCGACGGGCACGCGGGTTGAACCGCTCTGCGCGCCTGCGACCAGGGGCGAGACGATGGCCACGAGGGCGAGAATGGACTTCACTGACACCTCCCTTGGCCGTAATAGCAGGCCGGAACGCGGGACGCGCTGTTGGTCTGCAGGGTGGCCACGTTCGGACTGGTCGGCACCAGCGAGGCATAGAACTCGGTGAAGTCCATCGCCGCGAAGTCGAGCGACTGGAGTTGCGCGACGGTGAACCCGCTGCAGTCCGGACTCTCTGATCCGCCCCAGCCCTTGCCGACCTGGATACGCCCCTGCTCGTTGACGATGCGCGCCAGCATCGAGTTGAAGCAGCACTTGGAGGTCGTGCGTTCGACGCAGGACACGCAGATGCCCAGCACGCGCAGGCACGACGAGCAGTAGGTGCCGACGCTGTGGCACAGGCTCGCGCCTTCCTTGAGCGCCAGGCGGCCCTCCTCCTCGTTGCACGCCATCATCGACAGGATGACGTAGATGATCACGGCGATCACCAAGGACCAGGGGTCGAACGCGACCACGACGCCTTCGCCCGCTACCGCGGAAGAGGAATAGAGGACTGTGGACCCCGCCGGGAGCGCCGCGCCGTTGACAGCGATCGTGAACCCGTAGGTGCTGAAGGTGCCGCTGAAGCCGGCGCTCGTCAGCAGGGCACTCATGCCCTGCATGACGAACTCCCTGTTCTCGGAGTTCATCAGGATGTCGTAGACCAGGCGCGTGCCGCTGCCGAAGACGCTCTGGTTCGTCATGCCGCGGCCGGCGCCGTCGGAGTAGCAGCAGTTCTTCAGCAGCTTGTCGCGGCAGCGGTTGGCCTCGCCCTTGAAGACCTGCATCAGGTTGGTGTCGAGGTACACGCCGGCCTCGCGGCTGGCCTCCAGCATCGACATCGACCGGGCGAAGTCCGCGTCGTTGGTGTAGCTGGTGTTGAAGCAGCTCGCGCCCAGGCAGAACACGTTGCTGGGGCAGTTCGAGGCGGTCGTGACGGTCTGGGCTGCCGACGGGCAGCTGTAGCTGTTCTGCCGGACCTCGCAGACGCCCGTCACGGGGTGGGTCCGTGTGCAGGTGCTGGCGCCCGGCGTGCAACCCTGCGCCACCAGCGGCGCACACTCGTCGAGTGGTGCTGCGCCGGTGCAGGTCAAGGTTCTTTCGTAGGACCAGCAGTCCCGCGTCACTTCGCGACCGTCGATGATCTTGGTGCCGGGTCCGTCGATGCACCGGTCAGCCGTCGTCACGGTGCAGCGGCCGCCGGGTTGAAGTGCCGCGCTCTTGTCGACCCAGACGTCGGTCTCGATCTGGTTCATCGTCGGGCGCTGGAAGGCCAGCGGGATGGTCCAGCCGGATGCACCTGTCAGCGTCGCGCCGCCGGTGGAGGCCGCGCATTGCATGCCCGTGTCGGAGAAGACCGGGGTCGATCCTGCGGTGCAGCCCGAGTCGGGGTCCGGAGCGGAGACCGTGAAGCACTGGTCGGCGGGACCGGGCGACAGGTTCTCGCCATCCCAGTAGGCGTTGAGGGTGTTGCCACTCACGCTGCCGGCAGGGCAGGCGTATATCGGGGTGCCGAACTGGAACTGGTAGTTGCAGTTGCCCGCCGTGCAGCCCGATCCTGCGGCCAGCACGACCTTGAACGGACTCCAGCAGTAGCCGGCCCAGTGGGGGGAGAGGTCCGTGACGAAACGAGGGCTTGTGATCGGATCGGTCGGCAGGTCCACCTCCTGCCACCCGATGCATGCGCCGCGTCCACCGGCCGCATATAGCCGGAAACGCTGCTGGTTGTCGGCGCGGATACGGCACTGGGCGTCGGCAACCATGTAGTCGGCGCCATTGCGGTGGGCTTCGCCATGAGCGAACCAGTCGCCAGCGGTGCAGCTCGGAACGAGTTCGACCTCGACGCTCAGATCACGCCGAGTCGTGAAGTTGCCGATGCCGCTGTAGATCTGGCAGAGCTTCGTGGTCGTGCCGGCAGGCGTGGCGACTTCGCTGGTGGTGCAACCGCTGTAGTACGCGGCCAGGCTGCCAAGATCGATCGAAGGATTGCGTGCGATGCGACTCGCGGCGGCCACGGCCGGGTCGTTCGCACCGATGGCTGGACGGGGCGTGTTGGCCGAGTTGACCGCGGTGCGCAGCGCCTGGCAGGTCGGGTCGTTCGGTGTCAGTACACACGCGGCGAGCTTGGCATTGGCGTCGGCGCCCAGGCTCGGCCTGCCGGCGTAGGCGGTCTCCGGAGGCGCATTCGTGTAGCCGGGCACGACCGCGGTGGCGCTGGGTGCGTTGACCAGTCCCCGGATCACTGCGTTGGCGGCCGTGCCGGCGGCCACTCCCTGTTCATGCGACTGGGCGAAAACCTCGATCCGCGCGAGCAAGAACGAGGAGATCATCAGCCACACGACGAAGCGTCTGAACTTCATGGCTGCCCCTTCTTCAGCGCCGCAAGCACGACCCCGGCATCCCGGCTGAACGACGGCGCCGTACGCCTGAAGTACTCGAGTGCGTAGTCGATGCTGACGTCGCCGGCGGCCGCCACGAAGCTCGATGCCGGGAAGCACGTACCGGCGGCGCACGGCGCTGCGACGGCTCCCGCCTTCAGGAGCACGAAGGTCGGTGTGGCGGAGATCGAGAACCTGTCGAAGGCCTGCGGATCGATCTGGAAGCCGACCTTGCGCTGCCCGATCAGGGCTTGTGCGCGCAGGACGGTCTTCTGCAGCGAGCCATCCACAAGCCCGCGAAGAACCAGCGTCGCCCGTGCGCGGGCGGCCTGGTCGACGAGCCGGGCCAGGGTCGCGTCGGGCATGGAGAAGCTGACGAACACCAGCAGAGCCGGCGCCTCGTTGATGGTGGCCGCGCCGGGCGCCGGCTGGCCCATCGCCTCGTAGCCCTTCGCGATCGCGCCGAGATCGATCCGCCGCTGGGTCAGCGGCTGGGGCAGGGCATCGAGCCTCGGGGCCGCCGGCACTGGCACGCGGGCCAGTTCTGCGACGGTGGGCATGCGGTTCTTCTTCGCTGCCCGCTCGATGTCCTGGTCGGTGATCACCGGCTGCGACTTCGCCGCTCGCGCGACATCGGCCTCGGAGACGATCGGCTTCGGAGCTTGCGCAGGCTGTGCGCTCGACGAGATCGGCAGGATCGCGCACAGGCCTGCCATGCAGGTGCTGCGCGCGCGCTGGGGCCAGGACGCGGTGCGGTCAGTAGCCCACACAGCAGTTCCTCTTTCGGAAGAGCATGAAGGCGAAGTCCTCGCCGCGGACCGGGAACTCCTTGCCGGCGCCCCACAGCACGGTGGTTCGGCCGAAGGGCTGGCAGCACTTGCCGTCGATCTTGTCGGTGGTGGGCGTCGGGTAAGTCAGCTGGGTCTTGTAGGCCGTCTTGTCCATGATCGGTTCGAGGTACGGCCCGCAGAGCCCCGGCGTGCCGTGCCATCCCCAGGCCAGCAGCTCGCGGTGCATCTTTGCTGTGAGGCGTTGACTGAGCAGGGCGGCTGAACGCACGCCGCCCACGTGGTACGGGACCTGGCCGTCCATCGGGTAGATGGCGCCCTGGCAGCCAGCACACCAGAAGAGGGTGTTGAGGCCGAAGCCCACGGTCGCGGCCACGCAGTCGGCAGCACAGGCTGCGATCGCCACCGGGTTCGCGAACAGGACGGCGTCCGGGTTCAGCAGCAACGTCAGTTCATCGTCGTTCCACAGCGGATCCACCTCGGTCAGATACGCGAGGTCGAAGCTGCCGCGTTCCAGACAGGGGAAGTCGGTCACGACCTCGAGCCAGTACAGGACCGGGTTCACGTAGAAGTGGGCCTGGTAGAAGCTGCCACCGTCGCCATCGCCCTCGGGGCGAGTGAAACGTGCAGCTTCCGGTGCGGCAATGCCGGGGTCGAGGTTCAGGCCGCCGAGAGATGGCAGGCAGAAGGGCTTGCGCACGACCTCGACGTGGCGGGCGGGCTCCCAGAAGCCCACCGACAGGCCGATGGTCGGGTTGACGCCGCAACTGCAGACCGGCGTACCCGGGTTCCCGTTGTCCTCCTGGCCACCGAAGTTGCCGATGGTGGCGCCTCCGATCGACAGAGGCAGGATGCAGGACCAGCAGATATCGGTGATCGGATTCGGAAAGCGCCCCGTGCATGTGGCGATCGACGCAGCCGGAGCGCAGAACGATGCCAGGCAGAGCAGGGCACAGAGCAGGGGTCTGAGAGCGGTCTTCATCGCACGGTCACCTCGTCGATGCGCAGCCTGGAACCCTCCTGCGAGACGATGGCCGGGACGCCCGTGATGCCCAGCTTGCGGACGAGCGTTCCCTCCTGGTCGTAGTACACAGGCGTGTTCCAGGCCTTCATGAGGTCGATGTAGCTGCCACCGACCAGGATCGGCTTGACGCGGCCCTGGTAGCGCGCGATCAGCTCCCGCGCCTTCGCGATCTGGCGTGCGTCACGGGCGTCGAAGAACAGCAGGTGCTTGGACAGGGACACCACGTCGAGCGGGTTCTTGCGCAGGCCGGCCGGAAACAGCACGGCGCCGGTCTCGTCGACGACGTTTCGATCGAGCGTGAAGCTCGGATCGAAGTAGTAGGTGCGCGGCACCTCGCTGAGGCGCAGGCCCGGCACGGGCTTGGGGTTCAGCACGGACTCGCTGGCCCGCGCCCGGGCCAGTTGCTCGAACTTCGCGAGTTCTCCGCTGCGCTCCTTCTCACGCAGCCGAGTCATGATGTGGTCGAGAAGGTTCTGCTCGGCGATGGGGTAGGTCGGGCCGATCCTGCCGAGGTTCTCGGCCTGGCCCAGACCGCACGCGACCAGGGCCCAGCCGATGGCCACAGCCCTGACCGATACGGTGCGCCAGCGCATCTCAGCCCCTGGGGCAGGCGATCGTGGCGCCGAAGCGCTGCACGGCCGCCGTGTCTTTCTGATGGGTGGCTCGCACCATCGCCATCAGGGTGGGATCGCCGCTGCCTTCGGCAAAGGCGCGGCGCAGTTCGACGGTCTGCAGGGCACGGCCGCAGCGTTTGCGGAATGCCGCCATGTAAGCCTCTGCACCGTCGCGCGCTGCAGGGGCGACCTGGGACAGCAGGGACAGGTAGGACTCGATCGGCAGGTCGCCTTCGATCGCCGCGGTGTCGCCCTGGGCATGCGCGGGTGCCGGGGTCGTCAGGATCGACAGCATGGCAAACAGCAAGGCGGCGCGTGTCAGAAGGCTCACGACGTTCTCCTCAGAGCAGCGGCCGCACTCGCGCCACGACGTCAGCCGTGCTGACCAAGCCACTGCTGCGGTAGCGCGAATCGAAGCTGTCGGCGCTGGTGCCCTGCACGTAGACATGGCCAGGCGGGATGACAGTGGGCGCAATCGGGTCCAGCGGCCGGCGGTCGAAGGTGTGGGTCTTGGCCCGGCCCACTTGCAGGCCGTTGATGAACACGTCGCGACCGTCGACGGTGACCACATCGCCAGCGACGCCGACGATCCGCTTGAAGAAGGGCTGTCGCTTCAGGCCCGGGTAGTCGCGCTCCGCGGCTTCGCCATCGAAGGCGTAGACGATGAGGTCGCCGCGCGCCAGCGGCATGGGCCCGTGATCGACCACGACGATCCGGTAGGGGAGGCTGGCCGTCCAGTTGAAGAGGACGGGAAGGATCGGCGTGTGGTGGATGAAGACGCGGGTCAGCGCCAGTGCCCAGATAGCACCGAAGGCGACGAACACCAGCCGGTGCCGCCTGGCGTCGGCGATCACTGTTCGGGCACCGGCGCCCAGCCAGGCCAGAAATCTGCCGTGGCGCAGACCGGGGCGTGTGGTGGCGTTCATCGAGCATCCACCTTGGTCTTCAGCACTGGCGTCAGATCGAGCGTGCGTGCAGTAGGCCCGGCCACTGCGCTCTTCAGCACCACGAGGCAGCGACAGTCCGCGGGCAATTCCTCGAGTGCCCGGGGCAGCCGCCGCGCGAAGCTGGTCGCCAGGTCCATGGCCTGCTGCCGGTCCGCATCCGAGTTGCCGCGCGTCATCAGAGCGGCGAACTCGGCTTCCTTGAGCCGGTAGATCTCGGCGACATCGACCACCCCGATGACCTGCGCAGGCCGCACCACGAGGCGGTCGTAGGCCAGCAGGCCGCAGGCCGTGACGAGCACGGAGACGCACACCGTCATGGCGCCACCGAGCAGTGTCTGCTTCATACGCTGTGCCCCCGGCGGCGAAGCAGTTCGGTGATGGCGTCGTCGATCGAGAGGCCAGCGCTGCGCAGTTCGTCCAGCGGCGCGTTGTCCTCCAGCTTGTTGCTGAACAGCAGATGGCTGAACGGGTCGAGGATGTTGCGTGCGACGCCCTCGCCGACCGGGGACGACACGTAGCACTCCGAGAAGACGCCGGGTTCGGTGCGCAGGGACTGCAGCAGTCGCTTCTTCGACTCGTCCATCGTGATGCGGCCGCGCCGGCCGAGTAGTTCGATCGACTCGGCCTTCTGGCGCAGCAGGAAGACCCAGTCCGAGCAGTTCAGCGCCGCCTCCATCTGGGCCGAGCCGTAGAAGTCGTCGGCGCTCTGGGTCGCGGTGCCGAGCGCGCCGCCGTACTTGCGTGCCCGGCGCGCGGCTTCCTCGACGACGGCGGCCTTCACCGGGTCGTCCGAGCCGATGTCACCGAGTTGCTGCTTCAGCTCGTCGATGAACAGCACCTTCTTGCGGTCGCGGGACAGGTACATCTGCCCCGTGATCTGGTACATCAACAGGATGTTGACGACGGCGTGCAGTTCCGGCTTGCGCTTGAGCTCCTCGTTCTCGATGACCATGAAGTCGTTCGAGAAGTCGATGTTGTTGCGGCCTTCGAAGAAGCGGGCGTACTCGCCGTCGCGGGTGTACGGGTTCAGCATGACGGCCAGGTCCTTGACGCGCTGATCGCCGTTCAGGCCGAGCTCGGGCATGCTGCCGGTCTTGAAGGCGTCACGCAGGCCGGTGATCGTCAGATCGCGCCCGTATTCCTTGTAGAGCTTGAGCGCCATCGCCCCCAGGGCCTTGAGCTGCACTTCCTCGAGCGTCCGGCCCATGGAGCACATCTTGGCCAGCGCCGGCTTGAGCATGTCGATGTCTTCGTTGATGCCCCCTTCCACCGTGCCATCGGCCGCGACACACTCGTCCGTGACGACGCTGAACGGATTGAGGTTGATCTTCGAGTCGGACCGGAATTCGATGTAGGTGCCGCCCGCCTTCTTGCAGAGCTTCTCGAAGGAGCGGCCGAGGTCCAGCATCCACACCCGGGCACCGATCGAGCGGTAGGACCAGGCCATCTCGTTCATCAGGACCGACTTGCCGGAGCCTGGCGCGCCGATGACGGCGAAGTTGTAGTTGCCCAGGTCGTTGTCGTAGACGTCCAGCGTCATCAGCTGGCCCCGGCGTCCGCCGAACAGCATCGTGGGCGTGCGCGTGCCGCGCCATTCGGCGATGAGCGGCGCCAGATGGATGGCGTTGCCCATGGTCTTGCGCGTGACACGGCGCATCTTGCGGAGATCACCGTGGAAGCGGGGCGACATCGTCATCGGCAGGCTCGCGATCAGGGCCTGCCGGTGCATGTACACATCGGCGTTCAGCTCGAAACCCCGTGCGCGCCAGATTGCCTTGGCAGTCTCCTGGGCCTGAACCGCCCTGTCGGGCTGCGTGAACAGGGCGAGCTGGTGATACAGGCTCACGATGGCGCCGCCGGCATCGATCACGTCGGCGGCGGCAGTCCAGTCGCGGGCCTTCTTGCCCACATCGGGCATGACCACCGCCATCTTGCTGCCCGCGTTCTGCGTGGCCCGCACGTGGTTGGCGGTGACCGTGGTCCGGGTCGCGTTCGGGTCCAGGACGTGCACGCCCATGGTCAGCAGGAACGGGGCGTTGTACTGGAGCGCCGGTTGCATCAGGTCGCCAATGAGCGACCCCATCTGCCAGAGGCCGAAGCGTTCGGGGAACGACTTGATCGAGAAGAAGCGCACATCCAGTCCGGCGTCGCCACCTTCCTTCCACAGGTGCAGGCCGTTGGCCCTCGCATCCTGGATCGTGTCGTGATCGACGATCTGGTCGCGGATCTCGCGGCCGTCGTCGTAGTGGAGATCGGGTGCGTGGGTGTTCGTGATCCGGTCGGGGTTCAGGAACAGGGAGCACCAGTTGATGAGGTCGGCGGCGTCGCAGACGCGGTTCGGCAGCGAGGCCGACCGCAGGGTCGTCGACATGCCGTCACGCAGCGAGACGATCTCCTCGCGGCGTGCGACGTTGGACGGGTCGCCCTGCAGGGTGACGCTCATCATCAGCCGGAAGTCCCGCATCGTGTAGTGGAAGCCCTGCGTCAGGGAGTCCTGGGCGCCTGCGGTCAGGTGGTCGAAGCGCCGGCGGGCCAGGACCCGGAACAGGTTGTCGTTGCGGGCGGGCCGGCCCCAGCGCTGTGCCTTGCTCAACTGGTCGGCGTCTTCCATGCGCAGGTTCGCGTAGCGCCGCAACTGGGGGCGGATGTGCGGTGATGCGAACAGGTGGAACTGGATGCCGGTGGCGGCCGGGCAGTTGGCATACAGCGAGATCAGGACCTCGACCATACGGTCGTCGGCCCCCGACTGCGGCATGATCTCCAGCAGGAAGCCGATGCCGTCGCGATTGACGAAGAGCTGTTCTTCGTCGAGGTACGCGACGTAGGGCAGCCAACTGGCAAACTGGTCTGCCGGAGACTCGTCCTTGCCGCCCAGGCCGAAGAGGCCCGTGAAGCCTTCGGTGGCACCTTCCTCGCCGAACAGGCTTGTGCGCAGTGTGGCCAGCATGTGTGCTCCCGATGTCGATGCTCAGTTGCCCGGAGGGGTGGCGGGCCGCGCCTGGAGTGCACGCAGAGCCTGGGCGACCGCCGATCCGTCCTCGGGCGCGGCCTGGCCTTGTTGCAGCTGCTGCAAATGGGGCCGTGTGTCGGAGTCCCGGGCGTCAAGTGACGGACCCTTGCCGGCCGAGGTCGGAAGTCGGGTCGGCCGGATCGGCGCATAGGCATCGCGCGCCTGGCGCTGCACGTGATCGACCAGCCACCGTCCGTTATCGATCTGGACGTACACCAGGCTCTCGCCATTGAGGTCGCGGTCGGCGTCCTCCCAGGGCTTGATCCAGAGCCGCAGTACGCGCGGACCTGCCCGCAGCGGCGTGGCCAGGTAGGTGGACCCCTCGGCAGCGGCGCCGGCGCCGATCGCGGTTGGGATCGATGCCGGGCCAGAGCGGGCAGTGCTCCGGACTGCAGGAGCGCCCTGTGGTTCCGGCAGGCCCGACGGGCTTCTTGCGCCCGTCGGTTTGCGCTGCGCGGGCAGGTTGTTCTGGAGGGCGTTGTAGTAGTTGCCCGAGACCGAGTCGCACTTGACGCCTTCGGGCGCCTTGCAGGCGTACTGCGATGAACCATCCAGGCCGGTGATGCTGGAACAGCCGGCAAGCAGCGCGGCGCAGAGCGTAGTGACGCAGACAGCGGACGGGTCGGTGCGGAGCTTCATGGCGATTTCTCCTGGACTTGCGCGGTCCCGGCCGACGCCTGCGCCCCGCTTCGTCCCGCGGCAGTGGCGAGTCGGCGTTCCACTTCCTGCGCATCCACATAGCCGTCGGTGCGCAGACCGTCGGCATAGAGCAGCGTCGGTGTGCCGTTGACCCTCAGCTGCCGGGCGAGTTGGAGATTGCGGTCCAGCGGCGTCGTGCAGTCGGCTTGGGTACCCAGTGCAGTTGCGTCGCCGCGCAGCATCAGGTCGTGCCAGGCTTTCGTCCGGTCCGCCGAACACCACACGGCCTGCGGCAGCGCGCGACCCTGGAACGGGACGAGGAAGGTGTAGACCGTCACGTCCTGCAGCCTCTCCAGCTCCGGCTCGAGGCGCTTGCAGAAGCCGCATGCCGGGTCGCTGAAGACATAAAGGCTGCGGCTGCCCGTGCCGCGCACCGTCTTGATCGCATCCGCGATCGGCAGCCTGTCCACTGCAACCGACTGCGCGCCGGCGGCAACTTCCGTGTCGGCACGCATGCGCTCGGCGAGCGCGAGCTTGGGGCCGGTCAGGTCGGTCATGGTGACGGTGTCCATGACGCGCCCGAAGATGAAGTAGCGCGGGCTGCGCGCGGAAACGTAGGCGACGTTCGGCCCCATCCACACCTCGTAGAGGCCGGGAACCGCACTCTGCTGCACGGAGGTGAACCTCGTGCCGGGATTCGCCTTCTGCAGCGTGGCGAGGAAGCGCGCCTCCTGCGCGTTCGGTGCGGCCTGGACCGTTGCCGACAGGAAGGTGAGCGCGGCAGTCGTGATCGCTGCGCCGGACAGGCGCATGAGGGCTTCAGTCTTCATCATCGTTGACCTTCATGTAGCGCTCGGCCGGGTCGGCTCGCCGCGGATAGGACGTAGGAGAGGCCTTGGCGGTATCGACACCCTCGATGCGCACGCCCTTCGTGATGACGACGTCGATCTCGCGTCCGGCATCGACCTCGATGACCGGGAAGGTCTGCTCGGCCAACTTGATGTAGTACTGCGCCAGGCGATCGAGTGCCTTGCCGACACCGCTGCCCAGGCCGGCCCGGAGCGCGTCGCTGCCACCGGTCGTCGCGACCTGACCCAGCGCCGAGGTGCTGTAGGTGGTGTTCGCAGTCGAGATGCCCTGTCCGATGCCGCTGACCACGCCGGCCATCAGGGCGTTGGCCAGCATCTGGCCCTGCTTGGTGACGAGGCGGCCTCGCATGCCGACCTTGCCGTCCTCACCGTACACGCTGCCCTGGATCCGCACCTCCAGCGCCGTGCCGTCGGCGCGCACGCAGGAGAGCGACTCGGTGCGCAGGTAGGCGCGCTCCGAGCTGATGTCGCCGTAGCCGGCTGCGATGACGAAGCATTCACGGTACTCGGCCCGGAAACGGTTGGGCAGCACCGAGTTGTCCGACAGACGGATCAGGATGGGGTGCGGGTTGGTCTGCGACTGGCCGCCAGTGGGCGCATCGAGGCCGCCGAGCAGGACCCCGCGCGTGAAGCTCACGGGGAGGTACGTGTCGATGGTCTGAGGGGCCGCCTTGCCCGATCCTTCAGGGGCGGCATCGCTTGCCTTTGGCTGGGCGATCGCTACCCGGACCAGCGTCGGCTGTGGCGGCGCAGCGGATGCGTCGATTCCGAAGGGCGGCACCTGGGATGGCGTGCCCGGCGGCATGCCAGCTCGTGACGTCGACAGCGGTGGCGGCGGCGGAGGTGGCAGCGCGGACCGAGCGAGTGCTGCATCCGGCGGGAGGCGGTTCGCCGCGGCAGGGGCAGCAGCATTCGGCGCCGAGGCGGCCGGGGCCGGTTCACCCGGAGAGGCCTTCAGGCGGGCTTCGAGATCGGCAAAACGCCGCATCAGGTTGTCCTCGGCCTCCTTGCGTTCTCGGTTGATGCGTCGCTGGTCGTCGCGCTCGCTCTCGTACTGCGCGAGCTTCTTGCCGGCCTGGCCGACCCAGGCCTCTACCTCGCGCACCTGCGCGCCAGGCGCCATCAGGTCCACGTTGGTCGGCTTCAGATCGCCGGCGCCCGCCACGGCCGCGCTGCGTTGCGGCGAGTCGCCAGAACCCATCGCGAACACGGTCCACAGCACGCCGACGGCCACGGCCGAGATGGCGCCGATGGTCGCCCACTGACGCGCGCGCGGGGACATCCGCTCGATGAGCGTGGACGCGCGGTCCCTGATGCTCGGGCCCATGGTCAGCCACCCTGACGGATCACGAAGACCGTCGTGCTGTCACCCGGGCGCAGGTTGTGGTTCTCGATCGCGACCGCCAGCACGCCGCCTGTCTCACGGTCGAACTCCTGCTCGGCCAGCACCATGTTCTGGTTGCTGATGTTGGTGAGGAGGTAGCGCTCGCCGACGAGGCCGCGACCCTCGTAGACGCGGGTCATCGCGAAGCGGGCTTCGACCCACAGCTGGATCGGCCGGTTGACTTCCTCCACGCGGACGTCGGTCGGCACACTGTCGGAAGCCATCGCCACCAGCATCGCCTTGAGCGAGCGGATGTGGATGGATTGACGAGAAGCTGGCAAGGACGCTCCCTGGTCGGCCCGTGCCTGCCGCGGCGTCCTGTCGCGGATGACGATCGTGTCGGCGGGCGTGTCCGACCGGCGCAGCAGCAAGGTGTAGGTCGCGTGCTGCGAGGAGATGAACAGGTTGACCGGCTTGCCCAGGCCGCCGACGGGTCGGACATAGATCTCGCCCTTGTCCGCATCGCACTCCAGCACGATCTCGCCGGCCGGATTGGTCTGAGGCAGTACGGGTGTGCTGCCGGTGCCCGGCTGCGTCGAGACCGCTGCGCCGCAGTTGCTCGAGTAGATGTTGCCGAACACGTTCGTGATCGACGCACCATCGATGCGGATGCGGGTCGGCTCCTTGATCGCCAGCACGGCTTCGACCGTCACCCCGTCGGTGGCCTCGACCACCTGCAGGGCGTCGGCGATCCGCGGCTCAGCGAACCACAGGACGGGGATCAGGAGCGCCGAGGCGAGTCTGATGGGCCTGGCTGGCTTGACCATAGGGCACCTCCTTGAAGGTCCTGACATGCACACGGCCGCCCGTGTACTCGAACTGGGTCTGGTAGGCCCGCGTCTCGGGCTCGCCGACATCGCTGCCGTTGATCTGCCGGCGCAGGCGGCCGATCACGAGGACCGACTGATCCTTGTCATTGGCGGTGAGCTGCTGGATGAGGAACGAGGTCGATGCGTTGTTGCTGCGCAGCCGATCGGCCTCCAGATCCATCTGTGTCTTCATCGCCGCGTGCCGGTCCGGCGCGACGTAGTTGAGAAGCACGTTGCGCTTCCAGTCGATGGTCGACGGCGACACGTCGAGGACCAGCCAGGTCATGAACCCGGCCATCTGTTCCAGGTACTCGGTGCTCGCCTTGTCCCGCGTCACCCAGAAGGTCTTGTCGATGCTGGGCGGCACGATGATGGTTCGCTCGCTGCCGACCATGCCGGCGATGACGCCCAGCGACAGCAACTGGCACAGCGAGAGCAGGGCGACGATGGCGCCCAGCGTTCGGTTCGCCTTGCGCTGCACGCGCAGGTCGTTCTGGTGACGTTCGAAGTCCATGGTCCGTGTTCCGCAGGTTCAGCCGACCATGCGGCGCAGGTGCGAGGGCGGCGTGGCCCTCAGGCCCGTCAGCGGATTGGTCGGCAGGGCCCAGTACGCCCAGTGCATCGCGAACGCCGGGTGCTTGTCCGCCTTGGTGCGCGAGACCCAGCGGCTGAGGAACAGGCCGACGCTTGCGCAGAGCGCGAAGCCGACCTTGCTGCTGGACAGGTAGCCCACGAAGAGCGCAAAGACGAAGGGGAATGCGACGTCGGCGTCCCAGAAGCCCAGCTTCCACTGGTCATCGAGTCGGCGCGGAATGTAGGTGTCCGATTGCATCGCACCCCCCCGATTGCACAGTGATGGACAGCGGCGCTCAGATGACCGCGCCCAGGATGGCGCCGGCGATCGTCAGGCCCACGGCGCCGAAGATGGCCATGCCAAGGTAGAACAGCACTGGCCCGAAGTTGCGCAGGGCGGCGAGGCTGATGAAGGCCACGACGAATCCCACGAAGCCGACCAGGGCCTTGACCCCGGGAGCCAAGGCGGCGAGTTGCCCGAGGGCGGCGGCCAGCGGCCCGCCGATACCGACGAAGGCCACGAGGTCCAGTGCGTGGCTGGGGAAGGCGGCCATCAGCCCCAGCGTCAGGAACGCCAGCAGGCTGGCGACGGTCAGGTGCTTGCGCGAGCGCACGGGCGCGGGCGCGGGCGCGGGCACAGTGAGGGTAGGGAAGTCTGCGGTCATAGCTGGCTCCATCGAGGTTGAGGGTTCAGGGCTTGGTGCGCGGGGGCTGCAGGCCCGACAACGCGCGCTGCACGATGGCCTCGGGTCCGACGTCCAGGGCCATCTGGAGGCACGCGTCCGCCAGGTAGCTCAGGTCGATCACGGGGTCGGTCGTGGATTTCTGGATGGCCCGGAGGCGGGCGAAGGATTCGGACCGGACGATGGTTGCTTTCCATCCGGGACGGATCCTTCGCTTGGAGTCCGGGGATGCCGAGGTGTGCTGCGTCGCGCCGCGCGTGAGCGCGTCGGCGAAGAGCACCTCTGGAGGGACCGGGGCGGGTCTGAGGGGCCTGAGGGGTTTGAGAACAGGGCGATCCATCAGCCGCCTCGCTGGGAGAAGAACGCGATCTCGACGCGCCGGTTCTTCGATCGGCCGTCTTCCGTCTCGTTGGGCGCCACGAAGCAGCAGCGGCCCCTGGCGTCGATGGAGATCACGGCGGCTAGGTCGGGGGCCTGGTCGCGCAGGTAGTTGCGGACGGAAAGGGCTCGCGCCAGGGCGAGCGACTCGTTGACTTCGTCGTTGCCCACGTCATCCGTCCGGCCCGAGATGACGATGCGTTCTGACTGGCGCGCGTGGCGGATCGATGCGGACAAGGCAGTCCGGGCCGGCGCTGTCAGTTGGGCAGATGCAAACGGGAAGACGACGACGATGTTGAAGACCGCCTTGTCGACAGGGTGCACCGCAGCCGAAGGCGCAGGCGATGGCACGGGCGCCATCTCGGTCGGCAAATCGGACTCGCGCGCTCCATCCGGTGTCGAGGTAACGCGATGAGCGACAGCCTGCATCGGAGCAGCGCCTGCCATGGCCAATGTCTTCGGCGTGACCGTAGGACAGGCAGGTTCGACGCAGACGCCGAACGCGGCCTGGGTGCCGAATGAGAACTGCACCAGGCGCTGCACGCCGGGCACCTGAGTCTCGGACCTTGGCGCCGACGTGGCCGCACCGTCGGGATGGCGAGTAGCGCAGGACGTGTTGGCAAGCAGCAGGCTGCCTGCAAACGTCGTGGACACAGCCAGGTCCGCAAGGCGGCTCATCATCGCGCGACCCTCGTGGACAGGATGAACGGCGCGGGTGCTGGTGACGCAGGGGGAGTTCGACTTGCAGGTGCGGCCTGCTGTGACCGGGACTTGTCCTGTTCACCGGGCAAGCGCCTGTAGACGCGCCATGCGTAGCGCGAGCGCGCCGCCGCACAGTCATCACCCTTGAGTTGCGTACAGGACGCGTTGTAGGCGCCCACGGCATCCCAAGAGACACCGCGCCTGGCGAACGAGTCGGCGAGCAGCCAGGCACCGACCTTGATGTTCGTGCAGGGCTCGAGGAGATCGCTCTCCGAGATGCCGAGGCTGGCCAGCTTCGGCAGGTGGCTGCTGTTGATCTGCATCAGCCCGATGTCGTAGGTCCCTGTCCGGGCGCGGTGCGTGAGGTTCATGGCACCCGGCTGCAGGTCGGATTCGGCCCGAGCGACGGCGTAGAGCAGGTGGGACGAGACACCATAGAGCCGCTCGGCGTCGGACCAGCATGCGATGCAGATCGACGGCGCCGCCATGCCTGCCGCAACGGCGCACTGCACGAGACGACTCGACATGGAAGGCATCACGTCAGCACTCCAGGCCGCGCGAGCGCGATGCGCGGTCCCGCAGGTTGAGGCGAGCCTGGCCGAGGACCAGCGCGTCACCATCGGGAAGTGACATGGCCACTGCGACGCATGCCGTCGTGATCTGGTCGAGCTCGAACATCGGGTTCGGGAACCGGTTCCAGGGCGCGCGATGCGCCGCCATGACGAGCTCGAACTGCACCGCCCAGATGTCGCAGCTGCGGCGTTCGGTTCTCGGGTTGCGCAGCGTCAGTTGGGTCACCAAGTACTCGACGATGCGGCGCTGGCTTGGCATGTCGCGGAAGGCCAGCGAGACGCAGGCACCCAGGAGGTCGGGGAAGCGGAACTTCGGCGACGTGTTGTCCGGGGACTTGAAAAGGCTGTGCAGCCAGCCGTGCTCCTCGATCCAGATGCCTGTCTGCACGGTCGGGGGGCGCACGTCGCGGTCGATCGGAGCTGGCATCGACATTTCTCGCGGTAGGGAGAGTGCGAATTGCATCGGTGGGCCTTCTCGAAGTACGACCTTGGGTGGCGTTTTCGAGAGCAAAGGGTAGGGTCACCGAATCGGCATGTCTCCCGGAAAGTCCGGCAAGAAAGGGATCAGAACCGAGGGCTCGGTGTGGCTGTAACGGGGAGCCCAAGGTTCCCAGGCTTGCGATCGGGTAAGGGCAGCAGTGGCATTGCTGTCCGAAGATCGAGGCATACATCGTCAGCAAGCTGTGCAACCGCAGGTGTGCTCTGATCGAAGGTCGCATGCAGAAGATTGGTGGGACTGCTAAGCCAGGCCTGTTGCCGGGTGGACTGGTCTAGTTGCACCACGTGCACCTGCCGCTCGCCTGCACCCCCGAACGGCGATAAGGGGTCTTCGCCGCTTGCGACGCAAGCGGTCATCCACAGCGTGCTAAGTAGCGGGGCAGGTACCTGCGCAGTGACGGGCCTTTAGGACTTGTTGCCTCAAAGCAGTCATGGAATCGGTGCCCGTCGGCTTCGACTCCATACGCACGCAGGTTCGCAGGCCTGGCGGCGAGCACCGCTGCACGCCCCGGCGCTTCCTAAAACGTCCGTCTTTACACTACGTGTAATGATGGACTTGCATCTACGCGAGATTCGCCCTAGACTCGGCGCATGGAAGTTGAGTTCGACGATCACGATCTTGACCGCCTGGAGACCGATGCCCAGTACACGGCTGGGCACTCACAGGAGGTCGTGCGTGCCTATCGAAAACGGATGCAGCAGATTCGTGCCTTCAGGGATGAGCGCGACTTTCTGGCTGTGAGATCGCTGAACTTTGAAAAGCTCAAGGGAAACAGAGAAGGACAACATTCAATACGTCTGAATTTGCAGTGGCGGTTAGTTTTGGAAATTCGGGGCAACCACCCCTGCAAAGTCATCGGAATTGTTGAAATTGTCGACTATCACTAAAAACTGGAGAAACCATGAACGCACGCGTGCCCGCTGAAGTATTCCCGCCGGGAGAGTTCCTGCGGGAGGAGCTGGAAGCGCGGGAGTGGAGCCAGCAAGAGTTGGCAGATATTCTTGACCGACCGCCGCGCTTAATTAGCGAGATCATCGCTGGGAAACGCGCCATCACGCCCGAAACCGCCAAGGGTTTGGCCGATGCCTTTGGCATGTCGCCCGACTATTGGATGAATCTGGAAAGTCAATATCAGCTCTCCAAGGTCAAACTCCCCAACGACAACGTCGCGCGCAAGGCTCGGCTGTATGACAAGTTCCCCGTGCGGGAAATGCTCCGCCGCGGTTGGGTCCGTGCCAGCGAAAACGTCGATGTGCTGGAGCAGCGCTTTTGCGCATTCTTCTCCATCCCGGACATGTCGGCGGAGCCTGAGCTCTGCCACAGCGCGAAGAAGACCCGCGCGCACTTGGACGCCAACCCGATGCAGTTGGCTTGGCTGTTCCGTGTGAAGGCTATGGCGAGCCAACAGGTGGCGCCCGCCTACTCGCGCGCCAAGCTGCTGGCGGGGGTGGATAAGCTCAAGGCGTTCACCCTCTCGCCGGAGGAGGTGCGACATGTGCCTCGTATCCTGGCTGAGGCCGGTGTTCGGCTCGTACTGGTGGAGCCCATGGCCGGCTCCAAGATGGACGGTGCCTGCTTCTGGCTCGAGGGCGACAAGCCGGTCATCGGCATGACGCTGCGCTTCGACCGCATCGACAACTTCTGGTTCGTCCTGCGGCACGAGATCGAACACGTGCTGCGCGAGGACGGGAAGGCCAACAGCCAAGCCGTCATCGACACCGACGTGGGCGAAGACAAGGCGGAGCTGCCAGAGTGCGAACGACAGGCCAACGCGGCGGGGGCGGAGTTCTGCGTCTCGTCGGCCGAACTCGAGAACTTCATCGCGCGTGTGCAGCCATACTTTTCCGAGGAGAAGGTGCTTCGCTTCGCACAGCGAATCAACGTCCATCCGGGATTGGTGGTCGGGCAGCTCCAGCGCAAGCTGGGCCGCCATGACTTCTTGCGCAAGCACCAGGTCAAGGTGCGAGCGCTGGTGCTGCCGTCGGCTGACGCTGATGGCTGGGGCTCGTTCTCCGAGTAATCACAACAACGCGCTGGGAACTGCTATGTCGGCTTATGCGAATCAGGTGAAGTCCTACGTCGAGCGCTATCAGGCGGAGGTCGGAGGCGACGGCTTTCTCGATCCACATGCGGTGGCTGAGTGGGCGTACCGCAACGGGCTTCACAAGCCCAGCGTCCGTACCGTCGTCGATGCCATCGCGGCAGATATCGCCCAGCAGTTCCGTGAGGAATACCGAACTGACGCCAAGGGCCAGCGATATCGCGCCATGCACGCTGTGCGTTCCAAGAACGGCGACAAGACGATGTCGCTTTGGGCGGACATGGACGACGCGCGAGCGCCTCGAGACCACTTCGTGCGGTCTTTCGCGCAGCGGCGTCAGCAAATCGTCGGCGACTGTTATCAGCTCAAAACCGACGTGGACGTCTACAACGCGAAGGACTCTGCGCAGAAGCCCATCCAGGTGCCGCTCGATTTCACGTATGACGTGGAGGAACTGCAGTTGCCCTTCCAGGGCAAGAAGGCGGCCTAAGGCGGCCCATTTCCGGAACTTCACTATGCAGACCGCTCTAGCGCTGGCTGAGAATCTCAAACTGCGGCTGGCTAACGACTTCCAGCGCAAGCTCTTGGCCGCAACGATGCAGAGCGTGCAGGAGGCGTCCAACCCGCTGCGGTTGAACAACTTCTCTGCATCCTTTCGGGAACTGTTTCGCCACGTCTTGGTCGAGTTGGCTCCGGACCACCAGGTGACGGCGACTTCGTGGTTCGAGCCCGACGAGAAGAACGGCGGACGTGTGACGCGCGCGCAGAAGGTCAGCTATGTGGTCCATGGTGGCCTCGACCCGACGTATGTCGAGGACGAACTGGGCATCGATGTCACGGCAGAGCGCATAGCGCTGCTCAAGACCCTCGACCGACTCAACAAGTTCACGCATGTGAACGAGGACTCTTTCGATTCGAGCCAGGAGGACGTCGAGCGGCACGCGTCGGCGGCCTGCGAGGCGCTTCAGTCCTTCCTCGACTGTGCAGGCGAGGCCCGCAAGCTCCTGTGCGGCAGGGTCGAGGAGCGAGTCCATGATGACGTGGTCGGTGAGGCCATCGGCGACACCATCCTCTCCCTCGACGAAATCGCGACGCATCATTGCATCGACGACGTCGACGTTCATCAGATTGAGGTGACGTCGATGGACCACGCGGAGATTCAGTTCACTGCGTATGGCTCTGTAGGCGTCCAGCTTCAATGGGGCTCGAACAGCGACGTGCGCAGAGGTGACGGTGCGGTCATCCAGGACTCATACCCACTCACCTGCAGGTTCATCAGCCAGGTCGACAACCCTGAAGAACTTGAGATGGTCCAGGACTCACTGTGCGTCGACACGAGTTCCTGGTGGGATGACTACTACGACGAGGGAGAGCCATCGTGAGCGTCGCCACGGCCATTCAGGGCCGCAACCTGTTGTCCTTCATTTACGACGGGCGGCCTCAAATCTGAAGTGCAACACCTCACCCGGCGTAAGGTGCTGCGATG
>NZ_CALART010000111.1 GCF_937888285.1 uncultured Aquimonas sp.
GACTTACACAAATCCGGGATGAGCGGGTCCAAGGGAACTGGGTGGCAAGACACTTCCGAATCGCCGACACCTTCACCGACAGCCTCGCCCGCCTGACCGGCGACGAGCAAAAGGCCGTCAAGACGACGGCCTTCGATCTGCAGTTGAACCCTGCCAACCCTGGCATGAGCTTCCACAAGCTCGACAACGCGCGCGACAGCAACTTCTGGTCGGTGCGGGTGAGCGCGGACATACGGCTGATCGTGCACCGCTCGAACAGCAGCCTGCTGCTGTGCTACGTCGATCATCACGACCGCGCGTACCGCTGGGCGGAGCGTCGCAAGCTCGACGTGCACCCCAAGACGGGCGCGGCGCAGTTCGTCGAGATCCGCGAGCGTGTCGAAGAAGTGCGGGTGCCCCGATACGTCGATGCGCCGGTGGCGGTGGCGAAGCCGGCCCTGTTTGCGTCGACGCCGGAGCAACTGTTGCTCGGCTTTGGCGTACCCCCGGAGTGGATGGGGGATGTCAGGCAGGCCACCGAAGACTCGCTGCTTGATCTGGTTGACCATCTGCCGGCGGAAGCGGCGGAAGCCCTGCTGGAGCTGGCGACCGGCGGTGAACCCAAGGCCGCATCGCTCGCGGTGCCAAGCGCCAGCCCCTTCGAGCACCCGGACGCACAGCGCCGCTTCCGCGTGGTCTCCAGCGTCGAGGAACTGGAGCGTGCGCTGTCTTCGCCCTGGGACAAGTGGACGATCTTCCTGCACCCGGAGCAGCGGCAGCTGGTGGAGCGAGACTACGCCGGCCCTGCGCGGGTGTCGGGTTCGGCCGGTACGGGCAAGACCATCGTGGCCCTGCATCGTGCGGCGCATCTGGCCCGTAGCAACCCGGACGCACGCGTGCTGCTCACCACATTCTCGGTCAGCCTGGCCAATGCCCTGCGCGCCAAGCTGCGCCGCCTCATCAGCGCAGAGCCGCGCTTGGGCGAACGCATTGATGTGCTGGCCATGGATGCCGCCGGCATTCATCTGCACGAAACCCAGATCGGCCCCGTGCGGCTGCTCGCGCGAGAAGACCTGCGCGACCGACTGAGCAAGGCCGCTGCGCAGATTCCCGATCTGCGCTTCGGCCTGCCGTTTCTGTTCAACGAGTGGGAACAGGTGGTGGACGCCTGGCAGCTTTCCAGTTGGGAGGAATACCGCGACGTGAAGCGGTTGGGCCGCAAGACGCGGCTGTCGGACGCGCAGCGGCAAACGCTGTGGCAGGTGTTCGATACGACGCGCAGCGGTATCGCGGCGGATGGCATGACTTCGATGGCGGGCGTGTTCACTCGCTTGGCCGCGCTGTTCGCTACGCGACCGCACCCGCCGTTCGAGCATGTCGTGGTCGACGAAGCGCAGGACATTTCGATCGCGAAGCTGCGGTTTCTCGCGGCCATCGGCAAGGACCGACCGAACGCCCTGTTCCTCGCAGGCGATCTGGGCCAGCGCATCTTCCAGGTGCCCTTCTCATGGAAGGCCATGGGCGTGGACGTGCGCGGCCGTTCGCGCACGCTCTCGGTCAACTACCGCACCTCGCACCAGATCCGTGCCTGCGCTGACCGCCTGCTAGGCGAGTCGGTGTCGGATGTGGATGGGCTGGTCGAGGTGCGCAAGGGCACGGTGTCGGTGTTCAACGGGCCGGTGCCGCAGGTTCAAGAAGCAGCCTCGCCGGACGAAGAGATCGACATCGTCGCCAACTGGATTAAGACGCACATCGCCGGCGGCATGCAGCCGCATGAGATCGGTGTGATCGTGCGTTCAAGCGATGAGCTGGAGCGCGCGGGCAGGGCGCTGAGCCGCGCTGCAGTTCCGTTCGTGACGCTGGACGAGCGCATGCAGTCCACCGTCGGCAAAGCCTCGGCCTGCACCATGCATCTGGCCAAGGGCCTGGAGTTCCGCGCGGTCGCCGTGATGGCCTGCGACGACGAAGTCATCCCTTCGCAGGAGCGTATCGAACAGGTCACTGACGACAGCGATCTCGCCGAAGTCTATGCGACAGAGCGCCACCTGCTGTACGTGGCCTGCACCCGCGCCCGAGAGGAGCTGCTAGTGACTGGCGTCGCACCGATGTCAGAGTTTCTGGATGATCTCCGCGACGCATAGAGCGCGCTGCGAGCACGGCCTGCAGGAGGTGGCAAACGGGGCGCGCAGCCTTGCTTGAACTTGCGTCTGTGCCGGGATCAGTGCCATCCGATCACGACGCCCCATTCGAACCCCAGGTGCCACGCCTGCCCGCGCACGAAAAGATCAACTACGTCGAGTTCCCCTCTCAGGACCTGCCTGCGACCAAGCGCTTTTTCAGCGATGCCTTCGGCTGGACCTTCGAAGACTATGGCCCGGATTACTCGGCATTCACGGGCGAGTGCCTCGATGGCGGTTTCTTCCGCTCCAAGCTCGCGGGGCGTACGGAAAATGGCGGCGCGCTGCTCGTGTTCTACAGCGCCGACCTCGAAGACACCCTGGCCAAGGTGGTCGCTGCCGGCGCGGAGAATGCGAAACCCGTGTTCTCGTTTCCCGGCGGACGCAGGTTCCATTTCATCGAGCCCGGGGGCAACGCGTTCGCGGTCTGGTCGGATCCGGTCTGAAGTGTCGGTCGTAGGCCTGATCGCGCCGGGCCGGATGTGCAAATGCGGGTCGCATCCCAGTTCGCGACCGCCCTCTGCAACCGCTTTGCCAATGCCGCCGGGTCGAGAGGCGGCATTCGCATCTGCTCAGCAAAACGCCGCCGACAGCGCTGTCGGGTAAACATTTGCAACGGCGCCCGGCGTATCCTCGCCGCCAGTCCGATCCGTACCCGCCATGGCCACGCCCACGCCCACGCCGACCCCCGATCTGTCGCCCGACGAGCTCACCGAGCTGCTGACGGCCTACATGCCCGAAATTCCGGGCTACCGCGTGCTGCGGCGCCTGGGGCAGGGCGGCATGTCCTATGTCTACCTCGGCGTGCAGGAGTCGCTGGACCGGCAGGTCGCGATCAAGGTGATCGTGCCGACGGCCCTGAAGGACGAAGTCGGAAAGCTGCGCTTCGAGCGCGAGGCGCGCACCATCGCCAAGCTGCAGCACCCGGCCATCGTCAGCATCCACGACGTCGGCCGCACCGAGCTTGGCCTGCTCTACTTCGTCATGCCCTACCTGCCGCGCGGCCACCTGGGCCAGCGCGACCTGCGCGAGGACGAGCCGCGCCTGATCGCGATCCTGCGCGCGCTGCTGTGGGGGCTGGACTACGCCCACGAGCGCGGCATCGTGCATCGCGACATCAAGTCCGAGAACGTCCTGTTCGATACCGTCGACCGCCCGCTGCTGGCGGATTTCGGCATCGCCATGCACCGCGGCGACCGCAGTCGCGTCACCGACGGCGGCTTCGCGCTGGGTAGCGCCACCCACATGGCGCCCGAGCAGGCCCGCGGCGAACGCGTCGACGCGCGCGCCGATCTCTACAGCCTGGGTGTGGTCGCTTTCGAAAAGCTGACCGGAGAGCTGCCGTTCCAGGCCGAGGGTCCGCTGCAGCTGGCGGTGCGCCACTCGGTGGACCCGGTGCCGCGCCTGCCCGCGGCCAAGGCGCACTGGCAGGCCTTCATCGACCGCGCGCTGGCGAAGTCGCCGGACGAGCGCTACACCAGCGCGCAGCACATGATGGCCGCGCTCGACCAGATCGAGGCGGAGCGGCTCTCGCGTGCTGCGCCGGCTGTGGCGCCCCGCGCGGAGCCCGTCCCCGCGCCGGCCGCTGCGGCGCGGCGTCGCGGCGTCAATCCGCTGTTCGTCGCCGCTGCGGCCTGCATCGTCCTGGTGCTGGCGGTGGTGGTGGCGCTGCAGGCCTGGGGTCTGCGCCCGATGTCCGCGATCACGCCGGCGGTCACCGAGGCGGTTGCGCCCGTGGCGCAGCCGATGGCATCGCCGCGCGTTGCGGCGCAGCTGCCTGCGCCGCAGCTCGTCGCGCCGGCGGCGACTGCGATCTCCGCAGGCGACGCAATGCCGACGCCCGATGGCGCGATCGCGCTCACGGACGCGCCCTCAGACGCGGAGGCTGCCGCGGAGCAGGCCGAAGCCGAGGCGCTGGCTGCGGCGGAAGCCGCCCTGCCGCCCGAAGAGCGTGCCCTGCGCGCGGCGCAGCGCCAGATCCTGCGCCAGCGTCTGACCCAGCCGCCCGGCGACAACGCGCTGGAGTCACTGCAGCTCGCGCATGCGCTGGTGCCCGAAGCGCCGCGTCTGGCGCGTCTGGGCGAAGCCTGGCTGGCCGCAGCGCGACCGCATGTCGCCACCGCGTTCGAGCGCGGCGGTGATGCGCCGGAGCTGCGCCTGTATGCGGCGGCGGGCGAGCTGGCGAGTCTGCTCAGCTTGCGAGAGGGCGAGGCGTGGAAGGGCATCGAGGGCATCGCCCTCGACTGGCTGCGGGCGAAGCTGCGCAGCGCGCTGCAGGCGCGCGACGTGGAGGCCCTGCGCGCGGCCCGCGCCGCCGCGACGCCGCTGGGCCTGAGCCCCGCGCAGCTGGAACCCGAGTGGTCGCAGGGCATCGTGAGTGCCCGCGTCGGCGATCGCCTGCCGGGTGAAGCCGCATGGACCCTGCTGCGTCTGCCAGACGGCGCAAAGCCCGGCCTTGCGGCTGCGCTGTCGCCGGTCAGCCGCACCGAGTACGCCGCCTTCGCGCAGGCCTCGGGGCGGACGGCCGCCAGCTGTCGCGTGCGCTCGGCGGCGTTCAACCTGCGCAAGCGGCTGTGGAGCGCGCCGGGCTTCGAGCAGGCCGGCAGTGCGCCCGTGGTCTGCGTCAGCCTGGCCGACGCCCAGGCCTATGCGCAGTGGCTGGGAGCCCAGCAGGGGCGCAGCTATCGACTGCCGGCCGCTGCGGAATGGTCCGCCCTGCCAGCGGCAGCCGCTGCCGAAACCTGCCGCGCCCAGCCGACGGGCTGCGTGCGGCCCGAGCAGGTGCGCGAATGGAGCACGCCCTGCGTCGGCGGCTGCGAGCGCCAGCCGCTGCTGGGCTTTGGCCGCCGCGAAGCCGAGCAGCCTGATCGCGAGCGCGATGTGGCCGTCGATCCGGGCCATGGCTATGACGACGTCGGCTTCCGGCTGGTGCGTGAGGTTGCGCGAGCGGAGCTGGAGCAGCGCTGATCCTGTGCAGCGATCCTGGGCGGTGCGGACTCAGCCGACGCCAGTGAGCCAGAACTCCGGATCACTCCGGCTTGCGCTGGGCGCGTGCGGGTCTGATGCGCGCGCGGCCCCTCCTTGGCGCCCGGCAGGGAGGGTTGCCTGAGTCTCGCCCTAGGCGAGGGCCCAGGCCAGCGCGGCGTCGACATGCAGCGCTGCGGTATCGAACAGCGGTGCCGGAACATGCTCGGGCTGCAGCAGCAGGCCGATCTCGGTGCAGCCGAGAATGACGCCCTCGCAGCCGCGATCCAGCAGGCTGGCGCAGGCCTCGCGATACAGCGCGCGCGAGGCCTTCTCGATGCGGCCCCGGCACAGCTCGTCGAAGATCACCCGATCGATCTCCGCCTGCGTGGCCTCGTCCGGCACCTCGATCGTGAGCCCGAAGCGCTCGTGCAGGCGTGCCCGATAGAAGTCTTCGCGCATGGTGAAGCGGGTGCCCAGCAGCGCGACGCGCCTGAGGCCGGCGGCACGGATCGCAGCGCCGGTGGCATCGGCGATGTGCAGCAGGGGCAGGGCGCAGCGCGCTTCGATCATTGGCGCGACCTTGTGCATGGTGTTGGTACACAGCAGCAGGCCTTCGGCGCCGGCGCGCTGCAGGCCCAGTGCGGCGTCGGCCAGCACTTCGCCGGCGCGCGCCCAGTCGCCGGCCCGCTGCAGGGCCTCGATGTCGGCGAAGTCGACGCTGTGCAGCAGCAGTTCGGCCGAATGCAGGCCGCCCAGCCGCGCGCGTACGCCTTCGTTGAGCGCGCGGTAGTAGAGCGCGGTGGATTCCCAGCTCATGCCGCCGATCAGGCCGAGTCTGCGCATGCGGTGTGTCTCTGCGTGGCGTTGGCCGGGCAGTGTGCCGCAGTGATCCGGTCAGGGACGTGCCGCGCTTCGAACGGCCCCTCATCCGGCGCTGCGCGCCACCTTCTCCCGTGGGGAGAAGGGCTGCAATCGCCCGCACGGAGCAGCGGGGTGCTTTCGGCATCGCAAAGCCCAAAGCCCAAAGCCCAAGGCCCAATCCCGCAGTTCAGTTCGATTGCCGACACTTGGAGTGCCGACGCCATTTTCAACTCCCGCCTCGTCGCCCCCGCGCAGGCGGGGGCCCAGCCGCAAGGAGGCAGGGCCTTGGATCCAAGCGGGTGCGCATTGCCACCCACGTGCAAGCCAGAGTTGCCGGCGCCGCGCAGCGCCAGGTCGGCCAGTGCGGTGCTCCTCCTGCACCGCGCGTTAGCCTAGAGGCCCGCCTCACGCCGAGCCTTCCATGTGCGGTCGCTACACCAACGCCAGCACCTGGGCGGAAATCCATGCCGCGGCCTCACCGCTGCCGGTGCAGGCGCCTGGGGAGCCGCCCGGTATCGAGCTGAACATCGCGCCGACCGCGCTGGCCTGGGTGCTGCGACCCGATGAGGATGGCGTGCTGCGCGCCGCCCGCCTGCGCTGGGGCCTGCTGCCCGCCTGGTCGGAAATTCCCTCCACGAAGTTCTCGACCTTCAATGCGCGCGTCGAAAGCGTGGCGGAGAAGCCGGTGTTCCGCGGTGCTTTCCGCGCGCGTCGATGCCTGGTGCCGGCCTCGGGCTGGTACGAATGGCGCGACGAGGCCGGCCGCAAGATCCCGCATCTGTTCGAGCCCGCCGCCGGCGGTGCCCTGCTGTTTGCCGGCCTGTGGGAGCGCTGGCAGCGCGGCGACGAAGCCGTCGAGAGCTTCACGATTCTGACCACAGAAGCGCGCGGCCAGGTCGCCGAGGTGCACGACCGCATGCCCGTGCTGGTCGCACATGAAGACGCGCGGCAGTGGCTGGATCTGTCCCTGTTCGAAGCTGAAGCCTTTGCGGTGTCGCTGCAGCTGCCGGTGCTCAGGGTCGAGCGCGGTCGTGCACCACCGAAGCCCGCCAGGGGCCCGGCGCCCCTCCAGGACAGCCTGTTCTGAGGCATCTCAATCGGGCGTGCTGGCCTCGAATCCATCGACGAACAGATCGAGGCTGTCCAGCACGCCGAACACGTCGCCGGTGTCGCTGGCCTGGCCCGGCGTGAAGCCGCCGCCGGTAGCGTCTGTCGCGCTGTTGTCGATGAAGCGCACGCGCAGCGCGACGGCGTCCGCCGCGTCCATGATGAAGAGCGCGCCTGCCTTGCCCTGACCGGGGCCGCCGCTGCTGCCGTGGCTGCCACCGAGTCCGCGCTCGCTGCGGTTGCCGACGAATTCGACGTCTTCCATCAGCAGGCTGCCCGCGCGCATGAACACCGCGCCGCCCAGGCCTGCACCGCCGCCGCCGCCGCCCGCGACATTGCCGCCGGCGATGCTGGCCCCGCCACTGCCGCCGAACGCGCCGCCGAGGCCGCCGGGGCCATCGCTGGCGCTCAGGCGGCCGCCGCGTCCACCGCCGCCGCCGCCAAAGCCGCCATCGCCGCCGGTTGGCGAGACCCCGCCTGATACCAGGGCCCAGCCGCCGCCGCCGCCGCCGCCGCCGAACTGTGCGAAGCCTCCGAAGGCGGTCAGCGCCGAACAGGGGATTCCCGTCGTGCAGCCGCTGCCGCCACCCGCACCCGCGCCCTCGGACGAATTGCCGCCCGGCCGATTGGCGTCACCGCCGGCGCCCACGAAGCTGGCCAGCGGCGCACCGCTGCCGCCGCTGCCTCCGACCAGGCCTGAGCCGGTTTGCCCATCGCCGCCGATGCCGCCGCCGCCGCCCCCGCCTTCGTTTCCGGCCGGCAGGGTCTGGCTGCCGCCGTTGCCACCGCGCGCCGCAGAGTTACGTATGCGGCTGGACAGCAAGGCCAGAGCGCCGGACTCGACCAGGATCGCGCCGCCAACCCCCGCACCGCCCCCACCGCCGCCAGAGCGCTGCTGACCGCCGCCGCCGTGCCCGCCCTGGGCCAGGCCATTGCGAAGTTCCAGCCCTTCGATGGTCAATGTGCCCGGCTGGCGGACATGCAGCAGGCGTGTGCGCAGGCCGCCTTCGGCACCGCCGCTGATCGCCAGCACCTCGCGGCCGGGACCGAGCAGATGCATGGCGCGGTCGACACGCGGCAGCAGGCTCTGCAGCTCGATTTCGCCACTGAGCTCGCGCAGGTCGATGACGCTGGTGCCGACCGGGTTGTCGCCCAGATCGGTTGGCTGGCCGCTGCGGATGGCCTGCATGGCCTCGCGCAGGGTGACGATGCCATCGCCTGGCGGGCTGTTGTCCTCCAGGCTGTTGACGCGCAGCGCCAGGCCGGCGCTGGCGATCGGTGCGAGCAGGGCCAGCGCCATGCCGAACAGGGCCGCCTTCGGGGCGTTGCCGTGGATTGCGGATGTCATGTGCATGTCTGTCTATCCGGGAAGGCCGCGCGGCAGGCTGATCCCGCCGCGCTTCAACCCCTGAATCGGCGAAAGCGCGTCGATCTCGTCAGTCGATGATCCCACTGCCTGCGTGCTTGCCCCCGTGGGGCGCATGCCGGACCATGCGCGGCCGACACGATCCTGCGAGGCACCATGTTCCGCATCGGCACCGGCTATGACGTCCACGCCTTCGGCCCCGGCGATTTCGTGACTCTCGGCGGCGTACGCATCGCGCATGGCCGCGGCATCGTCGCCCACTCCGATGGCGACGTCCTGATCCACGCCTTGTGTGATGCCCTGCTCGGCGCCCTGGCGCTGGGCGATATCGGCAAGCATTTCCCGCCCTCGGACGACCGCTGGAAGGGCGCGGACAGCCGCGACCTGCTGCGCGCCGTGCTGGCGATGTTGAAAGCACGCGGCTGGGCGGTGGTGAATGTCGATACCGTCGTCGTCTGCGAGCGGCCCAAGCTGCTGCCGCACATCGAAGCCATGCGCGCGAATCTGGCGGCGGATCTTGAGATCGACAGCGACGCCGTCAGCGTCAAGGCCACCACCAGCGAGAAGCTGGGCTTCACCGGCCGTGAGGAAGGCATCGCCGCCCAGGCCGTGGCCCTGCTGCAGAAGCTGGGCGCATGAGCGCGGTGCCGGAGCGGCCGCGCGCGCTGGGTGAAGCGGTGCTGAGCGCGCGCATCCGCGAGCAGCCCGAGGATTTTCGCGTCGATGAAGTGCTGGGCTTCGCCCCGGGCGGCGGCGGCGAGCATCTGTTCGTCTGCATCGAGAAGCGCCAAGCCAACACCGCCTGGATCGCCAAGCAGCTCGCCAAGTGGGCGGGCATCGCGCCGATGGGCGTGGGCTATGCGGGGCTGAAGGATCGCCATGCGGTGACCCGCCAGTGGTTCAGCCTGCACCTGCCCAAGCGCATCGCGCCGGCGACCCCGTTTGAAGACGCGGAAGCCGTGCTGATCGAGCAGATCTGGCACAACCGCAAGCTGCCGCGCGGCGCACTCAAGGGCAACCGCTTCCATCTGCGCCTGCGCGGCGTGGACGGCGCGCGCGAGGCCATCGAGCAGCGCCTCGCCGAGATCGCCGCGCGCGGCGTGCCCAACTACTTCGGCGCCCAGCGTTTCGGCCGCGACGGCCGCAACCTGCAGGCCGCCGAAGCAATGTTCGCCGGCCGCCGCGTCGACCGCGAGGAGCGCTCGATCCTGCTCTCATCCGCACGTTCGGCGATCTTCAACGCGGTGCTGGGCGCACGCGTGCAGCGCGGTGACTGGGATCGGCTGGTCGAGGGCGAGGTCTGCATGCTCGACGGCAGCCACAGCGTGTTCGGGCCCGAGCCGATCACGCCTGAGCTCATCGAGCGCGCGCAGCGTATGGACATCCACCCGACCGGGCCGCTGTGGGGTGCCGGAGCGCTGCGCAGTGCGGACGGGCTCGCCGAGTTGGAGACGCGCGGCGCCGCGCTGTTCGAGGCTCTGCGCGCGGGGCTCGAGTCCGTCGATCTCAAGCAGGAGCGCCGCGCGTTGCGCCTGCCGGTGCGCGAGCTCAAGTGGCAGTTCGAGGATGCGCAGACCCTGCAGATCGAGTTCTTCCTGCCGGCCGGCGCGTTTGCGACCAGCGTGCTGGAAGCGCTGGGCGAGATCAGCGACGCTGCCGGGCGCGGCGGGGAGTAGATCCGTCAACACGGCGCGGTCGTAGGGTGCGCGTGTCGCGCACCTACAGTTGCGAAAGACGCCGTGCCCGCGCAGATCGCCGCGGACGTGGATCGCAATCGAGGCTACGGAACGCCGCTCAGGCCAAGGCACGCACCCGAGGTAGGGCGTCGCGTGACTCCGACGTGATGGGCCACAGGCGCACCCTAAGCGACCGAGCGCTACGGCTTCGTTCGAGCGATGGCGTCTCTGGAAATCGTAGGGTGCGCGTGTCGCGCACCTACAGCTGCGAATGACGCGATGCCCTCGCCGATCGCCGTGGACACGGATCGCAATCGAGGAAACGGAACGCCCGCCAGGCCACGACGCGTACCAGGGGCGGGAGCTGAGTGGCTCCGACGTGGTGCGCCACAGGCGCACCCTATGCGATCGAGTGCTGTGGCTTCATTCGAGCGAAGGCGTCTCTGGAAATCGTAGCGTGCGCGTGTCGCGCACCAACGACAATGAACGACGCCGTGCCTGTGAAGAACACCTCAGGCCCCGTTCGCCGCTTACAAGGGATCAGTACAAACCCGCTACCCACCCCAGGCCAGGAAGTTCATGAACTCGCGCCGCGTCTTCGGCCCGTAGGTGCGGAAAGCCGGGTCCGGCGCGTTGCGGTAGTTCTCGCGCGCAGCGGTGACTGCGTCGCCCTGGATGTGCTTGTCCAGCACGTCCTGCGGCACGCGGTAGATCTTCAGCGCATTGAGTCCGAACACCTGCGCGCGCATCTCCGGCGTGATTGCCGGGTAGCCGTAGCGTTGCTGGAACTCCTCGCTGATCTGGAAGCTGCGGAAAGCCTGGATCTGGTCCTGCGGGCTGCCGTACCAGATCGAATCCGTCCCCCACAGAACATTGCCTGCGCCGAGGTGCTTGAACAGCTTGCCCAGCGCATGCGCAGCCGAATCCGGATCGCGCATCAGGAAGCGCCAGGTCGAGCCCAGCTCCGCATACACATTGCTGCCCGGCCCCAGGCCCGCCTCCAGCACCGAGGTGATCAGCGCATCGATGCCGTCGGTGCGCTGCGGGTCGTAGGGGCCTTCGGCTTTGTCGGTGACGAAGCCCGAGTGGTAGATCAGGAAGTTGACGTCCGGATAGCGCTTGGCCACGCGGCCGATGTCGGCGCAGGTGCTGTGCTCGTAGCTGCGCGGGCCAAACGGCAGGCCCTTGTGGATGGCGATGGTGCGCACGTCCAGTCGACGCGCCTCCTCGATCATCGCGAGGCCCACTTCGTCGTCCATCCAGAAGCCGGCAGAGCCGTCCGGGCCCCACTGTGTATAGGTCTTCCAGGCGCTGATGCCGAACTCGCGCGCCAGCCGCTCCATGTCCTCGATGTCGTGCTTCTGGTTGGGGTTGACGCGGCCGTGCAGGAACAGTCGATGGGTGCCCTGCATCGTCTCGACGATGCGCGCGGTGGCAGCGGCTTCTTCGATCGTCAGCGGTTCGCCCTCGCGGGTGCTGGGCACAAAGCTCAGCACCATCAGGTCGGTGTCGGAGTCCATGAAGATGTCGCGCAGGAAGGCGTCCGGCCCGAAGCACTGCAGGCGGTCGAGATTGCCCGGCAGCGAGGCGGCGGCGCAGCTTTGCGCCTCGAAGCTCGCCAGCGGCCGCGCGCCCTCCGGCAGGCGCCGCGTCCAGGCCCCGGTCGGGTTCACGAAGTGCCCCTGCACATCGAAGATGAACTCTTTGCCGGCCAACACCGACTGCGCGGCGGCTTCGTCAAGCGCTGCCTCGGTCGGCAGCGCATAGTGGCCGCCGGTCTTGCCGGCGGCAGCGAAGGCCGAGTTCATCGCCAGCAGGGTGCTGGCCGCGCCGCAGGCCGAGATCATGAATTCGCGCCGCCGCAGACCCAGCCGCCGCGCATGCTGGGTGGCCTGCTCCAGCGCCAGGCGATTCGCGCGCAGGTGGTGCGGTGCCAGCGGCACCGGCACGAATTCGCCGTTGCTGGCGCTGTCCAGCTTGATCGGCAGGCGCAGGCCTTCCGGGTCCTGATTCGAGGGTGTGCGCTTCGACATGGCGATGACTCCGTCTGGCGTGGGCCCTATTGCCGCGCCGATCGCGCTGCAGCAGCCAGTGTCGATGGTCCCGGGTAGCGCGGTAGACGAGGCCAATAGGATGGGCCCTGGCCCACCGAACGCTAGACGCTTACCCCGGTGCATGCCACGCCTAGGTCCGTGTTGCCGCCGACAGCGATGTATCAGGCGCCCCCACTCTCTCGGTGGAAACAAGGCGATGCTCAAGTCGCGGTGGGCCAGGGCCCACCCTATTGCGCTGCGCGGGAATCACCTGTTCCGCTCGGCGTACGGCAGCGCTGAAGCACGAAGGCGCTTGCGCAGAGTCGCTGCCGGCTGGGTGAAGGCTGCTGGCGCTAGAACCGCACGCTCAACTCCGTCAACCAACTCGGCCCCACATCCAGCAACCAGGCCTCCAGCGCCTTGTCCAGGCCGCTCAGCACCAGCGCGCCCACCAACAGCAGGCTGGCGCCCATCACTGCCTTGCCGATGCCGCCCGCGCTGAGCGCGCGATCGCGCAGTCGGGTGAAGGCCTGGCGAGAGAGCAGGCCGGCGCCGATCAAGGGCAGCACCGCGCCGACGCTGAACATGGCCATCACCACGGCGGCCTGAGCGCTGCCTTCACCCGTGGCTGCGAGTGCGATCGCTGCGCCCAGAGTGGGGCCGACGCAGGGGCTCCAGGCCACGCCGAGCAGGGCACCGACGCCGAACTGTGCGGCCGGGTGTTCGCTGCGGATGCCGGCGGCGGCGTTACCGCCCAGCGAGCCGAGCTTCGACAGCAGCCCCGACAGTGCGGCCTGCAGGCGTGCGCTGAGCAGCACCACGCCCAGCACCAGCATCAGCAGGCCGGCGGCGGTGCGCAGGGTGCGCTCGTCGAGTCCGAGCAGATCGCCGCTGCGCGCCAGGGTAACGCCGATCAGGGTGAAGGCCAGCGCCAGCCCCGCCGCCAGCGCCGGCAGGCCCCAGCGGCTACGGCCAGTGGCCGACGCCGCCACCATCGGCAGGATCGGCAGTACGCAGGGCGACAGGGTGGTCAGCAGGCCGGCGATGCTGGCCAGGCCGAGTGTGGTCAGCGAGAGATCCATGTCGAATCCGGAGATTGAGAAGAGTCCGAACGCCCTGGCGAAGGCGGATCAAGCCGTTCGGACAAGGCGCGGCAGACGAACGCAAACACGTTCGGCGCGCCACCAGATCGCGCAGTTCGCAGGGGCGGCGCTGCTGCGGCCGCCCGAGCGCGTGCTCCCTTATTCGAGGCCCGTGCGGTACACCTCGCGCAGGCGGTCGAGATCGGTCTCGGCCACGCTCATCGCGCGCTGCTCGCTGCCCTTGAACACGAACACGGTGCTCTGTCGCGGTGCGCCGAGCTGCTTGGCGAGTTCGCGCTGATCGTCCCAATGCAGCTTCAGCCCCGCGAACTCCGCGAAGGCCGGCTCGGCCAACAGGGCCTCGAGCTTCGGCGCCTGGTTGCGGCAGGTCGGGCACCACGGCGCCCACACGTCGATGACGACGGTCCTGCCTTCGGCCTGCAGGACCTGGAAACGTTCAGCGGTGAACGCTTCGAAGCGGCTGTCGGCCTTGGCAAGGCCCGCGATCGAGATCAGCGCGAGCACGAGCAGCGCGCGGACGGCAGGCATGAGTGGGGACATGGCGGATCCTGATGAGTGGGGGGCATGCGTGCGACGCGGTAGCGCCGCACGGTGCAGGGAGGAGCGTGCCCCGGGGCGATCTGATTGCCTCGGGCGCGCGCGCTCAGGCAGCCTTTGAGTTCGGCAGGTCGAGGGCGACGACGGGGAAGTCGACGGCGGTGCCTGCGAGGTGGTTGACGTAGTTGGTCAGCGTGTTCTGTGCGACCAGGGCCACCACTTCGATGGCTTCGCCCGCGCCGAAGCCGGCGCCGATGAAGGCCTCGAACTCACGCTCGTCGACGTTGCCGCGGCTCTCGACCACCGTCCGGGCGAGGCGCGCCAGTGCGGCATCGCGCGGCTCCAGACCTCGGCCGGCCCGCGCTGCGGCGATGGCCTCGGCGTTCAGCCCGGCGCCGCGGCCGATCACGGTGTGCGCGGCCAGGCAGTAGCCGCAGCGGTTGGCCTGGCCCACGGCCAGCGCGACGATCTCGCGCTGGCGCGCGTCCAGCAGTCCCTGCGCCTGCGGGCTGCCGAAACCCAGATAGCCATGCAGGGCGGTCGGCGAATGCGCCAGGGTCAGAATGATGTTCGGAAGTCCGCCGAGCTTGGTCTTCACGCCGAACAGGGCTTCGGCAGTGGCGGGGCTGGCTTGGGTCGGGTCGAGCGGGGCGATGCGGGGCATTGCGGTCTCCTTGGAATTGGGTGCGTGACGCTGGGGCCACGGTGCACATCCTCCCGGGAACTTCGATACCCTTGGGATCGAAGCGTCTCGAATGCGATACTTGGAGTCTTGAATGGACCGTCTGGCCCATCTGCTGGAGCAGTTCGCCCTGCGCGCCCGCGTCTTCCATTCGGGCCTGATCTGCGGCAGCGAGCTGTTCGACAGCGCCGACGGCTCGGGGCATCTGCATGTGCTGCGAGCCGGCGTGATCGAGCTGCAGGACAGCCGTGGCGACTGCCTGCAGCGCTTGGATCGACCGAGCCTGGCTTTCTATCCGCGCCCGCTCGCGCATCGCCTGGCGACGCTGCCCGGCGAATCCGCCGAACTCGTCTGTGCGTCGGTGAGTTTCGGTCAGTCGGGGGCGGATCCACTGTCGGCGGCCCTGCCCAACCCGCTGGTGCTGGCGCTGGATGAAGCGCCGGCACTGGCGGGCCTGCTGCAGCTGCTGTTCGACGAAGCCTTCGCGCAGCGCTGCGGGCGATCGGCAGCGCTGGATCGCTTGAGCGAGCTGCTGGTGCTGCACCTGCTGCGCATCGCCATGAGCAGCGGCGGGCCACGCATGGGCGTCTTGGCGGGCTTGGCCGATCCGCGTCTGGCCAAGGCGCTGGTGGCGATGCACGCCCAGCCTGCGGAGGCCTGGACGCTGCAGCGGCTCGCCGAGCGCGCCGGCATGTCGCGCGCGCGATTTGCCCTGCATTTTCAGCAGGTCGTGGGCCAGACACCGATGGACTACCTCGCCGGCTGGCGAATGGGTTTGGCGATGGCCGAGCTTCGCCGCGGCCGCCCGGTGGGGCAGGTGGCGCAGCAGGTGGGCTATGGTTCGGCGTCCGCGCTGGCGCGGGTATTCAGTGCGCGGGTTGGGGTTTCGCCCTTGGCTTGGCTGCGAGCCGAGACGCTGGCGGCTGCGGATGCCTGAGTTGCTCCACTGCGCCGTCTGGCGATGTGTAGCCGGCACTCAGTGCCGAGGCTGCTGCCCTACCGCAGCACGTAGCTGGCCAGCACTGCCTGCACCTCGTAGATGCTGAGCTTCTTGTTGAAGCGCTTCTGGATCGGCGCGGCCGTCCCCGAGATCCAGATCTTGAGCTCCGCGTCCAGGTCGAAGGTACCGGCCGTCTCTATGCTGAAGTGGGTGATGCTGCGGTAGGGGATCGAGTGGTACTCGACCTTGCTGCCGGTCAGGCCCTGCTTGTCGACCAATACGAGGCGCTTGTCGGTGAAGACGAAGTAGTCGCGGATCAGCTGATAGGCGTGCTCGACGCGCTCGCCCGGCGCCAGAAGGCTGGCGAACTCCTGCTGGATCTTTGCCGCGTCAATTTTCGATGCATTGCCCAGCATGCTGTCGAGCAGTCCCATGGCGTCCTCCTGAGCTTGAGGCTCGCGAGTGTGCCGCGGTTGTCGAAGTCGGGCCAGCTGATAGCCCATCCGCTTGGCCGGGCACGTGTGATCAACGAGGCGCGACTGCGAGAGCATTCGGCAGCGGGTCCTGTCAGGGCCAGTTGCTGCGCTCCGTGGGCCGGGGCCCACCCTATACGCCTGTCGGTGTGCCAGAGGCCGCCCTGTCGACCTACTTCATGATTCTGCGCAGCGGCTTCGGCGGCTCAAGCGTGGCGACGAAGCCCTCGGGCTCGGCCTGTTCGTTCATCTGCAGCACCACCACCGGCAGCTTCTCGAAGCTCGCGCGCAGTTCCTGCGGCAGGGACAGCGGTGCGCCCAGTGCGGTGGCCACGATGTCGTCGGTGACGGGGTCGGTGGTGCGGCGGCGCTCGACGCCGGTGAAGCGCCAGCGGTTGAACTCTGCCCACAGCAGCAGCACGAGCACGCCGCTGCCGGCAAGGATGGGAAGCAACAGGCCGGGCATGCCCTCGCCGGTCAGCAGCGGCGCGGTCAGTTCAAGCCAGGCGTAGCGCAGGCCCAGCGCCCAGGCCACGGTGGTCAGCAGCGGTGCGATCAGCCAGAAGTACGCGGCCCAGGCCGCACCCGTGAGCAGGTGCGAGAGCGTGCGCTCGCGCCAGCCGACCTTCTCGGGCACCACGATCAAGGGGCCGCTGGGCTTGGCCTGGTGGGCCGAGGCCGCGATCTGCGCGGCGGGGTTCAGGGGCTGCATTTGCGAACTCATTGCACGCCTCGATCGGGGCTGACCCAGGTGGCGCGCTTGGGCTTGCCGCGAAACAGGGTCTTGGGCACCGCTACCACCGTCGTGAACAGGCTCAGCAGCCAGTAGGCGATCGGGTACCAGACCATCCAGAAGTAGTTGCGGCCGACGCCGGCCTCGTAGCGGCGGTCGATGATCATCGACACCGCGAACTGGCTCATGCAGATCAGCGCCAGCACCATGCCGTGCCAGCGCGGCAGGATGCTGTCGACGTACAGCGCCGGCGGCATCGGGAACACCAGGCCCAGCGCCCACAGGATCAGGATGCCGAGCATCACGTAGGCCCAGATCACGCTGAAGAAGTACTCGGCGAGCACGCCCCACATGCGCCGTTTCTTCCAGCTGAGCAGGTTGCCGGCGTGCTTCATCAGCACCTCGACGCCGCCCTGGGCCCAGCGCAGACGCTGCTTCCACAGCCCTTTGTAGGTTTCCGGCATCAGGATCCAGCACAGTGCGTTCGGCTCGTAACGGATGTCCCAGTGATCCAGCTGCAGGCGCCAGCTGATGTCGATGTCCTCGGTGATCATGGTTTCGTTCCAGAAACCGATGCGCTCCAGCGCCGTCTTGCGGAAACCGGCGATCACGCCCGAGAGGGTGAAGATGCGGCCGTAGACGCGCTGGGCGCGCTTGATCATGCCGATGATCGAGCTGAACTCGCCCACCTGCAGGCGCCCCAGCAGGGTGCTGCGGTTGCGGATGCGCGGGTTGCCGGTGACCGCGCCGACACGCGGACCCGAGGCCAGGTGCCAGACCATCCAGCGGGTCGCCCAGGGATCGAGCATGGCGTCGCCGTCGACGCAGATCAGGTACTCGCCGCGTGCGGCCAGCGTGCCCATGCGCAGGGCGTTGGCCTTGCCGAGGTTGCGGCTCAGATGGATCACGCGCAGACGCGGGAAGCGCGCGGTCAGGCGGTTCAGATGTTCCGCGGTGTCGTCGGTCGAGCCGTCGTTGATCGCGATGATCTCGAAGTCCGGATAGATCTGCGCGGCGAGCGCGGAGATCGTGTCCTCGCAGTTCGGGCCCTCGTTGTGGCAGGGCACCAGCAGGGTCGCGAAGGGGTACTCCTTCATCTCCGGCGGCTGGTGGCGCGGCGGCTCGTGGCGCTCGCGGCGCAGGAAGTAGTACAGCCCGCCGCACATCCAGACCACCGACATGGTGGCCGGATAGTAGAAAGCGAAGCCGAAGAACAGGCTCAGGAATTCGGGGTTCTGCAGCCAGCTCATGGCCTGCTCCCCTCGGCATCGCGCAGGTAGGGGAAGCGGCGCGCGCTCGCCGCCGCGCGGGCGGCGCGCAGGCTGGGCTGGCCGCCAATGAAGTCGTCCGGGTAGTAGGCGAGGTGGCGCACGCCGCGGGCGCGCAGCTGCCGCGCCTGGTCGATCAGCTCGGCCTCGCCGATCGCCTGATCCGCAGTCCAGTCGCGGGCCTGCAGCACGAACACGGTGCGCTCGAAGCCGGGGTCAGCGGCTTCGACGGCCGCTGCCAGATCGAGCAGCCAGGCGCGCGCGTCGGCGGCGCCTTCCATGCGCGGCATCGCCATCAGCGCAACGCGGTCGTAAGCGCCCAGCATCGAGGCGTGATCCTGGGCGAACCAGGCGCGGCTCGCGGGCTCAAGCAGCGGTCGCGCGTACAGGTTGCGGGCGGTTTCGAGACGCGGGCGCTCGGCCTCGGCGGCGGCTTCCAGGCCAAGGCTGAAGTCGATCAGCGCCCTCACCCGCTGGGTATCGTCGGGCAGCGCCTCGCGCAACTCGTCCTCGCGCAGGAAGGCGTCGTCGTGGAACAGCAGGCCGTCGATCGGCGCGCGCGCGGCGAGATCGGCGTAGAGCTCGCCGACGTACTGCAGCGCGCGCGGATCGGTCGGGTCGAGGCGCGGGATCTCGCCGGCATTCGAGGCCGCGATGCGGCGCGGCGCGTCGGCGCCTTCGGGCCAGCGCCAGCCCAGCACCGGCATCCACGCATGCACGGCCACGCCGGTCTTGCGACGCAGCAGCTCGGCGACGCGAGGAAACAGCTCGGCGCGCACCGGCAGATGACGGTTGCCGAAATACAGCGCATCGGCGGCGCCGTCGCCGTCGGGGTCGGCAAAGGCCTGCAGCCAGACGTGGCTGGGCGCGATCGCGTCGACGCGCGCGACCAGCGCGTCGAGATTGCGTTCGAGCTGGGCCGGGTCGGCGTCGTAGACGTAGTCCAGATCGACCTGCGCGGCGCGGAAGGCGCGCGGGCGGCGCGGCGCGAGCTCGGCGACGAAGTCGGCGAGGCTGGCCTCGCTGGCAACATCGAGGCGACCCAGCACCGGCAGGGCATCGACCTGTGCCCGCGGATGCGAGAGGTCGAAGCCGAGCGTCAGTCCCAAGGCTTCCGCCCGGCGCATGCCCTGCGGTGACCAGGCGCCCTGCGGCCAGGCGATGGCGCGCGGGGCGCTGCCCAGCTGCGCCTGCAGCGCGTCGATGCTGGCCTTGAGCTCGGCCTCGATACGCGCTGCGTACGCGTCCGTGGATTCCAGCGCACTGCCGTCGAAGCGGCGCCAGGCGCGCGCGGGCAGGGGCGCTGTGTCCTCAGCCTGCGGCCAGCGCGTGTCCAGTGCGTGACCGGCGCTGATGAATTCGATCGAGCCTTCCTCGGCGATGCGCGTCAGCGCGGCCCAGTCGAGACGATCGCTGTCGATGCCGATGCGGGACGTCGGCACCGCGGCCACGGCCGGCCAGCCGAAGGCGCGCAGCAGCGGCCAGACCTCGGTTTCCAGCGAGCGATGCGCGCCGTCGAAGCTGAGCAGCAGGGCGCGCTCAGGCAGGGGCGCACTGCCGCTGCGGGCGTCCAGCACCTGTTGCAGGCTGACCGGCCGATAGCCCTGATGGGCCAGCCAGTCCAGGCGCGCGGTCAGCTGCTCGCGCGACAGGCGCTCGTAGCCCGCATGGCGGGACTCGGCGACCACGTCGGCAAAGCGCAGCACCAGCAGCTCGGCGCCCGCCGGCGCCGACAGCATCAGCAGCAGAACGATCAGGAGCAGGCGGCTCATTCGCCACCCCCGATGCGCAGCACCAGCGCCCAGCGCTCCTCGCGGCGGCCGTCATAGACCGGTCGGCTCCAGCGCAGGCCCAGGCTGGCCTCGTGGCCGATGCGCCACTGCCAGCGCGGCATCACTTCGATGGCTGGTGTCCAGTGGCTGCCGTAGCCGTCCTGCCAGCCGCGGCTGACATCGACATCGATGCGCAGGCGCCAGGCCTCGCTGTACTCGCGGGTCAGCACGCGGTCGAGGGTGAGGCCGGCGTCGGCGCTGGCGTCGCGGCGCGGATTGAAGTACGGCGCGTCCTCGCGGCTGGCGCGGCCGGCACCGAGGCCCAGGCGCGTGTACCACTCGCCGCGCGGCTGCGCGCGCAGCTGCTGGCGGTGCGAGAGATACGCGCTGCTTCGCACATTGCCGTCCTCGTAGCGCAGCTGCTCCAGGCTCAAGCCGCTGCGGCTGCGCTCGTCGGGGCTACGGGACAGGCCGAGCTGGATGCCGTCGGCGCGGATGCCGGCGGCGCGCGCCTGCAGCGAGGCGAAGGGCGCGTGCCGCCACAGCGCGACCGAGCTGCGCCAGATATCGCTGTGGCGATAGCGCAGCCAGCCCCCCATGGTGGTCTCGCGTACGAAGTCGTCAAACGTGCGGCCGGCTTCCAGGCCGAATCCGAGCCGATCCTGCTGGCGGCTCAGGGTCAGTGCTGCGCGTTCGCGCTCGATGCGCTGTCCTTGGAAATCCGCCCAGTGCACCCCGGCCAGCGCGCCGATCCGCCAGGCGTCGTCCAGCAACGGGCCCTGCCAGTGCGCCAGCGCGCGGAACTCGGCGTTGCCGCCCGGGCCCAGCGGCCCGCCGCTGTTTTGGTCTACCAGGGTCGACCGCGCGCGCAGGGCCTCGATGTTCCACTGCGCGCCCTGTCGGCGCTGCCAGCGCTGCTGCACGCCCTGGGCCTGGCGATGTTCGCCGTGCGTGGCGATGAAGGCATCGAGCTTGGCGCGCGCCTCGCGTACGCGATGCAGATCCAGCAGGGCCTCGATTTCGGCGGCGCGCGGCAGCACCCAGTCGGGCGATTCGGTGATCGCCATGCGCGCGCTGAGCAGCGCCTGCTCGGCCCAGCCGCGACGGCGCTCGATGCCGGCGCGGGCTTCCAGCAGGCCGGCATCGAGTGGGGAGAGATCGCTGAGTTCGGCGATCCGCGCATGTGCGGCATGGATCTGTTCGCGGAAGTTCTCGATCAGCATGCTGTCGAGATCGACGCTGGCGTGCGCCCAGTTCGCTCGGCCTTCTCGATCGAAGGGCGGCTGCGCCTTGCGCCAGTCGGCGAGCAGGGTTCGCGCCTCGTCGTGCTTCTCCTGCTCCAGCAAGGCATAGGCCAGCAGCACATGGGCGGTGGGTTGGGCCGGCTCATCGGCCAGCACGGCTTCCAGCAGGGCCTGCGCGCGCGCGGGATCGCGCTGGGCCATCAGGGAATCGGCGACCGGCAGGCGCAGCCAGCCGGGCAGGGCGATGTCCTGCTCTTCGCGTCGCTCGAACTGGGCGATCACCTCGGCGTGGCGGCCGAGCAGCTGCAGCACCAGCAGGCGGTCATTGCGCAGGCGCTGCAGGGCGCCGGCATCCGCTGCAGCCAGCCCCGACTCCAGTGCGCCGTACTCTGCAAGCAGCGCCAGCAGCAGCGCCTCACGCCGCTGCGGGTCGGCCTCGAGCTGTGCCCAGTTCAGGCGGCGCGCGCGTGCGTCCAGCTCGAAGCCCAGGGCTTCGGCAGGGCTGAACAGCGCGGGATGCGCGCGGTACTGGCGCCAGGCTTCGAGCGCCGCGCCCTGCAGCTGCAGCGTGAGCGCGCGCTCGCGCAAGGCTTCCGCGTGCTCCGGCTGCGCGCGCAGGACCTCGGCGTACGCGACCAGCGCTCGCGGCAAGGCGCCGCGTCTGCGCGCTTCAGTCGCATTTTCCAATTGTTCAGTAACATTCGTTTGCGAGTGACGCTGGGTGTCAATCTCCGCCGCCTTCGCGGTCAGGCATGCACCGACAACTCCCAAGGCAAGCAGCAACCTCGCCTTGGGATGGAACCTGGGGGGTGACATCGCTTGCACGTAGCTCCAGAAAGGCAGGCCAGCGCGCGGCCGAACAGCTGCGCGCGGTTTCGGCCCTTCAAGCAGATTGCGTGCCAATCGTGACGAGAGTCACGCGAGTAGCGCGATCAGCGCGCTTTGAAACCCTGCAGGCCCCGGATCGGCAAAGCGAGTCCGGGCGCCACCGCGCCAATGAAAACATTTGCAACGCAGATTCAACTTGAGCTTTTCCACGCAAGTTGCTGATCAGTCGCGCCTGGGCATGGATGGACTTGCCGGATGCCTCGCGTTTCCACTCTTCGAGGCCGCACGCAAGCGGCATGCTGCAGGAGTGTGGGCGGCATCAAGTTCGGCGCGTGGGGTAGCCTTCACGCGCTGCGCTCGATCTGCGGGGAACACGGATCCGGAGCCGCAACAGGGGTGATTCGCAACTCATCAAGGGGTAATACGCATGAAGCGACTTCTCGCTGCGACTGCTTGCGCGGTCGTCATGTTCGCCGGTTCTGCCGGCAATGCGCTGGCTCAGACCGGCGCTCGGCAGGCCGCGTCGGCCGGACAGCTGGCAAGTGGCGGCAAGCCGGAATGGAGTATCGGTTTGAACCAGAGGCTGGGCGGCGGCACCGTGGTGTTGAGCGAGGACTTCGCCGACATCACCACGCTCACGGCGGCGGGCTGGGTGCAGAACAACCTGTCCGTACCGGTGGGCACGACCGGTTGGTTCCAGGGCAACAGTGCCGTGTTTCCCTCGCAGGCAGGTGCCCCGACGGCCTATATCGGAGCCAACTTCAACAACACCGCGGGTGTGGGAACGATCGACAACTGGCTGATCACGCCGGTGCTGCCGCTGGCGACGCTGGAGTCCTTCAGCTTCTTTGCGCGCTCGCCCGACGGCTCCACGTTCCCCGACCGCATCCAGGTGCGGATGAACGTGACCAACACCGGCAGTAATCCGGCGGACTTCACGGTGCAGCTCGCCGATCTGAATCCGGTATCGACCTCGGGCTGGGCGCAAACCACGATCACCAGCTTCCCCGGCGCACCGGCGCAGGGGCGTCTTGCCTTCCGCTACTTCGTCGCAAATGCCGGCCCGGATGGCAGCAATTCGGACTTCATCGGCATCGACTCGGTCGTTGCTGTCGAAGGCGGCCAGACGCTGGCGCTGGGGACGGTGAGCGCCGTCGATGCGTGCGCGTCCCTGCCGGGCAACGTGAACGGCATCATCGAACCCGGTGAGCAGATCACCCTGAGCCTGCCGCTGCAGGCCTCGGGCGGCGCCTTCACTGGCGTGGGTGGCGTGCTGAGCAGCAGCAGCCCCGGCGTCACCATCGTCAACGGCATCGGCAGCTACGGCAATATCGCTGCCGGCGCCAGCGCCAGTGCCAGCTACACGGTGCGCGTGGCCGAGTCGGTCGCCTGCAGCAGCACGCTGAACTTCTCGCTGGCCGTCACCAGCACCGAGGGCAATTTCAGCTTCCCGGTGACGCGTCCGGTGGGTCAGGCCGCTGCCATCGCCTATGCGGGCGTGCCGGGCGCGATCCCCGACAACAACGCCACCGGCATCAGCAGCACGGCGACGGTCAGCGGCGTTCCCGGTCCCATCAGCAGCGTGCGTGTGCGCGTGAACGCGGCCCACACCTGGGTGGGGGATGTGGCCATCCGGCTGACCAGCCCGGGCGGAACGACCCTGACCCTGCTGGACCGCCCCGGCGTCCCGGCGTCCGGAGCGGGCTGCAGCAACAACAACATCAATGTCCTGTTCGAAGACGGTGCTCCCGATCCTGAATCCGCTTGCGACGCGGCGGGCTCCGCCGCGGCGTGGCCTGTCGCCACCGCTGGGCCAGTTCAGGCCTTCTCCAGCCTCGCCGGCCAGAACGCCAACGGCGTATGGACCCTGACCGTCACAGATTCGGCGGCTCTTGATACCGGAACGCTCAACAGCTGGGAGCTGATCCTTGATCCGGCGCCGGTGGGGACCTGCACGGTGTGCCCGAGCCCGCCGGCCTTTGCGCTCAGCGCGAGCTCGCTGAATCTGGGTCAGGTCACCCTGGGTGGCAACTCGGCGCCGCAGTTCATCACGGTCACCAACAGTGGAGCCGGCCCGGGCACGCTGGACAGCATCAACTTCAGCGGTCCCTTCGTGCGTGCTGGTGGCACCTGCGGTGCGCTCCCGTTTGCGCTGGCTGCGGGGGCTTCGTGCACGATCGGCGTGAGCATGAGTGGCGCCGCCGCGGGTAGCCAGAGCGGCAGCATGACCGTGTCCGCCTCGGGTCAGACGCTGACGGCCTCGCTGACCGGCGTCGTCGCCTCGCCGCGGGCTGCCATCGTGCCGGTCGACAGCCCTTGGGCGCTGGGCCTGCTGCTGGCGGCGCTGAGCCTCTTCGGTGGCCTCGCATTGCTGCGTCGCCCGCATTGACCAACTGGCAGCAGGCGGACCCTTCGCTGAAGGGTCCGGCCTGACCGGCTCGTGATGCGCCCTGAACGCCCGCCTCTCTCACCGGAGGCGGGCGTTTCACTTTCGGTGAATGCCCTTCGCGCGTGCCCGGCAGGGCTTTGTGGCCCGGGCTTCCACGCGGCGTCGTGGTCATCGGGAAGCGCCGCGCCGGGCAGGTGGCTTGTCTGGTCTGTCGCGAGGCGCCAGTGCAGGAAACAAGTCGACAATGCGTACGTTCGCTGCCTGAGGCGCGTAGCATCGCCCCCCCTGCCCAAGCCCAGATCCAGGCCCGTGATCAACAACGACACCCTGCGCGCCGTCCGCTACATGCTCGACCTGAGTGACCCCAAGGTGGTCGAGATCATCCAGCGGGTCCGCGCCGACTTTCCGATCGACAAGACCGAAGTGCAGGCGCTCACCAAGAAGGAGGGCGAGCCCGGCTTCCGCGAATGCGGCGACAGCACGCTGGCGCACTTCCTCGATGGTCTGATCGTGCATCTGCGCGGCCGCGACGAAAGCAAGCCGCCACGGCCGGTCGAGAAGCACATGAACAACAACGTCGTGCTGAAGAAGCTGCGCGTCGCCTTCGAGCTGAAGGATGTCGACATGCACGCGATCTTCGAGTCGGTCGGAATCGAACTTGGCAAGCCCGAGCTCAACGCCCTGTTCCGCGATCGCAGCCACAAGAACTATCGCGTCTGCGGCGATCAGCTGCTGCGCAATTTCCTGCGCGGCCTGACCCAGCGGGTGCGGCCCGAAGGCGAAGGCGGCTGAGCGGCCGCTGCTGCGCGTCTGTCGAGGGCGGGTGGCGCGCGAGTGCGTGTGCGCGCGGAAAGTCGCACCTCTCGCGACTCAATCCATGCGCATCAGGCCCGGCGCATCGGCCTCGCGACTGCGGGTGAGCAGGCGGCAGCCGGTGTCGTGCTCGTAGCCCTCGATCAGCGGATTCAGCGTCAGCAGCTGACGCAGATAGGCCTCGTCCTCGCGCAGGGCGTTTTCCTCGCGCCCTGCGGCCGTCAGGATGCGCTCGCGCTGGCGCCTGTCGATGCGGATCTGCGGGCAGTGCGTCGCCGCCACGTCAAGCGTAGCCAGCACTTCGGCCGCACGCGTAACTGCGGTGCTGCCCTGCAGTTCTGGCGCGGGCGCCGAGACCTCGCGCGTCTGCCCCGCATCGAGGCGCGCACAGCCGCCGAGCAGGCCGAATAGAAGCAGACAGCAGGCGGTTCCGATGTGGGGGTGGCGGCGATGCATGTGGCGTCCATCGGCTAGGCAGGGGGCACGGCGGGAGCACCCGCCGCGCCCCTGCATCATCGCAAATCCCGCGCCGGTATCCGCCCTTGCTGTGCCGCCGTAGCGGGCAACGCTGCAAGGGCCGGCGCCTTGTTCAGGAGGCACCGCGTTCCACGGATGCGGCCTGTGCGCTTGCGCTTGCAGGGCTGCCCAGCCTGAAGCGGAAGCTCTGACGAACGGTCAGGGCGACAGGGTGGCCTTCGCGTTCGGCCGGCGCGAATTGCCAGCCGGCCATGGCGCGCAGCGCGCTGTCGCGCATCGACTGCGAGTTGGACCAGCGAACCCGGGGCTTGGACACGCTGCCATCCGTCAGCACCTCGAACTCCAGCACCACATGGCCCTGCGTGCGTCGCCACAGATCGGCAGTCGGGTACTGCGGCTCGGTGCCCGAAAGCAAGCGCGGAGCGGTGTCGCAGTCCTCGCTGGCGCAGATGTCGCGCTGCGCCAGCTCAGCGTTGAAGGCTGCGACGAAGCTGTTGCTTCCGGCCTCGCTTGCGCGAGAGCAACACAGGCCCAGCGCGAAAGCTGACAGGAAAATGGCGGTACGCACAGGAATGCCGGTCATGAACATGGTGTCGATCTCCTTGGATGCCTGAAGGCCGCGCGGGCGCGCGGTGCCGGTGAACCCGGCGGAGGCTGCTACGCAGCTGCATCCGAAAAGGGGTTGGAGGCGATGCGGCCGACGCGCGGCGAAGGTGAGCTTGTCCACACCGCCTGTGGAAAACCCTGTGCGCAGCCCTGTGGGCGCGCTGCGCAGCCCCTTTGCCGGCAGTCACTTGCCGAACGCTGGGCAGGAAGTAGCCAGCGCCGCCGGGTACTGCCAGTTGCGAAGTCCGGCTACTTGCGAAGGTAGTAGATCGACTGGCTGTAGAGCCGCGAGAGCTGTGTGGCGTCCAGCCAAGCGAAGCTTGGGCCCAGCGAGGCGCTGAAGGCCTCGATCGAGGGCAGAGCCAAGTCGTCCCGCTGATCACGCAGCAGGTCGAGCAACGCCTCCCTGCCTGCGCCAATCGTCTGCCGCGCGAGCACGTCCAGCGCATCGCGCTGGCTGGCGTCGAGATTGGGATGAGCGGCGGCCAGCCGGCCCTGGATCGGCTGCAGCCACTCCGGACCCCACGCCATGGCAAGCGCCAGGGCCTGGTTGCGCAGCGCCGTGTCAGCCCAGTCAAGGCGGTCGACAGCGCTGTGGGGCGGCGGCTCAGGCATACAGCTCGGCGAAGCCCTCGGCATCCACCGCCGACAGTCCGCGCGCCTCGAACTCCGCCCACATGCGCCGCCAGCGCGCGCTGTCGCGCACCAGGGGGGCGACCAGGCGCGGGCAGGTGTCGCGCAGGATCGCGTCCATCAGCGGCTCGGGCGTGCTGCCGCTGTAGGCGTACCAGCTGCGCGCGGCGAACGCCGGGTCGTCGATGCAGGCCTTCGCGCCGCGGCTGATGATCCCGCGCAGGCGCTCCAGCAGATCGGCGTGCTCACGCAGGAAGCCGGCGTGGGTGAACAGCTCCAGCGCGCTGAAGTTGGGGAAATCGCCCATTGCAGCGGTGACGAACTCATGGTCGAGGCCGGCGGCGCGTGCCTCCACGCCCTCGAAGTTGGCGAAGCACAGCCAGGCGCCGTCAAAGCCGGCCTGCAGGTTCTCAAGGTGCATGAAGCCGGCGCTCTCGATGGCGATACTTGCCGGGTCGAGGCTCACGCCCTGCTTCGCGGCCCAGCCCTTCAGGATCTCGCGGGCGATCGTGTCGGTGATGCCGCCGGCCACTGGCGATGCAAGACGGATGGGCTCACCGGCCAACAGCCTTCGCGCGCTCGAGGCATGCAGCAGGATGCCGCCCTCGGTCTCGAAGAAGCAGCCCAAGGCGCGCAGGCCGGGCCGGCGCGCATCGATCATGTGCAGGGGCTCGTTGCAGGCCAGCGCGACCTCGCCGGCAGCGACTGCGGCGAGGCCGTCGTAATGGTCGTCCGGCTGCAGCAGCTCGACCTCAAGGCCAGCCTCGCGATACCAGCCCTCGGTGATGCCGGCGATCAAAGGCAGATGGTCGGGGTTCAAGAACCATTCGAGGGCGAGCCGCAGCTTCATGCACGGATCCGGAGCGGTGACAGGGGGGCGATGATCGCCGATCCGCGCTGCCTGTCCAAACGCGTCGCGCGACATCGAGCCCCAGAAGCCCGTCGGCGAACTCTGGTGCAGCTCGTCGGGTTCAGCCGGTTGCCAGCTCCACGCGATTGCGTCCGCTGCGCTTGGCGCGGTAAAGCGCCTCGTCGGCGGCATTGAACAGCTGCTCCAAGGTCTGGTCGGGCCGAAGGGTGGCGACGCCAAAACTCGCGGTGACCGTGAGGTCGCACTCGAAGGGCTCGGCTTCGATCAGGCCACGCAGCTTCTCGGCGAGGCCGGCTGCCTGCCGCAGATCGCTGCCGCGGCAGAGCAGCACGAACTCCTCGCCGCCCCATCGAGCCAGCCGGTCGCTGTCGCGGATGCGTTCCTGCACGCGTTGGGCGAGCGCGCTCAGCACGCGGTCGCCTGCATTGTGGCCGCGCATGTCGTTGATGCGTTTGAAGTGGTCGATATCCAGCAGGATCAAGGAAAGCGGCCCTTGGCGATCCGAAAGCGCCTCTCGGATGCCTTGCTCCAGGCCGTTCCGGTTCAGTGCGCCCGTGAGCGGATCCGTCTGCGCCTTGGTCTCCAACTGGCGCCCGCGGGCATCCAGCAGGGCGTTGATCTGCAGCAGTTCCTCCTCTCGCCGCCTGCGCAGCCTGAGCTCGCGCTTGAGGCCCAGCAGGCGATGCACAATCCAGCCGACGATCAGGCTCAGCCATCCCAGCACGAGGCCGAGATACAGCTGCTCCGTGGAGACGCGCTGGCCCTCCAGTTCGATCGCCTGCAGTTGGAAGCGGTGCTCGCCCAGTGCCGGCACGGTGCCGGTCTGCAATTCGATGCTCACCACGTTGTCGAATTGCGGATGGCCCAGCTGAGGGGCTATGCCATAGGCGCTCATCCACCAGTTGGCGACGTAGAAGTCGCGCATGTCCACATCCAGCCGCGCTTCGCCGGCGCTGAACTCGACCTGGTTGAACTTGGTCGACAGCGGATCCTCGCTTCGGCTGTAACGGGGATCGAAGTTGCGCAGGAACAGACGCAAGGTGCGAGCCGGCCCTTCGTATCGAAGGTGCATGCGCAGACGGTCGTAGCGGCTCAGGTCGAGTCCGCCCGTTCGATCGCGACCGAGCAGGATCTCGAAGCCGCAGAAGGGGTAGGCCGTAACGCTACGCAGCTCGCAGCGCCAGCTGAAGTCGGGGGATGACAGCGGCTCGACCACGCTGTCGCCGCCGATCTCGGCATCATCGCGGACGGCTGTCACATAGCCGCCGCCGGGCTGGATCAGCAGTCGCGTGCGCAGCAGGCTGGGGCCCGCCGCGAGCAGGGCAAGCGACAGCAGCACCAGCAGGATAAGCAGCGACTCGATCTTCAACAGCAGCTTCATGGCCTCCTCGCGGGCGAGGCGTACCCGGTCGGGCCCCCGCGGGAAACTGCCGTGCAAACGGCATGCCGCAAACCGGTGTGGCCCCCACTCTTGTGGCGAAGGACTACGCTTGCAGGGGGGCAGCTGTTCAGTCGGCGCGCGCGGTTTCTTCGCCAACCCGGCACCGACTCAAGTCGGGTCGCCCCCGGCATACGCCAGCAACCGACTCTGCAGGCTGCCGCAATGCAGCTCCAGCAGGTTGTCGTCGTAGTCATGGAAGTACAGCGAGACGCCTTCGCCCTCGATGCGCGGGCGCGGCGCCTGCACTTCGGCGCCCAGTGCGCGCAGCCGTGACTCGAAGGCCGGCAGTTCGTCGGCGCCGACTTCGAAGGCAGCGTGGCGGTAGCTGCGCGAGCCGGGCTCGCCCTGCATCAGCGCGATCCACACGCCGCCCAGCAGAAAGTACTTCTCCGGCGAGCGCGAGTGGAACTGATCACCGCTGTCGTAGACCTGCTCGGCACCCAGACCCTCGACCCACAGCCGCGCGCTGCGTTCGAGATCGCGCACGACGAAGGTGAGGTGGCTGAGGCCGGTGATGGGCATGGCGCTAGCCCAGCAGCTCGCGCAGCCGATAGAGCGCGGCATGGGCTTCGCGTGGGCTCAGGCTGTCCGGATCGATCTCGCCCAGCGCGGCCTTCAGCGCTTCTGCCGCCTCATCGGAGACCGGCCCGGCGGACGACACCGGCGGCGCATCGAACAGCGACAGCTGCGGCTGCGGCGTGGTGCTGCCGCCGCGTTCGAGTTCGGCGAGGAACCTGCGCGCCTGCGCCACCACCGGCTTCGGCAAGCCTGCGAGTGCAGCGACCTGCAAGCCGAAACTGCGGTTGGCCGGGCCGTCCTTGACCGTGTGCATGAAGTACAGGCGTTCACCGTGCTCGACCGCATCAAGGTGCACGTTGGCGATGCCGGGCACTTCGCTGGGCAGGCTGGTCAGCTCGAAGTAGTGGGTCGCGAACAGCGTGTAGGCACGGTTGTTCTTCGCCAGCGCGATGGCGCAGGCGCGGGCGAGTGCGAGGCCGTCGAAGGTCGAGGTGCCGCGGCCGATCTCGTCCATCAGCACCAGGCTGTGGGATGTTGCGCTGTGCAGGATGCTGGCGGTCTCGGTCATCTCGACCATGAAGGTCGACTGGCCCTTGGCGAGGTCGTCGCCGGCGCCGATGCGGGTGAGGATGCGATCGATCGGTCCCAGCCGCGCGGCCTCCGCCGGAACGAAACTGCCGATATGGGCGAGCAGCACGATCAGCGCGGCCTGGCGCATGTAGGTGGACTTGCCGCCCATGTTGGGGCCGGTGATCACCAGCATGCGCCGATCCGGATGCAGGGCCAGATCGTTGGGCTCGAACGGCGACTCCAGCACCGACTCGACCACCGGATGGCGGCCGCGGGTGATCGTGATGCCCGGCTCGTCGACCAGCTCCGGCCGGTTCCAGTCGAGCGCGCGGGCGCGATCGGCGAAGCCGCAGAGCACATCGATCTCGCAGACCGCTTCGGCGAAGCGCTTCAGCGGCGCCAGCTCGGCGTTCAGCGAGTCCAGCAGCTCCTCCCACAGCGCGCGCTCGCGCTGCAGCGCGCGTTCGCGGGCGCTCAATACCTGGTCCTCGAAGGCCTTCAGTTCCTCGGTGATGTAGCGCTCGGCATTGCTCAGCGTCTGCCGGCGCGTGTAGTGCGTCGGCGCGCGCTCGGCCTGGGCCTTGCTGATCTCGATGTAGTAGCCGTGCACGCGGTTGTAGCCGACCTTGAGCGTGGCGATGCCGCTGGCCTCGCGCTCGCGGGCTTCCAGATCGAGCAGGAACTGGTCGGCATTCGTGCTGAGCTGGCGCAGGCGGTCGAGCTCGGCGTCGAAGCCATCGCAGAGCACGCCGCCGTCGCGCATCAGCACCGGCGGCTGCGGCAGGATCGCGCGCACCAGCAAGTCGGTCACGGCGCCGTGCTCGCCGAGTTCGGCGGCCAGCGCATTGAGCCGCGGCGCATCCAGCGGCGCCAGCAGGTCGCGCAGGGCAGGGGCCGCGCGCAGGGCGTCGCGCAGGGTCGACAGATCGCGCGGGCGCGCGGATCTCAGCGCGATGCGGGTGAGGATGCGCTCGACGTCGCCGAAGCCGCGCAGGGCCTCGCGCAGCGGCTCATGCGCGCCAGTGTCGATCAGCAGGCCGACCGCGTCGTGGCGTGCGCGCAGAATGCCGTGGTCGCGCAGCGGCCGATGCAGCCAGCGCCGCAGCAGGCGCCCACCCATCGGCGTGCAGGTCGAATCGAGCACGCCCAGCAGGGTGTGCTGCATCCGCCCTTCGGCGTGCTGGTCGAGCTCGAGATGCCGACGCGTGGCCGCGTTCATCGCGATGGTCTCGTCCGAGGATTCCGCTGCAAGGCTCTGCAGATGCGGCAGGCTCTGCTTCTGGGTTTCCTCGACATAGCCGAGCAGGGCGCCGGCGGCGGCGACGGCGGCGTGCATCGTCTGCACGCCGAAGCCTTCCAGATCCCTGGTGCCGAAGAAGCGGCACAGCGCGCGCTGTGCGGATTCGCCGTCGAACAGCCAGGGCGCGCGCCGGCGCGCGCCGGTGCGTGCGTTCAACGCCTCCGGCCAGCCGTCCTCGTCGGGGATCAAGAGTTCGGCCGGTTCCAGCCGCGCGATCTCACTGAGCAGGGCCTCTTCATCGGCGACTTCGGTGACCCTGAAGCGGCCGCCGGCGAGATCGGCCCAGGCCAGGCCGATGGCCTTGCGGCCGCGCGCCACCGCCATCAACAGGGTGTCGCGGCGCTCCTGCAGCAGGGCTTCATCGGTGACCGTGCCCGGCGTGACGATGCGCACCACCTTGCGTTCGACGAGGCCCTTGGCGAGTGCCGGATCACCGATCTGCTCGCAGATCGCCACCGATTCGCCGAGCGCCACCAGTCGCGCCAGATAGCCCTCGTAGGCGTGCACCGGCACGCCGGCCATCGGGATCGGTGCGCCGCCCGAGCTGCCGCGCTGGGTCAGCGTGATGTCGAGCAGGCGCGCGGCCTCGCGGGCGTCGTCGTAGAACAGCTCGTAGAAGTCGCCCATGCGGAAGAACAGCAGCACGTCCGGGTGCTCTGCCTTGGCAGCGAAGAACTGGCGCATCAGCGGGGTGTGCTGGGAGAGATCGACGTTCGACATCCGGAACCGGCGGGGCGCTGCGGGCCGCGAAGTCTAGCAAGGCGAGCGCGAGCCCCCCGCCGCGCAGCCAGGAGGTCGGCGCCTCGTCGGGGGGCAGCGCAACCGGCCACGTACCCAGCCCGCGGAGTCCGGACGCCCCCGGGAAGAAGTCGTTCGAACCTCCCTTAAGGGATTCGTCTTCGTTCTCCGCTTCCACATGCGACCACGTCCGCAAGCCGCGGTCGTGGCTGTCCCCTTCAGGAGGTTGTGCCGTGAAGCTCACTGCCCCCGCGGCCGGCGCGTGCGTGCCGTCGCTCATGTCCGTGTCCCGGCAACGCGCCGCGCGCGTCGGGCGGCGTCGGTTCCGCGCGGTCGTCATCGCCACCGCATTGCTCGCCACGATTCCGCCTGCGCCCGCATCCACGCCCGAGACCGGCGGCTACGTGATCGAGCGCCATGCCATCCACTCCGGCGGCACCTCGCGCGCCAGCGGCGGGGACTACGAGCTTTCCGGCACGGCCGGCCAGCCCGCCCCTGGGCCGTCCAGCGGCGGCGGCTACACGCTGGACGCCGGCTTCATCTGGCCCCTGCGCGATGTGCCCGGCGACGGGGTGTTTCGCGACGGCTTCGAAGGACCATGACGATGCGCCGCGTCTTCACCTTCGCGCTGCTCGTCGCTGCGTTCCATGTCGCGGCCCAAGCCCAGACGCCGCACTTCACCTACCAGGGCCAGCTGAGCCAGAACGGCCAACCGGTGAACGGCGCGCGCGATCTCTCGTTCCAGCTGGTCAGCGCCGCCAGCGGAGGGGTCTGGCTCGGCTCGCCGATCAACGCCCCAGCGTGGCCGGTGATCGATGGCCTGTTTACCATCGAGCTCAGGTTTTCCAACGCGCCTCGTCCGTCCCCCTGTGGATCGAAGTGCGCGTCGACGGCATACCCGTGCTGCCGCGGCAGCAGATCGTCGCGGCTCCCATCGCACAGTCCGCGCAGTGGGGCCTTGAAGGGCCGCCGGGCGAGCAAGGCCCCCAGGGCGGCTTCGGCCCGCCCGGTGAGCCCGGCCTGTTGCCCAACCGGAGCTGCGCGTCGAACCAGGTCATCGGCACCTTGTCCAACTTCTCGGCCGGCTGTCGCGACCGCGGCATCAGCGATTGGCGGCGCATGAGCACGGACTTCATGGTCGGCAACCTCGCCGTCGAGCAGCGCAGGGTGGCATGTCAGCCCGGCGAGGTCGTCCTCGGCGGGGGCATCGAACAACTGCAGCGCGGTAGCGACTTCGGTTTCGAGGTCCGCGTCATCGAGTCCTTCCCGACCTTCGTCGACGGGCTGTGGGCCTGGCAGCTCGCGGTCTACAACACCGGGACGCCCGCGTCCCTGCGTGGCTTCGCCACCTGCGCGCAACCGTGATCGGCGCGCGCCAAGGAACTTCGCCCATGAACCCGTGGTTGTTGCGCTTGCTGTTGTGCTGTACCGCCGTGGTTGTCCAGGATGCCTGGGCCCAGCCCCCCTTCAGATACCAGGGTGAATTGCGCTTGGACGAGGCTCCGGTGAACGGAACACGAAGCCTCGAGTTCGCCCTGTTTGATCGTGCCTCCGGAGGTGCACAGATCGGTGCGACCTTCCATGCGCCGGACTGGCCCATCGTGGACGGCCTTCTGGCCATCGACCTCAGCTTTCCCGACGCCCTGCAGGGACAGCAGCGCTGGCTGGAGGTGCGGGTTGACGGAACGGCCCTGCGGCCCCGGCAAGCCGTCCTCGGCGCGCCATTCGCCGCTCGTGCCCTGAGTGGAAATCGCGGTCCGGTGGGCCCGCGTGGGCCGACGGGGCCGCAGGGGCCACGCGGGCCCAGCGCCCAGGTGCAGGCGACTGACTGCGGTGCGGGGAACGCGGTGCGGGCGGTGGGCAACTACGGGAATGTCATCTGCGTGACCGATCTCCTCAACAACTGGCGTCGGGTGAGCACGGATTTCGAACTGGACAATCTGCGCGCCATCACAGCCCGGGTGACCTGTCGAGCGGACGAGGTGGTGCTGGGCGGCGGCATCGAGCAGCTGCAGCGCGACTCATCGGGCCGCCCGGCAAACCGGGAGCTGCAGATCCTTGAGTCGCTGCCAACCTTTCTCGACGGTCACTGGCGCTGGCAGGTCTCGATACTCAATCGCGGTCCTTACGCGCAACTGCGGCTGTTCGCGACGTGCTCGCGCATCTGAGACACCCACCTTGAGAGGAACCGCCATGCGCAATCTCACCTTCGCGATCTTCCTGCTCATGACCTGCATGGCTGCACGAGCGCAGGTGACGCAGACAGCGGCCTTCACCTACCAGGGGCAGCTGCGGCAGGCGGGCGCGCCCGTGGATGGGGCTCGTGACCTTGAGTTCGCGTTGTTCGATAGCGCCAGCGGTGGCAGCCAGATCGGAGCGACGGTGGATGCCCCGTCATGGCCCATTGTCGGCGGACTTTTCACCATCGACCTCAGCTTTCCCGGGGCCTTCTCCGGGCCGCAGCGTTGGCTGGAGGTGCGCGTCGACGGCGCACCGATGCTGCCGCGGCAGCCCATCACGCCGGTGCCGTTCGCGCAGTTCGCCCTGTCCGGCACGACCGGACCCGCAGGGCCCGAGGGGCCGGTCGGAGAGCCAGGGTTCCCGGGGTCGGTTCCAGCAGCGGGCTGCGCGCCAGGCGATGCGCTCCGCTCGATCAGCGAAGGTGGATTCCTTTTCTCCTGCCATACCGCCGGTCTGCACGACTGGACTCGGCCCAGCGCCGAGGTGTCCGTGCCTGGTGGCGCGGTCCGAACGCAGATCGTGCGCTGCCCCGATGGCGCCATCGTGATCTCGGGTGGCGTAGAGAGCCTCGAACGTTCCAGCGTTGGTACGCCAGGCCAGACGACGCTGCGCATCTCCGAGTCCTTCCCCACCTTCGACGGGGGCCGCTGGGGCTGGCAAGTCGCCCTCTACAACACCGGCGGGGTCGTGATGCCGCTGCGCGCGTTCGCGGTCTGCGCCGGCAACTGAGGCCCCGAGGGCGGGCAGCGGACGCGTCCTGTTCCGCGGCGATCGCCTACCAGGTCGTCGCCTCGAAGCCGTTGCGGAAGATCCGCTCCTCGCGCGGCGCGCGGCAGCGCTCCGCCTGGGCGCCATCGACGATCAGGTTGAAGGCAACGTTCGGCGGAAAGGTCGGCGTGCCGCTGCCCTCGGCGACGATGAACCAGCGGCCCGGCGCCCCGGCACCGCTGGCCGCGCGGTACTCCAGGCTGTAGCGCTGCGGATTGTTGACCGTCAGTCCGTCGAGCGGATCGTCGACGCGGCCGACCACCGGTGCCGCGCAGGCGTTGTCGTCCAGCAGCGGATGCTCGATGCGCAGCTCGCGCACGCTCTGGCCGCCGGGGCTCAGCTGCAGCGCATTCGGCGACAGCAGCGGCGCCACCATCAGATTGAAGCTGAGGTTGGCGGGCATGGCGCTGCCGTCCTCGTTGCGCAGCTGCCAGCGGCCGCCGCCTGCGCTGGTCCAGGCCAGCCCGATCGGCACATCGTGGTAGGCGCCTTCCCAGCGCTGCAGGGCGATCGCGATCGCAAAGCTGAGGCCGTTGAGGGAGGCGTGGTCGATGCGCGAGAGCGCGCCGCTGCTGTTGGCGGCGCTGGTCAGGTGGGCGAATCCGGTCTTGCTGGCGACCGGGGCGATCACGTGGAAGCGCTGGCCCGGATTCATGGTGCTGTTGATGTCCTGGTGGAAGATCGACCAGCCGCTCGCGCTCTGCGGGTTGCGATAGACGCCGAGGTGCTGGCCGCTGGCGGGCGTGGCTGGCAGCGTGCGCTGCGCGCTGACGGCAAGCCGATCCGCCTCAAGAAGCTGGATGGGAAAGGGCTGCACGTAGGCTTCGTTGAAGAACACGGTCTGCGCGGTGGTCGTGATCACCGCGGCGCCTTCGCCATTGGCCTCGAAGGCGCCGATGTCGACCACGCCCAAGGCGCTGCGACGCTCGCCGTCGGCGTCGAAGCCGAGGCCGGAGGCGTCGGCCGCGCTACCGGCATTGATCGCCGGTGAGCTCGCACGCAGGCGCGGATACTCCATCGACTCGACCTGCGGGTCGACGTTGAGGGTGCCGGGGCCGGGCGTCCAGCTGTCGCCGCCCGTGGCGAACAGCAGGTTGTTGGCATTGGTGGTGTTGGCGGCCTCCAGCAGCACGCCGCTCGCGCTCTGCCAGGCGATCAGGTTGTTGGCCGCGCGCAGGCTGGCGGGCTGCGTGCTGCCCAAGCCTCCGGCGGCGAGGCCGCGCTGCCCCTGCAGCAGGCTGTTGTTGACGATGACGCCGGTGCCGCCGGGCACGTTCATGACCAGGGCGAAGCTCTCCCCGCTGCCGCCGACGATCAGATTGCTCTCGGCGCGCAGGGTGCTGCCGGCGCCGCGGGTATGCAGGTACAGCGCAGTCTCCTCGCGTGGGCCGAACACGCGGTTGGCGCTGGCGCGCGCGCTGCTGCCCCCGACCAGATTGAAGGCGGTGATGCCGAAGCCGCTGCGCCCGCTGCCCGGCAGCACGCGGTTGCGGAAGAAGTTCACGTTCAGCGCGCCGCTGAAGTTCTGGGTCACGCAGATGCCGCCGAAGGCATCGCCGGCGCGCGCGCCGCCGCGCGCGACCACGCTGTCGCCGATGTTGATCTGGCGCGCCGCACTACCGCCGACGCTGACCTGCAGCCCACACGCGCCGGATAGCTGATCGGCAGCGCCCAGTTCCAGCACGCGCAGGCGCTGCAGGTCGATCAGGCTGCCGTCCACGGTGCTGAGGTCGTTCACCTCCACGCCGCCGCGACGGAAGCTGAGATCGGACAGGCGCACGGTATGGCTGCCGGCGCCGAGGTTCACCCGCAGGCTGCGCTCGGGCGCGAACACCGCGTCGATGCCGGGGGCGGCGCGCAGGTTCAGCGAGCGGGTGATCTCGATGTCCTCGTTGATCGGCGTGTAGCGGTCCGGGTTGTTCTGCTCGTCGCCGACGATGCGGATGGAGTCGCCGGCGCCGGCGTTGTCGATGCAGGCCTGCAGGCTGCCGGCGCAGGGCCCGCCGAAGACCGTGTCGGGCCACTGCCAATCGGCGGCCTGACTGGTCAGGGGAAGGGCACAGAGCAGGGCGAGCAGCGGCGCCAGGGCATGCGGCAGGGCAGGGCAGGGTCGTTTCATGGCGGGCTCCGGGGGGTGTCCTGGATGCCCATGCGTAGCGCGGCGGCGAATCCGTGCATCCACCCCTGCCGGGCGCCGGCGGCTGGCCCTATGGCAAGGCTGCAGAATTCAGCGTTGTCGCGCGCCATGGAGGGCGCGCCCGCGGATCGAGCGCGTAAGCGCCTGATGCAGCGCAAGCGAGTCCGAACCCGTGCCGGACGCGCGATCACTGATCCAGGCCAGGATGGACTTGACCAGTGTTGCCCTATAGTTCCGCCCCGGACACTGTCGCGGCCGGACCCCATGCCCCCATCGCCCGCTTTCGAGAGGCTTGCTGCGTCGGCTGCGCTCCGCCTGCGGGGGGCTTGCCCATGAGCGAGGGAATGGCCGAAGCCGAGGCGCTGTCGCGCGAGCTGGGCGAAAGCCTGAGCGCGGGCCTGACCGGCCTGCTGGCGCGGCTTGACACGGCCCAGCCGGGCGCGCTGGATCAGCTCATCGCCGCCGCCCAGAACGACCTTCGCCGGATTGCCCGGCGCGAGCGGCTGTCGATGGGAGCCGGCGAAACCCTGTCGACCACGGCGCTGGTCAATGAGGCCTATCTCAAGCTCGCCGGCGCGCGCCTGCCCGAGAATGTCGATCGCCGCCTGTTCTTCGGCATCGCCGCGCGCTGCATGCGCCAGGTGCTGGTCGATCATTTCCGCGCGGCGCGCGCCGACAAGCGCGGCGGCGGCGCCTTGGCGCTGTCCCTGTCCGCGGCCGAAGATCTGCCGGCCGAGGGCGTGCTCGATCTGGTCGAGCTCGATGCCGCGCTGGCCGCGCTGGAGAAGGTCAGCGCACGGGCCGCCGAAGTGGTGCAGCTGCGCTATTTCGCCGGGCTGACCGATCGCGAGATCGCCGAGCTGCTGCAGGTCAATGAGGTCACGGTCCGCCGCGACTGGCTGAAGGCGCGCGGCTGGCTGTTCGGCTTTCTTGGCGGCGCGCCGGCATGAGCGCCGGCGCCAGTGGCCCCGTCGGCGTGGATGCCGCGCGCTGGGCCGCGCTGTCCGAGCGCCTCGACGCGCTGCTCGATCTGCCGGTCGACGCGCGCGAGTCGCTGCTGGTCGATCTCGCGGCCGACGAAGCCGAAGCCCTGCGAGGCTGGCTGCGCGCGATCGAGCAGTCGGCGGGCCTGCTGGAGCGCGAGCCAGAGGCGGCAGCCCCGGATCGGGTCGGGCCCTGGCGATTGATCGCGCCAGTCGGGCGCGGCGGCATGGGCGAGGTCTGGCGCGGCGAGCGCGCCGACGGCGCCTTCCAGCGCGAAGTCGCGATCAAGTTCCTGCGCCTGGACCGCCCGCAGGCGGCGCGCAGCATCGCCCGCGAGCGCGCCCTGCTGGCGCGGCTGCGACATCCCGGCATCGCCCAGCTTCTGGACGGCGGCATGAGCGCCGACGGCCGGCCCTGGCTGGTCACCGAATGGGTCGAGGGGCGCGCCTTCGACGCCTGGCTGCGTGAGGTGAATCCGACCCTGCGACAGCGCGTGGATCTCGTGCTGGCGCTGGCGCGGGCAGTGGCCTACGCCCACGGCCAGCGCGTGCTGCATCGGGATCTGAAGCCCGCCAATGTGCGCGTCGAGGCGGACGGCAGCCCGCGCCTGCTCGACTTCGGCATCGGCGAGCTCCTCGAAGCCGAGCCCGGCAGCACCCGCGAGGCCGCGCTGACGCCGGAGTTCGCCGCACCCGAGCAGCTGCGCGGCGAGCCCGCGGATGTGCGCAGCGATGTGCATGCGCTGGGCACGCTGCTGTGGTTCGCGCTGTGCGAGCGGCCGCCGCACGGCAGCGATGCACGCGCCTTGGCCGAGCTGGTCGAGCGGGTCTGCCAGCGCGATGCGGAGCCGCCGAGCCGGCATGCGCGCATCAACGGTGTCGATGCCGATCTCGATGCGATCGCGCTGAGGGCGTTGGCGCGCGCGCCGCAGCAGCGCTACGCCAGCGCCGACGCGCTGGCGCTGGATCTGGAACGCTGGCTGGCAGGCGACAGCGTCGACGCGCGCCTGCCCGGACGCGCCGAGCGCCTGCTTCGGGCGGTTAGGCGACACCCGCTGGAGTCCGTACTCGCGCTTGCCCTGCTGCTCGCCCTTGGCGGTGGTTTCCTAGTCGCGCGCGAAGAGGCCCGCCGCGCCGACAGCGCGCGCCTGCAGGCGGAGCAGGACCGCGATGCCGCACTCGCCGAGGCCGACCGCGGCGAGCGCCTGGTCGACACCTTTGCCGGCCTGTTCGCCGAGGCCGGCGCCGAGCAGGCGCTGACCGCCAACGCCTGGCTGGATCGCGCCCGCGATGCCGCGCTGCGGCTGGTCGAGAGCGATGCGGCTGCGGGTCAGGCCCTGCTGGTGCGTCTGGCTGCGGTCGAGCAGGACCGCGGCGAGCATGCGCGCGCGCTGGCCCTGCTGGAGCGGGTTGCCAGCCGGTCGAACGATCTCGATCCCGAACTGCGTGCCCGCGCCGCCTGTCGCCGCGGCAGCGCGCTGGCCATGTTGGGCCGCGAGGCCGAGGCGATCGTCGTCTACGACGCTGCCATCCAAGAGGCCGACGCCTTGCAGGGCAGCGCCCGGCTGGTCCGCGTCGACTGCCTGCAGGGGCGCGCCAATCTCGCGCTGTTCCGCGGCGAGGCGCGCGCGGAGGAGCTTGCGCTGGGCGCGCAGGCGCTGGCCGAACTCGATGCACTGAGCGCCACGGGCGATCTGCGCTGGCGCCGCGCCAGCCTGCTGTACACGCTGGCCGCTCTGCTCGATCTCTCCGGCCGCGACGCCGAAGCGGCGCAGCGCTACGGCGAAGTCATGGCGCTCGATGAAGCCCTTGGCAATACCGAGAGTACCGACCACGCCACCCTGATCGCCTCGCGCGCCGGCGCCCTGCAGCGCGCCGGCGACTGGGCCGCCGCCGACGCCGACTACACGCGCGCCATCGCCTTGCATGCGCGGCTGGCGCCCGAGCATCCCAACCTAGGCTCACACCGCGCCAATCTCGCCGGGCTCAAGGCCCTGCGTGGCGACGCCGAAGGCGCGGCCGCGCAGGCCGAGGCGGCGCTGGCGATGCCCCACCTGCACGCAGTGGCGCGCGCCAATGCGCTGTACGCGCTGGGGCAGGCGCAGGCCTTGGCGGGTGAACACGGCACTGCCCTCGCCACGCTCGACGCCGCCGCGCAGGCCTACGGCGAAGCCGGCCAGCCGGCACGGGCGCTGCGTCCACGTATCAAACAGGTGCGCGTCCACGTGCTGGCCCAGCAGTGGGCGGCCGCGCAGGCGCTGTACGACGCGCTCGATGCCGAAACACGAGAGGCCCGGCCCGCCCAGCGCGCCGAGCTGCTGCGCGAGGGCGTGGCCCTGCAGCGCGCACGCGGCGACCTCGATGCGGCGCGCGCTCTCGCCGAGGCTCTGGACGCCCTCGTCGTGGCGACGCCGTCGGGCCATCCGCTCCGGCAACTCGTCGCACTGGAACAGCTGCAGCTGCGCGCCGACGCCCGCGAGCCGGTGGCCGCGGAGATCGAGGGTCTGCAGGTGGAGCTGTCGAAGCAGCTGGCGCCGACGCATCCGGCCTTGAAGGCGCGGCCCTGAGGTCGCAATAGAAGTGGCTCGCGCTGCGCTCGGCGAGCGTGGATTGAGGTCAGCGCGGGCCGGGTCTCAGCCGGTTTCCATCGCCTGCGCCGCACGCTGCCGGATCACCCCCAGCAGTGCCGCCAGCCCGTTGCTGCGGGTCGGCGACAGGTGCTTGGCCAAGCCGATGTCGGCGACGTAGGTCGGCTCGGTAGCGGCGATCTCGGCGGCGCTGCGGCCGGAGTAGACGCGCAGGGCCAGGTAGATCAGGCCGGAAACAATCGTCGAGTCGCTGGTGGCGTGGAAGACGAGCTTGTCGGCATCGCCCTCGGACACCACCCAGACCATCGACTGGCAGGCCGTGAGCCGGTTGGCCTCGGTCTTCCATTCCTCCGGAAAGGCCGGCAGCTTCTTGCCGAGGTCGATCAGGTACTGGTAGCGCTCGGACCAGTCGCCGAAGAAGGCGAACTCTGCGGCGATCTCGGACTGCGCTTCGGCGGCGCTGGGCTCCAGCGGGAAGGGGCTGTCGCGGGTGATGGCAGTCATCGGATCGCGCTCACCCGGCCCGCTTCCAGCGGCAGCCCTGCGGCGTGTCTTCGAGCGCGATGCCTTCGTCGGCGAGCTGTTTGCGGATGGCGTCGGCGCGGGCGAAGTCGCGGGCGGCCTTGGCGGCGACGCGCTCTTCGACCAGCGCCTGGATGCGGGCATCGTCATCGGCGCTGACGCCGCGCGCGAACCAGGCCTCGGGCGCCTGCTGCAGCAGGCCCAGCGCTCGGCCTGCGGCCAGCAATTGCGACTTGAGCGCGTTGCGCGCTTCGCCTTCGGCCTTGCGTGCTTCGCCGGCGATCTGCTGCAGGGCGGCCAGCGCCAGCGGCGTGTTCAGATCATCGGCCAGCGCTTGCTCGACCGCGTCAGGAATCGCGACTTCGTTGGCCTCCACTTCGCCCAGATCTCGAAGCGTGCCGTACAGGCGATCCAAGGTGCGCACGCTCTGCTCGATCAGGCCCTCGGACCAGTCCAGCGGTTGCCGGTAGTGGGCCGACATCAGGGCCAGACGCAGGGCCTCGGGCGGGTGTTCGCCGATCAGGTCGCGCACGCGGCGGATGTTGCCGACCGACTTCGACATCTTGCTGCCGTCGAAGGTCAGCATGCCGTTGTGCAGCCAGTAGCGGGCAAAGGTCTTGCCGCCGTGGGCGCAGACGCTCTGCGCGATCTCGTTCTCGTGATGGGGGAACTGCAGGTCGACGCCGCCGGCGTGGATGTCGATGGTTTCGCCCAGATGCGCTTCGCTCATGGCCGAGCACTCGATGTGCCAGCCCGGGCGGCCGCGGCCCCAGGGGCTGTCCCAGCCGGGCAGGTCGGGGGTCGAGGGCTTCCACAGCACGAAGTCGCCGGGCGCGCGCTTGTAGGGCGCGACCTCGACGCGGGCGCCGGCCAGCATCTCGTCGGTGCTGCGGCGAGACAGCTCGCCGTACTTCGCGTAGCTGTCGACCGCGAACAGGGCGTGGCCCTCGGCGGCGTAGGCATGACCTTGCGCGATCAGCGCCTCGATCATGCGGATCATCTGCGGGATGTGCGCAGTCGCGGCCGGCTCGATGTCCGGCGGCGCCACGCCAAGCGCACCCATGTCCTCGCGATAGGCCTGGGCGAAGCGGTCGGTGATCGCGGTGATCGGCACGCCCTGCTCGGTGGCGGCGGCGTTGATCTTGTCGTCGACGTCGGTGATGTTGCGGGCGTAGACGACCTCGCCGTAGTGCCGGCGCAGCAGGTCGGCGAGGATGCCGAACACCACCGGGCCGCGCGCGTTGCCGATGTGCACGAAGTTGTAGACGGTCGGTCCGCAGACGTAGAAGGTCACCCGCTTCGGGTCCTGCGGGCGGAAGGGCTCGAGCGCGCGGCTGAGGCTGTTGTAGAGGCGGATATCCATAGGCCGCGGAGTTTAGCGGCTAAGGCCCGATCGGCCAGCATGCCCGGCTTCAGACTCGCGAATCCGTTCTATGGCTTGGCCTGGGGGTGATGTGGGCGGGCCGCGACGGCTCGGGGCTGCTGCCTTAACGAATTTCTACAGCGCCGATTCAGCGCCGGGCTGCTTGAATCCGGCCCACGCTGCGCGATGGAACGCGCGACCCTGGCACCGACCCGGCACTGAAGACCGAAGGCGGCGCCGACCGATACCGAACTCGCCCCAGCCTGCCGTGCACGCAGGCGCGAAGCCGTACCGCGCTAAGACCCGCTGGATGGCGGCGTCGGCGAGGGTCGGATTCGCACCGACCAGGAGTCCGTAATGACGCAGCCCCGCCGCATCCTCCTCGCCTCGTGCGCCCTGCTGGCCGCCGCCACTGCGGGCGCCCAGCCCGGGCCGAGCACCGAGAACGTGCGCTTCACCTATGCGACCGTGCTGAGCGCCACTCCGGTCTACGAGACGATCCGCTTCTCCGAGCCCCGCGAGGAATGCGCCGAGGAGCGCGTGGTCTATCGCGAGCGCGACTCCGGCACCGCCGGCACCGTGATCGGCGCGATCGTCGGCGCCGCGGTCGGCAACCAAGTCGGCGATGGCAGCGGCCGCCGCGCAGCGACCGTGGCCGGCGCGGTGGCGGGTGGCGCCATCGGCCGCAACGTCGACCGCAACAACAGCCCCGAGCGTCGCTACGAGGGCACCGAAACGCGCTGCCAGATGGTCGAAGTGACCCGCGAGGAGCGTCGCCTGTCCGGCTACGACGTCGAGTACCGCCTGAAGGACGAGGTCTTCTTCGCGCGCCTGCCCTATGACCCGGGCAACAACCTGCGCGTGCGCGTCAGCGTGACGCCGGTCGAATAAGCGCGGCCTCAGTCGAAAGTCTCATGCGGGCCGGCTTGCTGGCCCCCGCCCCCTGTGCCATTCTCCGCCCCCATGTTCACCAAGCCCGCCGACGCCGATGTCCTGACCAGCGCCTACATGGCGGCTGGCATGACGTCGCGCGCGCGCCGACTGGAATCCCACATCGCTGGGTAATTCCGCGCGTACTCCACGCAGCTGTTACGGAAAGCCCGGCCTGTGCGCCGGGCTTTTGCGTTTCTGGGCCACGAAATCCACATCACGACGAGAACTGACGGATGAATGCACCGCTGATGAGCCACTTCCTGAACACGCAGGACTGGAGCCGCGAGGGCCTGGATGCGCTGCTGCAGCAGGCGGCTGCGTTCAAGCGCAGCAAGCTGGGCGAGCAGATGCGCGGGCGCTCGATCGCGCTCGTGTTCTTCAATCCGTCGATGCGCACGCGCACCAGCTTCGAACTGGGCGCTTTCCAGATGGGCGGCCACGCCATCGTGCTGCAGCCCGGCAAGGACGCCTGGCCGATCGAGTTCGACCTCGGCACGGTGATGGACGGCGACACCGAGGAGCATATCGCCGAGGTGGCGCGCGTGCTGGCGCGCTATGTCGACCTGATCGGCGTGCGTGCGTTTCCGAAGTTCCAGGACTGGTCGGTGGACCGCGAGGACAAGGTGCTGCGCGCCTTCGCCAAGTACTCGACCGTGCCGGTGATCAATATGGAGACGATCACCCACCCCTGCCAGGAGCTGGCGCATGCGCTGGCCCTGCGCGAGCACTTCGGCACCGACGACCTGCGCGGCAAGAAGTACGTGCTGACCTGGACCTACCACCCCAAGCCGCTGAACACCGCGGTCGCCAACTCGGCGCTGACCATCGCCACGCGGCTGGGCATGGACGTGACCCTGCTGTGCCCTACGCCCGAATACGTGCTCGACGAGCGCTACATGCGCTGGGCCGCCGACAACGTCGAGGAAGCCAAGGGCAGCTTCCGCGTCAGCCACGATCCCGATGAGGCCTATGCCGGCGCGCATGTGGTGTACGCCAAGAGCTGGGGCGCGATTCCCTACTTCGGCCGCTGGGACGAAGAGAAGCCCATCCGCGACGCCCACAAGCACTTCATCGTCGACGAACGCAAGATGGCGCTGACCGACAACGGCGTGTTCAGCCACTGCCTGCCCCTGCGCCGCAACGTCAAAGCCACCGACGCCGTCATGGACAGCCCCGCCTGCATCGCCATCAACGAAGCCGAGAACAGGCTGCATGTGCAGAAGGCCATCATGGCCACGCTGCTGCGCTGAGCGCAGCAGCGACGGGATTCGGGATTGGGGATTCGGGATTCGTTAGAGCAACTTCGCTTTGGCGCCCTGAACTGTCCGAGCCCGCATGACTTGATCGCTCTTCAACATCCGCTTTGTTTGCCCGCCCTCTCCCCAAGGACCGCCGCATGCCCGCTTCAGCGAATCCCGAATCCCCAATCCCGAATCCCGGCACGAGAATCGTGCTCGCCTTCTCCGGCGGCCTCGACACCAGCTTCTGCATTCCCTGGCTGCGCGAGCGCGGCTATGAGGTGCATACCGTGTTCGCCGACACTGGCGGCGTGGATGCCGAGGAGCGCGCCTACATCGAGGCCCGCGCGGTCGAACTGGGCGCGGCCAGCCACGTCACCGTCGACGGTGGCCCGGCGATCTGGGAGGGCTTCGTCAAGCCCTTCGTCTGGGCCGGCGAGGCCTACCAAGGCCAGTACCCGCTGCTGGTGTCGGACCGCTACCTGATCGTCGATGCCGCGCTCAAGCGCTGCGATGAGCTGGGTACCAAGCTGATCGCGCACGGCTGCACCGGCATGGGCAATGACCAGGTGCGCTTCGATCTGGCGGTGAAGGCGCAGGGCGACTACGTGATCGTGGCGCCGATCCGCGAGATCCAGAAGGAGCACACCCAGACCCGCGCCTACGAGCAGGCGTATCTGGAGGCGCGTGGCTTCGAAGTCCGCGCCAAGCAGAAGAGCTACACGATCAACGAGAACCTGCTGGGCGTGACCATGTCCGGCGGTGAGATCGATCGTTGGGAAGCCCCGGGCGAGGGCGCCCGCGGGCTCTGCGCCAAGCGCGCCGACTGGCCGGCCGCACCGCTGCAGCTGCGGATCGGTTTCGAGCGCGGCGAGGCGGTGTCGATCAACGGCGAGCGCATGGCCGGTGCGGCGCTGTTGGCGCGGCTCAACGCCGAGTTCGCGAAGTACGGCGTGGGCCGCGGCCTGTACACCGGCGACACCACGATCGGCCTGAAGGGCCGGATCATCTTTGAAGCACCGGGCCTGATCGCCCTGCTCACCGCCCATCGCGCGCTGGAAGAAACGGTGCTGACCAAGCAGCAGAACCGCTTCAAGCCCGAGGTCGCGCGCAAATGGGTGGAGCTGGTCTACGAGGGCTTCTACCACGACCCGCTGAAGTACGACCTGGAGGCCTTCCTCGCCAGCTCGCAGGCCAAGGTCAATGGCGAAGTCACGCTGGAAACGCACGGTGCCCGGGTCGACGCGGTGGCGGTGAGCTCGCCGCACATCCTGAACGCCAAGGGCGCGGTCTACGCGCAGTCGGCAGACTGGGGCGTGGAAGAGGCCGAGGGCTTCATCAAGCTGTTCGGCATGAGCAGCACGCTGTGGGCGGAAGTGAACAAGTAATCCCGTCTTGAGCCCCTCTCCCCCGGGGAGAGGGGTTGGGGAGAGGGTCCGGGCGAAGCCGAGCCTTCAATCCACGACCCCGTATGGCCACGGCAGACCCAATCCATGCTCGACCGCATCCTCCATCACCTTGAAAAGCTGGTCGCCTTCGACACCCGCAATCCACCGCGTGAGATCGGGCGCTCGATGTTCGACTACCTGCAGCAGGCGCTGCCGGGTTTCCGCTTCCAGCTCACCGACTTCGGTGCCGGCGCGATCGCTCTGCTGGCGGTGCGCGGCAACCCGAAGCGCGTGTTCAACGTGCACATGGACACCGTGCCCGACTCGCCGCACTGGAGCGCCGATCCGCACCTGCTGCGCGTCACTGCGGACCGGGCGATCGGCCTCGGCGCCTGCGACATCAAGGGCGCTGCCGCCTGCCTGATCACTGCCGCGGAACAGACGCAGGGCGATGCGGCCTTCCTGTTCACCACCGATGAAGAAGCCAACGACGCGCGCTGCATCGCCGGCTTCCTCGCCCAGGGCCACGCCTTCGTCGAAGCCATCGTCGCCGAGCCCACGCAGGCGCGGGCGGTGCTGGCGCATCGCGGCATCAGCTCGGTGCTGATGAAGTTCAAGGGCACGGCCGGCCATGCTTCGGGTGCGCAGGCGATGGAGCAGAGCGCCCTGCACCAGGCGATCCGCTTCGGCGGGCGCGCGCTGGACTTCGTGCAGACCCAGGCCGGCGAGAGCTTCGGTGGCCTGCAGGGCCTGCGCTTCAACATCGGTCGCGTCGAGGGCGGCATCAAGGCCAACATGATCGCGCCGGCCGCCGAGCTGCGCTTCGGCTTCCGCCCGCTGCCCTCGCACTCGATCGACGGCCTGCACGACACCTTCCGCGGCTTCGCCGCAGCCGAAGCCTTGGCCCACTACGAGGAGACTTTCCGCGGCCCTTCGCTGCCCTCGGGCGGCGACACCGCGGAGAAGTTCGCCCGCGCTGAGGCGCTGGTGGCCGAGCTCGGGCTGCCGGTCGGCCCGGCCGTGGACTTCTGGACCGAGGCCTCGCTGTTCTCCGCGGCCGGGCTCACCGCGATCGTGTACGGCCCAGGCGACATCGCCCAGGCGCATACGGCCGATGAGTGGGTGGCGCTGGAGCAGCTGGAGGCGGTGGGGAGGACGTACTTGCGGCTGTTTGGTGGCGCATGAAGATGACCGACGGCCAGGCGGCCCCAGAGGCCTTGGCGGCATTCTGCGATGAGGTAGCTCAACTGCTTAGTACAGGAGATTTCCATGCCTTGGCATCGAAGTTTGGCTACGCGCTGGCCTTCGAGCGGGACCCTGCTACAGCCATCCGCGATGACCTGTCAGCCATCCTCACAGAGCTGGGCGCAGCTTCCTTCGCGCCACCATCCTCTCTTCCTTCTGTGAGTTGCTTCGAGCCGAATGACACCGCTCTGATCGCCTCAGTTGAGCAGCGCATTCCTACGAACAATGGGCGCCACGTGCTGATTGAACTCGTTGTCTCCGAACACGCGGCCGAAAGGCACCTTGTACTGGAGCAGATCAGCGCGGCGGACTAGGTGGTCCAGCGAATGCTGCCGGGCGGTGAGACTCGGTTCGGTTGTTCCATGTGCTTACTGAATCAGACTGCCGTTGACCTTGCGACGGCTTCAAGCGAAGCGAGCAAGCCCCTCTCCCCTGGAGGGAGAGGGTTGGGGAGAGGGGGTAAACCTCGCGACAAGCGTCATCCCCCTCTCCCCCGACCCCTCCCCCTCCAGGGGGGAGGGGAGAAACAGCGGCTCGACTTCAAGGAGATCGCGAGTCTTCCGGCTGATGCCCAATCCAATGCACTGAAACAGAACGTAGAGCCCCTCTCCCCTGGAGGGAGAGGGGTTGGGGAGAGGGGGCAAACCTCGCGACAAGCGTCATCCCCCTCTCCCCCGACCCCGCCCCCTCCAGGGGGGAGGGGAGACACGCGGCTCCGTCCGAGCGCAACGTCGCTTGGGTCGGCCTCGCTCTCATTGCCAACCTGCAGACCCCATCCAAGCCCCATGGCCAAAGAACTCCGCCCCACTATCGTCCGCCTGCTCTCCAACATGGCCTCGGCTAAGGAGATCCAGCAGTACCTGAAACGTTTCTCGCAGGTCGACGCCGAGCGCTTCGCCCTGGTCAAGGTCGGCGGCGCGATCCTGCGCGACGAGATGGAGGCGCTGGTCAGTTCGCTGGCCTTCCTGCAGCAGGTCGGCCTGACGCCGATCGTGCTGCATGGCGCCGGCCCGCAGCTCGACGAAGAGATGAAGGCCGCCGGCATCACCAAGCAAACCGTCGACGGTCTGCGGGTGACCACGCCCGAGGTGCTGCGCATCGTCCGTCGCGTGTTCATGAGCGAGAACCTGCGCCTGGTCGAAGCCCTGCAGCGGGCCGGCGTGCGCGCGACTTCGATCCCCGGCGGCGTGTTCGAGGCCGACTTCCTCAACAAGCGCAAGTACGGCCTGGTCGGCAAGGTCACCACCGTCCACACCGAGGGCATCCAGGCGGCGATCAAGGCCGGTTCGATCCCTGTCATTACCAGCCTCGGCGAAACTGCCGGCGGTCAGATGGTGAACTTGAACGCCGACTGGGCGGCCAATGACCTGGTCAAGCAGCTGCAGCCCTACAAGATCGTGTTCCTGACCGGCACCGGCGGGCTGCTCGACGGCGAGGGCCGGGTGATCGACTCGATCAACCTGTCGACCGAGTACGAACACCTGATGCAGCAGGACTGGCTGCACTCGGGCATGAAGGTCAAGATCGAGCAGATCCACGACCTGCTGATGCAGCTGCCGCCGTCTTCGTCGGTGTCGATCACCAAGCCGGACGAGCTCGCGAAAGAGCTGTTCACCCACCGTGGCTCGGGCACCCTGGTCCGGCGCGGCGAGAAGATCCATTCGAAAAAGAACTTCAAGGGCCTCGACATGAAGCGCCTGCAGGCGCTGATCGAATCGAGCTTCGGCCGCAAGCTGGTCAAGGGCTATTTCGATTCGGTCAAGCCGCACCGCGTCTATGTCAGCGAGCACTACCGCGCGGCGCTGATCCTCACCCTTGAGAACGGCATCCCGCATCTCGACAAGTTCGCGGTCAGCGACGATGCGCAGGGCGAGGGCCTGGGGCGCGCCGCCTGGCAGGTGATGCGTGCCGAGAACCCGAAGCTGTTCTGGCGCTCGCGCCGCGAGAACGCGATCAACGACTTCTATTTCGGCGAAAGCGACGGCTGCATCAAGGGCGAGCGCTGGAACGTGTTCTGGTACGGGCTCGACGCCTTCGAGGACATCCGCTTCGCGGTCGAGCACTGCCGCGCGCGCCCGGCCACGCTGAAGGGCTGAGCGTGGACCCGATCACCACGCCGCCGGCGCTGATCGGCGAGCACGTGCAGCTGCTGCCGCTGACGACTGCGCACGCGAGCGATCTCGTGCGCGCGGCCAGCGACGGCGAGCTTTGGAACCTGCGCGTGACATCGGTGCCGAGCGTCGACACCGTCGAGGCCTATATCGCGCGCGCGCTTGAGGATCAGGCGCAGGGCAGGGCACTGGCCTATGCGGTGCTCGATGCGCACGGCGAAGTCGTCGGCAGTACGCGCTACTGCCATATCGACTGGAGCCTGCCGCGCCTTGAGATCGGCTACACCTGGTACGCCCAGCGCGTACAGCGCACGGCCCTCAACACCGAGGCCAAGCTGATGCTGCTGCAGCAGGCCTTCGAGTGCTTCGGCTGCGTCGCCGTAGAGCTGCGCACCCACCTGCAGAACCTGCGCTCGCAAGCGGCCATTGAACGGCTGGGTGCGAAGCGGGACGGTGTCCTGCGCCGGCACATGCGGATGCCGGACGGGCATCTGCGCGACACCGTGGTGTATTCGATCCTGGATGCCGAGTGGCCGGAGGTGCGAAGGAATTTGCAGCGGCGGCTGGGGCGGGAGGGTGGGGAATGAACCCTCCCGGTTCCAGCGTGCATGGCGCCCTCGCGCGCTCGGCGCTTCCGCATCCGGTGCCGTTGCGAGACCTGGCGGGGTCGAGGCCACGGTGGGCCAGGGCCCACCCTATGCGTAGCGGGCGTGAGGCAGGCTTCCTCCTAGGCATCTTCTGCAGGCTCACGATCATCAGCCCTCACCGCACCGGCGCAACCCGCTCCGCTCCCCTCTCCCCTTGTGGGAGAGGGGTCGGGGGAGAGGGGGGCAGGACTCGCGGCGAGGATTCTCACCCCTCTCCCCAACTGCCTTCGCTTCGCTCGGGCTTTGGCGGGCGTCGGCTGCCACCGGCAGCCGACAGGCGCCCACCTTCGCTTCCCTCGAGGGGGGAGGGGCTCAAGAGCGGCACGTCTAGAACTGATTTTGCCGGCGCACTGACCGCGTCGCTGACCCTGTTCCGCCCCCGCGCCCCAATGCCCGGAGTCCGCACCCCATGAGTTCCAAGATCCGCATCGGCCTGATCGGCGCCCGCGGCTACGTCGGCAGCGAACTGATCCGCCTGCTGAAGAACCACCCGGCTTTCGAGCTCGCCTTCGTCAGCTCGCGCGAGCGTGAGGGGCAGCGCGTCGCTGACTTCGAGCCCGGCGTCGATCCCGCGCTGCTCTACGTCAACCACGGTCCGGAAGCCGCCGCCAAGGCCAAGGCCAAGGCCGACGCGCTGGTGCTGGCGCTGCCCAACGGCAAGGCAGCTGAGTTCGTGGCTGCCGTCGATGCGGCGGGGGTCGATCCGGTCATTCTCGATCTCTCGGCTGACTACCGCTTCGACGCCCGCTGGTACTACGGCCTGCCCGAGCTGACCCGCGCGCGCGCGCCGGGCGAGCGCCGCATCAGCAATCCCGGCTGCTACGCGACCGCGATGCAGCTGGCGATCGCGCCGCTGGCCGGGCGCATCCACGGCCCGGTGCAGTGCTTCGGGGTCAGCGGCTACAGCGGCGCCGGCACCAGCCCCTCCGACAAGAACAACATCGAGCTGCTGCGCGACAACCTGATGCCCTACAGCCTCGCCGGACACATCCACGAGCGCGAGGTCAGCGTGCAGCTCGCCGAGGACATCGAGTTCATGCCGCACGTGGCGCCGCAGTTCCGCGGCATCACGATGACGGTGAACCTGCATCTGCAAGCGCCCACCACCGTCGCCGAGCTGCTGGATCTCTATGGCGCGCGCTACGCCAAAGAGCCACTGGTCCGAGTCACGGAAGCGGCGCCCTGGGTCAGCCGCATCGCCGGCAAGACCGGCGTCGAGATCGGTGGCTTCACGGTTTCGGCCGACGGCCACCGCGTGGTGATCGTTTCGACCTTGGACAATCTGCTCAAGGGCGCTGCCAGCCAGGCCCTGCAGAACCTGAACCTCGCCTTCGGCCTCGATGAATTCGCCGGCCTCAACGCACAGGAGCGCCTGCCGTGAGTGGACTGCTGTGGCAGAAGCCGGGCGTCAAGGTCGACGCCCGCATCCAGGACTTCCTGGCCGGCGAGGACGTGATCCTCGACCGGGAATTCATTCGCTTCGACATCATCGCCAGCCGCGCGCACGCGCAGGGCCTGCAGCGCATCGGCATCCTCAGCGCCGATGAACTCGCCGGCATCGAGCGCGAGCTGAGTGCGCTGGACGCGGCGATCGTATCGGGCGCCTTTGTGCTGGATGCGCGCTACGAGGACATGCACAGCGCCATCGAGGCCTGGCTGACCGAGAAACTCGGCGACGCCGGCAAGCGCATCCACACCGGCCGCAGCCGCAATGACCAGGTGCTTGTCGCTACACGCCTGTGGCTGAAGGACCGCTTGAGCCGCCTGCACGCGCTCTGCGTCGAGACCGCGCAGGTGGCGCTGGCGCGCGCCGAGGCCGAGGCCATGCTGCCGCTGCCCGGCTACACCCATCTGCAGCGCGCCATGGTGTCGAGCTGCGGGATGTGGTGGGCGGCCTGGGCAGAAGCCTTCATCGACAACGCCCAGCGCGCCCGCGACACGCTCGCCTTGATCGACGCGAACCCGCTGGGCAGTGCGGCCGGCTACGGCATCAACCTGCCGCTGGACCGCGACCACACCACCGTCGCGCTGGGCTTCGGTCGCATTCAGCTGGCGGCGACCTATGCCCAGCTCTCACGCGGCAAGTTCGAGCTGGCCGCAGTCGAGGCCCTGGGCTCGGCCACGCTGGACCTGCGCCGTCTGGCCTGGGATCTCTCGCTGTTCACCGCCGCGGAGTTCGGCTTCGTCAAGCTGCCCGCCGAATACACCACCGGCAGCTCCATCATGCCCAACAAGCGCAACCCCGACGTGGTCGAGCTGATGCGCGCCGTGCACGCCTCGATCTCGGCCGCGCGCACCGAGCTGGACCAGCTGCTGAGCCTGCCGTCCGGCTACCACCGCGACCTGCAGTTCAGCAAAGGCGCGATCGTGCACGCCTTCGGCCGCGGCCTCTCAGCCCTGGCCCTGCTGCCCGACCTGCTGCGCAACCTCGAATGGGTGCCCGAACGCATGCAGGCTGCGCTGGAGCCCTCGATGTACGCCACCGACCTCGCCGTCGAACTCGCCCGCGCCGGCCTGCCCTTCCGCGAGGCCTATGTCCAGGCCGCCGACCCCGCACGCTGGGCGCAGCGCGATCCGCAGGCGAGCATTGCTGAGCGCGTCTCGCCTGGGGCTTCGGGCCAGCTGCGCTTGGACGAGTTGAGGGAGCGGCTGGCAGCGCTGTGACCGCCCGCCTCCACGTGCGGTGGGCCTGAGGCGCTGCGGTGAGGCGGCCGCGAAGCCAGACGGGCCCTCACTGCCCGGGCGCCGCTGAAGCCTCAGGCGCGGCGTCGCTTTCCGGCTCAGCGCCTCCAAAGCGGGCGCGCTCTTCGAGAAAGACCTCACCGCGCTGGAACAGGGCCAGCTTGTTGCGGAAATAGCTGAGTCCCGCCTCTGGTGCCCCCTCGGCCTGCAGTTCATCCAGGATGCTCTGCTGCAGCTCGATGGCCCGGGCGAAGTCGCCATTGGCCGCGAAGCAGGTCGCCACCGTGTCGCGATAGGCCGTCGGCAGGGCGGCCGGGTCACCCATGCGCTGCGCTTCCGCCAGGCCTTCCTCGACGTTGCGGAAGCGCGGATCGGCGGATACACACTGCGTCCACGCGAGATTGTTCCGCGCGCCCGGAGACTCCGCCTCGATCGCCTTGCGCCACCAGCGCCATGCATCCGCGGGGCCGCCATCCAGGTGACCGGTGTAGATCATCTGAGCCAAGGCGGCCATTGCAGCGGCGTGACCCTTGTCCGCGAGCGTCTCCAGCACTTCGCGGGGGCGATCGTCGGCCTCTGCTTCAAGTCGGCCCATCGCGAGGTTGGCGGCCAGCATGCGCGAGCCCTCGTCATGGCCCTTGGCATGCAGCGCGCGCAGCATCCGCGCAGCGCGCGGTCGATCGGCCTCAACGCCACCCACACCCTGGATCAGCAGGTCCGCCAGCAGCACTTCCGCCTCGGCGCTGGGGCCCAGCTTCAACAGGCCTTCCAGCAGCTGGGCGGCGATGCCGAGCGACTGGTCGCCGTTCCACTGGTCAACCAGCATCTCGGCGGCCTCGTACATCGCCTGCTTGTCGCCCAGATTGGCGGCACCCAGCATCCACAGCCGGCCGCGCTTGGGGTCGCTGGTTTCGTAGTGGCGCCCCAGCCAGAGTGCTGAAGGTGCCCAGCCGCCGTAGCCCGCGCGCTCGTGCAGGCGCACCAGCTCCGCGTGCTCCAGGGGCTGGAGCGATGACTTGTCCGCCGCGTCGAGGAACATCATCACCTGCATGACGCCACCCATGCGGGCGCCATAGGCCAGATGTGCCAGGGCCTGCTCGCTTTCGGCCTCCAGCATCAGGGTCCCGAGGCCCGTACGCACCCAGGGCGAGGTGGAATCGGCCGCTGCCAGCAGCTTGCGCGGAACGCGCTTCGGCGGGCCCTTGTCCAGGGCCTCGGCGATATCGCTCAGGATCAGCAGGTCGCTGGCTTCGGTGATGCCGTCTGCGGCTGCCTGCTCGAGTCGCTTGCGCAGCGGCTTCGGCACGCCGCCCCAGATGGGGGGCTGCAGCCACTGGCGGCTGCCGGCGAGGCTGGCTTCGTAACCACCCATCCGTTCGTCGGCGCGGGCATAGAGCTCGGCCGCCGCGCGCGCATCGCGGCGCACGCCGATGCCGTTCGCGTACAGGGAGCCCAGCATCGACAGCGCCTCGGCGAGGCCCTGCTCGGCGAAGGGCAGGAGGGCATCGACGGCCTGCGTCGTGCAGCGGCTGCGCTCGGGAGTACGGCACAGGTCGAAGAGTCTGGAGGCCGCGTGGAAATCGCCCTCGGCGGCCAGCGCGGACAGTCGCGGCAGCTGGTCGGAACCGGGGCCGCGCGCCACCTCGGCGAATCGCAGCACGCGTGCTGCCGGCATATCCGCCCCGAACTCGGAGAAGGCGCGCAGGAAGGTGCGCACCAGATACAGTCGATTGAACAGGGTGCGAGGTTCCCCGCTGCGCTCCACCATGTCCATGTAGACATCGAGGAAATCGAGCGCCAGCAGATGCTCGCGCTTCTCGACAGGGTCCCAGAGCGACAGGTGGTAGGCGGCATGCGGGCCGTGCGCGAAGGCATCCAGGTAGACGTAGCCGGGCTCCAGCTCCAGACCGCGGATCAGCATCCACAGGTCGAACTCGTGCAGGATCGGCGTGGGCGTGCCGTTGCCGTGCCTGCGCGGCGCCTTCTCCAGCGCATGCCGTGCGAGCGCGGCGAACGCCTGCAGGCTGTGCTCCAGTTCGGCTTCGTCAGCCTGCAGTTCGGCGCACTCCACGCGGAACCACCAGTAGGCGATGCTCACCGTCAGGTGGGGCTCCATCTCCGCCAGCGACGTCGAGGCGCAGGCGTCGGCACGCACATCGCCGTTGTCGTCGACCAGACCGCCCAGCTGCTCGAAGTAGGTGCCCAGTTCTTCGCTGTGCGGACGTTCTCTGAAGGCCTGCCAGGCCGCTTCCGCGCCCACGTCCTGTGGCAGCGGCGGTGGAGCCAGCTGGGCGGGCAGTTCGGTCGGAAGCAGGCCGGAGACCAGGGCCAGCGAAAGCAATGCGCGGCGATACGACATGGACGGGCACCATCAGAAAAGTAGGGAAAGAACGGCGTGCGGAGGCCATCGCACGCCCGTGTTCCGGCCGGCGGAGTCAGTTCGCGGGCTTGCCCAGCAGGGCACGCAGACGCTGGTTGCGCTCACTGTTGGCCGAGGCCGTTGGCAGGCTGAACTGCAGGCGAGCGCCGACCGCTTCGATGGCGCGCCTGCGCAGTTCGAAGTGGCGTGGCGCGTCGGCCGCGGCTACCTGTTCCGCCAGCGAGTCGAAGCCGTGGTCCACGACGAGGCGATCGGCCTCGCGACGGATGCGACGGGCGTAGCGGAAGCTCGCGTCTTCGGCGTCAACCGAGTCGGGTGTGGTGAGCATGGACCATCCCTCCGGCAGCACGACCTCGGTGGTCTGGCGCAGCTCGATGGGGTGTGGCCGCCACAGCGGATGGCGCCGCTGCTGCGGTCCGGACAGGCTGAGGTAGGGCGACATCAGGTCGGCGTAGATCTCCAGCACGCGGCTGCCCGAGCCGCTGGACAGCCACGGGCGCTGCAGCTGGTAGGCCTCGAACACGCGGATCTCGCCGCTTTCAGGGTCGTCCTCGAAGCGGATCGCTTCGGCGCTCGCGAGTTCGCCGTGCAGACGGCTGTAGTAGTCGACGTAGCTGCGCGAGATCTCCGACAGCTCGCGGCTGCGGAAGTCGTGGCGACGGCGCTCGGCCTCGGTGCCGCGCACGGTGGTTTCGATCTCCAGGCGGACCGAGGTGCCGTCGGCCGAAGGCAGGAAGCGCTCGACCACATGCTGCATGGCGCGCTGCTCACGCAGCGAGGCCATGTCGACCAGGCCTTCGGCGGTCGAGTGCACGGGCAGGGCGAAGCCGAAGTCGCTGGACTGGCGTATCGCCAGGGGGCCGCGCTGCAGGCTGCGCGTGGCATCCAGCCAGAACACCTGCCCCTCGACCTTGGCGCGCACGATCACATGGTCGAACTGGCTGGCCGCCGGCAGCGCGCGGTCCAAGGCCCGGCCCTGCGAGGTCGACACCAGGGCCGGCTCGGCATCCATGCCCATGCGCGTCAGCAGCATCGACAGCAGCCAGGCCTTGTCCTTGCAGTCGCCGTAGCGGCGCTCCCAGGTCTGCGCGGGTGGCGAGGGACGATGGCTGCTCTCGCCCATCAGCACGCTGAAATAGCGCACGTCCTCCTGCACTGCGCGCAGGGCCGCGGCCGCGCGGCTCTGCGCATCCGGCAGCCGCTGCCACTCCGTGATCAGCGCCTCGAGCTCCGCCGGCAGGTCCTGGTCCATCGGGTACAGCGCGCTCGCCCAGCGCGATACGGCTGGCCAGTCACGGTGCATCGCCACCTCCAGCACCGGCTGCTGCTCGTGCCAGCTGGGCGCGTCCACTTCCATCGGATTGGCAGCCAGCGCGTGGCCCACCCAACTCACCACCTTGCCCTGCGCCGAACCGCGGATCTGGGGTGCTGCTGCCTCGCCAGACTGGCGGTGCTCCAGTTCGGCGTCGGCCGGGAACAGCAGGCGTACCTGCCGATGCAGGATGGGGTCGATCCAGGACAGATTGGCCGCACGATGGATGAGTCCACCCAGCACCGGATTCTGGCCGCTCACGCTGTAGGCGTAGCGGATCTGATCGCCCAGCCGCACGTCCGAGACGAGGATCAGCGCGGACACCTGGCCCGTTGCCATGTCGCTCTCGAACTCGCCCTCGCGGCGCGCGAGCGTGATCGATTCGGGCTTGAAGCGGTCGCTCCAGACACCCTCGCGGCGCACCTCCACGGCGTGGATGCGCAGGCGCTCGAAGGCGGGATTGAAGCCGATCTCGAAGCGCGCGGCGGTAGCGAGCAGTGGTTCGCTGGCGGTTTCGATCACGTGCTCGTGGAAGCGCACCGGCTCGGCGCCGCGATAGTCGCTCTGCTCGTCGATCAGCCAGTTGCGCCAGCTCGCGCCGGAGGCGCCGGGCGCATCGGCCGGCCATTCGGCAGCGATCTCGACGCGCTCGACGAAGGCCTCAGGCGGCCCATACTCGAACGCGAACTCGCCGCGCTCGAAGCGCTGGACATCGGTGGGCGCGGCCGTGGCAAGGCCGGCGAACGAACAGACAAGAGCCGCCAACGCGGCACGGACAACAGCAAACATGCGCAGTATTCCCCCTTCATGGACGTGCCGAAGGGGCACGCCCGCGCGAGTCTAGCCAAAGGGATGGAGCGAGTGTGAGCGCAGGGGCGGTTGATCTGATACTCGCCGATCAGCGGGGTTCTGCGTCGGGGTTCCGCCGTGCATCGACTGGCTGCATCGCGGATGTTCGCTTGGGGCGCGCGCGCGTCCGACGGAGCGCACTTCGCACTGCGGGTCCTCGGAAGAGCTTGGGCTCCAACGGGCACATCAATCGAACGCGAGGTGCCTGCGCGTGAAGACGTACCGAGAGCTGCGCAAGCACCCACCTGATTTCATCGTCCGCTATCGCCTGTACGCGCCCTCGGAAGGTGGCCGCACGTTGACCTTCCAGCACCTGCGCTGCGACTTCCTCTACGCGGGTGATGATCCGGCCAGGGATGGTATCCATATGATCCACCCCGAGTTCCTCGATGCAGCGGGCGAGCCCCTGCCGAAGGACAGGCCGGTTCCGCTCATGGGCAGGGCATCCATGTGGATTCTGGTGGCGGAGACGCGGGCATCGGTGCATCGGGGGCGTCTCCGGCTTGGCGTCCGCGGGCACTTCATGGAAGCGGCCCGCAGGATCGGCGATGTGGAGGTTGAGTCGATTGAGGGGCTGCACGAGAATCCGTCGGCGTGATCATGCAATCGGGCCGTCGACCTTTGGCGTTCAGCCATTCAGCGGACTTTTGCGTGCTCTCTGGGCATCGAGTAGGACGCGCTGGTTGGCTGCACCGAGAACCAGCGGGAAAGTCCGACGGGGTCACGGCCCCCGGAGCATGATTCAATCTTTGAGCGCGCGCCAAGCGGAGTTGCAGGGCTTTGTAATCGCGCAGTGCTGAAGGCGCCAACTCTTGTTCTTGCATGCGACAGCCCGCTGGGAATGGCTTGGGCACGTCCACAGGAAGTCATCCACTCATGAAGATTCAGGTTTGCCGTTTGTTCGTCGTCTTGATCGCCTTGTGGGCGGCGTCCCCCGGCCATGCGGCGGACAGCGCATTGCTGACGGAGCGCAGCACTTGGGGCGAGCTCGCGCGGCTTTCTGAGCCGACGAAGGACTGCCCGGGAGGACGCTTGGAACAACTTCGCCAGCGTGTCGGTGTGGCAGGCCCTTCCTCGATCGAGGAGCTCGATCGGCAACAGTCGGAGGCTGAGGTGGCAGACCGGAAAGCCGGTGCATCGACCTCGATCGTCTGGCTATACCCGGTGTCGGACTTCATCCGGCAGCACCTGCGGACACCCTCCGAGCTGTATACCTTCGAGTACTCCACCGATCCCGACCGATCTCCCTGGTGGGGCTTTCGGGGCCTGCTGGTGGCGCGACAAGGGTGCGTGATCCACGCCGAGATCACCGGGTTCGATCACGGTTGATCTGACGGGTCGGGCGCAGGTCCTCGGCTCGCGTGGAACCGGGTCAGGGCGAGGTCGAGTGTGCTGCAGACGACGATGGCGAGCATCGCGATCCTGCGCAGGCGTTCGAGCCCTACGCGGGGCCCACGGTTGGCACAAGCATTCCGCTACTGCCGAGCTTGGTCTATCGGTACTCGCGGCTGGTCTGCTCGCACGTCTGCAGTGACTCCCACTGCCGCTCGAAGTACCGCCGCTCCGGCTCCTGCTTCGACAGCTCGAAGGCCCGCCGGAAATGCGCTGCAGCGTCCTCGCTGCGCCCCAGCCTCCGCAGCAGCTCCGCTCGCGCTGCATGCGCTGGGCAGTAGTCCTTGAGCGCGCCCGAGTCGATCAGCTGTTCGATCAGCGGCAGGCCGTACTGGGGGCCGGCGGCCATGGCGATGGCGACGGCGCGGTTGAGTGCCACGACCGGCGTGTGTTCGAGGCGCAGCAGCACTTCGTAGAGGCCGACGATCTGGCGCCAGTCGGTGTCTGCGGCGGATGGCGCTTCGGCGTGGACGGCGGCGATCGCGGCCTGCAGCTGGTAGGGGCCGATGCGGCGGGCGCGCAGGGCCTGCTGCACGCGGGCGCAGCCCTCCTCGATCAGGGCGCGGTCCCAGCGGCTGCGGTCCTGATCCTCCAGCAGCACCAGGTCGCCGGCTTCGTCGCTGCGCGCGGCGCGACGCGCTTCGGTGAGCAGCATCAAGGCCAGCAGACCCTGCACCTCGGGTTCGGGCAGCAGTTCGACCAGCAGGCGGCCCAGGCGAATCGCCTCACCCGACAGATCGCCGCGGGTCAGCTGTTCGCCCAGCGTGGGCGCATAGCCTTCGGTGAAGACCAGATAGACCACCTTGAGCACGGCATCCAGACGCGGCGCCAGTTCGTTCGGCGCCGGCACGATGTAGGGGATCTTCGCGTCGCGGATCTTGGCCTTGGCGCGGACGATGCGCTGGGCCAGCGTGGCCGGCGAGGTGAGGAAGCTGCGCGCGATTTCTTCGGTCGTGAGTCCGCAGACCTCGCGCAGGGTCAGCGCGACCTGTGCCTCGAAGGCGAGCGCCGGATGGCAGCAGGTGAAGACCAGGCGCAGGCGGTCGTCTTCGACGGGCTCGATGTCATCAAGCTGGGGTTCGTCGCGCAGCAGCTCCTCTTCGATGGCGATGCCGCGGGCGATCTCGTCGAATCGCGCGCGCCGGCGCACCCGGTCGATGGCCTTGAAGCGTCCGGCCGAGACCAGCCAGGCGACCGGGTTGGCGGGCACGCCCTCCTTGGGCCATTGCTCGACCGCGGCCGCGAAGGCGTCGGAAACGGCGTCCTCGGCCAGCTCGAAGTCGCCGAGCAGGCGGATCAGGGTCGCCAGCACCCGTCGCGAGTCGCTGCGATAGAGCGCGTCGATCTGCGCGGCGAGTGCGGGCCCGGCCTCAGCCATCGGCGCGCGCGCCGACCAGCACCTCGAAGCCGCCGTAGCCCATGCGTTTGCAGTCGAAGGGCATGGACTCGGGCGACATGCTGGCGATGCGCGGATCCTCCATCACCTTGGCGTTGACCTCGTCGCGGTGCGCGCGCGAGCGGTAGCGGATCCAGGCGAAGACCACGGTCTCGCCCTCGGCGGCGCCGATGACTTCAGGGAAGGGCCGGGAGAAGTCGTTCTTCATGTCTTCGGCCACGCACTCCCAGTACTCGAGCGCGCCGTGCTCCAGCCAGACTTCGCAGGCGGTGGCGGCGATCTTGCGGTAGTCGACGATGCGGTCGGCGGGGCAGGGCAGCAGGAAGCCGTCGATGTAGGACATGGGGTGTCTCCTAGTGTGGGGGTTCAGGGGCCATGATCGGGAATGGTCGGCTCGACCAGCTGGGCCAGCAGCTGCATCGATTCCTGCCAGCCGAGATAGCAGGCCTCGACCGGAATCGCATCGGGAATGCCGCTCTGCTCGATGCGCAGCTCGGTGCCCATCGGCAGCTCGCGCAACTCGACGGTGGTGAACATGGTGCCGGGCAGTGCCTCCGCATCGAAGCGGTCGCTGTAGCGCAGGCGCTGGTTCGGCACCAGCTCCAGATACTCGCCTCCGAAGCTGTGCGTGGTGCCGGTCGAGAAGTTGGTGAACGACATCTTGTAGAAGCCGCCGACCCGCGGATCGGAGTGGGTGACCTTGCCGGTGAAGCCATGCGGCGGGCTCCATTTGCACATGGCGTCGGGGTCGAGAAAGGCGCGATACACGCGTTCGGCGGGCGCGCGGATCACGCGGTGCAGGGTGACGGTGCCGGGCATGTCGATACTCCTTGGCAGGGGCTCAGGGCTTGAGTTCGCGGATCGGGCGGATCTCGATGCTGCCGACCCGCGCGGGCGGGATGCCGGCGGCGACTTCGATGGCCTGATCCAGATCCTTGGCGTCGATCAGATAGAAGCCCGCAAGCTGCTCGCGGGTTTCGGCGAACGGCCCGTCGGTCACCTGCACCTGGCCGTCGCGCAGACGCACGGTGGTGGCGGTGGACACCGGCTGCAGGGCATTGCCGGCGAGCATCAGGCCGCGTTCGACCAGGCCGCCGGCGTAGTGCATGCAGTGGGCGTCGGGCAGTTCAGCCTGGTGGGATTCGTTGTAGTAGACGAGACAGAGGTATTTCATTCGGGAGCCGGGATTGGGGATTCGGGATTCGGGATTCGGGATTGGGGATTCGTGGAGCGCGCGCTGGCGGAGTCTGCTACGGGTTGGAGCGTTCGAGCGAGTGCAGTTCGAGCAGGCAGCCGGGCGGCAGCGGTTCGCGGGTGGCGATGCGCAGGGCTTCGTTGAGATCGCGGGCCTCGATCCATTGCACTGCAGCAAGGTTGGCGGCGCGGCTTTCGGCGAGCGCACAGGGGTGGGCCGGTGTGGGGCCGGGGCCGAGGCGCAGGGCCTCGCCGGCCAGCCGCCAGCGGGCGCCGCGGCCTTCGGGCGCGGGCTCGCGAACGGCTTCGTACAGCAGGGCGAGATAGGGCATGGCGCGTGCCTTGCCACCCGGCATAGGGCGGCTGTTCGTAGATGGTCGAAGCAGTGCGGACAGTTTCGACAGGTCCGGAGCAGGCGCGCTCGGCGGTCGGCACCCGCGCGCGCGTTCGCATGCGCTGTGCGGGAGCGCCACGGTTCATGCGCGGGACTCTAGGCTGCGCCAGCGCACGGCGCGGCGGGTCGCCCGACGTGCATCGCCCCATCGCCCAACAAGGGAGAGCCTTCATGCTGCGTCCGGTCCTGTGATGCCTGCTGGTGTTCGTCTTGTTGGGCTGTGCCAAGAAGGAAGCCGTCGAGTCGGCTCCAGCGGCGATGCAGGGCATGGCCAACGCGGAGGCTCTGCTTGCCTACGAACACAGCGTGGCGATCGAGCTGCCGCCGGCAGCGCTGTCGACGCGCATGGCGGCGCTGCGCACCGCCTGCACGCAGGGCGTGCACGGGCGCTGCAGCTTGCTGGAGTTCACCGAGAACGCCGGTGAGTACGCCAGCGGGCGGATGCAGATGCGGTTGGTGCCAGAGGCGGTCGAGCCGATGTTGGCCGGCGCAGCGGAAGGCGGCGAAGCCACTCGCCGCAGCACGCGTGCCGAGGATCTGTCGGTGGCGGTGGCCGACAACGCGCGCGAGCGCGATCGCCTGAGGCTGCAGCAGCAGCGCCTGGATGCCCTGGCGGATCGCACGGATCTGTCGGTGGCCGAGCATCTGCAGCTGGCGCGCGAGCTGTCGGCACTGGAGGCCGAGCGGCTTTCGGCGGAACGCGTGGCTGCGCAGCAGACGCTGCGGCTGGAGACCAATCTGCTGAGTCTGGAGTTTCGCGCCAGCACGCCGAGTGGCTCGCGCTGGTCGGCGCTGGGCCTGGTGCTGTCGGAGTCGATGGACAACTTCGTCGACGGCCTGATCGAAGCGATCGAGGTCATTGCCTACGCCTTGCCCTATGTGCTGCTGGCCTTTCCGCTGGCCCTGCTGTGGTGGGCGCTGTGGCGCCTGGCGACGCGGGGTTTGCGGCGAGGTCGGGAGTGAGCGCCGCATTCTGGTGAGCGTCCGATCAGCGGGTGGCCTGAGGGAGTGCCCCGATGCCTGCAGGGTGGGGTGGCTGTGGTGCAGGTGCGGCGAGTGTCCAGGCCATGGTGGGCCAGGGCCCACCCTATGCAGCTCGTGCTGCTGCACGCCGAAAGCCGAATGCCGAGTGACGAGTGCTGCGCTTCACGCGGGCAGCTGCGTGATCGCAGGCGGGCAGCGGCGTTCCCGAATCCCCATAGGGTGGGCCCTGGCCCACCATGAGCGCGATGCTGGCCTCGCTCTGTACTGTCGCAAGAGGGTGGTGAGCACATCGCCCGAGCCCATCACCACGAGCGCGCGAGGCGGGAAGCTCGCTGCGGGCAGGCGATGGGAATCGCTCTGTTCCTTGGCGGCGGTGTCCGCCGCGGCGCGCAGGCGATCGCCTGCGCGCCGCGCGAGGTCCAATCAGAAAGTCGTGGTGAACTCGACGCCCCATACCCGGGGCTCATTGACGAAGCCGGTGAGGTTGTTGAAGTCGATACCACCCACGGCGACCAGCTTGTCGGTGATGTTGCGGCCGAACAGGGCCAGCTCGTGCTTGCCGTAGTTCCAGCTGTAGCCGGCGCGCAGGCCGCCTTCCAGCAGGGCCTTGCCGCGGAACTCGGCGGCCTCGTACAGGAAGAAGTTGATCTCGCTGCGGTAGGCCCAGTCGGTGTAGATGAAGATCTCGTCCTCGCCGACCGGGATGCTGTAGCGGGCAGTGACGTTGGCGACGTTCTTCGGCGCCTGCGGCAGAGGGTTGCCGTAGATCGACACCGTACCGGCTGTGGCGCCGGCCGGGTCCAGCACGGTGCAGCCGCCGCCGCAGGGGGCGATGGCCAGGCCGCGGTCGCGGATCTCGGTCTTGTTGTGGCTGTAGCCGAAGGTCAGCAGCAGGTTGTCGGTGACATAGGCATCGAGATCGACTTCGACACCGCGGCCGATCGACTTGTCGGCGTTGATGAGAGTGTTGAAGTTGGTGGTGCCGCCGACGGCGGTCAGCTGCTGATCCTTCACCTCATACGCGAACGCAGCGATGTTGAAGCGCGCGCGACCGTCCCACAGGTTCGACTTGAAGCCGAGCTCGATCGAGTCGACGGTCTCGGAATCGGCCACCGAGATCGAGTCGCCGAACAGCAGGCGGCCCTGGATGCTGGGCGCGCGGAAGCCGCGGGCGTAGCGCGCGTAGACGGTCCGGTCCGAATCGATGAACCAGCTTGCGGACAGATCGCCCGAGACATTGCTGTCGCTCGGATTGGCGGTCAGTACGCCGGTGGCGCCGCCGCCGATCGGGCTGACCAGGCGCTGGGCGCTGAAATCCTTCTCGTCGCGGGTGAAGCGCAGGCCGCCGGCCAGGCGAAGGCTGTCGGAAACGTCGTACTCGCCCGAGGTGAACAGGGCGTAGGCCTTGTTGCGCTGCTCCTGAACCGCGTAGCCGTTCTGCGCGCCGCTGAAGGTGTTGAAATTGAAGCTGTCGATGGTGATGTCTTCATCGAACAGGAACAGCCCGGCCTGCCAGTCGAAGGCGCCCCACTCATTCGAGGCCAGGCGGAATTCCTGGGTGAGCTGGCGGTGGTCCGGCAGGCCGTCGGCGCTCTGCGCGTCAAAAGGGATGAAGCCCGGGCCGAAGGGCGGCGCGTAGCTGGCGCCGAAGCCGCCGTCGATGTCGCCGCGCGAGTAGCTGTCGACGCTCTCGTAGCCGGTGACCGAGTACAGGGTGACGCGGTCGAGATCGAAGGCCAGGCGCGCGCTGCCGCCGACATTGCGCAGGGTGCTGCGGTTGTCGCCGTCAATGGCGACCACGCTGCGGCGGAAGCCGTCGACCAGGTCATTGCTGCCGGGCTTGAACACATTGGCGCGGAACAGGCGAGCGGTGCCGTCGAGGTCGCGCAGATGCACATTGAACAGGGCGCGGCTGCTGTCGTTCGGCTCGTACAGGAACTGCGCGCGGCCGGCGAATTCGCGGTAGCCCTCGTACTGGTCGCTGCGACCGGTGAACGCGTTGTCGACCCAGTCGCCGCGGCGCTGGTACAGACCCGACACGCGCGCCGACCAGGCCTCGGACAGGCCGCCGCCGATGGCGCCTTCGGTGTTCACGGTGTCGAAGCGGCCGTAGGCGAACTGGCCATAGCCGCTGCGCTCCTGCGCAGGCTGCACCGATTCGAACTTCAGCACGCCGGCCGGCGTGTTGCGCCCGAACAGGCTGCCCTGCGGGCCGCGCAGCAGCTCGAGGCGATCCAGGTCGAACACCGGGAAGCCTTTCAGCAGAGGGTTCTCCAGCACCACCTCGTCGTAGATCAGCGAGACCGGCTGCGAGGCATTGAGATCGAAGTCGCCGTTGCCGAGACCGCGGATGTAGAAGCGCGGAAACGCGCGGCCGAAGCTGGATTCGATATTGAGGCTGGGCAGGCGCCCGGACAGGAAGCGGATGTCCTCACCGCCCGAACCCAGGATGTCCAGCTTCTCGGCGCTGACCGTGGTGATCGCCAGCGGAATCTTTTGCGGGTCCTCGGCGCGGCGCTGGGCGGTGACAGTGATGGCGTCGAGCTGGGCGGGCGAGGTGGACGCGTCCTGCGCGAACGCGGGCAGGGCGGCGGCCAGGGCCAGGCTCAGGGCGGCCGGACGGAGAGTGCGCGGCATGTCGATGTCCTTGGAAGGGGCGTTCGGGGTCGGGGCCCCGGCTGGGGCCTGCGCATGCTGCGGCTGCACATGGGCCGTGCGCAAGCGACGCGCCGTCACTTCAGCTGCACCGAAGTCGCTTGCGTGTGGCGTCAGGGGCTGTGCTTGCCGTACCGCTCGAACAGCGCATCCGGCGGCAGCGGCTTGCTGAACAGGTAGCCCTGCGCCAGCGCGCAGCCGCGCGCGCGCAGGAAGTCGCGCTGGCGTTCGGTCTCGACGCCCTCGGCCAGCACCTGGATGCGCAGCTTGCGGCCGAGGTCGATCACCGCTTCGACGAGGAATGCGTCGCTGGTGTCGGTCTCGATATCGGTGATGAAGCTGCGGTCGATCTTCAGCTTGTGCACCGGGAAGCGCTTCAGCGAGGCCAGCGAGGAATAGCCGGTGCCGAAGTCGTCGATCGCCAGCTTGACGCCGAGGCCATGCAGCTCGCGCAGGAACACCTCGGCGCGCTCGCCCTGTTCCATCAGGCCGCTCTCGGTGATCTCCAGCTCCAGCCGCTCCGGCGGCAGCCCACTGTGCTCCAGCGCGCGCCGCACCCGCGCCTCCACCGGATAGCGGCCGACCTCCGAAGGCGACAGGTTGACCGCCACGCTGCCGAAGTCCCAGCCCCGGTCCAGCCAGCGCCGGGCCTGCAGGCAGGCTTCGAGGGTGACCCAGTCGCCGAGCTGGTTGATCAGCCCGGTCTGTTCGAGAATCGGGATGAACTGGTCCGGCCCCACCGGCGGCAGGCCGGGCTGGTTGAGACGCACCAGTGCCTCCAGGCCGACCATCCGGCCGCTGGCGACCTCGACCAGCGGCTGGTAGACGAGGCTGAACTGCTGCTCCTGCAGGGCAAGACGCAGCCGCTGCTCCAGCTGCATGCGCTGTCGCGCCTGCTCGCCCATCGCCGGAGCGAAGCGTCGCCAGGTGTTGCCGCCGCCGCGCTTGGCCTCGAACAGCGCGACTTCGAGCTTCCGCAGCAGCAGCTCGGCCTCGCCCTCGGCATCCTCGAAGCGGATCAGGCCGAGGCTGGCCTGGGTATAGGCCCGCTCGTCCTGGCCCAGCTTGATCGGTGGCCGCAGGCAGGCCTGCACGGCCTGCACGAAGCGTTCGGCCTCATCGACGCCGGTCAGGCGTTCCAGCACCAGCACGAACTCGTCGCCGCCGAGACGGGCGAGGGTGTCGCCGGGCCGCATGAGGGCGCCCAGGCGCAGCGCTACTTCGCGCAGCAGTTCGTCGCCGTGCCCCCAGCCGGCGTTCTCGTTGACCGCGCGGAAATTGTCCAGGTCCAGCATGATCGCCGCGCCCAGCTGGCGCGCCTGGCGATGTGCATCGAGCGCGGCCTGCAGGCGGATCAGCAGCAGATCGCGGTTCGGCAGGCCGGTCAGGGCGTCGAAATGGGCGATCCGGCTGAGGCGCGCATCGGTCTCGCGCTGGCGCGTGATGTCGGTGAACAGCAGCACCCTGCTGGCCTGTTCGGCCTCGCCGCCGTCCACCCGCGCCAGCGACAGCAGCAGCGTGTGCAGCTGGCCGCTGCCGTGGCGGGCCAGCACTTCGCCCTGCCAATGGCCATCCTGCCGCAGGGCCTCGCGCATCGCGCGGGCGTAGTCGGGATCGCGCTCCAGGTCGGCGAGCAGCGAGGCCGGCTGCTCGCGCAAGCGCTCTTCGTCGCTGCCGAGGAACTCGCAGGCGGCCGGATTGGCCGACAGGATGCGGCCGCGCGCGTCCAGCAGCAGGATGCCGTCGCGGCTGCTGCGCAGGGCCAGCGCCTGCTGTTCGAGATGGGCCTGCATGCGCTCGCGCTGGCGGCGCTGGCGCATCAGCTGCAGGGCGTATTCGATGTCGCCGGCGACCTCGGCCAGCAGCGCTTGCTGCTCGTCCTCCAGGTCGAAGGGGGTGTCGGAGTGCAGCACCAGCACCAGCCGCTGCCCTTCGTGTTCGCCCAGGCAGACCAGGCTCAGGCCGGACAGTCCGGCGCTGGCGCAGGCCTCGGCCCAGGCGAGCCCGGGACGCGGGCTGACCCGCCGGCTGTGCACCCGCAGGGCCGGCGGTTCGTGGGCCAGCAGCTCGAACAGCGGTGAGTCGGCGTCTTCCAGCAGGATCTCGGGCAGGCGTGCGCCCGCGTCGAGCCCGCTGGCGACCAGGCGGCGCGAAGGCGGCGCGCTCGCGATCCAGGCCAGCCGGTAGCCACCCGAGCGCACCGCGGCCGCGGTGACCCGCTCGAACAGGCTGGCTTCGTCCTTGCTGAATACCAGCGCCTGGTTGCAGGCACTGAGCATGCCGTAGAGGCGGCCGAGCTGGGCGATGCGTTCGCTGTGGCGAACCCGCTCGGTCACGTCCCAGCTGACCCAGACCACGCGGTCCGCGCCGCTCACGGCCGTTGTTCGGGCCTCGAAGATCCGCTCGCTGCCACCGATCAGCAGGCGGTACTCGGCCCGCCCCTTGCCTTGCGCCAGCGTATCCGCGATCAGGCCCATGAAGGCGGCCGTCTGTTCGGTCGGGAAAAGATCCTTGATGAGTCGCCCAAGTGCCTGTTCCGGCGGCACCATCAGCAGCTCGGGGCGGCTGGCGTGCACGCGCAGGAAGCGGCCTTCGGCATCCAGCAGGAAGGAGATGTCGGGCACCGAGCCGGCAAAGGCATCGAGCTCGGCTTCACGCGCCTCCCGCGCGGCAGCCTCGATGTCGGTCTGCCGGGCCGCGCGCTGCTGCCAGAGCGCGAACGCAACGCCGATGCCCGCCAGCATCAGGATCAGCGCGGCGGTGAGGCGCGCAAGGCCGCTGCGTGAAGCGTCCATGGCGTCGAGCGCATCGGCTTCCAGCTGGGCCAGTGCGGCCTCCAGCCGTCGCTGTTCACCGCGCATGGCCAGCCGCACCTGTGGCGCCGAGGCGGCATCGCGATCGGCGAGCAGGGTATCGAGCGCACGCAGCGAGTCGAGCAGGCGCTCGACCGACGCAGCCGTGTCGGGATCGGGCGGCGTGTCGCGCCAAAGCCCGCGCAGCGCGCCCTGTCCGCGGCCGATGTCGGCCGCGGTCTGCTGCGCGCGCTGCAGGCTGGCGCGCACCAGATCGAGGCCGCTGCCGCTGTCGCCGGCGGCATGACGCTCGGCGTGCAGCTGGGCCAGCAGGGTGGCCTGGCGGATGGTGGCGATCTGGTCCTGCCGCACCAGCAGCTCGGCGTGCGCGCGCTGGGCGTGCTGCTGGCTGCCCGCCAGCAGCAGCATGGCCAGCAGGATGACGCCCGCCGAGGCCCAGGTGCGGGCGATGCGTCGCCGTTGCTGCGCTGGCCTCATGGCTGGGCCCGTCCCTCGATGGCAGGGAGCACGTCCGACTCCAGAAAGCCGTAGGCGGCGACGGCGCGCAGATGCTCCGGGCTGCCGAGATAGGCCGCGAGCGCAGCATCCAGGCGCGCGGTGAACCCGGCTTCGGCATGTGCGAGGGCAAACGCGGGATAGCCGCGTCGCGGGGTGTCGATCAGCTGCAGCGTGAGCGCGCCGCCGCTGGACCAGTTCTGCGCCATCCAGCGCAGGCTGGGCGCCGACAGCGCGAGCGCATCGGCCTCGCCCAGGCTCAAGGCTGCCATCGCCGTGCGCGCATCGGGCAGGCGCAGAATGCTGTGCTCACCCAGAACGAACTGGCCCGGATCCGCAGCCTCGACCGAGCCTTCAATCACCGCCAGGCGGATCGGCTCGCCGGCGACCGGCGGTGGATCGCGCAGCAGCAGCGCAGGGCCGACGGCCGCGGTGGGACGGGTGAAGCGGACGCGACGCTCGCGCTCCGGGGTAATGAAGAGACCGCCGGCGATCAGATCGATGCGGCCGGCTTCGAGCTCTTCCAGCAGGCTGCCGAAGTCGAGGCGCACGTGCTGCACGGCGTCGATCCCGAGCCGATGCAGCACGTGCTGCAACACGTCCACCGACTCGCCGCGCAGCTCGCCCGCGGAATCCATGTAGGCATAGGGGGCTTCCAGCGCATAGCCGATGCGCAGCGGATAGCCGCGCTGCAGTCGTTGATCGATGCTGCTGTGACCGGGCGACAGCGCGTAGAAGGCCAGCGCGACGCCGAGGCCTGCGACCGCGAGCACGGCCAGGAGCGTGTGCCTGCCGAGGGCGCTCACGGCTGTCTCCGCAGGTTCGCTCCACGCGCGTGACGATCAGCAACGGCCGCACGCCGCGCATGCGACCCGGCGGGTGCTTCGCCCATCCATGTCAATCCGAGAGGAACAGGAAGAACTGCCATAGTCGATCCGGCATCATATCTCGGCTGCCCGCAGCCCGCGGGCCTGATCGCCTTGCCACCATGACCCAAAGCCCCGCCTCCGTCCAGACCGCGCCCCTGAAGTCGCGCGGTGCCGACATCGTTCGCCTCGCCATCGCCATCGCTTTCGTGCTGGCGGTGGTCGCCTACACCTGGGTCGCACACGGGCATCTGAGCCTCAGCCTCGTGGTTGCAGCAGCGTTCGGCGCCTACATGGCGATGAACATCGGTGCCAACGATGTCGCCAACAACGTCGGCCCGGCGGTGGGTGCGCGGGCGATGAGCCTGACCACGGCCATCGCGATCGCCGCGGTGTTCGAAGCGGGCGGCGCGATCATCGCCGGCGGCGAGGTGGTGGGCACCATCAAGAGCGGCATCATCGATCCGTCCAAGATCGAGGATCCACAGACCTTCATCTGGCTGATGATGGCCGCGCTGCTGGCGGCGGCGCTGTGGTTGAATCTCGCGACCGCGCTGGGCGCGCCGGTTTCGACCACGCATTCGATCGTCGGCGCCGTGCTGGGCTCGGGCATTGCGGCGGCCGGCTGGGACATCGCCAACTGGAGCACGGTCGGCAGCATCGCCGCGAGCTGGGTGGTGTCGCCGGTGTTTGGTGGTGTGATGGCGGCGATCTTCCTCTACGTCGTCAAGCGCACCATCACTTACCAGGCCGATCTGCTGGAGGCATCCAAGCGGATGGTGCCGGTGCTGCTGGCGGTGATGGGCCTCGCTTTCGCCACCTACCTCGCGCTGAAGGGCCTGAACCAGCTGGTCAAGGTGAGCTTCGCGCAGGCACTGGCGGCAGGCGCGGTGGTGGCTGTCATCACATTTCTGTGGACGCGGATGCGCGTGCGCCAGAAGGCGGACCGGCTCAGCAACGACAAGGACGGCGTCAACAAGCTGTTCGGCATGCCGCTCGTCTTCGCGGCAGCGCTGCTGAGCTTCGCCCACGGCTCCAATGACGTCGCCAACGCGATCGGCCCGCTGGCTGCGATCTACGACACCCTGCTCACCCAGGGCATCCACGGCAAGGCCGCGATTCCCCTGTGGGTGATGCTGGTGGGTGCGCTGGGTCTGGCCGTCGGCCTCGCCCTGTACGGCCCCAAGCTGATCAAGACGGTCGGCACCGAGATCACCGACATGGACCACATGCGCGCCTACGCGATCGCAATGGCGGCGGCAGTGACGGTCATCATCGCCTCGCAGCTGGGCCTGCCGATCAGCACCACGCACGTGACCATCGGTGCGGTGTTCGGCGTGGGTTTCCTGCGCGAGTACCTGAAGGCCAACTACGCGCGGATCATCGCCGAGATCGAGGAGCATCATCGCGACAACGGCGCCGAGCAGCACGAGGTCGAGGCCTTCCTCAAGGCCTTCGAAGCGGCGTCCCGTGGCGACAAGGACCGCATGCTCAAGGAGCTGAAGGCCGCCGGCAAGCGCGGCGAGGCGGCGATCTCGAAGGCCGAGCGCAAGGGCCTGCGCAAGGTCTACCGCAAGGACCTGGTCAAGCGCGCCATCATGATGCGGGTGATCGCAGCCTGGATCATCACCGTGCCGGCCACGGCCGTGCTGTCGGCGATCATCTTCTTCACCATCCGCGGCATGCTGCTGCCCGCCTGATGACGAGCACCGGCGCGCTGCGCGAACTGCACTGCCGCGCCTTTGGCGATCCCGTGGCTGAGCCCGTGCTGCTGGTGCATGGTCTTGGCTCGACCGGCGCCGACTGGGCCTTCCAGATCGAAGCGCTGGCAGCGCGCTATCGCGTGCTGGTGCCCGACCTGCCCGGCGCGGGCCGCAGCGCTGCGCCGAAGCGGCACGCGATCGGGGTGTATGCCGAGCGGATCCTGAGCCTGCTGGACGCGCTCAAGGTTCCGCGCACGCATCTAGTGGGCTTCTCGCTCGGCGGCGCGGTCGCCCTTGAGCTCGCCCTGCAGGCGCCGGAGCGTGTGCTGCGCCTTGCCACCATCAACAGCCTGCCAAGCTACCGGCCCGACACCTGGCGCAAGCGGCTGGAGCTGCACGGCACCCTCGGCCTGGTGCGCTCGCTCGGGCTGCGGCGGGCGGCCGGCATCGTCGGGCGACGCCTGTTTCCGCACCCGCACCAGGACGCCATGCGCGAGCGCGTCCGCGCCGTGCTCGCGGCCTATCCCAAGGACGTCTACCTGGCGCAGGCGCGCGCCCTGGCCGGCTGGTGTGCGCTGGCGCGGATCGATGCACTGCAGGCGCCGATGCTGATGCTCGCCGCCGAGCACGACTACACGACGCTGGCCGAGAAGCAGCGGTGGGCGCGGCGGATGGGCGCGGAGCTCGCGCTCGTGCGCGGTTCGCGCCACGGCACGCCCTTCGATGCGATCGCCGCCACCAATAGCGCCCTGCTGGCCTTCCTGGGCGGACAGCCGCTGCCGCCCGAACTGGCGGTGGACGCCCCCGAGCAGACGCCGTTGGCTGCGCCTGAAGTGCTGGCGGCACTGGAGCGCTGAGGCGTCCAGCCTTGGGCGTGCCGGCAACAAGGCCGTCGGCAGGCCGGCGTTCCTGGACAGTCAGTCTAGAGACCGCTGCACACGGCGCTTTCAGCAGCGAGCACGGCGGCCACGCCGGGCGAGCCCCTGCGGATCGCATCGCCTTGCACAACATCCCGTGGTGCCGAAGGGGGGACTCGCGGAACCTCGGAATGGCCTTCCCTGCTTGACTTCGGCGTTTTGCGATGCCCCCAACTTCCCGGATTATGCCCCCGGGCCGAATCAATACTCGGGTTCGATGACCGATCCGGCGCCGGCGCCGGGCTCGCCGCAGGGGTTTTCCCCCACAAGGGTGAAAACCTCCCGAGCACGGGCGCCTTTGCTCACCCAAGAGGGTGAGCGGTTCACACCCGCTCGATACGCACCACGCGCCCGCCCTGCACGGTGAACAGTGCCAGGCCGGTGTCGCGCTCGAACTCCCAGCGCTCGGCGACCGCCGCGCCGTGCTCATTGACCAGGGTCACGATGCGCCAGGGCGTGCCGCAGGCGCGCAGCTTCGTCATGGGCGCACCCACGGTGATGACGGACTGTCCGCAGCGCTCGGAGTGCGACGGGCTGGCGCTGGCCAGCGCAGGCAGCAGCAACGCGAGGGAGAGAATCAGGGCGCGAGGCATGGGCGGCTCCAGGTGGGGGCCTCTGCGAATCTGCAGAGGGGGGCAGACAGGGCCTCACGGGATTTCGTGACGCCCCACCAATCCACGCGCCGAGCCTGCCACGCCGCGCGCCGTATCGCCACAAAAGGCGAAGGCCCCACCTCACGGCGGGGCCTTCTACGCACGTCAGCAGCTACCAGACCACCTTCGCGCGCCCGGCCCTTGGCTCTCGCCGTCGCCGGTAGACCGCTGCAGGACCATGCGTAGCACTGCAGCGGCGGGTTCCTTACTCGCTGATCGGGATCTTGACCACGCCACGCCAGTCCAGGAAGCGCCCGCCGAACACATGGCGCACGCGGTACTGCAGGTCGTCGGAGTTGGTCAGAGGCTCTTCAATCACGACAGGGCCGTTGTCACCGTCGAGCATGGCGAGCTCGAAAGTATCGATCTGCGGCGGCGCAGCCATGACGTAGGCCGCACCGGCGCCGAGGCGCGGTTCCACCACCAGCTGCAGGCTGCTCAGCCAATTCGGCGTGCCGGCCTCCACCGCGCCGCTCTGCTGCATGTGGCGGGTGCTGGCGGCCAGCAGCATTTCAGCGATCGACTCCAGCTCAGCCGGTACCAGCAGGAAGCGCGGCTGCAGGTTCAGCAGGCCACCGCCGAGCGCAGTCTGCTTGCGCAGCAGCGTGCGGGCTGCGCCGAGGGCGTTCACGTCCAGGGCGCTGGCCGAGGCGGTCAGGTTGCCGTGATCGACGTGGAACAGCGTCTTCGTGTCCTGCATCGTCTGGCCAGCACCTGCGTTCGCGAGCAGCAGCGCATAAACCTCATCGGCCTCCCGCCGCTTGGCGGCCTGCCCCATCGCCTGCTGGGCACGCGCGAAGGCGCCGAGGTCGTCATTGCGGACAGCCTCGAAGGTAAGGCGGATGCTGCGGCCCCACTTGCTCACCGCGTACTCGGCCTGATCCTCATCCATCGAACCGAACTGGTATTCGGCCGACTCGGGCACCGCAAGAAGCTCCGGGGCGCTGCCGATGATCGGGCGGTGCTGCGTCTTGAAGTCGGGCACCGTGGTCGGGAGCACCCACGCGACGTGGGACTGCGGCTCGATCTCGTAGCCGTTGCGCAGGGCCTTGGTGGCGCTGTTGGCCAGGATGCGGGTGAAGTCGCTGGTGGTCATGGCTGCGCGGATCGCTTCGGCCATGTTGTAGCGGTGAACGGTCTTGCCGGCGCGGCTCAGCACGGTGTTTGCGATGTCGCCGATCGACATGCCCACCAGGTCACGCGCGGCCGCATGCGGCTTGCGCAGGGACAGGCCAGAGCGCAGCAGCAGCGCATCGGCGGCGGCTTCGTTGAAGTCATCACCGGCGCGCGGCTGCGAGGCCGAGTAGGCCGTGCCCTGCACGGGGCTAGCACCTTGACCGACATGCGCCAGCAAACGCGCCTGCGCATGCTCCAGGCTGACGGTCGGGTCGGCCAGCAAGTCGGCCTCCAGCCGAGCCACGCCGTCCATGTCGCGGAAGCCGGCGAAGACGCCGCGCAGCATGCCGTTGCGCTGGATCAGAGCGGCCATCGGATCGCCAGCAGGGACAGCGGGAGCCGCACGCGAGGCGGCGGGGTTCGGGTTGGGCATGGTTGCACCTCGAATGCGGTTGAAGGCCGCAGCGACGCGCGCGGCCAGGTTCTCGGGGGGAGCGCCGGCAGGCACTTCGGGGATCTCGGCAGAGCCGCCGATGATCTGATCAGCCAAGCCAAAGGCCACCGCCTCTTTGGCGGTAAAGAAGTGATCCGTGCCGTCCATCAGCATCGGCAGAATCTCTTCCTCGCTGCGGCCGGATTTTTCCGCATAGGCCACCGCCATCACCTTCGCGTGCGCCTCCAGCTCATCCGCTGCGGCACGCAACTGCGCGGCATTACCGCCCGAGTTTGAGAACCACGGGCCATGGACCATGATCAGGCTGGCTTCGTACATGCGCACTTCGTCGGCAGCCATCGCAACCAGACTCGCAATGCTCGCAGCCACACCCGTGACGGTCACGACGATGCGCGCGGGATGCACCTTCAGCGCGTTGTAGATCGCGAGGCCCGCGGAGACGCTGCCCCCATAGCTGTTGATGCTGACGTGGATCTCGCTGATTCCGGACATTGCCGCGAGCTGATCAAGAATCGCGGCCTCATCGGCATTGGTGGGCGAGGACCAGTCGGGCCCACCGATATCGCCGATGATCCGCAGTTCGGCGCCGTTGGCGGTGGGGAGTAGAGCGAGGGTGCGGGGCTTGGGCATGCCCGCAGAGTCAGCCCCCGCCGGGTGACATTGCACGCGCATCCATGTCACCAGCGCTCGCGAGTATGCGCAGCAGCTGCCGGCGCCCGGGCAAGCGCCGCAGCCGGCTGCACTGCATGGCCTCGAACGTGTGCCGCTGCAGGGAGCCGGCCGGCGGCGGCGTCACCAGCAGCCGCGGCCAGGCGCGAAGAATCAGGGGCTCTTCCGACTGGATCGCCTGCACCCGAGCGAACAGGCCACCGCCGACCACCGCACCCGCCGAGCGCAGATGCGCATCGCGAGCCAGGCGAACCGCGACGCTTGGCAGGGCGTCTTCGGCGATGCACAGAATGGATGCCTGCAGGTCCGGCGGCCACGGCCGGCCCGCTTGCTGCAGCGCCCGAGCGCGCGCCAGAACCTGCGAGGCCGGCGCTTCAATCATCGGCCGCCTCGCCGTCGTCGACGCCGTCGTCGTCGTCCGCCAGGCGCATGCCCCGCACCGCGCCCACAGCCTTGGCCACCGTCGCCTCGATGGCTGCATAGCAGGCCGATTCAGATTGCAGCACCGGCAGCTGTGCGCGTAGCGCTGGCGGGATCGCGCCAAGGATTGGGGCGATGCGAGCGCCGGTCTTCTCCAGCACGGCAGCCATCACCGCGACGGGCGCCAGCTCGGCCCTGCGCGCGTCGTTGTGCATGCGCAGGCCCTCGATCCGGGCGCGCAGCAGCTGGCGGCGCTCGAACTGCAGCTCGGGCGAGGATTGGCGCGCGCGGTCGGCGGCCGTGTCGCGGAGACGCTGCGTGTAGGCGCGGACCCACTCGCGCAGCGATGCGCCCTCGACCAGCACACCAGCAGCGACCAGACGCGAGACATGCTGCTGCGACAGGCCGACCAGCAGGCCGAAGTCGGCTTGACTCTGCGCCGGTTTGTCCAGGTCGAAGCCAGCCAGGAAGCCAGAACTCAGGGGCATACAACCCCCCTCGCACCGCACACAGCCCCATGCTGCACCCCATGACTAGAGCGGGAATGCGGCCATGCAACCCGCATCCCGATCACTGCCGGGAGGACCCGGACCGCCGAGGACATAACCCCCCACCCATGCCATAACCGGTCGCCGAGCCCTAGCCCTAGTCGCGTTTTGCGGCCATGCAACCCGCATCCAGGCGCGCAGGGGAGGACCCACCCCCGGCCACCGGCCGAACCGGTCGCCGGATTTCCGGAGACGCCGGATTTGTTCTCAGCCCCTGACGGTTTCATATCCGGATGCTTTCCCATGCGTAGCTGAATCCATCTCCGGTAATCCGGTTCTCCGGCGATCCTCGACAACCCACAGGCCGGTGTTGCCGATTACGTCGCGACGGTGACGAACCACCAGCGAGCCGAACATGCGATCGCGCTGGCGCCCGAGGTACTTGCCAAGCCGGCGCGGGTTGATACCGCCCGGGCCGCCCGCGACGGCATCCAGCGCTCCGCGCAGTGGGCCATCGCGCCCAGCTTCAACGATGGCGTCTGCGACGCTTACAGCTCGATCACTGAAGGCGCGGCGCCACTCGGTCAGCACCTCGACTGCCGCTTCGCGCTCCGGGTCATCACGGTGCAGGGTGTCCAGGCAGGCGCACGGGTCGGCCATTCCCAGCGCTATCAGCGGGTCACGCACGCGCCGCGACCAATCCTCGAAGCTGCCGAGCGGCGGGCGCTGCGCCTCGACGGTGCGGCCCCACATCGCAATGGTCAGTAGCGCACGGACCAGCGGCACCCGCTCTTGGCGCGCACGCGCCACCGGGCAGAACTTAAACTCCCGCGTCTCCGGACGCTCGATACCCGGGTCGATATGGCAGACCAGGAAGCGCCGGCTCAGGTCGCCTTGGATCACCAGGTTATTGCCGGTGGCGAGGAACAGTGAGGCCACCTGCACGCGGGGCATCGAGCTGGAGCCCAGCACGCGGATGGCGACCTCGCTCTGCGTCATGGCGCTATTGAGCGCAGCCGAGCGCAGCGGCGTCTCCAGGTTGTCCAGGCACACCACCGGGTCACCGGCCAGCAGGGTGGCGCCGAGCCGCTTCTCGGCCTCTTCTTCCTTCGGTGGCCAGGACACCGCAGCCGAAGGCCGGCCCGTCGCCAGCACCGCGCACACGTCCGCCAGCTTGGACTTGCCCGAGCCGCGCACGGGCGCGGTGAAGCCGAAACCCGGGCACGTGCTCAGGCTCGGCCGCAGCACCGCCGACAGCATCGCCGCGATCGCCGTTGCTTCGTCGCTCGGGTCGACGAACACGAACCCACCCAGCAGCGCGCGCAGCGGCAGCAGCGCCGCCTCGGCTTCGGACTTCGTTGGCTTCGTGGGGATCGCGCCCCAATCTTCCGAGCTGCACACCACCGCGCGGCTGCGCGCGTCGTAGCCCTCCCGAACAATCGTGCCATCCGGATGCACCACGGGCACACATGCCACCCGCGAACGGGCTGCACCTGCCAGCGCCCGACGCGCCCGAGGTACACGGCCGGCAGCTGGGGCGGACAGCCCACCGGGCGAATCTCCGTCGTGCCGTCTTTCAGCTTGAAGGCGGCGACGAATCGGGCCGAAGCCTCGAAGGCTTCCAGCAGCATCGGCCCCGAGGCCGGCACCAGCGAAGGCAGGGAATCATCCCGCCGAACGCCTGCCGTCTTGGCGCCGAAGGTCAGGCGCACCAGCACATCGCCTCGGGCATAGAACGGCAGGCCCTTCGCCAGCAGCGCGACCTCGGCGGCGTCGGCCGATTCGTGGATCCGCCCCTTGCGGACAATGACCTCGGGCCGTGTGTCGGCGCCCGGCGGATCACCGGCCCGGCCGCGCTTCTTGGCGACTTGCGCCAGGCGCTCAAGATCTCGAGCGCTGGCCTTGTCCACCGCGGTGAGGTAGCCACCCGCGCCGGTCATGTCAGCACCGCCCGCGCGCCTTCCACACGCTCGCAGGCCACGCGCAAGCGGGCCAGGTCTTCGGCACTCAGCGGCTCGCCTGCGGCCAGCGAGCCCGCGGCGATCTCGATCACCAGGGCCTCGCGCCCCAGCACGCCCAAGGCCGCAGCCCACGCCGCCTCACGCGAGGCACGCCAGGCCGCGCGGCGCTCTTCCGGCGTGTGGGCGCGGCGCAGGTTCGGCGGGAACAGGTCGCGCCGCTGCAAGCCGAGGGCGGCCACAACGTCATCCACCGAACAGCCCGCGAAGCAGTGCAGCAGCACGCGGCCATCGTCACCGGCGGCGATCGACAGCGAGGCCGCGCGGTCTTCATGCGCAGGGCAGCGGCACAGGTAGCCGCGACCGGACCGCCGAGGGCGATCCAGACGCGACAACACCAGTTCCAGCGGCCCCGCTTCAATCTCCCGCAGAGCCGCGCCCATCATGCGGCCTCCGGCGGCGAGCTCGATCGACGCAGCGCCAGCGCTAGGGCCTGCACGTCTTCCATCAGCTCGGGCACCGCCACTTGAGCCGCGCGGCGGATCGGCTCGGAGACGGACCGGAACACGGACAGGCTCACGCAATCCGGGTCGGCCTCGATCCTGCGCAGCTGCTGCACCACCTCGGACAGCTCGCCCGCCAGGAACGCGGCGTGCGATGCCAGGGTGGCGCGCGCGTGGGCCGGCGTGCGCGGCAGGGGAATCACCTTGCGCTTACTCACGGCCATGGTGGCGGCCCTCCGCTGCAGGGCGCACGAACTCGCGACCCTCGGGCGTGATGCGCACCGCGGGCAGCTCGCGGACGGTGCGCTCGGCGAATCCGCGCTTGCTGGCGCGGGCCTCGCGGCGGGCGTTTCGCTTCGGCTTGCGGCGGCTCATACGCGCGCATCCACGCCCGCAGCGCGGGCCATCTCGCGGAGCTTCTTCAGCGGTTCGGCGATGTCGCCGAGCGCGCGATCCATGGTGTCCGCGCCGAGGTTCGCGAGGTAGAACGGTCGGCGGTGTTGCTCGCGCTGAGTCTCGCCGATCAACGCGCCGAACAGGGCCTCGGCTTCGGCGAGGCGATGGTCTGCCAGCGACACGGCGTCCAGCAGGTCACCCAGGTCTGAAACCGTCATGGTGATGGTCTTGGCGCTCATGCCGTCACCTCGGCGCGCAGGGCGGCGGCGATGGCGCGCAGTTCGGCGGCCAGGCTCTCGCTGTCGAAGATGGCGCGGCCCTCCAGGGCCATCGCCGCGTGCTGCAGCAGGCCGGGCCACTGTGGGCGGGGGACGTTGGTGCTCGCGGCCGTTGCGGCCGGGGTGCGGGTGTTCATGGTGCGGGCTCCTTGTTGACGGAGCCTGCCGGGCGCTTCCAATACGCCGGGTGGCAGGCTGTACGACGGGTTGGAAGCACCGGACAAGGAGCCGGCGGGCCTTTCGGCCCCCATCGCACAGCCCGCCGTAAAGCGGACAGTCGCGACCATGCCCTTCTCGCAGGCATGAAAAAAGCGCCTGCTAGGGCACGGCGCTTTGCGCCTTGTATCTCGGGGCTTCCACCTCCCGGCTGTCGCTTGTGCGGCAGCGCTTGAAGCATCGCACCGCACGCGCCCGCACGTCAACGCCTGCGCGCGCATCACGCGGCCCTCGGCGCGCTGCGGCTGGCGGCGATGCGGTCGGCAATCCAGGACTCGACCTCAGATTCGACCCAGCCGGCGCTATTCGGCCCCAGCTGCACGCGGCGCGGGAACTTGCCGGCGCGCTCCATGGCGTAGATGGCGGTCTTGCGGAAGCCCACCCGGCTTTCGACCTCGGGCAGGCGGATGATGCGAAGCGGACGCGACGGAACAACTTCCATAGTGCTTTCCCTCTTGGCTCACGGCGCGTTCGTTGCCGTGCGTGAGGGAAAGGCTAGGACCGGGAACGGAACCTGCCGCGTGTTCCGCTTTGTGCGGAGACCGGCAACTCTATCGGCCGTGCCAACCCACATCTTTCAGGACGCGTCGCGCCCGCTCGATCGAAACAGCAAAGCTCGCTGCCAGACGCTTGACTGCAAGCGCCCTGTCCACGCCTTGCGCCCGTAGTTTCTTGGCGAACTCGCGCTGCGCCTCTCCGTCTCCCGTGGCTGCGCGCTGCTGCTTGCGGCGAACAGCATCCTTACCCACTCGCTCAACCACGAACGCGAGCCAGAACAGACGCGCAACCTCATCTTTCAGCCGAGCCCGCGCGACCACCTCGGCGACAGCAGGGGCGCCCGAAGGGAGCACTCCGGGCCCCCCCCAATTCACGCCGCGCACGAACTCCAGGAGGCTGCGCAGCATCAGCAGCGCGCGCAGCCGCGCGGGCTTCGGGAGCAACGCTGCCGCAGGGGCAGACCATTCAACGGAGACGAACCAGTCGCCGGCCTCGTGCCTCACCGCGAACGCGGCTTCAATGCCCTTGATCTCAGGTAGTCGCTCCGCATTGATCTTTCTTTGAACTATCTCGGAAAGCTGCAGCGGCAGCGCTGACAGCGCAGCGGCGCTAGACCCGCACTCCATCAGCCGCTGGAAGACATCGACCTCATCTTCGCCAAGTCGAATGAAGTCGCGCATCACTCACCTCGGCCCGCAGGAGGCTGATTGCTACGCCTCAACGTCTCCAGATAGTCCGCCCACGCCTGCATCATCCGGCGCCGATCGGGCAGGTGCTGCGTGCGGTTGTAGGCGCGGCCGAGCGGGTCTTTCACCTCGTGCGCGAGCTGGTGTTCGATCCAGTCCACGCGAAAGCCGAGCGCTTCATCCAGCAGGGTGCGCGCGGTGGCTCGGAAGCCGTGGGCACTCTGCCGATCGCGCCATCCGATGCCGGCCAGCGCGGCGGCGAGGGTGTTCTCGCTCATCGGGCGGCCCTTGCCGCGGCTTGCGGGGAACACAAAGCCGTCCGGGCCGGTTGCGGCATGCACTTCGCGCAGGATCTCCACCGCCTGACGCGCCAGGGGCACGATATGAGGCTTGCGCATCTTCATTCGGGCGTCTGGAATCGACCAGGCACCGCTTTCCAGGTCGATTTCGCTCCAAGCGGCGCTGCGCAGCTCGCCAGGGCGCACAAACACCATCGGGGCGAGCCGCAGGGCCGATTTCACGACAAAAGACGCCTGCGAGCCCTCGATTGCGCGCAGCAGCTCGCCCAAGGTCTCCGGATCGGTCACCGCGGGGTGACTCACGGGCCTGCGCGACGCCAAAGCGCCCTGCAGGTCGCGCGAGGGGTCGCGCTGGGCGAATCCGCAGGCCACGGCGTAGCGGAAGACCCTGCCGGCCACGCTGCGGGCCCTGCGGGTCGTCTCCAGGATGCCGGCAGCCTCGCAGCGGCGCAGGGCCGCCAACAGCTCGGGCGGTTCGATCTCGCCCACGGCCCGGGCGCCGAGGTAGGGGTTCAACTTCTCGCGGAGAATCCACTCGATCTTCGCGCGGGTGACTGCGCCGATGTTCTGGCGCCCCAGCCAGGCATTTGCTACGGCCTCGAACGTGTTTTCGACGGCCGCGCGCTTGCGGGCCTTGGCGTCCTTCTTGGCTTGGCCCGGGTCGATACCCTTGGCGACCAGCTCGCGGGCCTCTTCGCGGCGCTTGCGGGCCTCAGTCAGGCTCACTTCGGGGTACTTGCCCAGCGCCAGGCGCCTTTCCTTGCCGTCGAACCGGTACTTGAGCCGCCACAGCTTCCCGCCGGCTGGCGACACCTCCAGGTACAGGCCGCGACCGTCGAACATCCGCCGAGGCTTGTCTGCGGGTGCTGCCTTTCGGCAGGCCATGTCGGAGAGCTGGCGCATGGGGCACCTCGTGGGGGCATTTTTCGGCCGCTGCGGCCGGCGCCCCAAGTATGCCCCCGAAAACTTCCCCAACCAATGCGGAATGCCCCCGGTGCGTTCCCCTCCGTTGGCGTCCGGAGCCCCTGTGGCCTTTTCGGCGGGAGCCCCTTGTTTTACTGGCCTTCCCGGCCCTTTCCGCACGCCTCCGCACGCTTGCGGAAACCGTGCGTTTCACTCCCCTTGGTGCCGAAGGGGGGACTCGAACCCCCACTCTGTCGCCAGAAACGGATTTTGAGTCCGCCGCGTCTACCGATTCCGCCACTTCGGCGGGGATGTGCTGAACGTTCGGCGCATCCGCGAGGCGGCGGTCGAACGGGCGCGGAGTATAGCAGCGGCCGGCGCGCGCGATGGGCGCGGGGCGCTCAGAAAGCGTCCGGCTCGATCCGCTGCCGCAGCCAGTCGGCAAAGGACTCCGACTCCATGGAACCCATGGAGAGGTCGAGCAGGGTCAGCAGCCAGTCGGCCTCGCTTGCGGCGAGGCGCCAGCCATTCAGGCGCAGGAACAGTTCGGTGCAGAGCAGGGCGGTGCGGCGATTGCCGTCGCGGAAGGGCTTGGCGGTGCACAGGCTGTGGCCATAGCGGGCCGCGAGGGCGGCGGCATCGGGCTCGGGTCCGAATTCCCCGCCCACCGTGGCCTGCTCGTGGGCGGCGCCGAGGGCGATGTCCAAGGCATCGGCGTCGCGCAGCCCCGGTGTGCCGCCGAAGTCCTTGATCAGCTCCGCCTGAAGGCCGATGACCGCGCTGCGGTCCAGCCAGATCCAGTCCCTCACAGCGCGGGCCTCGCGTGGGCCACGGGCCTTGCCCTCATCGCGCCAGCTCCTGCAGCAGGGCCCGGCGTTCGTGCATCAGCGCATGGGCCGTGCGCATCTGCTCGCCCAGAGCCGGATTGCGGGTCGAGAGGTGCAGGCCATCGGCGCTTTCCGTCAGGTACAGGGTGTCACCCCGGCCGATCCCCGCGCGTTCGACTGCGCTGCGCGGCAGGACCACGGCCAGCGAGGTGCCGATCTGGACGAGTCGCAGCGTATGCATGGCGGTTCCGACGGGTGGCGCCCAGGTTGGCAGGCCCGCAATGGCCTGCAAGAGCCGCGCCGCGTCGGGCGTCGCGCGAACGGGAAGGGCGGCCCGCATTGCTACAATCGTCGTCCGCTTCGCGCGGCCTTCCCGCCGACTGCTACAGTCCGGCGCTTACTTCGCCCCAGTGTGCTGTCCATGCCCGAGCGTGTATTGCTCCAACTCGACTCGCAGGGCCGCCCGACCTGGCTGGAGACCGCGCAGCGCGGCGCGCTGCCGATGCAGGCCTGGCCGCCGGCCGGTCGCGAGGCGGTGCTGCTGCTGCCGGCCGAGGCCGTGCTGTTGACTCGCGCCCCGCGCGTGGCGCGCAGCGAGGGCCTGCTGCGCCAGGCCCTGCCCTTCGCGGTGGAAGATCGACTCGCAACGCCGGTGGAGCAGCTGCATTTCGCCTTCAGCGGTGCGGGCGATCCGGTCGAACTGGCCGTGGTCGAGGCGCGGCGGCTGCAGGAGGCGCTGGCGGCCCTCGACGCCCAGGGCCTGACTGCGGTGGCCGCCTACAGCGAAGCCAGCCTGCTGCCGGCGACGGAGCCCGGGCATGGCCTGGTCGTGCTGGCTGGCGAGCGTGTCCTGCTGCGCAGCGCCGACGGCGTGCTGCTCAGCGAGCGGGCGAGCCTGCTGCCGCAGCTGATGGCGCTGCTGGAGGAGGCCAAGCCCACGGCAGCCTGGACCGTGATCCGCTGCGGCGACGCCGCCCTCGACGCGCTGCCGCCGGCGCTGGCGCTGCAGGCGCAGTCGGTGTCGACCCTGTCTGCCCTGTTGGCGCTGCGGCTGGGCTCGCCGGCGGGTCCGGATCTTCTGCAGGGCCGTTTCGCGCCGCGCCTGCGCGGCGATGCCTTGCCCTGGCTCAAGCGCGCAGCGGCCGTGGGCGGACTGGCCGTGCTGCTGGCGTTCGCGCAGGCCCTGGTCGAGCGCCAGCAGCTGCAGGCGCGCATCGAATCGCAGCAGATGGCGATGGCCGATCTGCTGCGCGAGGCCCTGCCCGGCACCACCACCGTGGTCGATCCAAGGGCCCAGCTGGAGATCGAATACACGCGCCTGCTGCGCGGCGCCGGTGGCGACGACGCCCTGGCCCTGCTGGCGCGGGTGGCCCCCAGTGTGGCCGGCAGCAGCCGCTACACGCTGGAGTCCATCGATTACCGGAGCGGCGGGCTGGAGCTCACCCTGCGCGCTCCCGATGTGGCGACATTGGACGGCCTTCGCGAAGCGCTGTCCGGTCTCGGGCTGTCCGCCGAGCTGACCTCGGCCACGCCGGGGCAGGGGGGCGTCGAAGGCCGCATCAGCCTGCGCGGGGGCCGCGCATGAAGGCCTGGTGGCTGGGCCTGTCCGATCGCGACCGCCGCGTGCTGACGGTGGGCGGCGTGCTGGCTGCTCTGCTGCTGCTGTATGCGCTGGCCTGGCTGCCGCTGCAGCGTTCGCGCGAGGCCCTGCGCGTGCAGGCGGCAGCGCAGGATGCGAGCTACCGCTGGATGCAAGCGGCCGCGCCCGAAGTGCAGCGGCTGCGCGCGGCTGGTGTGGGCGCACTGGCGCAGGACGGCCGCTCGCTGCTGGCGCGTGCCGATGCGGGGGCGCGCGAGTCGGGCCTCGGCACCAGCCTGCTGCGCGTCGAGCCGGTCGCCGAAGGGCAGATCCGCATGGTCTTCCAGCAGGTCGGATTCGATGCGCTGATGGCCTGGCTGGAGCCCTTCGCACGCAGCCAGGGCCTGCGCGTGTCCGAGTTCAACGTGCAGACCACCGGCGCCTCCGGCCAGGTCGATGCGCGGATCGGGCTGGAGGAGCGTCGATGAGGCGTGCTTTCGTCGTGCACCCGCTACGCCCGAAGGCGAGGCGTCAATCGCCGCACCAGGCGTTCCGGCCAGCGTCGAGCTTTGGTGGGCCAGGGCCCACCCTATGGACGCGCGAGTGCGCTGCTTCTGGGCCCGCAGGCGACGTACGCGTCAATAACGGCCGGGCTCGGGTCATGGCGCCACTGCAACCACCATGTTTTTCCGAGGGCTATCGATGAAGCTGCTGCTGCGTCTGTTCGTATTCGGCCTGGTGCTGGTCCTGATCCTGGGCCTGGTCGCCGCCTTCCTGCCGGCGTCGGCCGCGCTCAGCCTGGTGCAGGACCGCATGCGCGACGTACGCATGGAGGGCGTCTCGGGCAGCGTCTGGAATGGCCGTGCCGATGCGCTGACCGTGCGCGAGCGTGCGCTCGGCGCCTTCAGCTGGAAGCTCTCGCCCTGGGCCCTGTTCTCCAAGCGCATCGATGCCGACATCACGCTCGACGGCCCCGAGGTGAAGGCCGACGGCTTCGTCAGCCTCACCGGTCCCGGCAGCCTGCAGCTGCGCGGCATGCGCGCCAGCGTCGATGCACAGCGACTGCAGGGCGTGCTCGACGTGCCGGCGCTGGTGTTCAAGGGCCGCGTCGAGTTCGACCTGCGCGAGCTGGTGGTGGACCAGTACTTCCCGGCCAAGGTCGAGGGCAGCGCGCTGTGGCGCGAGGCGGCGGTGGCCGGCAGCGCCGACGCGCGCCTAGGGGACATCCGCGCCGACTTCGCGACCCAGGGCGTCGGCACCATTGCCGGCACCGTCACCGATTCCGGCGGCCCGCTCAGCATCGAGGGCGGCACGTTCTCGGCTGGGCTGCAGGGGCTGAGCGCGGAGGCCACCCTGCGCGCGCGCGATGGCGATGCGGCCGTGCAGCGCGCACTGCAGTACATCGGCCAGCCGCAGGCAGACGGCAGCTCGCGGCTGGAGATCCGCGGGCAGATGAATCGCGTGGGCGGGTGAGCGCAGGCATGAGCCCGAGCCAGCCCACCCCGGAGTTCCTCGACCACGCGCTGGAGGTCGCCAAACGCGCGGCCGCCGATGCGGCGGAAGTCATCCGCCACTACTACCGCGGCCAGTTCGAGGTCATCACCAAGGCCGACGAGTCGCCGGTGACCCGCGCCGACGTCGAGAGCGAGCAGGCGATCCGTCGCGTGCTGACCGCGGCTTTCCCTGAGCACGCGATCTACGGGGAGGAGGAAGGCACGACCGGCAGCGGCGACTGGCTGTGGCTGGTCGACCCCATCGACGGCACCAAGAGTTTCGTGCGCGGCTATCCGATGTTCAGCACCCAGATCGCGCTGATGTTCCGCGGCGAGCTGGTGCTGGGCGTGTCCTCGGCGCCGGCATTCAACGAGCTGGCCTGGGCGCGGCGCGGTGGCGGCGCCTTTCTCGACGGCGCGCCGATCCGACTCGCCCCCGCGCAGCCGCTGGAGCGCAGCGCGCTGTCGACCGGCAACCTCAAGACGCTGGCCGCGGCACCGGGCTGGAACGCGCTGGCCGGGCTGGTGCGCCGCGCCAGCCGCACGCGCGGCTATGGCGATTTCTACCACTACCACCTGCTGGCCCGCGGCGGCATCGATCTGGTGATCGAGTCCGATGTGAACATTCTCGACATCGCCGCGCTCGCGGTGATCGTGCGCGAGGCCGGCGGGGTGTTCTCCGACCTCGATGGCCGCGAACTCTCGCTGGCCACCACGACCGTGCTGGCCGGCAACACCGAGCTGCATGCCGAAGCGCTGGCGGCCTTCCGCGACTGGCGAGGGGCGGGCGCGTGAGCGCGATCAAGCCGCCGCCGCAGCTGCCGACCATCCACTCGATCGATGAGCTCGACTATGGCGGTCGTTTCCAGGTCGAACAGTTGGAACTCGAATTCAGCAACGGCGCGCGCCGGCGCTTCGAGCGCAGCAAGCCGCGGGGCCGCGGCGCGGTCATCGTCGCCGCGATGCAGGACGCCGAGACCCTGCTACTGGTGCGTGAATACGCCGCCGGCCCGCACCGCTACGAGCTGGGCCTGGTCAAGGGGCGCATCGATCCGGGCGAGGACGCGGAGACCGCAGCCAATCGCGAGCTCAAGGAAGAGGCCGGCTTCGGCGCACGCCGGCTGACGGTGCTGCGCGAGTTGACCCTGGCGCCGACCTACTTCACCCATTCGACGACCCTGGTGCTGGCCGAGGACCTTTACCCCGAGCGGCTGGAAGGCGATGAGCCCGAACCGCTGGAGGTGATTCCCTGGCCGCTGGCGCGCCTGCACGAGCTGATGCTGCGCCCCGACTGCTCGGAAGGGCGCTCGCTGGCGGCGATGTTCATCGTTCGCGAATACCTGCAGCGGCGGGGTGCGCCGTGAGCGCGGCGGCCTTCGTGCTGGATGCGGCGGCACGCAGCGAGGTGCTGGATATCGCGCGGCGCGCCGGTGCCGCCATCCTCGCGGTCTATGCCCGCGATTTCGAAGTCGAGGCCAAGGCCGATCGCAGCCCGCTGACCGAGGCCGATCTTGCTGCGCATGCGCTGATCCGCGATGGCCTCGCTGCGCTCGCGCCCGCGATTCCGCTGCTGAGCGAAGAGTCCGCGCCGGAGGACCTCAGCGAGCGCCGCAGCTGGCAGCGCTACTGGCTGGTCGATCCGCTGGACGGCACCCGCGAGTTCGTCAAGCGCAACGGCGAGTTCACCGTCAACATCGCCCTCATCGAAAGCGGCCGCGTGGTGTTTGGCGTCGTCTATGCCCCGGTGCTGGACGCGCTGTACTGGGCGCAGGCGGGGCAGGGCAGCTGGCTGTGCCCGGCGGACGGCGAACCCGCGCAGCTCAGCGTGCAGCAGCCCGCGCCGCGTCCGCTGCGGGTGGCGGTGTCGCGTTCGCACCTCGATCCGAAGAGTGCGGCGATGATCCAGCAGCTGCAGCAGCCCCTGCAGGTGCCGCTGGGCAGCTCGCTGAAGTTCTGCCGCCTGGCCGAGGGTCAGGTCGATCTGTATCCGCGCTTCGGGCCCACCGGCGAGTGGGATACGGCCGCTGGCCAGTGCGTGCTGGAGGAGGCGGGCGGCGCGGTGCTGGGCCTTGATGGCCTGCCGCTGCGCTACAACCAGCGCGAAGGCCTGATCAATCCCGACTTCATCGCGCTCGGCGACGTCGAGCTGCCCTGGCGCGAGTGGCTGTAGTTCGCTTTCGAGCCCCCATGAGCGCGGCCGCGGGCTCGGGGTGAAGGGGCGTGCCGTCGACCCGCATTCATTCTTCAGACTCCGAGCACACCATGCCCGCCGAAATCCCCACCCACGCCGATCCCGTCGAGCGCCTGCGCGCGATCATGGCCCAGCTGCGCAACCCCGACGGCGGCTGCCCCTGGGATCTCAAGCAGAACTTCCGCACGATCGCCCCTTGCACCATCGAAGAAGCCTACGAAGTCGCCGATGCCATCGACCGCGGCGACTTCGACGAGCTGCGCGATGAGCTGGGTGACCTGCTGCTGCAGGTGGTCTTCCACGCGCGCATGGCGGAAGAGGAGGGCCGCTTCGCCTTCGCCGATGTCGCCGAAGCCATCTGCGACAAGCTGATCAGACGGCATCCGCATGTGTACGCCGAGGCCAGCGCCGACGAGGCCGACGCCGCGCTCGCGCAGTGGGAGGCGCAGAAGCGCGCCGAGCGCGCGGCCAAGGGCGAGACCGACACCAGCGCCCTGGCCGGGGTGACCCGCGGCCTGCCGGAGTGGGCGCGCGCGCTCAAGCTGCAGAAGAAGGGCGCGTCGGTCGGCTTCGACTGGCCCGACGCCGCGCCGGTGATCGCCAAGCTGCACGAAGAGCTGGAAGAAGTACGCGCCGAACTCGCCAAGGGCCGCGGCCATGAGGCGCTGGAGGACGAGATCGGCGACGTGCTGTTCGTCGCGCTGAACCTCGCGCGCAAGGCCAAGGTCGACGCCGGCAGCGCCCTGCGTCGCGCCAACCTGAAGTACGAGCGTCGCTTCCGTCGCATGGAGACGCTGGCCGCTGAGCGCGGCACCACGCTGGAGGCACTGGGGCTGGCGGAGCAGGAAGCGCTGTGGGATGCCACGAAGGCCGAGGGTTTGTAGCGCGAAGCCGGGATTTGGGATTCGGGATTCGGGATTGGAGGAATCGTCGCGCGGCTGCGCTGGCGCCAAGCCCCCCAAGGGTGGGCCCTGGCCCACCACGAGCTCCGCCCTGCCCCGGTCCGGATCTCTCACCCGGAACCTCCCGGTCGGCAGTTGAAGCTCACGCTGTAGTGGCGACTCGCCAGCGCGCGTCGTCAGCCAGCGGCGCTACCAAGGCCCCAGAACGCAGAAGCCCACCTTGCGGTGGGCTTCTGCGTTCCAGCGTGTCGACGCCGAAGCGTCGCGGACGTCTCAGGCCGCCGCCGCGGAGGCCTTGCGGGGGCCTTCCAGCAGGGCGCGGCGCACGCCGGCCACCACTAGGTCGACCTCGGCGCTGGTGATGCCGAAGTGCGGGGTGAAGCGCAGCGAGTTGACGCCGCCGTGGATCACGCCGAGGCCGTGCTCGCGCATGTACTCCTCAGTGCTGCCGGTGCCGTAGCACTTGAAGTCGTCCGACAGCTCGCAGGAGAACAGCAGGCCGGTGCCCTGCACCTTGGTGATCAGGCCGCCGAGCTCGGCGCGCAGCTTCTCGAGCTTTTCAAGGAACTCGCGGCCCTTGGCGACGATGTTGGCGCGCACCTCGGGGGTCAGCATCTCAAGCGTCGCGCAGGCCACATCCATCGCCCGCGGGTTGGTGGTCATGGTGTTGCCGTAGACGCCCTTGCGGTACAGGCCGGCGGCGCGTGCGTTCACCGCCAGCACGCTCAGCGGGTACTGGCCGGCGTTGAGCGCCTTGGAGTAGGTCTCCATGTCCGGCGCCTCGTAAGCTTCAAAGCCCGGGTAGTCGACGATCGACAGCACGCCGTGGGCGCGCAGGCCGGCCTGGATCGAGTCAACCAGCAGCAGGGTGCCGTGCGCCTTGGTCAGCTCCCTTGCTGCGGCATAGAACTCCGGCGTGACCTGGCGACCGGGATCGCCTTCACCCATCACCGGCTCCAGGAACATCGCCTCGATATACCAGCCCTGCTGGTCGGCCTCGGCGAAGGCCGCGCGCAGCTCCTCGACCGAATACGGCGTGATCGTGATCAGCTGCGGCTCGTGGTGCTTCCAGCTCGCCAGGTGCTTGGCATAGGTCGGGCGCGTGCTGTCGGAGTACAGCATCGGCAGCTCGGTGCGGCCGTGGAAGGCGCCCTTGACCGCGATGCGCTTCACCCGCTTGCCGGCGTGGCGGCCGCCCGGATCGGTGTGCAGCTTGGTGTTGACGTCGGCGATGCGGCCGGCCAGCGAGACCGACTCGGAGCCCGAGTTCAGGCACAGGAACTTGTCGTAGGGACAGCCGCCGCGGCGATGGCCGACCTCGCGCTTCAGCGCCTGCGAGAGCTTCAGCTGCGACAGGCTGGCGGTCATGATGTTGGCCATCACCTGCGGCTGCGCCATGGCCTCGATCACAGGCGTCGGCGTGTGGCCGAAGCCGAGCATGCCGTAGCCGCCCGAGTCGTGCAGCACCGCGCCTTTGAGCGTGATCACCCACGGGCCGCGGGCAGTCAGCGCCACGTAGGGATTCACCGCGTCATCGGTATAGAAGTTGACGTAGTCGGCGTGGATGGCGGCCAGCTGCTCGGCCTCGTCGGCGCGCAGCAGGGCGTCGAACTCGCCGCCGCGCAGGGCCTCGAAGGCGGCGACGGCGGCCTCCACGGCTTCAACGAGTTCGGGGAACTGGCCGCCGAGGCGCTCGACCGTCGCCTCGTCGAGTCCGCGGCAGCGCGGCGAGCCGCCGTAGCTGCGCAGGGGTTTCAGGCGCTCGATCAGGCTCGGCGTGGCGGTGTTCATCTGGCTGGCTCTCCCCGGTGGTTGGGCGGACGCGCGCTCGGCGCGATCAAGGCCCAATAAAAACAAAAACTTAGCCAGATAGTATCACCCGGCATAAGGGCCGCGTAAGCCGGTGAGGGCAGCGTGATCGTCGCAGTCGTCGTGTCGCTCAGCAGAATATCTTGCGGAATCAGGGGCTTCCAGCGCTGCCGTCAGCAGCGGCCGTGCCAGCGCAGGCGCGCCGGCTGAGCCCGCGCTCCGCACTGCGTGCGACGCGTCTATGTGTACTGGCGACACCACGAAGAAGAACCGCCCCGCCCGCATGCCAGGGGTGCATGCATGCGGGCAGGGGAGGCCTGTGTCACTGCGTGCGGGAGGCAGTGAGCGGGAAGCATGCGAGAACCATCCGCCTACCGCGACCGCCTCTGGCCGCTCGTGGCGGCAGCGCGCTGCGCGAATTCCGCGACGACTGGCTCGCCAAACACCCTTGAATCCAGATGCCGCGCTTTGCCACGAATGCCCAGCGACGCCCTCGCTACGGCGTCTGGATTTTTTACCCGCTCTGAGCTGGGCCGTTCAGTCTTCGGGTGTTTCGAAGCCATTGGCGAACAGCCGCAGCGGCAGGCTGCCCGCATTCGCGCTGTTGTTGGCAGGGTCGAGTTCCCGGCTGAAACCGGCCGGGTCCAGGCTCAGGCTGGCGCTCGCCGTGATGGACGCCGGCGGCGCCGCGCCCACGCTGCCGCTCAGCTGGATCTGCAGGCTGGCGCCGGGGGGCAGCGCTGCGATCTGCAGGTCGATCGCGCCGCTGCCGCTGGCGGCCGGACAGGCGGAGCCGGTGCAGGTCCAGGCCGGATTGAGCAGGCCAGCTGGCGCTGGCGCCTGCAGGCGCAGCGCATAGGCAACATCCGGCCCCGAGTTCTGCACATCGATGCGGAAGCGCAGGCTGTCATCGGGCAGGTAGAGCGGGTCCAGCGCGAGCACGCCCACGGATGGATCGGCAGGCGAGAGCAGGCGCAGGCTGTCGCTGTCGCTGCTGTTGCCGAAGTCCGCGTTGGCCGAGGTGAAGCGCGCGGTGATCGCGTAGTCACCGACCGCAGCGCCGGGCCCGAACTCGATGCTGCAGCTCTGCACGCCCTCGGCGCTGACCGGCGCGCTGCAGGCCAGCGTGCTCGCACCGTTGACCGCGGTGACCGCGTAGGTGCCCGAGGGCGCGCCGCCCTCTTCTTCGATGACGTCGAGCAGGGCGTCGAAGACCACGCTCACCCCGCGATCGCGCGGGCTGGCGACCGGGCCCAGGGCGAGCGCGGTGCGGAAGGGCGGCTGGATCACCAGCGTGTAGCTGCGGCTTTCGCTGAAGGGGCCACCGAGAGCCGCGCTGCTGCTGTCGCTGACCGCGACCGTGAAGCTGAAGCTGCCGAACTCGGTGGGGGTGCCCGCGAGCAGGCCATTGCCGCCGAGGGTGATGCCGGCCGGAAGTGTGCCGCCAGTGCGGCTGAAGACGAGCGGCACGGTGGCGCCGGTGGCGGCCGTGTCGAAGAGCTGGCTGTAAGCCACCCCGATCTGGCCGTCCGCGAGGCTGGCGGGCTGCAGGCGCAGGTCGGGCTTCACCTGCACGCTGGCCGTGCCGAAGCTCTCGGCAAAACCGGGCGCACCGCTGTAGCGGGCACGCAGGACGCGCGGCCCCACGGCGGTTGCGCTCAGGCTGCAGCTGCCGGCGCCCGCGCTGAGCGTTGCGCTGCAGCTGTTGCCCTGGTCGTCGCGGATCAGGACGTCGCCGCTCGCGATGCCTTCAGGCGCGTTGACAGTAACGGCGGTGGCGTATGTTGACCCGATCTGCACGGCCTGAGCCGGGACGCCGCTCAGATCGATGCTGGTCGCCAGACTGACGTAGGCGTAGGCGGCACCTGCCAGTGTCTGACCGTCGATCACCGTGCCCGGCGCCGTCACTCCTGCGATGTTGCCACCGAGGGCCAGTGCGCTGCCGAATTGGTCCTCCCGCGCACCGCCGTCTGCCAGCACGCGCTGCCGCCGGAGCCACTGGCCATCGTCAAGCAAGAACAGCTCGGCGCTGCCGCGTAGGCTGTCGCCTGCGATGGTGTCGTACGGTGCGCCTACCAGTAGGCGTGGGCCGGACAAGCGCACCTCGGTTCCGAACTGCGCGCCCGATGAGACCTCAGGGCTGGCCAACTCGCTCAGGCCTTGCCATGCACCTGTGGAACGGAGCCAACTCAGTACGAGGCCTGAATTGGTAGGGCCGTTGGCCTCAGCGTCCGGTGCGCCAGCCACAGCGACGTCACCATCGATATCTACCGACCAGCCAAGGCGGTCGCCCTGAGCCGGCGCCGAGCGCCGGAGGTTTGCCTCCAGTGTCCAGTTAGATCCGCTGCGGCGCCAAACAAAGGCTCCGCCCTGATCGACAGCAACGCCATCAAGGCCTGGAGCGCCAGCAATCAGCGCTTCGCCGGACAGCGCCACCGACAGTCCGAGTCGGTCATTGGCAACTCCACCGGACAGGCTCAGGCGCTGCTGCTGCGACCAACTGCTACCGCTGCGGGTAAACACATACACCGCGCCTCGCGACTGGTTGAAGCCAATGGCGCCCACCGCGAGGGTGTCGCCGTCGATGGCCACCGCGTCGCCGAAGCGAGCGTTGCCGACAGGGTCGCTCGCGCGCAGGGTGGCTTCCAAAGTCCAAGCCGAACCAGTCCGCAGAAACACGTAGGCAGCACCGCTTGCGCTGAGCCGATCGGGCGCACCGACCACAAGGCGATCGCCGTCCTGAGCGACGGCGTCGCCAAAGAAGTCGCTTGCGCCTCCGTCAGGCGAAATGATCTTTGCCTGTAGATTCCAGTGTGTCCCGCTGCGAACGTAGACATCGACCAGCGGATCCGGGAATGCACCCGGCGCCCCAATCACCAAGGTGTCGCCCGAGCCGCTCGCGCTCAGGCCATAGGCTTCGAACAGGCCAGGATCCGAGTCGATCAGGCGGGTCGGCGCCGGCAGCGACTGTGCTCCAGACCGCACAGGCAAAGCGATGAGTGCAAGCAGGATCGAAGTGATCAGGCACAACGTGCGTGACGCGGAGCGAAGCATATCGAGCCTCCGGAGACCGGGCTGGGTCAAGCTGTAATTGCAAGCCACATGCCGTCGCTGCGGTCGCGCGCTGGGCCTCGGAACGAATGTGCGCCGTATCACGTCGCAGTCAACAGCTGCACTTTAGGCGGCCATGGCGCCATTCAATTGTCGCGCCTGCCGCGCGCGACGATAATGCGCGGCTGCCCGCCCACTGCTGGTCACCCCCTTTCCGTGAAGAAATCCGACTTCGACTTCGAGTTGCCGCCCGCGCTGATCGCCCAGGCGCCGCTGCCCGAGCGCTCGGCCAGTCGCCTGCTGCATCTGCAGGCGGACGGCGGGCGCGTGGATCGGCATGTGCGCGACCTGCCCGAACTGCTGCAGGCGGGCGATCTGCTGGTGTTCAACGACACTCGCGTGATCCCGGCGCGGCTGTTCGGGCACAAGGACAGCGGCGGCCGCGTCGAGATCCTGATCGAGCGCATCACCGGCACCCACGAGGCGCGCGCCCAGCTCGGCGTCAGCAAGTCGCCGAAGGCCGGCGCATGCATCACGCTGGATGCCGGCGGCGAGTTCGAGGTGCTGGGCCGGGAGGGCGAGTTCTACCGGCTGCGCCTGCGCGGCGACGAAGCGCTGGAGAAGCTGCTGCTGCGTGCCGGTCGCCTGCCGCTGCCGCCCTACATCCAGCGTGAGCCCGGCACCGACGACGCCGAGCGCTACCAGACCGTGTTCGCCAAGCACGTCGGCGCAGTGGCCGCACCCACGGCGGGACTGCACTTCGACGAGCCCCTGCTGGCCCGGCTGCGCGCGCGCGGCGTCGAGTTTGGCCACGTCACCCTGCATGTGGGCGCCGGCACCTTCCAGCCGATGCGCGCCGAGAGCGTGCACGAGCACACCATGCACAGCGAGTGGCTGAACGTCGGCGCCGAGCTGGTCGAGCAGATCCGCCGCACGCGCGCTGCCGGCAGGCGCGTCATCGCGGTGGGCACGACGGTGGTGCGCGCGCTGGAGACCGCGATGCGCGAGGGCGAAGTGCAGCCCTTCGCCGGCGACACCCAGATCTTCATCTTCCCCGGCTACCGCATCCGTTCGATCGATGCCCTGATCACCAACTTCCACCTGCCGCAGTCGACCCTGCTGATGCTGGTCTCGGCCTTCTGCGGCCGCGAGCGCATCCTTGACGCCTATCGCTATGCAGTCGAACAGCGCTACCGCTTCTTCTCGTATGGCGATGCGATGCTGCTTGAGCCCATGGCTCAAGCAGCCGGGATTCGTAATTCGGGATTCGGGATTCGCTCAGAGCAAGAGCCCTGTCCCTGAGGCACCGCCGGGGTTCTGGCTCGCTCGATTGGGCGACGGAACAACGGCGTGCCGCGACCCGCACATACGAATCCCGAATCCCCAATCCCGAATCCCGGCCCTCCAATGCCCCGTCTCCAGTTCGACCTGCTCACCACCGACGGCGCCGCGCGCCGCGGGCGGCTCACGTTTCCGCGCGGCACGGTGGAGACGCCGGCCTTCATGCCGGTCGGCACCTACGGGACGGTCAAGGCCATGTTCCCGGAGGATCTGCGCGCGCTCGGCGCTGAGATCATTCTCGGCAACACCTTCCATCTCTACTTGCGGCCGGGGCTTGAGGTCATCCGCGCGCATGAGGGCCTGCACGGTTTCGCGCGCTGGGACGGGCCGATCCTCACCGACTCCGGCGGCTTCCAGGTGTTCTCGCTGGCGCATCGCCGCAAGATCACCGAGGAGGGCGTGAACTTCGCCTCGCCGGTCGACGGCAGCAAGGTCTTCCTGAGCCCCGAGGTGTCGATGGAAATCCAGCGCGTGCTGGATTCCGATGTCGTCATGATCTTCGACGAGTGCACGCCCTACCCTGCCACCGAGAAGCAGGCGGCGACCTCAATGCAGCTCTCGCTGCGCTGGGCCGAGCGTTCGAAGCGTGCGCATGAGGGCAATGACGCCGCGCTGTTCGGCATCGTCCAGGGCGGCGTCTACCACGACCTGCGCAGCGTATCGGCGCGCGGGCTCATCGACATCGGCTTCGACGGCTATGCGGTCGGCGGCCTCGCCGTCGGCGAGCCCGAGGCCGAGCGCAACGCCATGCTGGAGCACACCTGCCCGCAGCTGCCGACGGACCGCCCGCGCTACCTGATGGGTGTGGGCCGGCCCGAGGACATCGTCGAGGCCGTCGCCCGCGGCATCGACATGTTCGACTGCGTCATGCCGACCCGCAATGCGCGCAACGGCCACTACTTCACCAAACATGGTGCGATCCGCATCCGCAACGCCAAGTACGAGAAGGACACCCGCCCGATCGAGGAGGGCTGCGGCTGCTACGCCTGCGCGCGTGGCTTTTCCCGCGCCTATCTGCGTCATCTGGAGCGCTGCAACGAGATCCTCGGTGCCATGCTGGCCACCCAGCACAACCTTTTCCATTACCAGGCCTTGATGCGCGACATCCGCGCCGCCATAGACGCGGGGCGGTTCGAGGACTTCCGGGCCGAGTTCTATCGCCAGCGGCAGACGCCGGCCCCGGAGTGAATCCGGGCCACAGCGGCGCGCATGGCATAATCCGCGGCTTTGCGGCGGCCAGGACGGCCGCGGCAGCCCTCAACCGTCAACGGAGCGCACCGCCCCATGGACTTCCTGATCTCCCCCGCCTTCGCCCAGGCCGCTGGGCCGCAGCCCTCGCCCTGGTCGCCGCTGATCATGCTGGCGATCTTCTTCGCTGTGTTCTTCTTCCTGGTGATCCGTCCGCAGATGAAGCGCGCCAAGGAGCACCGCAGCATGGTGTCCGCCCTGGGCAAGGGCGATGAGGTGATCACCTCGGGTGGCCTCGCCGGCCGCATCGACGACGTCAGCGACAGCTTCATCACGGTCGAGATCGCCGACGGCGTGCGCGTCAAGGTGCAGAAGCAGGCCGTCACCGCGGTGCTGCCCAAGGGCACGCTGAAGTCCGCCTGATCGCGGGCTCCATCGCGCCGCCCATTCCATCCGGCCGCGCTTGGCGCGGCCTTCCCGGGTAGACCCCCATGCTTGATTTCCCTCGCTGGAAGTACGCGCTCGTCGCGCTCGTACTGCTGTTCGCGGTTTTCTATTCGCTGCCCAACATCTACCCGCAGGACGCAGCCATCCAGGTCAGTGCGAACCGCGGTGCGAGCATCGACGCCGCCCTCGTCGAGCGCGTCCGCGGCGTGCTTGAGGCCCGCCAGCTGTCGCCCAAGTCCTTCGAGCAGCGTGAGAGTCAGGGCGCGACCCCGGCCAGCGTGCTCGTGCGCCTGCCCTCGCCGGAAGAACAGCTGATCGCCGCCGACCTGGTGCGCGCCGAGCTGGGCGACCGCTACACCGTGGCCCTGAATCTGGCGCCGACCGTGCCGGCCTGGCTGCAGGCGATCCGCGCCAAGTCGATGACCCTGGGTCTCGACCTGCAGGGTGGCGTGCACTTCCTGATGGAGATCGACCAGAACGCGGCGGTCGAGAAGCGCGAGAACGGCTTCGCTGACGACATCCGCGTGCTGCTGCGCGAGAAGAACCTGCAGTACACCCGCGTCGACCGCACGCCCAACGGCATCGTCGTGCAGCTGCGCCGTGCAGAAGACCGCGAGGCCGCGGCCACCGAGATCGCAGGCCGTGTCACCGACCTGCAGCTCAGCGAAGGCAGCGAGCCGACCCAGCTGATCGGGCGCATGCGCGAAGAGGTGCTGAACCAGATCCTCTCCGATGCCCTGGAGCAGAACGTCGGCACCCTGCGCAACCGCATCAACGAGCTCGGCGTGGCCGAGCCCATCATCACCCGCCAGGGCAACAGCCGCATCGTGGTGCAGCTGCCGGGCGTGCAGGACACCGCCCAGGCCAAGCGCATCCTCGGCTCGACGGCGACCCTGGAGTACCGCGCGCAGGTCGACGGCAATGCCCAGGAAGCACGCGACGGCGGCCGCGTTCCGCCCGAGGCCAAGCTCTACAACATGCGCGAGCTTGGCCCAGACGGCCGGCCGGTGCCGGTGCTGCTGAGCAAGCGGGTCATCGCCTCGGGCGATCAGCTCGTCAATGCCGTGTCGCAGCTCGACCCGCAGAGCGGCACGCCGGCGGTGTCGGTCACCCTGAACGCGGTGGGCGGCCAGCGCATGCTGGAATTCACTCGCGAGAACGTCGGGCGTGGCATGGGCGTGGTCTTCATCGAGCGTCGGCCAGAGACCCGCATGGTGGACGGCAAGGAAGTCCGGACGGTGCGCATCACCGAGGAGGTGATCAATCTGGCCAGTATCCGGGGTGTGTTCTCCAACCAGTTCCAGACCACTGGCCTGTCGAGCCCGGAAGAAGCTGCCCAGCTCGCCCTGCTGCTGCGCGCGGGCTCGCTGGCCGCGCCGGTCGATATCGTCGAAGAGCGTGTGGTCGGGCCCTCGCTGGGCGCCGAAAACATCGAAGCCGGCGCGCGCGCCGTTGTCCTCGGGTTCCTGATGGTCTGCGCGCTGATGATCGTCTACTACAAGGGTTTCGGACTGATCTCGGTGTTCGCCCTGTTCATGAACCTGCTGCTGCTGGCGGCCGTGCTCAGCGTTGCGGGTGCCACTCTGACCATGCCCGGCATCGCCGGCATCGTGCTGACGCTGGGCATGGCGATCGACGGCAACGTGTTGATCATCGAGCGCATCCGCGAGGAGCTGCGCGCCGGCAACACGCCGGTCAACTCGATCGTGGCCGGCTATGAGCGCGCGTGGACAGTCATTCTCGACTCCAACGTCACCAAGCTGATCGCCGCGGTCGCGCTGTTCTCCTTCGGTTCCGGCCCGGTGCGCGGATTCGCCGCCGTGCTGTTCTTCGGCGTGCTGACCTCGATGTTCACTTCGGTGACCGTCAGTCGCGCGCTGGCCACCCTGTTCTACGGCCACGGGCGGAAAGTCCGCTCGGTTTCGGTCTGACGCATTCGACGGAGCCGAGCAATGGAATTCTTCAACCCCAACAGCAATGTCAACTTCATGCGCATCCGTCGCGCCACCATGGCGGTGGCGGTGGCGCTGATGCTCATCTCGATCGTGGCGCTGGCCACGCGTGGCCTGAACTTCGCCCTGGACTTCACCGGTGGCACCCTGGTCGAGGTCGAGTTCGCCGAGACCACCGAGCAGAGCGCGGTCACCGAGCGCCTTGAAGCGGCCGGTATCGAAGGCGCCCTGGTGCAGCGCTTCTCCGGCACCAGTTTCTCGGTGCGGCTGTCGCCGAAGGCCGTGGCCGAGGACGAAGCCACCGCCGCCGCGGATGCCAGTATCGCCGACGGCAATGCGGCCACCGCGGGTCGCGTGCTCGAGGCCCTGTCCGCCGGCGGCGCTAAGGTCGAGATCAAGCGCAGCGAGTTCGTCGGCCCGCAGGTCGGCGCCGAGCTGGCCTACAACGGCATCATCGCCGTGCTGGTGGTGCTGGCCGGCATCATGATCTACATCGGTCTGCGCTTCGAATGGAAGTTCGCGGTCGCCACCGTGGTCGGCGAAGCGCACGACGTGATCGTGACGCTCGGCTTCTTCGCGATCATGGGCTACGACTTCGACCTGACCGTGCTGGCGGCGATCCTCGCGGTCGACGGTTACTCGGTGAACGACAAGATCGTGGTCTTCGACCGCGTCCGCGAGCTGTTCCGCGCGACCCGCAAGGACACGCCGCAGGACGTGATCAACCGCGCGATCAACAGCACGCTGTCGCGCACCATCATGACCTCGCTGACCACCCTGCTGACGTGCATCGCGCTCTACATCTGGGGCGGCCCGACGCTGGAAGGCTTCGCGATGGCCCTGATCGTCGGCATCGTGGTCGGCACGGCGTCCACCATCTTCTTCGCCAGCCCCCTGCTGCTGACGCTGGGCGTGACCAAGGAAGACCTGATGCCCAAGGCCAAGGACGACGCGGAGCTGAATCGGCGGCCCTGAGCGCGCCTTCGGCGCGCTGCAAACGACAAGGGCGCCCCGCGGGGCGCCCTTTCTGTTTGCGGGATTCGGGATTGGGGATTCGGGATTCGCAAGAGCCGGCGCTACTGACGGGATGCGATGGGTACGCGTTGTCGGACTGCCCCCCGAGCTTTTCAGCTGGGCGGTGTTCCTAAAGAAACCTTGGCTCGTCATCCCCGCGGAGGCGGGGATCCAGGGTTCCTGCGGCTGTCGCAAGTCTTGCTGGGCCCCCGCCTCCGCGGGGGCGACGGCGAAGACATGCCATTGCAAGCGTTCTGATTATTGAGAGCTCGCGTCGAGGTTTCGAGCCTGTCGAATCCCGAATCCCCAATCCCGTGATCGCGGCAAAGCCGCGACCCCCACGATCAGTCAAACGCCGCCGCATACCCCGAGTTGACCAGGGACTTTTGCACCAGCTCGCTGACCTTGAGGTTGCCGGCGACGATCTGGCCGTACTTGAAGTAGTCGGTGCCGCCGCGGAAATCGCAGACGCGGCCGCCGGCTTCGCGCACCAGCAGCACGCCGGCGGCGATGTCCCAGGGCATCACCCCGGCCTCGAAGTAGGCGTCGGCGCGGCCGGCGGCGACATAGGCCAGATCCAGCGCGGCCGAGCCGGTGCGGCGCACGTCCTCGGCGTCGCGCATGAGCTCGCGCACGGCCTCCAGCTGGGCGCCGATCTTCGAGCGCTGGCGCGGGGCGAAACCGGTGATCAGCATCGCGCCCGACAGGTCATTGCGCTGGGATACACGGATGCGCTTGTCGTTCAACACCGCGCCCGAGCCCTTGGTCGCGCTGTAGATCTCGTTGCGCAGCGGATCGTAGATCACGCCCAGCACCGGCTCCTGGTTGTCCAGCAGCGCGATCGACACGCAGAAGTGCGGGATGCCGTGCAGGAAGTTGCTGGTGCCGTCCAGCGGATCGATGACCCAGGTGTAGCGCGACTTGCCGGTCTGGCCCGATTCCTCGGCCAGGAAGGCGTGGTCGGGAAAGGCGCGCTTGAGTTCGCGGATGATCTCGGCTTCGGCCTGGGCATCGACCTCGCTGGCATAATCCTGCTTCGATTTCTCGAAGACGCTCAGGGATTCGACGCGGCCGACATGGCGAAGGATCAGGTCGCCGGCACGGCGTGCCGCCTTGACCACGACGTTGATCGCGGACTTCTGCATACGCACTCTCGCTGGGAAAAGAACGGGCACGGCCAGGCTGGCCGTCCCTGAAGGGCGGGGGAGTGTACTGCAAAGGCCCGGGCGAGTCCCGCCCGCCGGCTGAACCGCCTGCGCCCGGCCGTCTTCGGCACCCTCAAGCCAAGGAATCCCATGCTCGACGCCATCGCCATCGTCCTGGTCGGCACCCAGCACCCCGGCAACATCGGCTCCACCGCCCGCGCCATGAAGACCATGGGACTGTCCGACCTGCGCCTGGTGCAGCCCGAGCAGTTTCCCGACATCCAGGCCAACGCGATGGCGGCCGGCGCCGACGACGTGCTGGAGCGCGCCCGCGTGTTCGATCGCCTGGAGGACGCCATCGCCGACTGCCGCCTGGTGCTGGGCTGCACCGCGCGCCGGCGCGGCGTACCGCTGCCCGAGTACGGGCCGCGTGACGCCGCGTCGCTGCTGCTGCAAAGCGCGCGCAGCGGCCCGGTCGCGCTGATGTTCGGCCGCGAGCGCACCGGCCTGACGAACGAAGAGCTGCAGCGCTGCCAGGCCGCCGTGCACATCCCGGCCAATCCCGAGTACAGCTCGCTGAACCTGGCCCAGGCCGTGCAGGTGCTGAGCTACGAGCTGCGCATGGGGCATCTGTTTCCAGCGCAGGCGGACGCGCCCCAGCCCGCGGCGCCTTCTCCACTTGCCGCGACCCTCGAGCGCGGCGACGCGCTGGCGACGCAGGCGCAGGTCGAGCGCTTCTTCGGACACCTCGACCAGACCCTGCACGACATCGACTTCCACAAGGGCCGCTCGCCCGACGTGGTGATGCAGCGCCTGCGCCGGGTGTTCCTGCGCGCCGCGCTCGACGAGCGCGAGCTGCGCGTCCTGCACGGCATCCTCGCTGACGCGCAGCGCATGGCCGAGCTGGCGCTGAAGTCGGGCCTGCATGTGCCAACAGCGGAGCGTCGCGAGGCGGGGGCGGGCGAACACGAGGGGCGCAACGAAGGCCAAAACGAAGCATAGGGTGGGCCCTGGCCCACCGTGAGCGCGGCGCTCGCCCCGGCCTTCGTCCACCCGATGTCGCTGCGCTCGACGCTCGCCCCAGTCTTCGTTCACCAAACGTCGAGGGCATCCCGGCGCGAGGCGCCCTGCGCACCCTTCGGGCCTTGAGTCCCGCGCCTAGGGCCGATGTCGAACGCGGCTTCTGATCGCGCCGCGCGCAGGGCATGCCGACGATGCGGAAGCGGTGTCGCATCGGCACGGATGTCTGCCGCAGGGCGTGGTCGACATGGCGGACCGGGGCATGTGTCGGACCCATGGTGGGCCAGGGCCCACCCCATGAAATGGGATGTTTGCGTCGCGAATCACACGCTGCCCACGGCTGTCGTTCTTCCATGGCGCCCCACCACTGCCGCTCACTCTGTCCAATCACCGATGCGCGCCTACTACTGCCACCACTTCGTGCTGCCGCTGCCGCCCGAGCACCGCTTTCCGATGGACAAGTACCGGCGGCTGTACGAGCGCGTGCGCGGTGTCGAGGGCATCGAGCTGGTCGAGCCGGAGCCGGCCTCGATCGAGGACCTGCAGCGCGTGCACTGCCACGACTACATCGCGCGCATGCACGAAGGCCGCGCCAGCGAAGCCGAACTGCGGCGCATCGGCTTTCCGTGGTCGCCGGCCATGGTCGAGCGCTCGCGGCGCTCCTCGGGCGGCACCATCGGCGCGCTGACCTCGGCCCTGCGCGGCGATAGCGTGGCGGTGAACCTGGCCGGCGGCACCCACCATGCGGCCTTCGATCGCGGCGGCGGCTATTGCGTGTTCAACGATTCGGTGGTCGCCGCACGTCATGTGCAGGCGGCAGGGCTGGCTGATCGCCTGCTGGTGGTCGACCTCGACGTGCATCAGGGCGACGGCACCGCCGCCCTGTGCGCGAACGACCCCACGATCCACACCTTCTCGATGCACGCCGCGCGCAACTACCCGGCGGTCAAGCCGCCCTCGGACCTCGATGTCGCCCTGCCGGACGGCACCGACGATCAGGCCTATCTTGATCTGCTCGACCATCACCTGCCCCGCGCCATCGCCGCCGCGCGCCCCGACGCGCTGATCTATCTGGCCGGCGCCGATCCGTTCGAGGGTGACCGCCTCGGCTTTCTCAAGCTCAGCAAGGCCGGCCTGCGCGAGCGCGACCAGCGCGTGCTCGACACCTGCCGCCGGCTGGGCCTGCCGCTGTCGATCAGCATGGCCGGCGGCTATGCGAACGATGTCGAAGACATCGTCGACATCCACCATGCGACGGTGCTTGCAGCGCTGGCGCATGCGCGTGGATGTGCGGACGCGCCCGAGCCGCACGCCGCCGCCGCTACACTGCCGGACTGCTGATTCGCGCTGGAGCCCTGATGCCGCCCGTACCTCCCATCACCAAGGTCCTGCTGCTCGCTTGTGGCCTGGTCTACGTGCTGCAGCTGGTGCTGGGCGAGCTCGCGATGCTGCCCTTCATGCTCTGGCCCGCGGGCGAGTACACCCGTGCGTTCAACGGGCAGATTGTCAGCGTTGGCTTCCTGCCCTGGCAGCTGTTTACCTACGGCTTCATGCACGGCAGCGAGACCCATCTGCTGTTCAACCTGCTGGCGCTGTGGATGTTCGGTGGTGATGTCGAGCGTGTGCTGGGGCCGCGCCGCTATTTGCTCTACGTGCTCACCTGCATCGTTGGCGCGGGCCTGATCCAGCTGGTGGTGACGACCATGGCGGCGCAGTCGGGCGAGCTCTACAACACTGTGGGGATCTCGGGTGGCGTGTTCGGCGTGCTGCTGGCCTTCGGCATGGCCTTTCCGAACCGGCAGGTCATGCTGCTGATTCCGCCGATTCCGATGAAGGCGCGCACCCTGGTGGTGGTGTACGGCGTGATCGAACTGGTGCTTGGCGTTTCAGGCACCCGCACCGGCATTGCCCACTTCGCGCATCTCGGCGGCATGCTGTTCGGCTTCCTGCTGCTGCAGTACTGGCGCGGCCGCTGGCCCTTCGAGCGCAGACGCCCATAGGGTGGGCCCTGGCCCACCATGCGCCGGACGCTCGCGCCAGCACGCCGCGACTCGTACGTTGCGCCGCCACGCAGCGCGCCTCGCGGTGCAGCGCCAACGCTGGGCCAGGGCCCACCCTATCAGCCGGCATCACGCGCGGCCGACCGATCGCGCGCCGCGCGCTCGCCATTGTCTGTCGCGGTTCGAAAGTTGCGGCGCATCGCAACGCGTATCGCAGGGCAGCGCCAACGGTGGGCCAGGGCCCACCCTATCAGCCGGCATTGGACGCGGCCTGCCCCATCACGCGCCGCACGCTCGCCACTGTCTGTCGGGATTCGAAAGTTGCGGCGCATTGCAACGCGTCGCCAGTCAGCGCCAGCGATGGGCCAGGGCCCATCCTATCAACCTGCATAGGGTGGGCCCTGGCCCACCATAGGCGGCACCCTCGCGGCGGTCTGAACGGTTCTGCGATTCCTGACCCACATTCGCAGGGTCGAGGGCACACTCGCGCTCGGAATGCCTACTCCAGCCGCAGCAGCATCGAGTCCATCCACAGCGGATCGCGCGCACCGTCGCCGCCGCCGAAGCGCATCGCGCCGCCCTCGGCCGTGAGCGCGCGGTAGCCGCCGTCGTAATCCCAGGTGCTGATGTGCAGCACTGCGCCGTGCAGGGATTCAAGCTCGCCGAGCAGGCGCGCGGGCAGGGTGATGGTCAAGGTGCTGGTCTCGGGGTCGACCGCGAGCGCGGCCGCGCCGATGGCCGTGCCCTCGCGCTTCGCGTCGGCACCCTCGTACGAAAACAGCGCGTTCGACCAGCCGTGCAGGCGCAGGCGGCGCTGCCAGCGCAGGTCTTCGGGCATCGCGGCATTGAGCAGGGGCAGGGCGCGCGCACCCGCATCGGCGCCGGGCAGGGCGATGTGCAGCGTCAGCGCCATGCGGTCGAAGCCATTGGCCGGGTTCCAGTCGCGACTCAGCGCGCGCAGCCGCACGCTCAATCGCAGGCTGCCCCCGCTGGCCTCGGCGCGCGCATGGGTGAGATCGAGCAGCCCGCGTTCGCCCCAGCCCGGATCGGCCGGGTAGCGATAGTGCCCCTCCGGGCCACGGTCATCGCCGACCGGGTCCTCGCTTTCGGCCAGCACGGTCCAGCGCGGCTGCACGCGGAAGTGCGCGCTGTCGGAGGCGAGCCCGGTCGCGGTGTCGATGAGCTGCAGGCGATGGCTCAGGCCGGGATCGGCAAGGCCGCGCACGTCGAGCTGAACGGCGAAGCGCCCGTCTGCATCCACCTGCACCCGCGTGCCGCGCCCGACTTCGCCATCGAGCACCAGCTGCAGTGCACCGCCAGCGCGAGCGCGACCGGCGATGGAGAGGTGTTCTGACACCGCCGCATCACCCAGCGCATCGAGCTTCGGTCGCTGCGGTGCGGTGGCTTCGGTCGATGCGGAAGACGTGGCCGACAGCACCCGCCACACCCGGCCATCGCGCGCGGCCAGGGCGAGATCCACGCGGCCCTGCGCATCCACCGCCAGTGCAGGGGCGTCGCCTTCGATCGCGAACAGCGGCTGCAGCCGCGTGCCCGGCGGCAGGCCGGTGTCGATCGCGCCGTAGGCGCTCGCTGCATCGGCGGTGTTCAGTGCGACCAGCGCGGAACCCTGGTCTGATTCCATCACCCAGGCGATGACGCCCGGCGCGGCGGCTTCCGCTGCCAGCACGCGCGGCCGGCCGCGGCGCAGGGCCCACTCGCCGTGGCGCAGCGCCGTGGCGCGCTGCAGATAGCGGTAGAGCGGATGCGCGGTATCGAAGTGGTCGCGTCCCTCGCTGCCCCAGCCGCGGGCGAACATCGCGCCGCGCATGCGGGTGAAACCCTGCTCGGTGCCGTAGTAGATGACCGGAATGCCGGGCAGCGTCATCAGCGCGAGCAGGGCCTGCTTCAGCCCGGCCTCGCTGCCGCCGGCGAGGAAGCGGTCGACATCGTGGTTGTCGACGAAGCTGGGCATGCGGTGCGGATCGGCGTGTACGGTCAGCACGCTCTCGATGCGGTGCTTGAGCTCGGCCGGCGGACGCCCCCGCGCGAACACGTCGAGGCTGGTGCCATAGAGCGGGAAGTTGATCATCGCCGGCAGCAGCGGGCCGGCCTCGTCGCGCGCGTAGCGTTCGATGCGCCGCGCCTGCACGTCCTCGAAGGGGCGGTCGATGCCGAAGCCCTCGCCGAACAGCAGGAAGTCCGGCGTGCCCGCGCGCCGCGCGACCTCGATCACGCCCGGTGCGGCGGGGTCTGCGGCGAACAGGAAATCGCGGAAGTAGGCCGGCGGCACATAGAAGGCGGTGTCGACGCGGAAGCCGTCGACGCCGACCTCGCGGATCCAGTGGCCGTAGGACTGGCGCAGGGCCCGTCGCACCAGCGGGTTCTCGGTGTTCAGATCATCGAGGTCGGCCATCTGCCAATCGAGCAGCTGCACCGGGTCGCTGTAGTCCTGGATCGGCGGCGTCCAGTGGTAGATGTCGAGGCTGCGCTGCCGCATGTCGCGCGCGTCGTTCTGGTCGAAGGGCCACTGCGTCGGCCGCGCGGTCGGTGCCGCGCCGGCATTCGCGCGCCAGTCCGCGGCGACCTCGAGTGCGGCTTCGCCCGGCGGGTAGCGGAAGTAGTTGCCGACGTGATTGACCACGATGTCCTGCACCAGACGCATGTCGCGCGCGTGCAGCCCTGTCGCGAGCGCGCGGTAGTCGTCGAGCGTGCCGAAGTGCGGGTCGACCTCCATGAAGTGCTGCGCCCAGTAGCCGTGGTAGCCACCGTAGCCGACCGCCTCGTCCCACCACTGGTGGCGCACCGGCGGGGTGATCCACAGCGCGGTCGCACCGAGGCCGCGGATGTAGTCGAGTCGACGCGTGAGTCCCACCAGATCGCCACCGCTGTAGCGGCGTGAGTCGGCCGGATCGTATTCGTTCGCGCCCTGATCGTTGTTGTCCGGCTCGCCGTCGTCGAAGCGGTCGATCAGGGCGAAGTAGAGGATCTCGTCGCGCCAGTCGCGCGTGGCCGACTCCGGCTCTTCCGCCTGCACGGACGTGACGGCCAGGCTGATGGTCGCGCAGAGCAGCAGCGCCCTGCCGAGAATGGATCGCGATCCGTCATATCGCCTCGAAGCCGCGCGCGGTGCGGTCGATCCGAAGGTCTGTGGTGCGCTGTGCATGTGCAGCATCCGGTGGGCTGGCGTGATCGGAAAACCTGCCGCATCTGACAGGATGGATTGCTGCGTTGCAGCGCAATCTCCTGTGGCCCCGGCAATCACGCGAAGCCGCGGCAGGCCTCATCTTGGTGCCGACCCAGACCCTTGCGCGACGCCTCCGCGGGGCGCTTTGCATGAATACGTATGCAGCTTGGGTCATGTGCCAAAGGGCCGGGGCTACCATCGCTCCGCGCTGCAGGGGACGGGGGAATGTCCCGACGGCGAACTCAGGTCGGGCCGCCATCGGCAGCTCACAGAACAGACCCGGCGCGGGCCATGCAGCGGCCGCGTAGCCGGGCTCACACATCGCAGACCGTATCGAGTGGAGGGGACAATGTTGAACTTGAAGCGCAACGTGCTGAGCATGGCGCTGGCGTCGGCCGTCGCAATGATGGCGCAGTCGGCCTGGGCGGATGCCGGCATGGCTGCCCAGCAGGCGGACGACGAGGAAGCCGCCAAGGAAGCCGCCGAAGACGAGGCCAAGTCCCTCGATACGATCGAGGTCGTTGGCATTCGCGCCGGCATCGAGAGCGCGATCGAGACCAAGCAGATCGCCGACTCCATCGTCGAGGCGATCTCGGCTGAAGACATTGGCAAGCTGCCCGACGTTTCCATTGCCGACGCGCTCGCCCGCCTGCCCGGCCTGACCTCGCAGCGCGACCGCGGTCGTTCGACCGAGATCAATGTGCGCGGTCTGTCCGGCGATTTCGCAACGGCCACCCTCAACGGCCGCGAGCAGGCCAGCATGGGCACCAACCGCGGCGTCGAGTTCGATCAGTACGCCTCCGAAACCATGCGCCAGGTGGTCGTGTACAAGACGCCGACCGCAAGCCTCGTGGGTCAGGGCCTGTCCGCCACCATCGACCTGCAGACCGTGCGCCCGCTGGATTTCGATGATCGCGTGATCGCCGCCAACTACCGCCGCGACCAGTACAAGCTGGAAGAATCCAAGCTGTACGGCGAGCGCGCCAGCTTCGCCTACATCGACCAGAACCAGGCCAAGACGGTTGGCTTTGCGCTCGGCTATGCCTACCTCAACTCGCCGCAGCAGTCGAACAGCTGGCGTGCCTGGGGCTATGAGCCCAACGGCCAGCTCGGCGGTGTCACCATCCAGGGCCGCACCACCGATCTGGTCCGCAAGGGCATCACCGCGGCGATGGAGTACCAGCCCAACGACAGCCATCGCGGTGCGCTCGACGTCTACTACTCGACCTTCGATTCCGACACCATCCAGCGCGGACTGGAAATCGGCCTCGGCAACTGCACCGAGAACTGCTACCTCGCCGATCTGGTCAGCCGAAACGGCACCAGCTCCACCTACCGCAACGCACGTCCGGTGCTGCGCACCGACCAGTACAAGAACGAGGATTCGCTGCTGTCGGTCGGCTGGAACCACCAGTTCCGCATCAACGACGACTGGCGTCTGACCACCGACCTCAGCACCTCGCGCGCCGACCGCGATGGTCGCAACTTCGAGAGCAATGCCGGCTTTGCGCCGGGCTTCGCGGGCACCACGCTGGGCGTCTCGCTGAACCCGGGCGGCTGGTACGACATGGATTTCGGCGCCGATTTCGGCGACGTCTCGCAGCTGCGTCTGTGGGATCCGGGCGGCTGGGGCGGCGACGGCTTCGACAAACCCTACGCGGTCGAGGACACCATCAACCAGGCGCGCGTGGAGTTCGAGCAGCTGTTCAGTGACGGCGCCATCAGCAGCCTCAAGTACGGCCTGAACTACACCAGCCGCGACAAGGATCGCTTCGCCTCCGAAGTTGCGCTGTGCATCCAGGCCTGCAACGACCGCGCCTCGTTGCCGTATCCGACCGGCGCCTCCTTCGGCTTCGGGTTCTTCGGTCTGCCCAACCTGCCGACCTTCGACCCGAATGGTGTCCCGTACAACCGCATCGACCGCTTTGCCCAGAACGGCTTCGCGCGAAAGAACTTCGGCGTGGAAGAGGACATCACGACCCTCTACGCGCAGGCCAACCTCGACAGCCAGTGGGGCAGCGTGCCGGTGCGCGGCAACGTCGGTATCCAGGTGCAGCGCGCGGATCAGGAAGGCTTCGGCCTCCGGACCTTTGCCGACAACGCCGCTGGCGATCCGGTCAGTGACGGTGTGAGCTATACCGAGGTCCTGCCCAGCGCCAACCTGATCTTCGATGTGACTGAAGAGCAGAAGCTGCGCTTGGGCCTGGGCCGCCAGCTGGCGCGTCCGCGTATCGACGACATGTCTGCCGGGTTCGGCTTCGGCATCAACCAGGCCACCCAGCGCTGGGAGGCTGGCGGCGGCAACCCACGGCTGCGGCCCTGGATCGCCAATGCCTTCGATGTGTCCTACGAGAAGTACTTCGGCGGCAAGGGCTACGTCTCCGCTGCCTGGTTCTTCAAGGACCTCAAGTCCTACGTCTACAACCAGGTGCTGGAGTTCGACTTCACCGGCTTGCCGGTGCCCTCGGGCGCCCAGCTGCCCCCAACCAACATCGGTACGATCAACAGCCCCGCCAACGGAGAGGGTGGTCTGATCGCTGGCTGGGAGTTCGCGGTTTCGATTCCCTTCGAGTTGTTCTGGGAGCCGCTTGAGGGCTTTGGTCTGCAGGGTCACTACACCGATACCCGCACCGGCATCAGCCCGAACGGCCCGGGCACCAGCGAGCCGCTGCCGGGCTTCTCGAAGTACACCTCGAACGTCACCCTGTACTGGGAGCGCTTCGGTTGGGGCGTGCGGGCATCGAGGCGCCACCGTTCGGAGTTCGTGGGCGAGATCCAGAACGTCTTCCTGGACCGCGAGCGCGTGCTGGTCAATCGCGAGGCCATTGTCGACCTGCAGGTCAACTACACCTTCAATCAGGGCGCGCTCAAGGATCTGGCCTTCTTCTTCCAGATCAACAATCTCAGAGACAAGCCGTTCCGCACCAACTTCGGCAGCGAGGAAACCCCGCGCGAGTACGTCGAGTACGGTCGCAATGCCCTGCTGGGCGTGAGCTACAAGTTCTGATGCGCTGAAGCATCGATCCATCCCCCGGCAGCACCCGAAGCCCACGCCGTCTCCCCGCGGCGTGGGCTTCGGCTTTGTGGCGTTGGGCTGCTGGCCGGGCGTCGCGCACGTGGTGCCATGGCGCCGGCTGAATTCGTGTGCGCCTGGAGCTGCTGGGTGCCCAGGCCGAAAAGCAAGGGCGGAAGCGCGTGGCGATGGCCCGAAGCAATGGCGCGGACAGGGCTCGCCAGCAGTTCGCCGCCGCCCAGAACGTCGAATAGGGTGGGCCCTGGCCCACCACGCGCTGGAACCTCTGGCTCAGGCGACGTGCTTGTGCTGGGCCGGGGGCCAGCCCAGGGTGCAGAGCTTGGATGGCCTGCGCGAGGTTCGAGGCGTCTGAGTCCGGACGCCCGCATCACATGGGCTCTTCCTGCGCCGGGCGCGCGGATGCGGGCGGCGATTCCACCGAGTCGCGAGCCGTCGAGCGCCTGTCGTCAGCGCCGGGCCGAAGCGCGGCCCGCTCGCTGGGCCCAGCCGCCCGCGCGGCGCACAGGAAGGTGTGCTCGGGCGCGTATGCGCGAGCCGTTACGGGGGCAAGCGTCGGGCTTAGGGTGGGCCAGGGCCCACCCCATGAACTACGCGGCCTTAGGCCTTGCCGCGCAGTGCCGGTCGATGAACTGCTCGTGGGTCGGCATGGCCTGGACGCAGGCGGCGATCACGTCGCGTACGGTCTCGACGTGCTTCTGCACGGCCTCGTCGTCCTGCGCATCGACCAGGGCGTGATAGCCGCGCGGCTGCATGCGCTGGCCGTGCATCACCTGCACCCAGCTGGGCTCGGCGAACAGCTCGTGGCCGTCGCGGAAGACGCGGCCGTTGCTGCGGAAAAGCTCCATCTTGGCGCGCAGTTCGGCCGGGATATCCATGGTCCGCACGTAGTTCCAGAACGGCGTATCGCTGCGCTCGGTGGCGTGGTAGTGCAGGATCAGGAAGTCGCGGATCTTGTCGAACTCCCAGTGCGAGTGGGCGTTGAACTCGTCGATATCGGTCTGATCGAACCCGGCGTGCGGGAAGAACGCGGTCAGCCGCGCGATCGCCGACTGGATCAGATGGATGCTGGTCGACTCCAGCGGCTCCATGAAGCCGCTGGCAAGCCCCACCGCGACCACGTTTTTGTTCCAGAATTTGCGGCGTTTGCCGGTGACGAACTTCAGCACGCGCGGTTCCGCCAGCGGCTTGCCTTCGAGGTTCGCCATCAGCATCGAGGTGGCTTCGTCTTCGCTGATGAAGTCGGACGAGAACACGTGGCCGTTGCCGACGCGATGCTGCAGCGGAATGCGCCACTGCCAGCCGGCCGTGCGCGCGGTCGAGCGCGTGTACGGCGTGATCGCCTGTCGCGTCTCGCAGGGCACGGCGACCGCGCGGTTGCAGGGCAGCCAATGGCTCCAGTCGATGTAGCCGGTCTTCAGCGCCTGCTGGATCAGGATGCCGCGGAAGCCCGAGCAGTCCACGAAGAGCTGGCCGGGGATGCGCTCGCCGCTCTCCATCGTGATCGACTCGATGAAGCCGCTTTCCGGATGCTGCTGCACCGAGGCGACCTTGCCCTCGGTGCGGCGCACGCCGCGCGCTTCGGCATATTCGCGCAGATAGCGCGCGTACAGGCCGGCGTCGAAGTGGTAGGCGTAGGCGATGTCGGCCAGCGGCGAGTTCGGGCGGTCGGTCCGCGCCGGGATGAACTTGTTGGCGCGCGCTGCGGCGGTGTTGATCGAGTAGTCGTCGAGGTGCCCGGCGCGGCCCTGCTGATGCAGCTTCAGCCAGTAGTGGTAGAAGGGCACGATGCCGAGGTCCTGGCCGATCTTGCCGAAGCCATGGATATAGCTGTCGCCGACCTGGCCCCAGTTGACGAACTCGATGCCGAGCTTGAACGAACCCTGGGTGCGGCGGATGAAGTCGGCCTCGTCGAGTTCGAGTGCTGCGTTGAACAGCTTGATCATCGGGATGGTGGCTTCACCCACGCCGACCGTACCGATGTCGTCGGATTCGACCAGACGAAGGCTGTAGCTCCGGCCCAGCACCTTGGCCAATGCCGCCGCCGCCATCCAGCCGGCGGTGCCGCCGCCGACGATCACCACTTCACGGATCCGCTGGTCCTGCATGTTCCCGCCCCTTCGCTGATCGTGGGTGCGTCTGTCGCGCACGTCCACGCGAGTGTGCCCCCGGCGGGGGTGGTGGGGAAGTCGATGTGGCGCCGCATACGTATGCATCCCGTGCTGCAGCAGCCCTGGAGTGCGCTCGGCGCCAGATGACCCCAGAGCCTCTGGCGGCGCGGATGCAAGCCTCTCTCCCCTCGCGGGATGCGCAGGAGGGTGTTTGTCGGCTGCCCGTGGCAACCGATGTTCTCCGCAGCCCAAGCGAAGCGAAGGCAGGTTGGGCAGAGGGGGCGAATCTCGCGGCAGGCCTCATCCCCCTCTCCCCCGTCCCCTCTCCCACGGGGAGAGAGGGGAGAAGAGCTGCCCCGATGCGAGCCGCGCGCAAGTCATCCAAGCGCTACTCATGCCGATGCGCAGAAACAGAACGAAGAGCCCTCTCACCTCGTGGGAAGCGCAGGAGAGTGTTCGTCGGCTGCCGCTGGCAGCCGGAACTCTCCACAGCCCAAGCGAAGCGAGGGCAGCTTGGGGGGAGGGGACATATGCACGCCTTCCGCGGGTCGCGCCAGCTGCTACGTGGTCACGACAACGCAAGCCACTGATCGCGGCGTCACCGCGCCTGCGGATTTGCCAGCGTCTGCTGCCTCGCCGACACTCGCCGCGCGCGCTCGGCTAACGGCCAGCCGGCCACCGCGATTCCGTCGACTTTGCAAGGAGTCTCCATGCAGCTGATCTACTCCCCGACCTCGCCTTACGCGCGCAAGGTGCGCATGCTGGTGATCGAGAAAGGCCTTACCGATCGTGTCGAAGTGGTCGTCGCCAACCCGCTGCAGGATCCGCCCGAGCTGCTGGCGGCCAACCCGCTGGCCAAGGTGCCGGCGCTGATTGTTGAGCCCCACGTCGAGCCCGGCGGCGGGCCGGGTTTCACCCTGTTCGACAGCCCGCTGCTGTGCGCCTATCTCGACAGTCTCTGTGTCCCGCGCCTGATTCCAGAGGCTGGCCCGGAACGTTGGCAGGTGCTGCGCCGCGAGGCTTTGGCCGACGGCGTCACCGACGCCGCGGTGTCGAGCGTGATGGAAAGCCGCCGCATCGAGTCGCAGCGCTCGCCCGAATGGCTGGCGCGCTGGCGCAGCGCGATCCTGCGCGGGGTGGTCGAGCTTGAGAAGGAAGCCGAAGTACTCGGCGGGCGCTTCGACTTGGGCGCGATCGCATCGGCGACCGCGCTGGCCTACCTCGACTTCCGCCTGCCGCAGATCGACTGGCGCGCGCAGGCGCCGGGCCTGTCGGCCTGGCTTGAAGGTGTATGCAGCCGCGAGAGCTTCGCAGCCACCGTGCCGCCCGCGGCTTGAATAGGGTGGTGGCTCGAATAGGGTGGGCCCTGGCCCACCAGGAGCCCAACGCTTGCCCCGGTCGCTTTCGTGAATCAGCGGCGAGTGGGCAGCGTTGATGTGCGTCCACGAATCCGACAGAGGCGAGATCAGCGCTCATGGTGGGCCAGGGCCCACCCTATGGGACGCAGCTCCGCGAAGGAATTCGCGTCGCCGGATTCTCATGAACCCCGAACCCCGAACCCCGAATCCCGAATCCCGAATCCCGAATCCCGAATCTCGGCACACGGCACACGGCACACGGCACACGATACGCAACGCCGATACCGCGGCTCCGGCAACTACAGCCCCGGCTGCTTCAGCCTTTCAATGCCCTTTGCCTGCTTGTCCGCCGCCACCAGCGCGCGCACTTCACCCAGCAGCTCCGCGGCGTCGAAGACGATGCCGTCCTTGATCGTGTAGCGCACGCCGCCGACGCGTTCGGGCTCGCCCTCGGCGTTGATGCGGATATGGCCGGTGCCATAGAGCACCTTGAGATTGGCCAGGGGGTTCTCGCGCAGCACCACGAGATCGGCGAGCTTGCCGGGTTCGATGCTGCCGATGCGGTCGTCGGCCTTCAATGCTTCAGCGCCGTTGAGCGTGGCCGCGGTCAGCACTTCCAGCGGATGGAAGCCGGCCTCGCGCAGCAGCTCCAGCTCCTCGATGGTGCCGAAGCCGTACAGTTTGTAGATGTAGCCGGAATCGCTGCCGACGGTGACGCGGCCGCCGCGGTTCTTGAAGTCGTTGATGAAGGCCATCCAGCGCACGTAGTTGTCGCGCCAGGCGATCTCCTGCTCGCTGCCCCAGTCGAAGAAGAAGCTGCCGTGGCTGGTGCGGCTGGGGCGGAAGAAATCCCACAGGGCGGGCAGGGTGTAGTCCTCGTGCCACTCGGCCATGCGCGCGCGCATCAGGTCGCGGGTGGCCTGGTAGATGGTGAAGGTCGGGTCGATGGTGAAGTCGAGTTCGAGCAGCTCCGTCATCACCGCTTCGTACTTCTCGCTGCCCTTCTCGGCCGCCTGCGCCCATAGCCGGCCGGCCTGCTCGAAGCGGTGCTGCTCGTTCATGTAGTTGTAGCCGGGCGGGTAGTCCTGCACGGTCTGGCCGTCGAACAGAGCCTCGGGCAGGCCGTACCAGTGCTCCATCGTGGTCAGGCCCCAGCGCGCGGTGGTCAGCACGTTGACCCGCTTCACGTCGAGCTGGGCGTGGTGGCAGGCCGAGCCCATGTCCTGCTTCTTCAGCTCATCAAACGCGGCTTCCAGAATGTCCGGACGGTAGCCGAAGCACTTCATGCCCAGCGCACCCCGACGCTTCATGTCGCGCACCCATTCGCGGGCGTGCTCGGGCGTCAGCATCGGGCCGATGCGGCCATGGCCGAAGAAGGCGTAAGGGAAGATCCGCGGCGCGGTGATGGTGTTGGACTCCGAGCGTTTCTGTTCCGACACGCACCAGTCGATGCCGTTGCCGCAGCCGGGGTCGCGCACGCTGGTAATGCCGTGCGCCAGCCACAGCTTGTAGACGTACTCGGCGGTCACGCCCTGTTCGTCGCCGCCGATGTGGCCGTGCATGTCGACGATGCCGGGCATCACGTAGTGGCCGCTGAGATCCATCTCGCGGCCGCCGGGTTTGAGCGCGGGGCGGCGCTCACTTCGGATCGGCGCATCGGCACTGCCGACGATGCGCACCTCGGTGATTCGGTTATTCTCGATCACCACATCGGCCGGGCCGAAGGCCGGGCTGCCGGTGCCGTTGATGACGGTGACTCCGCGCAGGATCAGCTGGTCGTACGGGCCTTCGCCCTCGTCGCGCTCGGGCGCCGGAGGGATCGCAGCCTGCGCGCAGGTGGCGGTGAACAGCAGGGCGAGCGCGGCGCGGAGCAGGCTGTGGCGCATGGACTGGGCCTTGGGTGAGAACGCGAGCGCAGTGTGGCGTCCTGCACGCCTGCATAGGGAGGGGCGCAAGTCATGCCGGAGCCGGGAATCGGGAATCGGGAATCGAGAATCGGGAATCGGGAATCGGGAGCGAAGCGGCGCGCTTGCGGACCGCCGGTCCGCGCTCCGCTGAGCGCCGGAGCGCTGCGCGCGTCGGCCGCGGGATTCGCAAGAGCGCATTGCGCTGTGCAGGTGGGCACTTGCGTTTCTCCTCTCGATCGCGAATGGCGAACCCTCTGGCGATGCCTGCTGCTGCTTCCCTTCTCCCGACGGGAGAAGGTGGCGCGCAGCGCCGGATGAGGGGCTGTGCGGAGCGGGAGCAGCTGGGTGCCGACAGGCCCGGGGGAAGGCCGCACACGCGCCGCTGCGCCCCTACTCCCCGCGCTTGCGCAACCTGCGCAGAATCTCCTCGCGCGCTTCGCGCAGCACCGAGTCGCGGTCGAGGCTTTCGACGATTTCGGCGACGACGCGCTTCGGGCCCTTGTCGCCCCAGCTCTTGCCCTGGGCCAGATAGCGTTCGGCCGAGCGCGCGACCAGCAGGGTGGCGTACCAGGCCAGCGCGCCCTGCGCGGCGGCGGTGAGTGCTGTGGAGAGACCCGCGCTCATGCCCTTCAGCGCCGAGGCGACCAGATGCACGCCCCAGATCGCGCCCATCAGCGCCGCCAGCTGGGCCACGACCGTCGCCAGCAGGCGGCTGGCTTCGGCGCGGCTCATCGGCAGCGCATAGAGCTTCGACAGGTGCACGACGAGCGCCACGTCAAGCGCGGCCGCCGCGAGCAGGTCGGCGACCGGCACCGGGTTCATCGCCACCGCCACGCCTTTGGCCAGGCAATAGCTGCGGGTGATGCGTGCGGCCAGCTCGGCGCGCAGGCGGGTCAGGCGCTCGCCGACGCTGTCGGCGAGGTCGCCGGCGAACAGCGCGGCGTTGAGCGCGGCCAGCGCCTTGCCCTCGGATTCCAGAATCGCAAACACGCGGGCGCGCACTTCACCGACATCGATGCTGCGTGGGCGTGTGTCGAGCTGCTCCCGGCCTTGAGCGTCGACGCGCAGGACGCGCTCCGGCGCGGGCTGGGCGCGGGCCAGCAGCAGGTTCTCGGGCTGAACGATGCCGCGGGTGTGCTCGAGCAGGCGCGCGCGCAGGGTGTCGAGTTCGTCGCTGCGGTAGCGGTCGGCCTTGTTGAGCACCAGCAGCAGCGGGCGCTGCTGGGCAGCGAGCAGGCGCAGGGCGTCGAGTTCGACCTGGGTGAGGTCGCCGTCGACCACGAACAGGATCAGGTCGGAACGCCGCGCCACCTCGAAGGCCAGCTTCTCGCGCGCTTCGCCCGAAAGCTCGTTGATGCCCGGCGTGTCGATCAGCTGCACGCCGTGGGCTTCGGCTTCGCGCCAGGCCTGCTGACCGCGCGCGGTGGTGGTGCCGTGCAGGACGCCGGTTTCGAAGGCTTCGCTGCCGGCCAGTGCATTGAGCAGCGAGCTCTTGCCGACGCTGACGCGGCCGAACGCGGCCAGGTGGATCTGGCCCTGCTCCAGGCGGCCGAGCATGGCTTCGACTTCGGCGTAATCCGCCGCCAGCTCGCTGCGGATCTCGGCCGGAATCGAGGGGTCGTCGAGCAGGCTGCGCAGGCTGTCGGCCGCACGCAGCAGGGGGTCGCCGTCCGCTGCGGTCGAGGCGTCCTCGCCGCGCCGGAAGGGGGCGGCGAGGCGCTGCATCCAGCGGGACAGGCGCGAGGCCATCAGCGGCTCAGCTTCAGCTCGGTCTCGACCTTGACGTCGTGGGCAATGGTGTCGGCATCTTCCCAGTCACCGCCGCCGACGCCGAAGGCGCTGCGGTCGAGCGTGGCGCTGCCCTTGAGCGTCGCGCTGTCGCCCTCGGTGTCGAAGCTGAAGAGCAGCTCGACCGGCTGCTGCACGCCGCGTAGCTCCAGCGTGCCAAGCGCAACGAAGCCGCCGTCGCGAGCCTCGAAGCGCTCGGCGCGGTAGCGGGCCTTGGGGAAGCCTTCGGTGTTGAAGAAGTCCTCGCCGACCAGATAGCCGTCCCACTCCTCGTCGCCGGTGCTGACGCTGGCGAGATCGATCTCGACATCGAAACGTGCCGACGCGAGATCGGCGGCATCGAAGCGGATGCCGGGCGTAAAGCGGTTGAAGCGGCCGTCAATGGGGCCTTCGCTGTATTCGGCGACGAAGGCGAGCTTCGAGGCCGCCGGGTCGACGGTCCAGTCGCTGGCAGAGGCGGGCAGGGCGAGAGCGGTGAGCAGCAACAGGGCGAACATGGGTTTCATGCGGATTCCTTGGGCATGAGAGATGAGGGTTCAGGGCGCGGCGCCACGCTCAGCGGAGGTCGCGCCCGCTTCGGATACGCGCGTGGGGTGTGCCGTGGACGCAGCCTCGGGCTGCGCGGGCGGGCTGGCGTCATTCGCCGGTGATTCGCCCGCGCGCGCTGCGGGCGAGGCCAGGCCCGGCAGCATCCGCGCCAGCGTGGCGTCGCGATCAAGGAAATGGTGCTTGAGCGCGGCGGCGACATGAAGGGCGATCAGTGCCGCGCCCGCATAGAACAGGGTCTCGTGCACGTCGCCGGCGAGCGCGCGCAGCTTCTGCGGCGTATCGATGAAACCGGGCGCGTCGAAGCCGAGGATGCTGTAGGTCTGGGTTTCGCGGTCGAGCGCGGTGAGGCTGGGGATCTTGAAAACGCCGAACCAGTCCAGCGGCCTGCGCGCGGCCGAGTTGTAGAGCCAGCCGGACAGCGGCATCACCAGCATCGCGACATAGATCAGCGCATGCGCGCCGCTGGAGGCGAGACGCTGCCAGGCGGGCATGCCGGCGGGGTAGGGTGGGCGCCGGTCCACGAGCCGCCAGAGCAGGCGCAGCACGACGAGGCCGAGCACGCTCATCCCCAGCGACTTGTGCAGGCCGTAATACCAGAGCGCGTCGACGTCCTCCATGGTCAGACCGACGAAGGCGGTGGCAAGAATGGTGAGCGCGGTGGCCCAGTGGAAGAACTGGCTGCCCCAGCCCCAGGTGGCGTCAGTGCTGCGCAGTGGCATGGTCGTGGGCCTCGTCGGTCTCGGGTGGCTGCGGAGCTTCAGGGGCAGCGTCCGCTGGGGTTGGCGCTTCCGCTGCGTTGTGGGTGCCGTCATCGACGGCATCGCTTGAGCCTTCATCGCCTTCGCCTTCGCCTTCGCCTTCGCGCTCGCTGCGACGCTGCCGGCGTGCTTCGACTTCGATCCACACCTCGACCGCGTTGCCGACCGCGCCGGCATGCCGGTCCATGCCGAAGTCGCGGCGGTCCAGCGTGGCGGAGGCCGAGGCGCCGAGGCTGTGGCGCGGCACCCAGGGCAGATCGCGGCCGATGCGGTTGATGCGGGCCGTGAGCGTGACCGGCGCGCGCATCCCGCGCAGTTCGAGCTGTCCCTCGATGCGAAGTTCCCCGTCTGTGCCGGGCTGCACGGAGGTCGATTCGAAGCGCGCAGTCGGATGGCGTTCACTGTCGAAGTAGTCGCGCCGCGCCATGCGGCGGTTCCAGTCGGCATCGCCGAAGTCGAGCCGATCGAGCGGCAGCTCGACCTCGATCTGCGCCGCTTCGGGCGCGTCCGCGTCGTACTCGATGTAGCCGCGCGGCGCCGACAGGGTGGCCATGGCCTGGGCGAAGCCGGCGTGCGAGACGCGGATCAGCACGCGGCTGTGCACGGGGTCGATGGCATAGCGCTCGGCCTCGGCGGCGCAGGCCGCGAACAGCAGGATCGACGCGCTGACGATACGTTTCATCGCTGCACCTCGCGTTCGCCGCGCAGGGCTTCGAAGCCCAGTGTGGCCAGTCGCTTCAGCGCTTCCGCGCGCGGCGCGGCCAGCTGCTTCTCGAAGGCATCCAGGGTGGCCGTGCGATCGAGCGCGCTGCCCTGGGCCAGGGCCTCGGCCGCCGCGCGTCCGAGTGCATCGAACAGCAGCCCGTAGGCCACGGCATGGACCAATCCGCCGCCGAGCGTGCCCAGACCGGGGAAGGCTTTCAGCGCGTTGCCGGCGATCGCCAGCAGCACCGCGCTGTGGCTACGGACGCGCCCGCCGGCGGCCTTCAGGAATGCATCGACGTCGAGGTCGCGCAGGCTGCGGCCGTGCAGGCGCGCCAGCTCGTGCAGCATCGCCGCCGCCAGCCCGCCCTGGATGATCAGGTCGGTGCCGGGCGCGACGGTGGCGAGTGCCGCGACCAGCGCGCGGCGGGTGTAGCGGCGCAGCACGGCCTCGGATTCGCGGCTGCGCGCAGACTGCTCGGCCTCGGCCATGCGCGCGTCGAGTGCGGACAGTGTCGCCGCTTCGCGGGCGGGCTCCAGGCTGCCGGCCTCGATGCCGGCCAGCGCGCGCAGGGCCCGAGGCAGCTCGCCGAGATCGGCGGGGCGTTCGCGTTCGAACGTGGTCTCGCGGCCGTCGGCCTCGACGCGCTGCAGCTGCTCGCGATGTCCCGCGCTGACGGCCAGCACGCGCAGGCCAAGGCCCGCGTAGCGCTGCCGCAGATGCGCCAGCAGGGCGCTGCGTTCGCCGTCGGCGTAGCGGTCGGCTTTGTTCAGCAGCAGGAACAGCGGGCGGCCGAAGCGGGCCAGCGCGCGCAGGTCGGCGTCCTGGCCGCGGGTCAGATCGCCCTCGCAGACATAGAGCAGGGCGTGGACGCGCGCGGCCTCGGCGCGGGCAAGCCCCGACAGCGCTGCGCCTTCGGCGCCGTGCGTACCGGGCACGTCGGCGATCTCCAGCGCCCCGCCTTCGAACTCGGCGCGGTGGTGGCGGATGTCGGTGGTCGAGCCGCCGCGCACGTCGATCGCGGCTTCGGCCTCCGGCACCAGCGCGCGCAGCAGGCTGCTCTTGCCGGCCGAGATGTCGCCGAACAGGGCCAGCTGCAGCACGCCGCGCGCGCGCCGCGCATCGAGTTCAGCCAGTTCGCCGCGGGCGAACCCGGCCGGCTCGCCCAGCGCTTCGAGTGCCTCGAGCCGCGCCTCGATGCGCGCGCGGTCGATGGGCTCGGCGCGCGGCGCGCGGCCGGGGCCGCCGCGCAGCAGGCGTATGGCGAGCCAGGCGCCGGCGGCGCCGAAGCCCGTCAGCACCGCGAGCAGCATGCCGCGCAGCCAGCCGGGCAGGGCCTGCAGCTGCGTCCAGACGTCGAGGCTGCGTTCCAGCAGGGCCAAGCCCAGGTACAGCAGGGCCGCGGTCGCCACGAGGGCGAGCAGGGCCAGCAGCAGTCGCAGGGGATCACCGGGTCGACGCACGCGCGGGCGGTCTCGATGGAAGAGGCGGGTCGATTCTACGGATCGCGCCTGTCTGCGGTGCATCACGGCGCGTTGCCGGGCTGCAACGGCGCGTTGCAGCGAGGCTGTGGCAGGATGCGCGCTCAAGCGATTGCTCAGGCCTTGAACCGATGCGTTTTCCGCGTTGCCTGCTCGTTCCTGTTGCGCTGGTGGGGATGTTCCCCTGTGTGCGTGCTGCCGCCCCGCCGCTGCCGGAGACGCCGCTGTTCGACAGCTTTGGCACCGCCGACGGCCTTCCATCGAGCAAAGTCTATGCGCTCGCGCAGGATCGCGAGGGCTTTCTCTGGATAGGCACCGTGGAGGGCCTGGCCCGCTACGATGGCGTCGGCTTCGAGGTCTACCGGCACGCTTCCGACAATCCGCACTCGCTGCCGGCCAACAACGCCCAGGCCCTGCACGTGGACGGCGAGGGGCGCCTGTGGGTTGCGACCGAAGGCGGCGGCATCAGCCTGCTGGACTCGCAGCGGCCACCGCGCTTCCGCCACTTCAACCGCAGCACCGATCCGCGGATCGAAGCCGACGATGTGTTCGCGATCGCCAGCGACGCTGACGGCAGCCTGTGGTTCGGGGGTTTCCGCACCGGTCTGTATCGCATGCATCTCGGGCGGGGCGAACTGGATGTCTACCGCCATGATCCGGCGCGCGCCGGCAGCCTCGGCGGCGACACTGTCCTCTCCCTGCTGCAGGAGCGCGACGGCACCCTGTGGATTGGCACCACCGGAGGCCTGTGCCGACCGCTGGGCGCAGGCTTCGACTGCCATCGCCCGCCCTCCGCCGCTGCCCGTGGGCACTGGATCTGGCAGCTGGCCGAGCGTGCCGACGGCGGCTTGCACGTGGGCACTGCCGACGCGCTCTGGCGCTTCGACCTGGATGGCGACGGCCCGCGCTTCGCGCGCTGGGAACGGCTGCCGACGGCCAACGTGCTGTCCATCCTTGACGAAGGCGATGGTCACCTCTGGGTGGGTCTTTCGACCGGGCTGCAGAGCCTGCGCGGGCAGGACTGGATTGCTGCCGACGTGCAGCCCGGACTGCGCGGGGCGTTTCCGGGGCGGATGGTGATGTCGATCCTGCGCGACCACGAGGACGGCCTGTGGTTCGCTTCCGACGGCGGTGGGCTGGCGCGGCTGCCGCCGGCCTGGCGCGACTTCAGCGTGCTGCGTCGCGAGCCCGAGCGCCGTGGCTCCGTGCCGCTCAGCCTCGCCGAGGCTCGCGATGGCGGACTGCTGGTGGTGGGCCACGCTTTCGAGCTTGAGCGCCTCGACTTGGGCAGTGGCGAAATCCGCACCCTCCGACCGGGCGAGGATCTGGCGCCGAATCGCCCGCGCTCGGTGCTGCAGCGCGCCGACGGCAGCCTCTGGCTGGGCCTGTTGGATGGCCTGCTGATCCGTTTCGCTGACGGCCGCGAGCAGCGCTTTGGCACCGACGGCGAACATGCCGTTCCCAGCGGCGAGATCGACCACCTGCTGGAAACGCCCGAGGGCATCTGGCTGGGCGTGATCGGCGGCGGCCTGCAGCTGCGCGATCCCCAGGGGCGCGTGCTCCGCGATTTCGGCGGCCCCGTGGCTGGCGGCGCACTGGTCGAGACCGAACATCTGGCGCGCGCGCCGGACGGTGCGCTGTGGTGGGCCGGCCCGGGAGGATTGTTCCGGCGTCCGCCCGAGGGCGGCGAATTCACGCCGGTGCCCGGCTCGCCGGCGACCCGGGTTTTCGGCTTCGACTTCAGCGGCGGCGATGAGCTCTGGCTGCACCATCTCACCGGACTCGAGCGACATCGCTGGGATGGTTCCGCGCTGGAACGCATCGAAAGTATCGGCGTCCAGGCCGGGCTGCCCGAAGTGGAGTCGGGTGGCCTGGTCGTGCTGCCTGACGGCGAGCTCTGGCTGACCACCGGCCGCGGCCTGTTCCGCTACCGCCCGCCGCTGGACGGCGAGTTGGCCGAGCTGCGCCAGTTCACCGAGCGCAACGGGCTGCCCAGCAGCGAGTTCCGCAATCGCCAGGCCCCCCTGCTGACCCGCGAGGGCTACATCGCCGCGCTGACCCTGGGCGGCGTGGTGGTGTTCGATCCCGCCCGATTGCGCGGCCCTGCCAAGCCTTCGCCGCTGCACTGGCACGAGGCCTCGGTGATCCGGCGCGGCGAGCGCATCGAGCTGCCGGCGGGGCCGATCGAACTGCAGCACGGCGACCGCGATCTGCGCATCGGCCTGCGCCTGCTGTCCTTTGCCGATCCCGGCACGCACGCCTACCGCTTCAGGCTCGAAGGCGTCGACCCCGGCTGGATCGAGACCGGTCGGGTGCCCGAGCGCGCCTACGCGCAGCTCCCGCCCGGCCGCTACCGGCTGCAGGTCAGCGCGGCCGGGGCCGATGGCCGCTGGGTCCCGGCGCTGATCCGCGAACTGCATGTGGCGCCCGCCTGGTGGTGGACGCCAGCGGCATGGGTCGCCTACGCGGTGTTCGCGCTGCTGGCGCTGCTGATGCTGGTGCTGGCCTACCGGCGGCGACTGGCGGCGCGCTATCGGCTGCGCATGGCCGAACAGGCGCAGCGCCTCGCGCAGGAGGCCTCGGAGGCCAAGGGCCGGTTCCTGGCTACCCTGGGGCATGAGGTACGCACGCCGATGGCTGGCCTGCTGGGCATGAACGCCCTGCTGCTGGCCTCGCCACTGAACGCCGAACAGCGGCGCCAGGCCGAGGCCGTGCGTCGCTCCGGACAGATGATGCTGAGGCTGGTGAACGAAGCGCTCGACGTCGCGCGCATCGAGGCCGGCAAGCTCGAGCTGCTGCCGCAGCCGGTGGATCTGCCGGCGCTGCTCGAGGAGGTGGTGGAACTGCAGCGCCCGCTGGCCCGGGCCAAGGGACTGCGGCTCACGCTGAGCGTGGCGCCCGACGCTGCGCTGCAGATCGAAGTCGACCCCCTGCGCCTGCAGCAGGTCCTGCTGAATCTGCTGGGTAACGCCGTCAAGTTCACCCGCGAGGGCGCGGTCGAGCTGCAGGTCTCGGCCTTCGACTGCGCGCGCGCCGCCCGCGTCGGGCTGCGTTTCGAGGTCGTCGACACTGGGCCCGGCCTCAGCGAGGCCCAGCTGGCCGGGCTGTTCCAACCCTTCGCCCAGGCCGATGGCGCGCGCACCGCGCGTGAGCACGGCGGCAGCGGGCTGGGACTGTCGATCAGCCGGCAGCTGGCCGAGGCGATGGACGGCAGCGTCAGCGCGCGCAGCGCGCCCGGCCTTGGCAGCCGCTTCGCGCTGCAGATCGCAGCGCCTGTTCTTGGCGCAGCGCTGCCTCGCGGTGCGCCGGCGGCGCCACCGGTGCCGTCCGTCCCGCGGATCGAGCTCGCCGTACTGCTGGTCGAAGATCACCCGGACGTGGCTGAGGCCCTGGTCGGCCTGATGCGCACCTGGGGCTGCCGGGTCGAGCGCGCGGCCCACGCCTTGGAAGCGCTGCCGCTGCTGGAGGCGCAGCAGTTCGATGTTGCCGTGCTGGATATCGATCTGCCGGGCGTCGACGGCTTCCAGCTGGCTGGCCTGCTGCGGGGGCGGGTGCCGCGCCTGGTGGCGCTGACCGCGCGCGCCGAAGCCGACAGCGCCGCGCGCGCGGCCGAGGCGGGCTTCGCCGTGTTCCTGCGCAAGCCAGCCGAGCCGGCCGAACTGCGCGCGGCGCTGGGGGGTGTCGCGACGGACGGTAGCTCCCCGGCCTGCAAAGAATGATGGCTGCGCCGCCAGGGCGAGGCAGGGCGCTTCACAGCGGGCGCGGCAGTTGTCAGGCTTCGCGTCTGGACAGTCCGGCCCCACGGCACCCCGCCGGGGCCCCAGTCGGGGAGAGTGGCGATGCATGCTGAGGACGGCGCTGCGGTGCTGGTGGTGGATGACAGCCGCGTCTCGCGGATGATGCTGGCGGCCCTGCTGCGCGAGCAGCGCCCGGGGCTTGAGATCCACGAGGCTGCCGACGGCGCCGAGGCGGTCGCGCGTGCCGCCGAGCTGAAGCCCGATCTGATCACCCTCGATATCAACATGCCGGTGATGGACGGCTTCGAGGCCGCCGAGCGCATCCGCGCCCTGCTGCCGCAGACCACCATCGTCCTGCTCACCGCCAATGTGCAGGCTGCCAGCAAGGCGCGCGCCGAGGCGCTGGGCGTGCACTTCCTCGCCAAGCCGATCACCGAAGCGGTGGTGCGACAAGCGCTGTCGCTGTGGGAGGCCGGCCATGGCTGAGACCTTCAACGCGCTCGAGCTCGATGCGCTCGGCGAGCTGTTCAACATCAGCGTCGGACGTGCGGCCTCCTCGCTCAGCGAGCTGACCGGCGAGACCGTCAGCATGAGCGTGCCGCTGGTGCACCTGCTCACGCCGCCCAAGCTGGTCGATCTGCTCGATCCCGAGCGCGAACGCCGCCTGACCAGCGTCAGCCAGCGTTTCGAGGGCAGCTTTTCCGGACGCGCCCTGCTGATGTTCCCGAGCGAGACCAGCCTCGAAGTGGTGCGCCTGATGCTGGGCTCGCAGACGCCGCTGGACCAGCTCACCGAGATGGAGCAGGACGCGATGTGCGAGATCGGCAACATCATCCTCAACACCTGCTTCTCGACCATCGCCGACATGCTGGGCGAGCGCTTCGACTGCGCCCTGCCGGCCTTCGAGCTGGCCGGTACCGAGGAGCTGCTGGGTCCGGTCGGCGAGGACGGCCACATCCTGTTCGTGCAGATCCAGCTGGCGCTGGAGCAGCGCGACATCGAGGGCTTCGTCGCCTTCATCCTTGGCGCGTCCAGCCTGCTCAACCTGCGCGCCGCGCTGGCGCGCATGCTGGGCCCCGCGGCCGCCGAGCCATGAAGCCGCTGGAAGGTCTGTGCGCGGTCGTGCTCGATCACCTGCGCTCGGGCGTGCTGGTGCTCGACGCCGGACAGCGCGTGCGCTACCTGAACCCCTGGCTCGCGGCGGCGCTGGGTGAGGCCGCCGCAGGGGCTGCCCTCGGCGAGCCGATCGCGAGGCTGCTCGAAGGCGCGTCGGGACGCCGACTGCAGGCCGCGATCGACGCGGCGCTGCGTGGATTGCCGGGGCTGCTGTCGACCGGCCTCAACCCGCACCCGCTGCCGCTGCGCCAGCGTCGTGCCGACGGCAGCGAGGGCGAGCCGATGGCGCAGTCGGTGCAGGTGCAGGCGCTGCACATCGGCGACGAGCCCTGCGTGCTGGTGACCGTGGCCGACGTCAGCGCGATGATGCGGCGCGAGGGCCTGCTGCGCGAGCAGGCGGAAAAGCTGAGCTCGCTGTCGCTGACCGACGAGCTGACCGGCATCGCCAACCGCAGGCGCCTGAACCACTACCTCGAGGACAGCCTGCGTCGCGCGCAGCGGGCCGAAGCGCCGCTCAGCGTGATCCTGCTCGATATCGACCACTTCAAGGCCTACAACGACAGCCTCGGCCACATCGCCGGCGATGCCTGCCTGGTCAGCGTGGTCGACTGCCTGAAGTCGCTGGTGCGCAGCGCCGGCGACCTGCTGGCGCGCTACGGCGGCGAGGAATTCTGCGTGGTGCTGGCCGAGGAGGGCGGACACTCCGCGCTCGACGTCGCCGAGCGCCTGCGCCAGGCGGTGGAGTCGCTGCGCCTGCCGCATCCGGCCAGCCCGACGGCTGCCCACATCACCATCAGCCTGGGCGTGGCGACCTGGACGCCCGAGCGGCGCCTGAGCGCCACCGGTCTGCTGCTGAAGGCCGACCGCTACCTGTTCGAGGCCAAGCAGGGCGGGCGCAACCGGGTAGCGCCGGGGCGGTGATCCGCAAGCGCACGGCAGGCCCGGCGGTGGCCACGCCCGGACGCGCCCGGACTGCGGCGCTCAGCGCTTTGCGCTGAGCGCGTGCACTGCCTCGACCAGGGCCGCCACGTGCTCCGGGTTCATGTCCGGCGAGACGCCGTGGCCGAGGTTGAAGACATGGCCGGGGCCCTCGCCGTAGGAGGCCAGGGTCGCCGCCACTTCGGCGCGGATCACTTCGGGTTCGGCGTACAGCACGCAGGGGTCGAGATTTCCCTGCAGCGCCACGCGGCCGCCGGTGCGCGTGCGCGCCTCGGACAGGTCGGTCAGCCAGTCCACGCCCAGGGCCTCGGCGCCGGTGTCGGCCAGCTCGCCCAGGTAGGCGCCATTGCCGCGGCCGAACAGGATCAGCGGGGTGCGCTCGGCGCCCTGGCCGCGGTCCAGCGCCTCGGCGATGCGCTTCAGATAGCGCAGCGAGAACTCGCGGTACAGGCGCGGGCTCAGGACGCCGCCCCAGGTATCGAAGACCTGCAGGGCCTGCGCGCCCGCCGCGCGCTGCGCGGCCAGGTAGGCGATCACCGCCGCGGTGGTGACTTCGAGCAGGCGATGCAGGGCGGCTGGCGAGTTCAGCGCCATCGCCTTGATCTTGGAGAAATTGTCCGAGCCGCCGCCTTCGACCATGTAGCAGGCCAGGGTCCACGGGCTGCCGGAGAAGCCGATCAGCGGCACCCGGCCGTGCAGCTCACGGCGGATCAGGCTGACCGCGTCCATCACATAGCCGAGGTCCTGCGCCATGTCGGGCACGGCGAGCCTCGCGATGTCGGCCTCAGTGCGCACCGGGCGCTCGAACTTCGGGCCTTCGCCTTCGGCGAAATACAGGCCCAGGCCCATCGCATCGGGCACGGTGAGGATGTCGGAGAACAGGATGGCCGCGTCGAGCGGGAAGCGTTCCAGGGGCTGCAGGGTGACCTCGCAGGCGAAGTCCGGGTTCTTGGCCATGGCCAGGAAGCTGCCGGCGCGGGCGCGGCTGGCGCGGTACTCCGGCAGGTAGCGGCCGGCCTGGCGCATGATCCAGATCGGCGTGCAGTCCACGGGCTCGCGGCGCAGGGCGCGCAGGAAGCGGTCATTCTTGAGGGGTTCGAAAGTCATCGACGCGGCGCCTCCGCGCCTTCGGAAAAGGTGATGCGGAAGCCGCGCTTCAACTGGGCGTCGCGCGCCGCCTCGAAAGCGGCGAGCGCCTCGGCCTGGCCGGGGTAGACCTCGCGCTTGGTGCTGGCGCGGCCGCCGACCTGGCCGCTCTCGCGGTGCAGCCACCAGCTGCCGAGCAGGTCTTTCTCCAGCGTGAGTTTGAGGTAGCGGGTGGGCTCGCCGGCGGCCGGCGGCTGCTGCAGGAAAATTCGCATGGGGCGCAGTTTAGCCGTTGCGGCTGTGCCCCAGACGCCGGAACAGCCACTTCTCGATCTCCAGCACCACCAGCAGCAGCACGCCGATGCCGATCACCAGCAGGCCGTCGCGCAGCGACACCGCCTCGGTGTGGAACAGCGCCTGCAGTGCCGGCAGGTAGGTGAAGGCCAGCTGCGCCAGCACCACGCAGCCGACGCCGATCAGCACCGCCGGCGTGCCCAGCACGCCCTGCCAGCTCAGCGAGCTGCCGCCGATGTAGCGCACCGCGAACAGGTAGAAAATCTCCAGCACCACGATGGTGTTGACCACGAGCGTGCGCGACAGCTCCAGGCTGTAGCCGGCGGCCTGGCTGGCATAGAACACGCCGAAGGCGGCGATCACCACCAGCACCGAGACGAAGGCCACCCGCCAGAGCAGGAAGCCGTCGAGCAGCGGGGCGCTGCGACCGCGCGGCGCGCGCTGCATGACGCCCGGCTCGGCCGGCTCGAAGGCCAGCGTCAGGCCCAGCGCGACGGCGGTGACCATGTTGATCCACAGGATCTGCACGGCGGTCACCGGCAGGGCCAGGCCGAACAGCAGCGCGGCGAGGATCGCCAGCGCCTCGCCGCCATTGGTCGGCAGGGTCCAGGCGATGACCTTGCGCAGGTTGTCGAAGATCACCCGGCCCTCGCGCACGGCGGCGACGATGGTGGCGAAGTTGTCGTCGGCCAGCACCATCTCGGCGGCCTGCTTGGCGGTTTCGGTGCCCTTCATGCCCATCGCCACGCCGACCTCGGCGCGCTTCAGCGCCGGCGCGTCATTGACGCCGTCGCCGGTCATCGCCACCACCTCGCCCTGCGCCTGCAGGGCTTCGACCAGGCGCAGCTTGTGCTCGGGCGTGACCCGCGCGAACACCTGGATGGCGCGCGCGGCCTCGGCGAAGGCCGCCGCATCGAGCGCGTCGAGCTCAGGCCCGGTGATCACCCGCGGGCTCTGGTGCAGGCCGAGCTCGCGGGCGATCGCCAGCGCAGTGGCGGCGTGGTCGCCGGTGATCATCTTCACCCGCATGCCGGCGCTGCGGCATTCGGCAACGGCCTGGACGGCCTCCTCGCGCGGCGGATCGATCAAGCCGACCAGGCCGAGCAGGCGGCAGCGGCCGGGCAGGGCGGCATGCTCCAGCGCCTGGCCTTCCTGCAGCGGCGCTTCGGCCAGCGCCAGCACGCGCAGGCCGCCAGCGGCGAGGGCTTCGACGCGGCGCCGCCAGTGATCGGTGTCCAGCGGGCGTGCGCCGTCCTCAACGGCGACTTCGGCGCACAGCGCCAGCACGCGCTCGGGCGCGCCCTTGACCAGGGCCATGCGCGCGTCGCCGATGCGGTGCTCGGTGGCCATGTAGAGATGTGCGCTGTCGAAGGGCAGCTCACTGAGCCGAGGATGGGCGTTCTGCTCGGCCGCTTCGTCCAGGCCAAGCCGCTGCGCGAAGGCGCGCAGCGCGCCCTCCATCGGATCGCCGAGCACGCCCCAGTCGCCGGAGTCCTCGGCCAGCAGGCGGGCGTCGTTGCAGAGCAGGGCGACGCGCGCGGCGCGGGCGGCGATTTCGGCCGGTGGATCGGCGCCCTGCCAGTGCACCTCGCCGTGTGGCGCGTAGCCCAGGCCTTCGATGCGGGCCTCGCCCTCGGCAGCGACCAGGCGCTCCACACTCATCTGGTTGCGGGTCAGCGTGCCGGTCTTGTCCGAGCAGATCACGGTCACCGAGCCCAGCGTCTCCACCGCCGGCAGCTGGCGAACGATGGCGCGGCGCGCGGCCATGCGTTGCACCCCGATCGCCAGGGTGATGGTCATGACCGCGGGCAGGCCCTCGGGGATCGCCGCCACCGCCAGCCCGACCACGGCGAGGAAGGCCTCGGTCCAGTCGGTGCCGTGCAGCCAGACCGCCAGCAGCAGCACCAGCACCGACACCGCGAGGATGAAAACGGTGAGCTGGCGGGCGAAGCGGTCCATGCGCTCGATCAAGGGCGTGCGCAAGGTCTGCACCTCGCCGATCAGGGTGCTGATATGACCGAGCTCGGTGGCGGCACCGGTCGCAACCACCAGCCCGCGCGCGCTGCCGGTGGCGACCAGGGTGCCGCTGAAGGCGAGACAGCGGCGATCACCGAGCGCGCTGTCGGCGGCCACCGGCTCGGTGGTCTTCTCCGCGGCGACCGATTCGCCGGTCAGGAGGGCTTCGTCGATCCGCAGGCTGTGGGCCTGCAGCAGGCGCAGGTCGGCCGCTACGCGGTCGCCGGCCTCCAGCAGCACCACGTCGCCCGGGACCAGGTCTTCCGCCGGCAGCGAGACGCGCTGGCCGTCGCGCAGCACCTGGCAGCGCGGATCAATCAGGCCGCGGATCGCTGCCAGCGCATTCTCGGCGCGGCCCTCCTGGATGAAGCCGACCACGGCATTGAGCAGGACCACCGCGAAGATGACGATGGCATCCAACGCATGGTCGAGCAGCAGGGTCAGCAGGCCCGCGCCCAGCAGGACGTGGATCAGCAGGTTGTTGAACTGGGCCAGGAAGCGCCGCAGCGGGCCGCGCCGCGGCGGTTCGGGCAGGCGGTTCGGTCCGTGGCTGGCGAGACGGCGTCCGGCCTCGGCCGATGACAGTCCCGTGGCCCTGGCAGCGAGCGCGTTCAGCGCGGTGGCGGTCGTCTGTGCGTGCCAGTCCGTGCTGCTGATCGGGCTTCTCGGCGGCGTTCTTGCGTCGGCGGACATGCGCGGTCTCCAGCGGCTCGGCCTCCGATTCAAGCACGCCAGCCGCCGCGCCGAGGGGCTTTGCTCAAGTGTTCCGCCGCAGACCGATTGGCGCGGCGGGCGCCCCAGCGCCGATCAGGCTGCCAGCGCCGCCAGCACGGCGTCTTCGTCCACGCCTGCGACGATCTCGGCCGCACCGGCCTGCTTCCACAGGATCAGGCGCAGCCGGCCCGACAGGGCTTTCTTGTCCAGGCGCATCAGCTGCAGCAGGTAGGCGGGATCGAAGCCGGGCGGGATTTCGACCGGCAGGCCAAGGCGCGCAAGCAGGTCCGACAGGCGTCGTGCATCCGCTGCCGGCGCCCGGCCGAGCTGCGCCGACAGCCGGGCCGCGATCACCATGCCCAGGGCGACCGCCTCGCCATGGCGGAAGCGCTCGTAGCCGCCCGCGGTCTCCAACGCATGGCCGAAGGTGTGGCCGAAGTTCAGCAGGGCGCGCTCGCCCTGTTCTGTCTCGTCGCGGGCAACCACGTCGGCCTTGTAGCGGCAGCTGCGCAGGATGGCTTCGGCCAGCGTGTCGGCATCGCGCGCCAGCAGCGCATCGGCATGGTCGTCCAGCCAGTCGAGGAAGCCCGCATCGAAGATGGCGCCGTACTTGACCACCTCGGCGAGCCCTGCGCGCAGCTCGCGATCGGGCAAGGTGGCGAGGGTGTCGGTATCGGCGATCACCGCGCGCGGCTGGTGGAAGGCGCCGACCAGGTTCTTGCCCTGCGGCAGGTCGACGGCGGTCTTGCCGCCGACCGAGGAGTCGACCATGGCCAGCAGGGTGGTGGGCATCTGGATGAAGGCGATGCCGCGCATCCAGCAGGCGGCGGCGAAGCCGGCCAGATCGCCGACCACGCCACCGCCGAGGGCGATCACACAGGCATCGCGGTTCGCGCGCAGCCCTGCCAGCGCGTCGATGGCCTCGCCGAAGCGGGCGAGGGTCTTCTCCTGCTCGCCTGGTGGCAGCACCAGGCTGGCGTGGTCCAGGCCGTCGAGGCCGGCGCGCACGCGCTGCAGGTAGTGGCCGGCCACAGGGTCATCGCAGACCACCAGTACCTGCCGCCCGGGCAGCAGCGGCCGCCACAGCGAACTGTTCTGCAGCAGTCCGGGGCCGATGTGGATGGGATAGCTGCGCTCGGCGAGCTGGACGTCAAGACTGCGCACGGGATTCGGGTCCGGGACTCGGGGACAAGGGGAGGGGCCGCCGCCAGCGGCGATCGAGCACGCGGGCGAGGCGATCCGCCGCCGATCCGACGTGGGACTGGTTGGACTCGAACACCAGGTCGCAGACCTCGCGGTACAGCGGGTCGCGCAGGCGGGCCATGTCGGCCAGGCGCTGGTCGCGGTCGGGTACGGCCAGCAGCGGCCGGCTGCCGTCGTTTCGCAGGCGCTTCAGCTGCTCCTCGACCGAGGTCCGCAGCCAGACCACGAAGCCAGCGCCGCGCAGCAGCTCGCGATTGTCTGCGCGCAGCACCGCGCCGCCGCCGGTGGCCAGCAGCAGGCCGCCGGCGCTGCTGCCGAGGACCGCGGCCAGGGTGGCATGCTCGCGTTCGCGGAAGCCCGCTTCGCCCTCGTGTTCGAAGATCAGCGGAATGCGCGCGCCGCAGCGCTGTTCGATCTCGCGATCAAGATCGATGAAGCGCAGCCCGAAGCGCTTGGACAGGCGTCGACCGATGGTGCTCTTGCCGGCGCCCATCGGCCCGACCAGGATGAGGTTCGACGCGGGATTCATGGGCGGATGCTAGCATCGCCGGCTGGTCTTCCCCGGGTGTCGCCGATGCTGCGCTTCTTCCTCATTTTCATGGGCCTGCTGATCACGCTGTTCGCGGCGCGCATCAGCACCTACGGCACGAAGTACGTGACCGAGCCCTTCACCGGCGTGCTGGCCGATATCAGTGCGCACCTGATCATGATGTTCGATGCGAACGTTCACGCCGAAGGCGTGATCATCCAGAGCACCACCAACGGCTTCGCGGTGGCGATCGCGCCCGGCTGCGACGGCATCGAGGCGGTGATCATCCTGATCTCGGCGCTCGTGGCCTTCCCCTCACCCTGGAAGCACAAACTGATCGGCGCGGTGATCGGCTTTTTCTGCATCCAGGCCCTGAACCTGGTGCGCATCATCAGCCTGTTCTACATGGGCCAGTGGAGCCAGGTCGCCTTCGACTGGTTCCACCTCTATTTGTGGCAGGCCCTGATTGTCCTCGACGCGCTGGCGGTCTGGCTGATCTGGCTGCGCTATCTGCCGAAGACGCCGCGGCGACCGCCGCCGCCGAGTTCGCCGGGCGAGCCGGCCGCGGCGTGATGCGCGGCGCCCCGCTGGAATCGAGCCTCTGGCCAGTCGCGTGAATCCGCCGATCCGACGCCCGCGTCGCGTGTTGATCGCCGGCTGCGGCGACCTGGGTGGCCGGCTGGCGCGACTGCTGCTTGCGGCGGGGGACGAGGTCTTTGGGCTGCGTCGCAACGTGGCGGCACTTCCGCCGAGGGTGCAGCCCGTCGCAGCCGATCTCTTCGATCCGCACAGCCTTCAGCGCCTGCCCGAAGCGATCGATGCCGTCATCTGCACCATGACGCCGGCAAGCCGTGACGCAGCGGGCTACCGGCGCGCCTACATCGAGGCGCCGCTCAACCTGGTCCAAGCGCTGCTGCCGGCTTCGCCGCGCTGGCTGTTCGTCTCCAGCACGGCGGTCTACGCCGGCGATGACGGGCGCTGGATCGACGATGACAGCCCGGCCACAGCGGACAGCTTCAACGGACAGCTGCTGCTGGAGGCCGAGCGCAGCCTTGCGGCGCTCGTTCCGCACTTCCTTGCGCTGCGTCTGGCCGGCATCTACGGCCCGGGGCGGCGCATGATGCTGCGGCGCGCGGCGTCGGGCCAGCCGGCCAAGCCCCATTGGGGTAATCGCATCCATGCCGATGATGCGGCGGCGGCGATCGCATTCGCCCTGGATCGCCCGTCGCTTGAGGGCGCGATGATCGTCAGCGACGGCGCGCCGGCGCGCGAGGACGTGGTGCTCGCCTGGCTGGCGGAGCGCTTGGGATGTCCGCCTCCCAGCCTGCAAGGGGCGCCCGAGAGCGGCCGTCGGATCGCCCCGAAGCGCCTCTTCGCGGCCGGATTCGTCCCGAATTACCCCGATTTCCGACTGGGCTATTCGTCACTGCTGCAGGAGACGGAGTGAGCGGCTATAGTGCCGTCACATTTTTTTTAGCCCGGATGCCGCCCCGACACGGGCGACCGCTGGTCTGCATTTTGCAGGCGCCGGTCGCGCAAACCAGTTCGGCGGGCGCGCACATGCAGGAGCAGGCTACATGGCTGAAGCGGCAGGCTTGGTCGGGCTGGTCGAGGATGATCCCGATCAGGCGGCACTTTACGGTTTCTGGCTCGAACAGGCCGGCTTCACCGTGCGCCACTACGAGGACGCCGGCGATTTCCGGCGCCGCCTCGGGGTGGAGTCCGTGGATCTGCTGCTGCTCGACTGGAACCTCCCCGACGAGAGCGGGCTGGATGTCCTGACCTGGCTGCGTCGCGACGGGCATACGCGCCTGCCGGTGATTTTCCTGACTGCGCGCAATGACGAATCCGACGTGGTGGCCGGCCTGCGCGCCGGTGCCGACGATTACCTGTCGAAGCCGCCAAGGCAGGGCGAACTGCTGGCCCGAGTTGACGCCATGCTGCGCCGCGTCGGGCTTGGTCAGGATGCGGCCAGCGTCGAGGAGCTGCCGCCTTATGTCATCGACTACAGTCGACGCCGGATCAGCATGGAGGGCCGCGACATCAGCCTGACCGAGCGCGAATTCGATCTCGCGGCTTTCCTGTTCCGCCGCCGTGGCCGCGTGGTCAGTCGCGAGGCCCTGCTCGAAGGTGTCTGGAACATCCGCAGCGATGTCGCCACCCGCACGGTGGACACCCACATCAGCCGCCTGCGCAAGAAGCTGGAGCTGGCCGGGGAACACGGCTGGCGACTGAACGCGGTCTATCAGCACGGCTATCGACTCGAAGCCGGCTGAGCCTCCGCCTCGAACTGCACGGCTCCACGCGGTCTTCACCGCCCGATCAGCGAAGCGCCCGCTGCCCGCCAGCGGGCGTTCTGCTTTGGCGCCTGCTGCGCCCCAGCAAGAGGCGAGCGGTAGCCGAGTCTTTCATCGCCTTCAGCTATCGTTCGGTCAAGGTGTTCGGCTGCGGCCTGAGAGAAAATACATGTAGATCAGTGTCTTCGGCCTTGTCGAGGCGTTCACTGGGAGTCGATGCGCTGCTTGATAGGATTTCGCTATCGCAGCAATTCACGAAATCTTCTTTACCCCTTGATAGGCGCTGCCTACCATTGCGGCCAGTTTCATTCGCGAAGCTTTCGCACTTCCCCACCCCAGGAGATCCCGCATGTCCCTGATCAACACCCCCGTGCAGGCCTTCAAGGCCCAGGCCTTCCACAACGGCAAGTTCATCGAAGTCACCGACGCCAGCCTGAAGGGCAAGTGGTCGGTCCTGATCTTCATGCCGGCCGCCTTCACCTTCAACTGCCCGACCGAAGTCGAGGACGCCGCCGAGAACTACGCCGAGTTCCAGAAGGCCGGCGCCGAGGTCTATATCGTCACCACCGACACCCACTTCTCGCACAAGGTGTGGCACGAGACCTCGCCGGCGGTGGGCAAGGCCAAGTTCCCGCTGGTGGGTGACCCGACCCACCAGCTGACCCGCGCCTTCGGCGTGCACATCGAAGAGGAAGGTCTTGCCCTGCGCGGCACCTTCGTGATCAACCCGGAAGGCGTCATCAAGACCGCCGAAGTGCACAGCAACGAGATCGCGCGCGACGTCACCGAGACCCTGCGCAAGCTGAAGGCCGCGCAGTACACCGCCGCCAATCCCGGCCAGGTCTGCCCGGCCAAGTGGAAGGAAGGTGCCAAGACCCTGGCTCCCTCGCTGGACCTGGTCGGCAAGATCTAAGCAGCACGTCCAAGAGGCCCGTCGCCGCGACTGCAACGCGAAGCGGCGAGCGGGCCCAGGCATCCATCGGTGCCGCCTCGCCTGTCCCGGCGCACGCCGGGACAGGACTCTGAATCACCTCTCCCTCTCGCGCGCTTGCGCCTGTCGTCTTGTGTCCATGGAGACCACAGGCGCAAGCCCGCCTGCCCCCGAGCCTCCCCTCCCCAGGAGTACCGCCATGCTCGACGCCAACCTGAAAGCCCAGCTCGCCGCCTATCTGGAAAAGCTGCAGCTGCCGATCGAACTGAACGCCGCGCTCGATTCGGGCGAGGCCTCGGAAGAGCTGCGCGCGCTGATCGAGGACATCGCCGCGCTCTCGGACAAGATCACGGTCGGCACGCTCGCCGCCGAGCGCGTGCCTTCGTTCGAGATCCGCCGCGCCGGCACCGAGATCGCGGTCGCCTTTGCTGGACTGCCGATGGGCCACGAGTTCACCTCGCTGGTGCTGGCCCTGCTGCAGGTGGGCGGCCATCCGCCACGCGAGGACGCCGACGTGATCGAACAGGCGAAGGCGCTCAAGGGCGACTACGTCTTCGAAACCTACTTCTCGCTGTCCTGCCAGAACTGTCCCGACGTCGTCCAGGCCCTGAACCTGCTGGCCGTGCTGAATCCCGGCGTGAAGCACATCGCCATTGATGGCGCCCTGTTCCAGGACGAGGTCGAGCAGCGCCAGGTGATGGCCGTGCCCAGCGTCTACCTGAACGGCCAGCCCTGGGCCAGCGGCCGCATGACCCTCGCCGAAATCCTGGCCAAGCTCGATACAGGTGCTGCCGCCCGTGCGGCCGAAAAGATCGCCGCCAAGGAGGCCTTCGACATGCTGGTGGTCGGCGGTGGCCCGGCCGGCGCGTCCGCGGCGATCTACGCGGCCCGCAAGGGCATCCGCACCGGGCTGGTGGCCGAGCGCTTCGGTGGCCAGGTGATGGACACGCTGGGCATCGAGAACTTCATCTCGGTCAACCACACCGAGGGTCCGAAGCTGGTCGCGCAGATGGAGCAGCACGTCAAGGACTACGAGGTCGACGTGATGCCGCTGCAGCGCGCGGCTGAACTCATGCCGGCCGGCGCTGATGGCCTGGTCGAGATCAAGCTGGAAAGCGGTGCCTCGCTTAAAGCGCGCAGCGTGGTGCTGTCGACCGGCGCACGCTGGCGGCAGATGGGCGTGCCCGGCGAGGAGGAGTACCGCAACAAGGGCGTGGCCTATTGCCCGCACTGCGATGGTCCGCTGTTCCGCGGCAAGCGCGTGGCGGTGATTGGCGGCGGCAACTCCGGTGTGGAGGCGGCGATTGATCTCGCCGGCATCGTCAGCCACGTCACCCTCGTCGAGTTCGACACCAAGCTCCGCGCTGACGAGGTGCTGCAGCGCAAGCTGCGCAGCCTGCCGAACGTCGAGATCCTGGTGAACGCGCAGACCACCGAGGTGTTGGGCGACGGCGAGAAGGTCACTGGCCTGAACTGGCGCGACCGCGGCAGCCTGGAGATCCAGCGCATCGAGCTTGAGGGCATCTTCGTGCAGATTGGTCTGCTGCCGAACACCGAGTGGCTGCGGGGCACGCTTGCCCTGTCGCCGCGCGGCGAAATCGAGATCGACGCCCACGGCAAGACCTCGCTGCCTGGCGTGTACGCGGCCGGCGACTGCACCACTGTGCCCTATAAGCAGATCATCATCGCCATGGGGGCAGGCGCCACCGCGTCGCTCGGCGCCTTCGACCACCTGATGCGCGCCAGCGCGCCCGGCGAGCAGGCCAAGGCGGCCTGATCCTCGGCATCCACAACGCTGCAAACGAAAACGCCCCGCGCATGCGGGGCGTTTTCATTGGGCGTAGCAAAGCGACAGGCTCAGCCGCCAACCACCTTGGCCGGCGTCACTTCCGGAAAACGCGCGCGGACGCTGGCCAGCACGCCGGCGGCATCGAGGCCGACCATGGCCAGAAGCTCTTCGCGGCCGGCATGTTCCAGGTACTCGTCGGGCAGGCCGAGGTGCAGCACCGGCAGCTGCACGCCTTCCGCGGCCAGCAGTTCGGCCACGCCGCTGCCGGCGCCGCCGAGCACGGCGTTGTCTTCGATCGTCACGAAAGCCTCGTGGCTGCGCGCCAGCTCCAGCACCAGCTCGCGGTCGAGCGGGCGCACGAAGCGCATGTTGACGACGGTGGCGTCGAGTGCCTCGCCCGCGGCCAGCGCGGCCGGCAGCAGGGCGCCGAAGCTCAGGATCGCGAGGCGGCGGCCGCGGCGGCGCAGGTCGGCGCGACCGATTGGCAGCGTGTCCAAGCCGGGCTGCACCGCCACGCCCGGGCCGGTGCCGCGCGGGTAGCGCACGGCCGCGGGGCCTGCGTGCTTGAAGCCGGTGCTCAGCATCTGCCTGCACTCGTTCTCATCCGACGGCGCCATCACCAGCATGTTGGGGATGCAGCGCAGGTAGGACAGATCGAAGGTGCCGGCATGGGTGGCGCCATCCGGACCGACCACGCCTGCGCGGTCGATCGCGAACAGCACGTCGAGGTCCTGCAGGGCGACGTCGTGGATCAGCTGGTCGTACGCGCGCTGCAGAAAGGTGGAATAGATCGCGACCACCGGCTTCGCGCCTTCGCAGGCCATGCCCGCCGCAAGCGTCACCGCATGCTGCTCGGCGATCGCCACGTCGAAGTAGCGCGCCGGATACTCCTTGCTGAAGCGCACCAGGCCCGAGCCCTCGCGCATCGCTGGGGTTATGCCCATCAGCTGTGGGTCGGCAGCCGCCATGTCGCAGAGCCAGTCCGAGAACACGTCGGTGTAAGTGGGCTTCTTGGCGCCGCCCTTGGCGACCAGACCCTTGTCCGGATCAAAGGGTCCGACCGCGTGGTAGCCGATCTGGTCACCCTCGGCGAGCTCGTAGCCCTTGCCCTTGGTAGTGATGACGTGCAGCAGCTGCGGACCATCGAGGTTCTTCAGCGTACTCAGCGCGCCGACCAGCTGGCCGAGGTCATGGCCGTCGATGGGTCCGGTGTAGTGGAAGCCCATTTCCTCGAACAGGGTCGAAGGCACGAACATGCCTTTCCAATGCTCTTCCCAGCGCCGCACGAAGCGCGCGGCCGGGTTGCTGCGCTTGGAGCCCAGCAGTTTCTTGCCGCCTTCGCGCATCGCGTTGAGTGTGCGGCTGGCGGTGATGCGTCCGAACATCTTGGTCATGCCGCCGACGTTTTCGGAGATCGACATCCGGTTGTCATTGAGGATGACCAGCAGGTTGGGCGGTGGCTCCATGCCGCCGGCATGGTTCAACGCTTCGTAGGCCATGCCGGCGGTCATCGCGCCGTCGCCGATGATGGCCACGACCTTGCGCGGGTCGCCCTTGGCCTGGCAGGCGATGGCCATGCCCAGCGCGGCCGAGATCGAGGTCGAACTGTGGCCGACGCCGAAGGTGTCGTAGGCGCTTTCCTCGCGCTTCGGAAAGGGCGCCACGCCATCCTTCTGCTTGACCGTGTGGATCGTGTCGCGACGGCCGGTGAGGATCTTGTGCGGGTAGCACTGGTGGCCCACGTCCCAGACCAGGCGGTCGTCGGGCGTATTGAAGGCCCAGTGCAGGGCGACGGTGAGCTCGACCACGCCGAGGCCGGCGCCGAAGTGGCCACCGCTCTTGCCGACGGACTCGATCAGATAGGCGCGCAGCTCGGCGGCGGCCTGCGGCAGCTGGTCTTCGGAAAGCTCACGCAGCTGCGCCGGCGCGTCGATGCGCGCCAGCAGGGGATAGCGATTGGGGTCGATCATCCGCGAATTGTCCGGCCTCGCGGGGGGGAGGGCAACAGCAGCGCGCCCCGCTGGGCGCGCGGGATTCGGGATTGGGGATTGGGGATTCGTGAGAAGCGGGGTTGCGGTGTGCTTGCGTTCAGCCTTGCGCGTCAAGCGCACCCGGTTGGGTGGAGGGGCGTAGCAGAATCAAAAAACATTGGAGTGGCGCCCTGGGTTGGCGATCCCCAATTCCCAGTCCCCGCTCCTCAGCCCCTCAAGCCACGCAGTCGATCCAGCAGCCCGGTGCGCGCGGTCTCGGCCGCGACGCTGGCCTGGACCTGTTCGGGTTCGGCGAAGCCGGTGGCGAGGTAGGCATTCAGCAGGTCGCAGACCTCTTCGCGGCTGGCGCCTGAGGCCGCGGCGATCTCATCGACCGTCGCCGGGGCCTTCATCATTACGGTGGCGATGCGGAAGTGCTTTGGGAACTCGCGCTCGATCTGCGGCCACTTGCCCAGCTTGAAGCGGGTGGCGGGATCGAAGCCGATCAGCTGGCCCTCGCCGGCGTGCAGGGCCGCCAGCCAGAGCAGGCGCTGGATCGGTTGACGGCCGCCCAGCTCCGCTTCCAGTTCGCCGAGACGCGCGGAAGGAACGGGCTGCAGCTCGCGATCGCCGAGCGCCGAGCCGAGGTAGGCGGCATAGGGCTTGAGTGCGGCGCCGCCCAGATAGGTGCGGGAGGCGGGGTCGATCACCAGCTTCGGCGCATCGCCGCGCTGGATCTGCACCGGTTGCAGCAGCACGCCGGGCTGGAGGTGCTCGAACAGGCTGCGCGCGCGCGGCGGTTCGGGCGCGCTCGGTGCTGCTGCAGGCATTGCCGCCGGTGGCGCTGGCGCCGCGCTGGGCTTCGACTGCGCCGGCGCGGGAGCCGGCGGAGTGCTCGCGGCGGGCGCCGGCGACGCGGCGGCGGGCGCGTTCGGCGTGCCCGCCAGCGGCTGTGGCTGCGACTGCGGCTTGGGGGCTGGGCGATCCGCTCGCGAGCTCTCGCCGGCGAGTCGTGACATCAGGTTGACCAGGGCGTCTTCGCTGACCGGGCTGTCCAGCTTGTGGTCGGCATCGGCGCGGCTGCCGGCGGTGATCGCGATCAGCAGCTTGCCCGAGGCCTGGGCCTGCATCAGCCCCATCTGTCCGTAGATGGAGTCGGCATCGATGATCAGCGCCTGCGCATCGGCCTCTGCGCACAGCTCGAAGCCGCCGCCACTGCGCGCTGCGGCCGCCTTGAACAGCTGGGTGAAACTGGCCTCGTCCGCCCGGCTGAAGCCGGACAAGGCGATCTTGCGGAACTGTGCCATGAACCCCCCTGACGTGCGGACCGGCGCATCCGCACGGGAACGTTGCAGCGTGCGGCCGTCGAATGCGGCCTTGCATGAAGCCCGGCAGTGTTGACGAATCGAACGCGAGCGTCAATTCGGCCGCATGCCTGGCCCCCGCTTCGGCAGGTGTCCGCGCAGGAACTCCATCTGATCGGCCAGGATATTGCGGTTGGAGAGGATCAGGTGTTCGACCCAACTCGGCCGGTAGGGCACGGCCAGCAGCGGCATGCGTGCTTCCTGCGGCGTACGGTTGCCCTTGCGCAGATTGCAGGCAAGGCATGCGCTGACCACATTGGTCCAGACATCGCGGCCGCCGCGCGAGGTCGGCACCACGTGGTCGCGGGTCAGCTCGTGGCGACCGAAGTGGTCGCCGCAGTACAGGCAGAGGTGCCGGTCACGTGCAAACAGGGCGGTATTGTTCAGCGCTGGCGCCGGGTCGATCGCCGAAGGCCGGGCATGGCCGCGAGCCGCCACGATCGGATGCAGCGTGATCATGCTCTGTCGGCCGCGCGCGCGGTTGAAGCCGCCCCGAACCACGGCGCAAGGTTGACCGAGGGTCCAGGCCACCGCTTCGCGCACGTACAGGCAGACCGCGTCCTGCCAGCTCATCCAGTCCAGGATGCGGCCATGTGCGTCGAGCGAGAGTACGCGGGTGCGCTCAAGGGTGCGCTCAAGTTCGGGGGCCAGTGATGCCGCTGACTGCATGCTGGATGCTCCTTTCCGATCCTCCGGAGACGATGGCGCCTCGCGGATGCGAGACGCGCCATAGTCGGAGGAGCGCAGGCGGAGCGGAGCCGTGGATGCGCCGCCGTGTCAAGCACTCAGCCGGCCATGCGCGTTGCGATGGCACGCGCGAGCGAGCCCGAGCATAGCCGGTTTGCGCGAAGCATGGGTGACCGCGGCGTCTCGGCATGGCTCGCGCGTCGCCCCGGGGCCGGGCCAGGCGAACGGTCGCGCTGCGCCCCCGCGGATCAGGCCGCGGTACCGCCGCTCACAGCGGCTTGGTCATCCGCAGCAGCTCGACGCCGAAACCGATGCCTTCGTAAAGCTCTCGAGCGCGCGTGTTGCCGGGAAACACCGCCAGCGTCAGCCGCTCGCAGCGGTGCTCGCGGGCGAAGTCTTCGGCGTAGCCGATCAAGGCGCGCCCGATGCCTTTGCCGTCGGCTCCCTTGGCGACAGCGACATCCGAAACATGGCAGTTCAGGTGGCCGGTGAAGAAATCGGTGACCGTCTGCAGGTGCAGAAAGCCCAGCCGCTTGCCGTCGCTGGCGTCCTCGGCCACGAACAGGAAGGACCCCGGTGGCTGGTTCTCCAGATGCTTGATCAGGTCGCGGCGGATGCCCTCCGAGACCACGTTCTTCTTGCGCCACTTCGGCAGCTCGAAATCGACGAGGCGTTCGACCAGCCCCAGGATGAAATCGTCGTCGTCGGCTTCGGCGGAACGGATCAACAGCTCGGTGTCACCGGCCTGGATGTGCATTGGTTCGCGTGCAAGCGTGCAGTGGAGGAGGCACTGTTTTACCCCGTCCGCGCGGGCGGGGGAAGGGCGGGCCGGCCAGCGCCGGCCCGCCCCCGGTGTCAGGCGATGGCGAACAGGGATTCGTCGAGCGCCATCAGGCTGTCGCTGCCGGCGCGGATGGTGGCCGCGTGGCCCAGCGTGCGCGGCAGCAGGCGCTTGAAGAAGAAGCGCGCGGTTTCGCGCTTGGCCTGGCGGAAGTCGTCCGCATGGGCGCCGGCATCGGCGGCCGCGACCGCGCGCGCCGACCAGTAGGCGAGGGTGACGTAGCCCGAATAGAACAGGTAGTCGACGGCCGCAGCGCCCAGTTCCTCGGGGTTCTTCTGCACGCGCTGGGCGATTTCCATGGTCAGCTGCTGCCAGTCCTGCGCCGCCTGCGCCAGTGGCGCGATGAACTCGGCCAGCTCGGGCTTGCCGGTGTTGGCGCTGCAGAAGTCGACGATCATGCCGAGGAACAGTTTGAAGCCGGCACCCTGCTGCTGGATGACCTTGCGGCCGAGCAGGTCCAGCGCCTGGATCTGCGTCGTGCCCTCATAGATGGTGGTGATGCGCGCATCGCGCGCCAGCTGCTCCATGCCCCATTCGCGCACGTAGCCGTGGCCACCGAAGCACTGCAGGGCGTGGTAGGTGCACTCCACCGAAGCCTCGGTCAGCACGCCCTTGACGATCGGGGTGAGGAAGCTGAGCAGCGCGTCGGCCTCGGCGCGCGCCTCCGGCGTCTGCGCCTTGTCGACCAGGTCGACCAGGCTGGCGGCATGCAGGGCCAGTGCCCGGCCGCTCTCGGCGAAGGCCTTGCAGGTCAGCAGCATGCGGCGGATGTCCGGGTGCACGATCAGCGGGTCGGCCGGCTTGTCGGGGCGCTTGGGCCCCGACAGCGAGCGCATCTGCAGGCGGTCGCGCGAGTAGGCCAGTGCGTTCTGGTAGGCACGATCGATCAGGCCCAGGCCCTGGATGCCGACCGCCAGCCTTGCCGAGTTCATCATGGTGAACATCGCATTCAGGCCCTTGTTGTGCTGGCCGATCAGCCAGCCCTGGGCCGCGTCGAAGTTCATCACACAGGTGGCCGAGCCGTGGATGCCCATCTTGTGCTCGATGCTGCCGCAGCGCACTGCGTTGCGCTCGCCGACGGCACCGTCTTTGGCCACCTTGAACTTGGGCACGATGAACAGCGAGATGCCCTTGGTGCCGGCCGGTGCATCCGGCAGGCGCGCCAGCACGAGATGCACGATGTTGTCGGTGAGGTCGTGCTCGCCGCCGGTGATGAAGATCTTGGTGCCGGAGACCGCGTAGCTGCCGTCGGCCTGAGGCTCGGCGCGGGTTTTGAGCAGCGCGAGATCCGAGCCGCAGTGCGGCTCGGTCAGGCACATGGTGCCGGTCCAGCGGCCCTCGACGATCGGCTTCAGGAACACCTCCTGCTGCCAGGCTTCGCCGTGGTGCTTGAGCGCCTCGGTGGCGCCGTGCGACAGCAGGGGGTAGTTGCCCCAGCTCAGGTTGGCGGCGTCGAGCATTTCCTTGAAGGCCGCGCCGACCAGCTCCGGCAGGCCCTGGCCGCCGAACTCTTCGGGCGCGGTCAATCCGCTCCAACCGCCTTCCACGAACTGCGCGTAGGCCTCGCGAAAGCCCTTGGGCGTGCGCACCGCGCCGCTGTCCCTGTCGTGCGCGCAGCCTTCGGCATCCGCGCTCATGTTGATGGGCGCCAGCACCTGCTCGGCAAAGCGCGCGGCCTCGTCGAGCACCGCGTCGACCAGCTCGCGGTTGAAGTTCTCGCCGCCGGGCAGCTTGGCGGCGTGGGCTTCAAAGCCGACCAGGTCATGCAGGGCGAAGCGCAGGTCGCGGACAGGGGCGCGGTAGCTGTTCATGGCGGAGTCTCGTGGGCTCGTTTGGGGATCAGCGCAGCACGCCTTCAAGCCCCGGCATCGGGGTCAGCGCGCTGTCGAATTCGAAGCGGTCCTGGCGGGTGCCGGGTTCGCTGGTGGAGAGGGTGCCGGCCAGCCGGTAGCCAAGGCCGCGCCTTGACTGCAGCGCATCGCGCACCGCAGTGGCCGCGCTGGGGGAGGGCGTCAGCGTGATCCGCACGACCTCGGCGCTGTTGGGCGGGACGCTGTCGGCCACGGCATGGTCGATTGCGGCAGCCGGTTCGCCGGCGACGCTGAGTTCCGCACGCAGCTGCTCGAAGCGCATCGCCACCGTGCTGAAGTTCTGCACGCGCAGATCGAGCTCCCAGCGTCCGTCATCCAGCACGCGCAGTTCCTGCACGCTGGCGCTGGGCGGGAAGATCCGCTTCTTCGGGCCGCTTGCGCAAGCGCCCAGCAGGCCGGCCAGGATCGCTACAAGCAGCCACAGCAGAGGACGGGCGCGGAGGTGGTGTTGCGGTGGCGTCGAGCGCGATGGATTCATGACCATGCTCCTGCGTACGGTGGGGAGGATAGCAGCGGTGACCGTCGCGGGCGGGTCAATCCGTCCGCTCAGGGGGCGGGCTCAGAGGCGCGAAAGCTGCCAGTCGCTGCCGGTGATGCGCAGCACACTGCCGTGGTCATACCAGTCGCCCAGCACGTAGCGACGGGCGCCTGAAGGCAGCGCATGCACGGCGGGGCGGTGCGTGTGGCCATGGATCATCCGGCCAACACCATACAAACGCAGCATGGCGTCGACCGCCTCGGGCTGGGCGTCGGTCAGCTCGGACTGCAGCGACTGCTGGTAGCGCTGGCTCTCGCCGCGCGCCTGCGCTGCGAACGCTTCGCGATCGGCCAGCGGCCGCGCGAGGAAGACCGCCTGCCAGTCCGGGCTGCGGCTCTGCGCCCGGAAGCGCTGGTAGGCGATGTCGGCGGTGCACAGCAGATCGCCGTGCAGCAGCAGGGTGGGGTGGTCACCCAGCTTCAGGACGCAGGGGTCGGGCAGGAGCTGGATGCCGCAGCGGCGGGCATAGGCAGGCCCCATCAGGAAATCGCGGTTGCCGCGGATGAAACCAAGCCGCGTGCCGGCGCGCGCGCAGGCCGACAGCGAGTGCGCCACCTCGTTGCCCAGCGCACCCGGCGCGTCGTCACCGATCCAGGCCTCGAACAGGTCGCCAAGGATGTACAGGGACTCGGCCTGCTGGGCCTCATCGCGCAGGAAGCGCAGGAACAGCTCGGTGATCTGTGGGCGTGCCGTGTCGAGATGCAGATCTGAGATGAAGAATTGGCTCACGCAGTGCGCCGCTTGCAGGAGGGAGGCAGTGCCGGACGGGAGTGCGGATCCCGCCCGGCGCACGACGGGCCGGTTCAGCCCGCGGGAGTGTCGGCCAGCAGCTCGGCGCTTTCGATCACTACCGGCTCCATCGGCACGGCACTCGGCAGCGGGCCCTGGCCGCCGGTCGGGATGGCGATGATCTTGTCGACCACTTCCATGCCTTCGACGACCTTGCCGAACACCGCATAGCCCCACAGGCCGTCCTGCTCGGAGACGAAGTCGAGGCGCTGGTTGTCGACCACGTTGATGAAGAACTGTGCGGTCGCGGAGTGCGGATCATTGGTGCGCGCCATCGCGACCGTGCCGCGCAGGTTGGACAGGCCGTTGTTGGCCTCGTTCGGAATCGCCGCGCGGGTCGGCTTCAGCTGCAGGTCGGCGGTGAAACCGCCGCCCTGGGCCATGAAGCCCGGGATGACGCGGTGGAACACGGTGCCGGCGTAGAAGCCGTCGCGCACGTACTGCAGGAAGTTCTCCGCGGACTTCGGCGCCTTGACCGGGTCGAGCTCGATCACGATGCGGCCGAGATTGGTGGTGAGCGCGACGCGCGGCGCGGGGGCGGCCGGCTGCTCGGCGGCGGGCGCAGGCGCCGGTGCCGGGGGAGCGCTGGGGGCGGTGTCCTGCGCGAAGGTGGCGAAGGGCAGGAAGGCGAGCGTCAGGGCAAGGCTGCGAAGCATGTCGGCTCCTCGTTGGGCGAAGGGAATCGGATGACGGTGGTGCGCTCGGCGGCGACGGCCGGCGCCGGCCACAGGGCCGGGCCCGGCATTGTAGGCAGCAAGCGGGTCGCGCCGCGCGCCGCTGGACCCCGGGTCGCGGCCGGAGGTTCCCGATGGCGCTGCTACAATCCGCGCCCGTTTTCGCCGCCCGGCCACGCCATGACCTGTCGCACCCGCTTCGCCCCCAGTCCCACCGGCTACCTGCACATCGGCGGCGCCCGCACGGCGCTCTATTGCTGGCTGGCCGCACGCCACGAAGGCGGGCAGTTCGTGCTGCGCATCGAGGACACCGACCGCGAGCGCAGCACCCAGGCCGCGGTCGACGCCATCCTCGACGGCATGCGCTGGCTGGGGCTGGACGCCGACGAAGGTCCGATCTTCCAGACCCATCGTCTGGAGCGCTACCGCCAGGTCGCCTCGGAGCTGGTGCAGGCGGGCAAGGCCTACTACGCGTACGAAACCCGCGAGGAGATCGACGCCATGCGCGCCGCCGCCACCGAGCGCGGCGAGAAGCCGCGCTACGACGGCCGTTCGCGCGAGCTGAACCTGCCGCGCCGCGACGACCCCAACCGGGTCATCCGCCTGAAGAATCCGCTCACTGGCAGCGTAGTCTTCGACGACCGCGTCAAGGGGCGCATCGAGTGGTCGAACACCGAGCTTGACGACCTCGTGCTGATCCGCTCGGACGACTACCCGACCTACAATTTCGCCGTGGTCATCGACGACCTCGACATGGGCATCACCGACGTGATTCGCGGCGACGACCACGTCAACAACACGCCGCGCCAGATCAATCTGTACGAGGCCCTGGGCGCGCCGGTGCCGCGCTTCTCGCACCTGCCGATGATCCTCGGTGCCGACGGCGCCAAGCTCAGCAAGCGCCACGGCGCGGTCAGCGTGATGCAGTACCGCGACGACGGTTACCTGCCGCATGCGCTGCTCAACTACATCGTGCGCCTCGGCTGGAGCCACGGCGACCAGGAGATCTTCTCGATCGAGGAGATGGTCCGCCTGTTCCGAATCGACGACGTCAACCGCGCGGCCTCGCGCTTCGATTTCGACAAGCTGGCCTGGCTGAACCAGCACTACCTGAAGACCGACGACCCGGCCGAGGTCGCCAAGCACCTGCACTGGCATCTGGAGCAGGCCGGCTACGATCTCGCCTCGGGGCCGAATCCGGCCGACGTCGTCGTCGCCCTGCGCGATCGCGTGAAGACCCTGAAGGAAATGGCCGAGCGTGCGGCGCTGTGGTACGGCCCCATCCAGGCCTGGGACGAGGCCGCGGTCGAGAAGCATCTGAGGCCGGCGGTCGCGGTGCTGCGCGAGGCGCATGCACGTTTTTCCGCCCTTCAGGAATGGAGCCCGACCGCCGTACACGGCGCTCTGGAAGCCACCGCGGCCGCGCTGGCGCTGGGCATGGGCAAGGTCGCCCAGCCGCTGCGCGTCGCCACCACCGGCGGCACGGTGTCGCCGTCGATCGAGCACACGGTCTTCCTGGCTGGACGCAAGGGCGCGCTGAAGCGCATCGAGGACGCGATCGCCCGGGTCGGTTGAGGGTTTCTGCGCCCTCAGATGTCGGTTGAACCGCGACCGGAGCCACGCAGGCCCGATGCTATGATCCGGCGCATGTCGCACGAGCCCAAAGCGGCCCACCAGGCCTGCAGCCATCCAGAGAGCCATGTCCATGACGCCGCCGCCTACCTCGCCGAGGTGGAGGCGGTCTGCCGTGAGCGCGGCCTGCGGCTGACGGCCCTGCGCGAGCAGGTGCTGCGCCTGATCGCCGACGCCGACCGGCCGGTCAAGGCCTATGCCTTGCTCGACCAGATGCGCGACGCGCGCGGGCCGGTCGCCCCGCCGACGGTCTATCGCGCGCTCGACTTCCTGCTGGCGAACGGCTTCATCCACAAGCTGGAATCGATCAACGCCTTCGTCGGCTGCCATCACCCGCGGCACCAGCATTCGGTGCCATTCCTCATCTGCCGGGGCTGTCTGGCCACGGTGGAGTTGGAAGACGAAGCCGTGACCCGCCTGTTGCTCGGACAGGCGCGCGCGCTGGGCTTCGAGCCGCACGCGCAGACCCTGGAAGTGCATGGTCTCTGCGCCGATTGCGTGGCGGCGAATGCAGGCCGCTGAGGCTGCGCTGACCGCAGCGGAGCGGACTCGCCCCCCAGGGCGGCGCAGCTTTGTCTGGCGCGCCTGGGTCCTGCATGCGCTGCTGGCGTGCACGGCGGCCGCTGCCTCCGCCAGCGAAGCGCCGCGACCGGCGCCCGAACTGGGCCCCTGGCCGGATCCGATCGCCGAAGAGCCTCCCGCAGAGGGCGGTGAGACGCTGGCACTGCCGGCGATCGAGGACGATGCACGCGCCGTCCAGGAGGCTCTGCCCGAGCCCGCGGAGGCCACGCCCCCCGGCGCCATCGAAATGGGGCCGCCGGCGCCCGACACCTTTGCGCCGCCGGGCGATGCTCCGGCGTCCGTTCCGGGGCCTGTCGATGCAGCGGCCTCCGCAGGCGCTGCAGGCGTGAATGCTTCGCCTGACCCGGCTGCCGCAGCCGAAGTGCAGGGCGAAACGACGCAGGCAGACGCAGTGCTACCGCAGGCCCGACCTGATTCGGCGACCGCGGGTGATGGACCCGCCGACTCGACGGCCGACCTCGCCGCCGACAGCGAGACCTTGCAGCGACTCGCCTACGACTGGCCGGGCCAGGCCGATGCCGGCCCACCCGCGATCGAACCGGTGGGCGACCCTGACAGTCCTGAGTTCGTCGGCCCGCGGGTGATCCGAAGCTTCAGCCTGCTGGGTGCCGAGGTCGAGCCGGGCACGCGTACCCGCCTGTACTGGAACGCCAGCCAGACCTATGCCGGTGGCGACATGCGCACGCCGGTCGACGTCGTGCACGGCGACCGCGCCGGACCGGTGCTGTGCCTCACCGCCGCGGTCCATGGCGACGAGCTGAACGGCGTCGAGGTCGTGCGCAGGGTGATGAAGGAGCTCTCGACCAGCCCGCTGGCTGGCACCGTGATCGGCGTGCCCGTGGTCAATCTGTTCGGCTTCAGCCGCAACTCGCGCTACCTGCCGGACCGCCGTGACCTCAATCGCTTCTTCCCCGGCAGCCCCACCGGCAGCATTGCCTCGCGCATCGCCCACAGCTTCTTCGATCAGGTGGCGCGCCATTGCGACGCCCTGGTCGACATGCACACCGGCAGCTTCGACCGCATCAACCTGCCGCAGGTGCGCGCCGACCTGCGCATACCGCACGTGCTGGAGTTCACCCGCGGATTCGGCGCCACTCCGGTCCTGCACAGCGCGGGTTCGCGCGGCATGCTGCGGGTGGCGGCCACCCAGGCCGGAATCCCCGCGGTGACCTTCGAAGTGGGCGGCCCGGGCGAGCTTGAGCCGCGCGAGATCGAGGCCGGCGTGCAGGCGCTGCTTACCCTGGTACACAAGCTCGGCATGGTGCGCGACAGCCCGGCATGGCTGGAGCCGCAGGCGATCTTCTACGAGTCGCGCTGGGTGCGCGCCAACCGCGGCGGCATGCTGATCAGCGACGTCAGCCTGGGGGAGCGCGTGCAGCGTGGGCAGCGCATCGGCCTGATCGTGGATCCGCTGGAGAACTCGGAAACGGACATCGTCGCGAGCGTGTCGGGACGCGTCATCGGCATGGCCCTGAACCAGGTGGTGCTGCCCGGCTATGCGATCTTCCACCTCGGCGAGGAGACCAGCGAAACCGGCGCGGTCACCCAGGCCGCGACCGGCCAGGCGGTGCTGCCCTTCGAGGAAGACGCGGGACGTCCGCCGGTCAATGGCGAGCCCGGACCCGACCCCATGGAAGATCCATCGGGCGATGCCGAAGTCGAAGGTGAGGGCGACGCGCGTGACGAGAACTACGAGTAGCGGGGGTCGGTGGCGCGTCAGCCGTCGCCGCGCGGCTCCTCGCCCGGGCGCACGAACAGATAGCCGCGGGCGCGGATGGTCTTGATCAGCCGTGGCTGCGCGGGATCGTCGCCGATGCGCGCGCGCAGCTGCGAAACCAGCAGGTCGATGCCGCGGTTCTGGCCGTCGTAGTCGATGCCGCGCAGGCCGCTGAACAGTTCCTGCCGCGACATCACCACGCCGGCGTTCCGCAGGAACAGGCGCAGCAGGCCGAACTGCGCTTCGGTGAGGTCGATCGGCTCCCCCTGCACGCGCACTTCATGCGCACCCTCGTCGAGGGTGATGCCGGCCAGGCTCAGTACGGCGGGTGCGGCCGCACGCGCAGGGGTGGCCGCCGCGGCCGGCGGCACGCTGACCGGCACCGGGTCGCGGCGCAGCAGCGCCCGCACGCGCGCCAGCAGCACGCGAGGCTCGACGGGTTTGCGCACGTAGTCGTCCGCGCCCAGCTCCAGCCCCAGCACCTGGTCGATGCTGTCCTCGCGCGCGGTGAGCATCAGGATGCGTCCGTGATACAGCGGCCGCACCTGCCGGCAGACGCCGAAGCCGTCTTCGCCGGGCAGCATCAGGTCGAGGATCACCAGCGCATAGGGCTCGGCGAGGATCCGCGCCACCGCGGCGCGACCGTTCGGTTCCAGGTCGACCTGGTAGCCCTGGGCGCCGAGGTATTCCTGCAGCAGGCTGCCGAGTTCGGGGTCGTCCTCGACGACCAGAAGGCGCAAGGGCGCAAGCTCAGTAGGGTCAGGCGTCAGCGGTTCCATTCGATTCCGACATCGATGCTGGTACGGTCCAGAGAAGCCTCGATGCCGCCAATCGCGGACAGCTGCCGGCGCAGCCGCAGCTGCAGGCTCCAGCGGGCATCGAGGTGATAGCGATAACGGGCTTCAAGGCTGCGGTAGATCAATCGGTTGACGCCGAAGGTGACCGGCTTGGGCGGGCCTTCGTCGCTGTCGAAGTCGACCGGCGGCAGCACGACCGGCGGTTGGCCGCTGCCCCCGCGGTAGCGATAGCGGCTGTCGTCCAGAGACAGTGACCATTCGTGCGATTCGCTGCTGCGCCCGGCGTGGAGGCTGGCGCGTTCGAGATCGCGCGACTGAACCCGGCTGCGCGCCTGCTCCTCGCGGTACTCCAGGTCGGCGGCCAGCCACCACTGCACCTCGCGGCCGAAGATCAGCTGGCCGCGCAGGCTGCCGGCCCAGTGCAGGGCGTCGAGTCCGGCGAAGCGGCTGCTGTCGTAGCGGCGCGCTGCGCGCTCCAGGCCAATCCGCAGCGACAGCGGGTCGTGGCTGAAGCCAGCGGCGAGTTCGAGGCTGCCGTCGCTGAGCAGGGGTTCGCCTTCGCGGTTGAGGTGGCGCAGGCCCGGTGCCAGCGACAGGCCGAACAGTCCGCTTGGACGCCACTCGACGCCGCCGCGCAGGCGCAGGTCGGCGAGGTCGAACTCGCTTTGCCGGGCATAGCGGCGCAGGTTCAGGTCGGCGTCGAAGCGGCTGTTGATCGTGCCCGTGCCGACGCTGCGCAGGCGCAGGCGGCCCGCGGCTTCGGTGTACTCATCCGGACTGCCGCCGATGGTGCCGATGGCCGTGCTGGTGCCTTCGCGACGCGCGTCGAAGTCGGCGAAGCTGGCCACGTTGTCGTCATGGCCGAGGGCGAGGCGCATGCCGAAGCGGGTGGTGGCGCGTGAGGTCAGGCGGAAGCGGGCCTCGTCACGCAGGGCCTGGAGGTTGGCGCGGACGTTGCGCGGAAGCTCCAGTGCAAGCAGGCCGTCGATCTCGTCGATGCTTTCCTGCATGCGATGCAGGCGATACAGGCTGAGCGCACGTTCGGCGCGGGCGCGCAGGCGCTGCGGGTGCTCCGCGATCAGGGCGTCCAGCCATTCCAGGGCGGCAAGCTCGCCCTGTTCCTCGCGCGCGGCGAGCGCGGCTTCGAGGCAGGCCTCGGGCTCGGGGCACTCGGGTACGGCGGCATGCAAGAGGCCGGACGGCCCGAAGGGAACCAGACCGGCAAGGAGCAGTCGGCCGGCAAGCGGCAGTCGCGCGGAAGTGATGGAGCGGCGCGTCGTCCGATCAGGTGCCGTCATCGGGCTTGGGCGGCGGCGGCAGGGTGATTCGGCCGCTGTCCCAGAGGTTTAGATCGATTTCGCCATTGTCGACATTGCGGTCGGCGGGGTCGCTGCGTACGGCAGCATCGATCGGTTCGGGGTTGGGGGCGCGGTCGCGCTGGCCGAGAGCCAGCAACGGATCGCGTCCGGCGCGCCGGGGCGCGCGGTTCCAGATTCCCCAATCCTCGGCGGCGGGCTTGGTCGCTGCCACCGCTGCCGCTTCGGCCTTGTCGGCACTGCGGTCGCGGGAGCTGCGGGAAGGATCTGCGGCCAGGGCGTCAGCCTGGGCGGCGCAGAGCAGGACAGCCAGCATCGCGAGCGATTGGGTCTTCATGACGCGCGAGTGTAGCTGTTCATGATCGTGCAGGCGAGGGGGTGGCGCTGCCAGCGGCCCAGGGCAGCTCCAGCTCGAAGCGGGCGCCGCCCAGCGCGGCGACGCCGCAGGCGATGCGGCCACCGTGGCGTTCGGCAATCCGGCGGACGATGGCGAGGCCCAGGCCATAGCCCCCCGAACTCTTGCTTCGAGTCTCGTCGAGGCGCGAGAACGGCTCGAAGATCCGCTCGCGCTGGGACTCGGGGACACCGGGGCCGTCGTCCTCGACGGCGATGCTTACGCCACCCGGCGCTTCGCGCAGCTGCACGGCCACCCGGGAGTGGGCATGGCGCAGCGCATTGCCCAGCAGGTTCTGCACTGCCCGGCGCAGCAAGGCGCGGTCGGCCGAAAGGGGGCGCTGGGTGGGCGGCAGGTCGATCGACAGGGCGATATCGCGGGCGAGCAGGCTCTGGTCCCGCAGCACATCGCCGAGCTCCTGGGCGACATCGAAGGCCTGGGTGGCCAGGACCATGCCGCCCTCGTCGAGCCGCGAGTAGGTGATGGAGGCGTCGATGAGACTCTCAAGCTCATCGAGGTCGCGGCGGATGCCGGCCACGCGCTCATGCTGTGACTCGTCCACCCGCAGCAGCTCCAGCCGCAGGCGGACCCGCGCCACCGGCGTTCGCAGGTCGTGGGAAATCCCCTGTACGAGCTCCTGCTGGGCGCGCAGCAGGCTGCGGATGCGGGCGGCCATGCGATGGGTGGACTGCGCAAGCCTTCCGATCGCATCGGGCGAGGTCGGGCCCAGCTCGCCCAGCTCGAAGTCCGCGGTGCCGAAGCGCGACAGCGCGCGATCGATGCGCTGCAGCCGCCGCTCGAGGCTGCGGATCGCCCACATGGCGACGGCGGAGAAGGCCAGGGCCGCCGCGACGATGACCGACAGCACCACGGGCAGGGGCAGGGGCCCCAGGCTCGGGACGGGACCCACGGCGAGCACGTCGCCGCGCTGGCCGTAGGGCGCGAAGAAGCGGGTGCTCGGACGGCCACCATCGCGCCATTCGATCTGCATCACGACTTCGCCGGCGGCGATGCGCTCGCGCTGGCGTGGATCCAGCTCGACCTCGTCGAGACCCAGGTGGCGCACCGGATAAGGCAGGCTGTCGGCGATCCGCTGCAGGGCCTCGCGCTGCGTGTCCGGCGGCAGTCGCCCCAGCTCGTTGAGCAGGAAGAAGGTGGTGGCCCGCCACTGCTGTTCCGTCCAGTTCTGGAACAGCAGCACCAGCTGCTCGTTGTCGCTGCCGGGCAGGGCCAGTCGCGCCCGGTACTGCTGCTCGCCGGTGCGCTCGACCACCAGGGTGCGCGGCGGTTGCGGGGTCGTCTCGACGCGCAGTTCGGCGGTCAGCAGGCGTGCGGCGATGTCCAGCCAGCGCTGGCGCTCTTCGCCCGAGTGGCGGGCGACGCCTTCCGACATGAGCTGCATGGGCGCCGTAAGCACTGCTTCCCGATAGTTCGCCGCGCGCAGGGATTCGATCAGTCCGAGGCCCGCCAGCACGCCGCCGGCGATGACCAGCATCGCCAGGATCAGGCCGACATAGAGGCGGACGAACAGGCTGGACACGAGTGGATCGACACCGGAAATCGCCCGAGCACAGGCCGGCGCACGCTAACACGCAGGGCGAGCTGGCGCAGGCCCGCCTACAAAGCGGATACAAAGGTCGGACACAGGCTGCGCTGCGCTGATCGGCTGCTACGCAAGCCCCACATTCGGGGGACTGAAAACAAGGCGCCCGCGTGGTTTGCTCCACAGCATCGCCGCAGCATGCCGGCCCACGAAAGGAATTCGCCCACCATGCGCTTCAGCCTGCACTCGCTGGTCCCCGTGGCCGTGCTGCTGCTGACTGCCGCGGCCGTCGCCAGTGCGCTGCAGCCCGAGGCTGTCCGGCCCGAGTCCGGCGTCGCCGCGGCGCGGGCGCCGACGGGCGGTCAGCTGAGTGCGCGCGGGCTGTGGGCGGACGCGCGCGGCAACACCGTGCTGGTCAGCGAGCGTCTGCCGTTGGACGCCGCCGACCGGCCGCCGGCCGTCGAGCTGCGCTACTTCGACGCGCTGGGGCGCACTGCCTGGCTGCTGAGCCTGGGCGAGGGCGCAGTGACGTCACTGGTCGAAGATCACGAGGTGCTGTATCTCGCGCTGGCGCGTCCGACCTCGGCGGCCTTCCCGGACGCCCGCACCACCCTGTTGGCGATCGCGATGGACTCGGGCGCGATGCGCTGGAAGCTGGAGCTGGAGGGCGAGGTCACCGATCTGCTCGCCGACGGCGCCGGCGGCTTGCGGGCGCGCAGCCTGCGCACCGAGCGCAGTGGCGCATCCAGCGAACATCTGCTCAGCCTGCGCGACGGCGCGCTGCTGTGGGATGTGGCGCTTGATGACTGACACAGGGCCACGGAGCGCGGCCGTTCCGGCTGCACCGCTCTGGCGCCGCGGTTGCGATCGGCCGCAGGCGCGGGTGGTTCGAGCGAATTCAGGTGTCTGTCGCGGCGCACCGCGCCAGCGGCGTGATCAGGAGGATGAAGCGGCAAGGCGCACTGCTGGCGCGCCGCGTGTTGTCCATGAACCCGAAGGAGGTGGCCCATGCTGATCCTGTCGTTCGTGTTCCTGCTGCTGGCCCTGGGAGCCTTCTGGCTGACCAGCGCGCACCCGGCGCGCAACGTGCTGCGCCTGCGGAAGACGCTTGTTTCCTTCTTCCTGGTGCTCGGATTCCTGAGCCTCGGCTTCCAGTTCGTGCTGGACCCTCCGCTGGGTCCCCGCGAGTCGGTCCTGTCGCTGCAGGCGGGCGGCACCGCATCGGTAGCGGGCAGCCGCTGAGCGGTCACGTGCCGTGTTCTGCCGCGTCCCGGCGCGGCGCATTCCGCGTCAAGTCCTAGTTCCGTGTCCTTACGCTCTTGGCTTTTCTATCCCGCGGTGCGCTTGAGCACCGCGCGCAGTCGGCGGCGCCGATCGGCAGGGAGGCCGGTGCGGGCCCATGCGGCGATTTTCTTGCCGCCTACCCGTCTTCGTTTCCGGCCCGGCTGCCCTGCAGTGCGGCGCAGGCCAGGCCGGAAGCCCGGGACAGTTCGCGACAGACGACGGCGGGTCCAGGGGTGGAGCCCGTCGTCGTCCACGCGGCGTGTGCCGCACTCGCAGGGCTGCTGATCGGAGGCCTGCGGCGCCGGGGATGGCAGCTCGGGCGCGCCCAGGCTGCGCGGAGACCGGACCGACGTCGAACTGTCGCCGTTGGTCCGATCCCGCAGCAGATTGCCGGGATTGCGCCTCAGAAGAAGGCGCGCAGTCCGAACAGGAGATTGCGTCCCGGCAGGGGGGCGACTTCCTTCAGCACCGAGGTGTGCATACGCCCCTCGCGGTTGCCCAGGTTGTTTCCGCGCAGATAGACCTCCCAGCCGATGTCGCCGACATCCCAGTGATAGGCGAGGCTTGCGTTCAGCAGGCTGAAGCCATCGGTAGGCTCCTCGAACTCGGCGACATCGTCCTGCCGCGCGTAGCGCTGGGTTTCCACCGAGGCGCGCCAGCCGCCCAGGTCCCAATCGATGCCCAGCGTGGTGCGCGAGGGAGCGATGCGCGGCAGGCGGCCGCCCTGGTCGAGCTTGGCGTTCACGCCGTCGCCGCTCAGGCGCAGATTCCACGCGCCGCTGGCGTTGTCGACGACCGCCCAGCTCAGCTCGGTCTCGAGTCCGCGGAAGGTGGCGTCGGCCTGGGTCCAGAGCCGCACCGGCAGTCCGTCCTCCTCTTCGCCGGTTTCGTCGAGATAGATGAAGTCATTGAGACGATTGCGATAGATGGACAGCTTGCCGCTCAGCGGGCCGGCGTGCAGATGGGCGCCGATCTCGATCTGGCGCGCCGTCTCGCTGGACAGCGTGGCATCGCCGATCTCGAAGGCACTGGTGGCGAGGTGCGGACCGTTCGAGTAGAGCTCTTCGGCGTTCGGCGCGCGCTCGGCGCGGTCGAATCCGGCGCTGAAGTGAAGGGCGTCATTGAGGCGGAAAAGCGCGCCGGCGGAGGCGCTGAAACCCGAGAAGCGGCGGCGCTCGTGGCCCTCGGCCTCGACTTCGACGCGATCCGCGCGCAGGCCCCATTCGAACTTCCAGCGATCGAGATCCTGCTCCTCGATCAGGAACAGGCCGATGTCACGAGTCAGCGAGGGCGGCACGAAGGCCTCTTCGCCCACCGCGCTGAAATCGCGCCGCGAGGTCTGCACCCCGAGCGCGCCACGCCAGCCGGCGATGGGCGCGTGCACCAGGTCGGCACGCGCTTCGACGGCATCGTTGTCGAAGCGCGTTCCGATCTCGTCGCCTTCCAGCTCGACGTGCCGGTAGTTGTTGGCGCCGATACGCAGGTTCATCGACTCCACGCCGGCGAAGGGCTCGGTCAGGCCGCCCTTGAGGTCGTAGCGGGTCTGTCCGAGGTCGATGCGGACCTGCTCCTCGCCCTCTTCTTCCTCGTCTTCGCCCTCGTGACCATGCTCATGCGCGTGTTCGTGGTGGCCATGGCCCGGAACGCCGTAGAGCGTTTCATAGCGGCTGACCGCAAGACCGAGGAAGCCGCGGCTGCCGATGTAGCTGGCTCCGACCGCGCCGCCGCGCGTGTCGACCGCGCTGTTCGGCAGCAGTCCGAAGGGATTTTCCTCCTCTTCGTGGCCGTGCTCGTCCTCGTGTTCGTTTTCGTGCTCGTGCTCGTGCTCGTCGTCATGCTGATGTCGCGCATAGCCCGGGATCTCGTAGTCCGAGGTGTCGCGGCGGAAGCCATCGAGGTGCCAGGCGATTCGCCCGGCCGCGCCATCTAGGCGAAACATGGCACTACGTTCGTCGGCCACGGTGCCGGCGCGCAGTTCGGCGCGTCCGCTGATCGGCGCATCCGGCAGCGCGCTGGGCACGCGACCGTCCACCACATTCACTGCACCGCCGATCGCGCCCGGCCCATAGAGCAGGGTTGCCGGACCCTTTAGAACCTCGATCTGTTCGGCGAGGAAGGGCTCGATGCTGACCGCGTGGTCGACGCTGGTGGTCGATGCATCCAGGCTGCCGATACCCTCGTTCAGCACCTGCACGCGCGCGCCTTCCTGGCCGCGGATGATCGGGCGTCCCACGCCCGTGCCGAAGAACGAGGTCTGCACGCCGAGCACACTGGACAGCGTCTCGCCCAGGGTTCCCGCACGGCGGTCGTCGAGCGCTTCGCCGGCGAGCACCTCGACGGGCTGGACCACGTTCTCGGAGTTCGAGCGCAGCGGTGACGCGGTCACGATCAGCTGGTCCAGGGTGCGTGCGCGCTCTTCGTCATGGGGGGCCATACCCTGACCGAGGACCAGCTGGGGCAGAAGGGCGCTGATGACGAGCGTGAGAGGGTGGATCTTCATGCGGGCTCCGGCGTTATAACGTTGCGATCTGAGGTCCAAAAAGAGGGCGCTCAGATGGCGCCCTCGTCTTGGAAGCGGCAGACGTTATACTATGACATCTCGGGATCGCGCAGGCCGAAAGTCCTGCGCCACGCCCGCTGTCGTATCGGAGCCACGCATGGCGATGCATTCCCCTGTTGCTCAGCGCCTGGAGCGCCTGCCTTCGCTGGCCGTGGATGCCGTGGGAGCGGCGCGCGACGGTGCCGATCGCGTTGGCGCCACCGCCTCATTCCTGTGTGCCGTCCACTGCGCCAGCTGGCCGCTGCTGCTGGCCCTTCTGCCTGCGCTGGGGGCCAGTTTCCTGGCCTCGGAGTGGCTGGAGCGCGGCTTCGTCGTCTTCGCCACCCTGCTCGCGCTGTCGAGCCTGCTTGCTGGCTTCCGCTGGCATCGCGGGCTCAGCGCGTTCGCGCTGCTCGCGCCGGGGCTCGGCCTGCTCTGGTTCGGCAGCTTCGGGCCCCTGCACCACGAACTGGTGCCGCACGCCGTGCTGATGACCGCCGGTGGCCTGCTGGTCGCCGCCGCACACCTGCGCAATCTGAAGCTGTCGGCGCGCACCCACCGGCACGGGCCGGACTGCGGGCACTGAGCCTGCGGTCCTGCCGCGGCTCAACGCTGGCGCGGTATCCAAGCCCACAGCATCCGGCATTCGATCGGCGCTTCGCCTGATTCGTCAGCCACGCTGACCGGCACCAGCAGCTCGCCCTTGGGCTCTGCGCGGATGTGCTCGATCTGTTCCGCCGTCAGCGCAGCGGTGGCCCGAAGCGCGCCGACCGTGCGGCGCTTGAAGTCGACCTGCAGGCTCTTGATCAGGGGCAGGCGGTCGTCGGGCAGGTGCCAGCCCAGGCAGAAGCCCGTGGCGGTCTCTGCGAGCAGGGCCATGGCGGCCGCATGCACGCCGCCGATGTGGTTCTGCATCGGTCGCCGATTGGCGATGACCAGCACCACCCCCTCGGCATCGATCCGCTCGAAGTGCAGGCGCGCGGTGCCCACCATCGGGACCGCGCGGCCGAGGATGCGATCGCGCAGCCAGGGGCGGATCCAGGCGGGAAGGCGTTCGAGCTGGGCGATTCGGCGCGCGAGGCGGGTGTCGGACATCGGTTTCCTCCTGAAATGGGCGGCTCATCGCCCGGCGTGCGCGCATGCTGGGGTGGCGACTCCCTCCCGCGCCCGAGGCGATGATCCTCGCATGCCGAAGGTCCGCCCTGGACACTGCAGGCGGAGCGCTGTCGGCTTGCGCTGCGGGCTTGAGGTGATAGGCTACGCGGCCTTCCGAAGCGACCCGCTTCCAGACTTTCCAAGGAGCACATTATGGGCAAGGGCGATACCCGCACCCGCAAGGGCAAGATCTACAACCACAGCTACGGCAACGCGCGTCCACGCGGCGCCAAGGCGACCGCGCTGGCGGTGACCCCGAAGGCGGCTGTGGCGCCGGCCAAGAAGGCTCCGGCCCGCAAGAAGGCCTGATCCTCGCACTGCCCCGGCAGGCTCGCGACGACGCCCCGCCCCCGAGCGGGGCGTTTTCGTTGGTGGGACGGCGGTGTGACCGTTGGTCGGGACACGCGCGGTCAGGGGGCTGCCACCGCGCACATGAAATCCTCGATCAGCGGCGAGAAGCGCGCGAAATCGACCAGGAAAGCGTCATGCCCTTGCGGCGAGGGCAGGCTGGCGAAGTGCACGTCGGCGCCGCCGCGGCGCAGCCCTTCGGCGATCTGCGACTGCTGTTCGATCGGGAACAGGATGTCGGTCTCGACGCCGATCACCAGCGCCTGCTGCAGGCGGATGCGCGCGAGCCCGCGCAGCACATCGCCCTCGCCATATTCCGCGCAGTCGAACCAGTCCATCGAGCGCGAAAGGTACAGGTAGCAGTTGGGGTCGAACTGGCGGATGAAGCGCCGCGCGTGGCCTTCCAGGTAGCTTTCGACCTGGAACTCGTGGCCGAAGGGATCGTCCTCGCGCAGTTCGCTGTCCAGCCGCACGCGGCCGAAGCGGCCATGCCACTCGATCGCCGAACGGTAGGTCAGTACGCCCAGCTTGCGGGCGATGCGCATGCCGTTCTCGGGGTAGGCGTCGTCGCTGTAGTCGCCGCCATTCCACAGCGGATCAAGGCGGATCGCCTCGCGTTGCAGCGAGCGCACGGCGATCGAAAAGGGCAGGGCGTGGGCGGCGCCGCAGACGTTGAGCATGCGCCGCGCCGCCAGCGGGTGCTGCAGCAGGAAGGCCAGCGCCGTCATCCCGCCCATCGAGCAGCCGACCACGGTGTCGAGCTGTTCGATGCCGAGGCCCCGCACCAGGGCGTAGGCGGCGCGCGCGCCGTCCTCCACGGACAGCTCGGGGAAGGTCAGCCGCCAGGGCTCGCCCGTAGCGGGATTGATCGAGGCCGGACCGCTGCTGCCGCGGCAGCTGCCCAGCGAGTTCACGCAGATCACGAACCAGCGCCGGGTGTCGATGGGTTTGCCCGGGCCGATCACGGCTTCCCACCAGCCGGATTCCGGATCGTCGGCATGGCTGGCGGCGTGCGCGCTCGGCGACAGGCCGGTGAGGACCAGCACCGCGTTGCTGCGGTGGGCGTCGAGTTCGCCCCAGGTCTCAAAGGCGAGACGGCCGCCGTCCAGACAGCCGCCGCGCTTCATCGGAAACGGCGAGGGCAGGTGGAACCAGCGGGTGGCGGGCGGTACGAATTCGGTCACGGCAGGATCCGGTCGATCACCACGCTGGCGCGGCCGGTGCTGACGGCGACAGGGTCGGTCAGGCCTTCCAGGTCGCCCGCCTGCGGGGTGGCGTTGCCGCTGGCGGAGACGCGCGCGCCCACCACCACTTCGGGAAAGGCGCCAAGATTCATGCCCTCGATCATGCCCATGCTCTGGTCCAGCAGCACCGTGGTCGGCAGCGATGCGGCGGAAAGTCGCTGGATCGCCAGCGGCGCGCGCGGGCCCTGCGGGGCGCGCGCGAACACGAACAGCACGGCGTCCGCCGGCAGCCGTGCGGCCAGTTCGGGGGCGAGGCTGACCTCGACCTCGATGCGGGCGCCGGTCGAGTCAGCGGACGCCGGCGTGATGGGAGCCGCGGGCGCGGTTCCCGGTGCAGTCGATGCGGTCGCCGCCGTCTCGGGCAGCAGTGCCAGACCGGCCTGGCGGCGCGCCTCGTTGATCTGCTGCGTCAAGGCCGGGCGTGCCGGTGCGTCCTGCGGCATTTGCGCGAGGATCGGCTCCCACAGCTTGGCCGCGTCCGCCGGACGGCCGTCCTGCACGGCGGCGATGCCGAGCAGCCAGGCGGCGCGCGCGTGCCCGGGCTCGCGCTGGTGGGCCTGCTCCAGCAGCGCCAGCGACTCGCCGGCAAAGCGGCGGGTCGGGGTCGCCAGGGCCTTGGCTTCGGCATAGTCGAGCTGGATCTCGATGTCGTCGGGCTGCAGGCGGAAGGCGCGGCCCAGTGCGGCCTCGGCGGCCGCAAAGTCTTCCTGCGCGCGGCGCGAGCGGCCAAGCAGGATCCAGCCTTCGACGTCATTCGGCTGCGCTTGCAGGCGCGCTTCGAGTGCGGCGATCGCTTCCTCCATGGTGGTCGGTGCCGGCGGGGCGACATGGCTGGCGGGGTCCAGCGCCTGCGGGCTGCCCACCCACAGGTACAGGCCAACCGCAAGCGCGGGCACCAGGGCGCCGAGGCCGAGCAGCAGGGGTGGCGGGGCTTTCGCTGCGGCGGGCTCGGGCGGCAGGGCCTGCAGACGCTCGCGGAGATCGGCATCGGTCAGGGCGCCGGTGGCTGCCGCGGCGCGCAGGGCGCGGCGCTTGTCCGCGTGCGCGTCGAGCGTGGGCGGCTTCAGCAGCGGGCGCAGCACAAAGGCCAGCGCGGCGATGCCGAGCACCGCGGCCAGGATCCAGAACATGGGGCTTACCACTCCTCGTCGTTGGGGGTGTCGCGTCGCGCGGGGGCGTCCTTGAGGCCGGCGCTGCGGCGACGGACGATGATCCCCAAGGCGATGGCGCCGGCCAGCAGCACGCCAGCCGGGGCGAACCACAGCACCAGGTTGGCGCCCTGCATGGGCGGCCGGTACAGCACGAAGTCGGTGTAGCGCTCGGCCAGGAAGTCCTTGATCTGCTGGTCGGACTTGCCCTCGCGCATCAGGTTGAAGACTTCGCGGCGCAGATCCTGCGCGATCATCGCGTTGGAATCGGCCAGCGACTGGTTCTGGCACATCACGCAGCGCAGCTCGGCAGCAAGCTTGCGGAAGCGGTCCTCCTCGGCCTGGTCGCGGAAGGGCAGGGGATCGATGGCCAGGGCCGACAGGCTGGTCAGCAGGCCGAGGGCGAAGGCGAGCAGGCGCCTCATGGGCCGGTGCCCTCGGTGGCCGGCAGGCGCGGCAGGATCTCGCGCTCGACGTCGGCCCAGGTGATCGGGCCGATGTGCTTGTACAGCACGCTGCCGTCGGCGCCGATCAGGAAGCTTTCGGGTGCACCGTAGACGCCGTAGTCGATCGCGGTGCGGCCTTCGAAGTCGACCACGATCAGCGCATAAGGGTCACCGAACTGGTTGAGCCAGCGCAGCGCGTCCTCGCGCTCGTCCTTCCAGTTGAAGCCGACCACCGGCACGCGCCCGGAGCGCGCGAGGCGCTCGATCACCGGGTGCTCGTCGCGGCAGCCCGGGCACCAGCTGCCGAATACGTTCAACAGGTAGGGCTGGCCCAGCAGCTCCTCGCTGCGCACCCTGCGCTCCGGCTCGTGCAGGCTCGGCAGCTCGAAGGCAGGCGCCTGGCGGCCGACCAGCGGCGACGGAATCGCGTTGGGATCGCGCACCGTCGTCAGCCAGATCCCCGCGCCAAGAAGCGCAGCCAGCAGCAGGAACACGATCAGCGGCAGCAGGCGCTGGATCATGCGCGCGCTCCGAGTGCATCCGGGCTGGCGGCGCCGGGCGCGGCGGCTGGTTCGGCCGCGGGCACGCGACGGAAGCGGCGATCGAAGGCGACCACGAAGCCGGCGATCGTCATCAGCAAGGCGCCGAACCAGATCCAGCGGATGAAGGGTTTGACGTAAACGCGCACGGCCCAGGCCTCGCCGTCGCCCAGCGGCTCACCCAGGGCGACGTAGAGATCGCGGGTCAGTCCGGGATCGATGCCGGCCTCGGTCATGATCTGGCCGCCACTCTTGTAGGCGCGCTTTTCGGGGTGCAGGGTGGCGACCCGGCGGTCGCCGTCGTACACCTGCACGGTGCCGCGGTCGGCCTCGAAGTTCGGGCCCTCGCGGTGGGCGACGCCGTCGAACTGGAAGCGGAAGCCGCGGATCTCGGTCGACTCGCCCGGCTTCAAGGCCAGGTCACGCTCGATGCTGGTGCTCTCCACCAGCAGCACGCCGGCGACGAACACGCCGACGCCGAAGTGGGCCAGCAGCATGCCGCTCATTTCGGCGGTGAAGCGGCGGCCGGGCGCGGCCGTCCGCCAGCGCTTCCAGGCGTAGATCGCGGTGCCGGCCATCACCCAGGTCGCGCCGGCAACGCCCGCCCAGGTCTTGAGCGTGCCGTCCGCGATGCTGAAGAAGGCGACTGCCGTGGCAAGCACGGACAGCGTCAGTGCGAACTTCAGCAGGGGCGCGAAGCGGCCCCAGTGCTCCTGCTGCCAGCGGGCGAAAGGGCCAAACGGCATCAGCAGCACCACCGGCACCATCAGGGCGGTGAACAGGAGGCTGAAGTAGGGCGGGCCGACCGACATCTTGCCGAGGTTCAGCGCATCGGCCAGCAGCGGATAGAGCGTGCCGATCAGCACCATGGCTGTGGACGCGCTGAACAGCAGGTTGTTGACCAGCAGCAGGGTGTCGCGCGACAGCGGCGCCGCCGGCTTGCCGCGCTCGATGTTGCCCGAGCGCAGCGCATACAGCAGCAGCGAGCCACCGACCACCACCAGCAGGAAGATCAGGATGAACACGCCGCGCTCGGGATCGGAGGCGAAGGCGTGCACCGAGGTCAACACGCCGGAGCGAACGAGGAAGGTGCCGAGCAGGGACAGCGAGAATGCGGCGATGGCGAGCAGCAGGGTCCAGCCGGCGAAACTGCCGCGCTTCTCGGTGACGGCCTGCGAATGGATCAATGCGGTGCCGACCAGCCAGGGCATGAAGCTGGCGTTCTCGACCGGATCCCAGAACCACCAGCCGCCCCAGCCCAGTTCGTAATAGGCCCACCAGCTGCCAAGGCCGATGCCAAGGGTGAGAAAGGCCCAGGCCACATTGGTCCAGGGCCGGCTCCAGCGCACCCACTGCGCATCCATCTTGCCGCCGAGGAGTGCCGCGATCGCGAACGCGAAGGCCACCGCGAAGCCGACGTAGCCGGCGTACAGCATGGGCGGGTGGAAGATCAGGCCCGGGTCCTGCAGCAGCGGGTTAAGGTCGCGGCCTTCGGCCGGTGCCGGCAGCAGGCGATCGAAGGGGTTCGAGGTCAGCAGGGTGAACAGCAGGAAGCCGACGCTGACCCAGCCCATCACCCCCAGCACGCGCGCCACCACCTCCAGCGGCAGGCTGCGCGAGAACGCGGCCACCGCCACCGTCCACGCCGCCAGGATCAGCACCCACAGCAGCAGCGAGCCCTCGTGCGCGCCCCACACCGCCGAGATGCGATACATCATCGGCAGCAGGGTGTTGCTGTTGTTGGCCACGTAGGCCACCGAGAAGTCCTGCTGGATGAAGGCCGCCGTCAGGATCAGGTAGCTGAGCAGCAGGAAGGCGAACTGGCCGTAGGCGGTGGAGCGCGCCACCGCCATCATCCCGGCGTGTTCGCGCCAGGCGCCGTACAGGGGCAGGGTGGACTGCACCACGGCCAGCACCAGGGCCAGCACCAGTGCGAAGTTGCCAAGTTCGGGAGTCATGCCATCGGTCTCGGGCGCGGCGCACGCCGCATCAGTAGCCGCTCTTGCCGTCGGCGGGCGGGCTGGCAGGGGGGGCTTCGACCGCCTCGACGGCATCGCCACCTGCACGCAAGGCTTCGGTTTCCTGCTTCAGTTTCTCGGCGCGGGCGATGCGCGCCTGGGTCATCTTGTCGGCGACCTCGGCAGGCATGTAGGTCTCGTCATGCTTCGCAAGCACCTGATCGGCGACGAATACGCCGTCCTCGATGCGGCCCTTGGCGATCACGCTCTGACCCTCGCGGAACAGATCGGGCAGAACGCCGCGATAAACCACGGGATAGTCGGCCTCGCGATCGGTCACCTGGAAGCGGTACTCGACCTCGCGGGTCGCTTCGACGCGGCCGCTCTGCACGCTTTCCTCCAGCACCACGCCGCCAAGCCGGAACACCCCGGACTCGGGCGCCTTGCCAGCCATCACCTCGGAGGGCGAATGCAGGTAGTTGAGATTGTTCTGCAGGGCCAGCGCGATCAGGCTGCCGGCCACCAGGCCAGCGCCCAGGATCAGGCTGGCAACGATCAGGCGACGCTTGCGCACGGGGTTCATGGCGTGCTCCTTCAGGGAATCGGATTTTCAGCGGTGGTCGCGGTGCGGGCGGCCGCGCGTCGCTCGCGCAGAGCGATCTCGCGCCGCAGCCGGCGCAGGCGCCAGGCGGGCACCACGAGGTCCCACAGCAGAAAGGCCAGGAACAGCGCGAAGCAGGTCCATACGTAGGCGCTGTATTCGCCCATGTCGAGCCAGGCGCTCATGCCGCACCTCCCAGCGCCCGACGCACCCAGTCCTTTCCGCGCTCGGCCTCGGCGATGGCGATGCGGGTGCGGGCCAGCAGAGAGGCCACGAACCACAGCTTGGTGCCGAACGCGAGCGCGATCAGCGGCGCGATCATGCTCGGATCCATCGCCGACTTGCCGAACAGGCGGATGGTGGCGCCCTGGTGCAGGGTGTTCCACCAGTCGACGGAGAAATGCACGATCGGCACGTTCACGAAGCCGATCAGGGCCAGGAAGCTGGCGGCGCGGGCGGCCGCGCGGCGGTCTTCGATGGCTGCATACAGCCCCATCACGCCCAGATAGAGGAACAGCAGGACCAGCTCGGAGGTGAGCCGGGCGTCCCAGGTCCACCAGGTGCCCCACATCGGCTTGCCCCAGATCGCGCCAGTCAGCAGGGTGATCGCGGTGAACGCGGCACCGATCGGCGCGCAGTTCATCGCCAGCTGCTCGGACAGCTTGATCCGCCAGACCAGGGCGATGAAGGCGTTGACCGCCATTGCGCCATAGATGAACAGGCTCATCCACGCCGCCGGCACATGCACGAAGATGATCCGGAAGGTATCGCCCTGCTGGTAGTCCGGTGGCACCAGGTACAGCCCGGCATAGAGTCCCCAGACGATCATCGGGATGGCGATGCCGTACAGCCAGGGCAGGCAGCGTCCGGCAAACGTGTAGAAATTGGGCGGCGAGCCCATCTTGTGGAACCAGAGCAGGACGGGATTCATGTCATCGCGATCCGAAGCGCGGTGGCCGTGGCCAGCGGCGCGAGAATGGTGAGCAGGGCGACGCCGGCTCCGAGCAGCAGCAGCGCGCCGGTGTAGGGAAGCCCCTGCGCTGCCGCGGCGACGCAGCCGGCGCCGAGGATCAGGATCGGCACGTACAGCGGCAGCGCCAGCAGGGCGAGAAGCATACCCGAGCGCCGCATGCCGACAGTCAAGGCAACGATGACGCCGCCGACCAGACTGAGCAGGGGCGTGCCCAGCAGCAGTGAGGCCATCAGCACCGGCAGCAGGCCCGGCGGCAGGTACAGCAGTTCGGCCAGCAGCGGCGTTGCAATCAACAGGGGCACGGCCGTGGTCAGCCAGTGCACCAGCACCTTGCCGAACAGCATCAGGGCCAGCGGCTGCGGCGCCAGCAGCAGCATCTCCAGGCTGCCGTCCTCGAGATCGCCGCGGAACAGGGTGTCGAGAGACAGCAGGCCCGACAGCAGCAGGGCCACCCAGACCACGCCGGGCGCAATCAGGGCGAGCGTGGATTTCTCGGGGCCGATGGCCAGCGGGAACAGGGTGGCGACCAGCAGGGCGAAAAGCACCGGATTCAGCGCATCGCCGCGGCGCCGCCAGACCAGCAGGAGGTCGCGGCGGAGCAGGGCGGCAAAGGCGGTGAGTGCGGAAGAATCAGCCACGGGCGGCCTCCATCACGGCGAGCTCTGGCTCCGGATCGAGGCTCAAGGTACGGGTGCGCACCGCGCCGGTGGCGTAGGCGCCGTGGCTGGTGATCAGGGCCGAGCCGCCGCGGCCGAGATGATGCGCAACGAGGCGATTGACCAGATCGATACCCTCCAGGTCGAGGTTGGCGTAGGGCTCGTCCAGCAGCCAGAGCCGCGCCGGCACCAGCAGCAGGCGGGCCAGCGCCAGCCGCTTGCGCTGGCCCGCCGAAAGCTGCCGCGCCGGACTGTCCTCAAAGCCGGCCAAACCCACCGCAGCCAGAGCGGTCACCGGCGAAATGCCGGGGCGCTGGCCGAACAGGCCGCGCGCGAAGCGCAGGTTCTCTTCGGCCGTCAGCTCGCCCTTGTGGCCGAGCAGATGACCGAGCAGGGCACAGGTCCTGGCCACCGCTTCGCGATCGGCGATGGCGCCATCGATCCTGACTTCGCCGCATTGTGCCGGCAGCAGGCCCGCCAGCACGCGCAGCAGGGTGGTCTTGCCGCGCCCGTTCGCACCGTGCACCAGCACCGCCTCGCCAGCGCCGACGTGGAAATCGAGCGGGCCGAAGATGGGGTCGTCATTGCGCGCAAAGCCGAGGCCGTGCACGGCGAGCAGCGGCGGCGAGGACGCGGCAGCGAAGTCGAGGGGGTCGGGGCTGTTCATCTGGGCGCGCATGCTACCGGTGGGTACGGGGGGCGTCGATGCGCTGGATCAAGTCTTCCTATCCGGTCGCCCCCATGCCGAGCATGCGCCGCGTCAAGCCAGATGCCGGGGTGCGATGCGGCGCCGCGGCCGTGGGGTGCGCGCCAAGTCGCTGATGCGAAAGGCCTGTCCGGCCGCGGTGGGCCCCAAGCCTGGGCGTCGTGACGGTGTCCTGCGGAACGTTGTGCAGAGCTGGGGTGAATGCCTACAGAGTCGCTACAGACCCGCACTTTCGCTTTTCGATCCGCTAGTTACACTGCCGTCATCCGTCCGGTCGCCCGGCTGCTGACCCTGATCCCCATGTCCCGCCTTCGCTCCCTGCCATTGATGCTTCTGTGCACCCTGCTGGTGTCGGCGGGCGCTGCGCCGCTGTCGGCGTCGGCGGTGGTGCCATCGGAGACCGCTGCGAAGGGCCGCTATATCGTCCACCTGGAATCGCCGCCGACCGCCCTGTTCGAAGGGTTCGGCGCAGGGGCCGACCCGCGCAAGCGCGCGCTGGCGCCCACCCATCCCAAGACCGCCGGGCAGGCCCGGCTCGACGTCGGGAACGCTGCGGTCAAGGCCTACCGCGCCCATCTCGGCGAGGAGCGCGCCGAGTTCGAACGCAAGGCCGCCAGCCTGCTCGGGCGCTCGACCAAGCCACAGCTTGCCTTCGATCTCGTATTGAACGCGGTCGTGCTCGAACTGACGGTTGCCGAGGCCGGTCTGCTCGCCGATCTGCCCGGAGTGAGCCGCGTCGAGCCCGATTTCGTGCGCCGCCTGCAGAGCGATGCCGGCCCCGCATGGGTAGGTGCGCCGTTGCTCTGGAGCGGTGACGCCGGTCTGCCCACGCTGGGCGAAGGCGTCGTGGTCGGTGTGATCGACAGCGGGGTGAACGTCGCCCATCCCTCGTTCGCGGGGCAGGGGCCGATCGACGGCCACATCCACAGCTTCCCTCGCAGCATCAACCCTTCGATCTGTGCGAACCCGACCAGCCCACCCTGCAATGGCAAGCTTGTCGCACTGCGCGACTTCACCCTGGGCAGCAGCAGCCGCGAGCCTGACAACGGCCTCGATCAGGACGGCCACGGCACCCACGTCGCCGGCACGGCGGTCGGCAACCGCCTGCGCGTCAACGTCAGCGTCGCCGGGGAAACCGTCGAGCGCGAGATCTCCGGCGTCGCCCCGCACGCGAACCTGATGGTCTACAAGGCCTGCGAGGTCGAGGCCGACTGCCTCGGCAGCTGGCTGCTGGCGGCGATCAATGCCGCGGTGGCCGACGGTGTCGACATCATCAACTACTCGATCGGCGGCGACCCGCGCGATCCCTGGAGCAGCAGCGACGCGCTGGCCCTGCTTGCGGCCCGCGAAGCCGGCATCGTGCCGGTGGTGGCGGCCGGCAACGAGGGCCCCGGGCCGGGCTCGGTGACCGCGCCGGGCAATTCACCCTGGGTGATCAGCGTCGCCAACATCTCGCACAACCGCAGCATTGGCAGCCGGCTGCTCGACTTCAGCGGCGGCAGTGCGCTGCCGCCAGGCAGCGGCAGCCTGCTGGGCGCCGGCGGCACGCAGGGATACGGCCCCGCGCGCGTCGTGTTCCCCGCCGATTTCCCCGGCTGCGGCATCGGCACCGGGCTGGGGCTCGATATCGCCGGCACGCCGGACGGCAGCAGCAATCCCTGGGCTGACATCCCCAATCGCTTCAACGGCGAGATCGTGGTTTGCCTGCGCGGTACCCAGGCGCGGCTGGCCAAGAGCGACAACGTGCGGCGCGCCGGCGGCGGCGGCATGATCCTGGTGAACACCATCGGCGACGGCGAAAGCATCGCCAGCGATCCGCACCTGGTGCCCTCGACCCATCTGGGCTACCAGGCGGGCGAGCAGCTGAAGGCTTGGCTGTTTGCCGGCGGCCAGAGCGCCCGCATCGAGGGGGCGCGGCTGATCGAGGACGCTTCGCTCGGCAATCGCCTGTCCGCGAGCAGCGGCCGCGGCCCGATCGCTTACGGCGGCGTGATGCTGCCCTCGATCGCCGCGCCGGGCACCAGCATCCTGGCGGCGGCCCCGACGGGTGACGGCGTGAGGACGATGAGCGGCACCTCGATGGCCGCGCCCCACGTGGCTGGCGCCGCGGCCCTGCTGCGCGCGCTGCGGCCGGACTGGCGGGTCGACCAGATCCAGTCGGCGCTGATGCTGAGTGCGCGCCCGGGCCTGCTGGCCGAAGACGCGGTGACGCCAGCACGCCGGATCGACATCGGCGCCGGCGGGCTTGATGTGGCCGCCGCCGCCAGCGCTGGACTGGTGCTCGAAGTGAGCGGCGCGCAGTTCCGCGCGGCGCGGCCGAGCCAAGGCGGTGATCCGCGAAGCCTGAACCTGCCGGGCCTGCTGCATGAGCACTGTCGCGGCAACTGCAGCCTGTCGAGAACCCTTCGGGATGTCGCCGGCGGTGCCCGCTGGAGAGCCAGCGTGAGTCTGCCGGGCGGTGTCGCCAGCGTCAGCCCGTCCAGCTTCGAGCTGGCCGCGGGCGCAAGCCGCCGGCTGGACGTGAACGTCGACCTCAGCCAGGGCGCCGACATCGGCCGATGGCTGGACGGCGAGATCAGGCTCGAACGACTCGATGCGCCCGGCGAGCTGCGCCTGCCGCTGGCGGTGTACGCCGATCCGGGCGACCTGCCGCAGCGGATCGAGCTGGGCGCCCAGCCGGATGCCGGCATGCGCGATGTCGAGCTCACCGGTCTGGCCGAACTGCGTGATCTGGTGGTGGACGCCGGGGCATGGAGCAAGGTCAGCAGCGAAACCTGGAACCTCGCGCCGGCGCCGATCTCGGGAACGGCCTACTCGGCGCCCGGCGAGGGCAGTTTCCATTACCTGTTGGAGCTGCCGGCCGCGACGGCGGGTGCTCCCCGCAGCTTCCGTCTGCTGGCCGAAGCGTCCGGTGCCAGCACGCTGGGTGTGTACGTCGGTGTCGACTACAACGGCAATGGCAAGCCGGAGGAGGTCGAGCAGCTCTGCGCGGCTCAGGGAGCGTCCCCACGCTGTGAGCTCGACATCGCCCAGAGCGGCAGCATGAACCGGATCTGGGTGATGGCGCGCAACCAGACGGCGGTCACGACGCCGCCGGCAGCGGTCGAGCTGCGCGCCGTGCTGCTCGACCCTCAGCCCGCTCAGAAGCCGAAAGCAGTGGCGAGTGCGCCCGCTGTCACGTCCGCGGGCGCCAGCCTGCCCATTCGCCTGTCGTGGAACGACCCCGACTGGCCGGCCGGCGAGCGTCGAGCCTTCCTGTTGAGCCTGCGCTCGCGCGACGGCGCCGAGCCCTTCGCGCGGATTCCGATCACCCTGCAGCGCGATGCGTCGGCACCGGTGCCGCGGCTACTGGTCGAAGGCCGGGACATCAGCGTGACGCTGGCGCCCGGCGAAACCCGCACGGCCTTCTTCATCGACGTGCCCGGCGACGCGCGGCGCCTGCTGATGTTCGCCGACGGTGGCCGCAATGTCCGCATCGACCTGGCGCGTGACAGCGCGCCCAGCATGCCGGCCGCGATCCCACCCCCGAACCTTTCGGCTGCGACCAACGGTGTGGTCGGCAATGCGATCGGCGCCGAGATGGTGACTTACCAGCTCATGCCTGGTCGGGTATGGGCGATCCTCCGCAACATCGGCACGGAGCCCACCACCGCCTCGATCAAGCTGAGCATTGACGCCCAGCAGCGCATCGAGCCGCGCTTCGGCGCCTGGTACAACCCGCAGCGCAGCGGATCGGGTCTCTTCCTGTACCGCTTCGGCGGCAGCTGGGGCTATGTCTGGTACACCTATCTCCAGGACGGGACGCCGACCTGGTACATCGGTTCCGCGCCCGCGCCGGAGGGCGTCAACGCGCGCTGGTCGGCGCCGATCCTGCGCATGACCTGGAACGGCAGCGTGGCGCGCCCGGTCGAAGTCGGGCGGATCGTGATCGCGCCGCTCGCAGACGACCGCATGCAGTTCGCCTACGAGCTCGATGGCCAGTTCGGCAGCGAGCCCTTGCGCTGGATCGGCGGCGAGCGCTGCGCGGCGGCGCAGGGTCAGTCGCTGGACCTGAACGGGCTGTGGTACGACCTCTCGAACTCCGGTTTCGGCTACAGCCTTGATGTCTCGCCTGATGCCGAGGTGGTTGCGAGCTTCCTCTACGACGGCCGCGGCTGGCCGCGCTGGGTCCTGGGCGCAGGACGTCCCTTCGGTGGCGGAATGATCGATCTGATGCAGTACCGCGGCAACTGCCCACTTTGCGTCTATGGCGAGGTGCAGTCGCAGGTGGTGGGCGGCGTGCAGGTGGTGTACGCCAATGGTGAGCCCGCACGGCTTGATACCGCCTTGGACTTCGCGGTGCCGCTGTCCGGCAGCTGGGCACGCAGCCATCCCATGAACCGGCTTTCCACCAGCCTCGGGTGTCCGCCCTGAGCCAGAGGCTCCGAGCGTCGCTCCCCTGCCTGATTTCGCCAGCGTCGCCTGGTGACCCGTTTCGGTGGAGATCTGCAGCTTTCGCAGTCGCGCCACGACGCCCTGCGACGGGGATTCCGCTAACCTTGCGCGCCCCTTCGATGCCGAGCGCGAGAGCCTGATGCAGATCGAGACCAAGCTGCCCAAGGTGGGCACCACCATCTTCACCGTGATGTCGCAGCTGGCCGCCCAGCACGGCGCCGTCAATCTGGGCCAGGGATTCCCCGATTTCGAGACGCCGGCCTTCCTGCAGGACGCCCTGGTGCGCGCCATGCGCGCCGGTCGCAACCAGTACGCGCCGATGCACGGCGTGGCCCCGCTGCGCGAGCAGATCGCGGCGAAGACGCTGGCGCTGTACGGCGCGAAGATCGACGCCGAGCGCGAAATCACGGTCACCAGCGGTGCCACCGAGGCGATCTTCGCCGCGATCCACGCGGTGGTACGGCCGGGCGAGGAAGTGATCCTGCTCGATCCCTGCTACGACTGCTATGAGCCGGCGGTGGATCTGGCCGGCGGCGTGGCCGTACACATCCCGCTGAATCCCGGCGACTTCAGCGTCGACTGGCAGCGCGTGCGCGAGGCGGTGACGGCAAACACCCGGATGATCCTGGTCAACTCGCCGCACAACCCCTCGGGCGCGGTGTTCGCCCAGGCCGATCTGGATGCGCTCGCCCAAATCGTGCGCGACACCGGCATCTTCGTGCTCTCCGACGAGGTCTACGAGCACATCGTCTTCGACGGCCAGCCGCACATGAGCGTGCTGCGCCACCCGGAGCTCGCCGCACGCAGCTTCGTGGTGTCTAGCTTCGGCAAGACCTACCACTGCACCGGCTGGAAGCTCGGCTATGCGGTGGCGCCGGCCGCGCTCACGGCCGAGTTCCGCAAAGTCCACCAGTACCTGACCTTCTGCAGCTTCGCGCCGGCGCAGTGGGCGCTGGCCGAGATGCTGGAACAGCATCCCGAGCATCACCTCGAGCTGCCGGACTTCTACCAGCGCAAGCGCGACGCCTTCCGGGCCCAGCTCGCTGCGACGCGCTTCCGCTGCCTGCCAGTGCCCGGCGGCTACTTCCAGCTGGTCGACTACTCGGCGATCTCGGACATGGGCGATCTCGAATTCTGTCGCTGGCTCACCGTCGAGAAGGGCGTCACCGCGATTCCGCTGTCGCCGTTCTATGCCGAGGCGCCCGCCAACCAGCGGGTGATCCGACTGTGCTTCGCCAAGACCGAGGCCACCATGGCCGCAGCGGTCGAGCGTCTGGCGAAGGTCTGAGCCCATGCATGCTCCCACCGCTCCGAGCCGCGACCTGCGCGTTTCGCTGGTGCAGGCCGCCACCGTCTGGCATGACCCCGCCGCCAACCGCGCCCTTTATGGCGAGCTGGTGCGGCCGCTGGCCGGTCAGACCGATCTCGTGGTGCTGCCGGAAACCTTCACCTCGGGCTTCTCCAACGCCGCGATCGGTGAGGCCGAAACCATGGACGGCCCCAGTGTGGCCTGGCTGCGCGCGCTGGCCATGGAGATCGGTGCCGCCGTCACCGGCTCGATGGTGATCCGCGAAGGCGACACCGTGTTCAACCGTCTGCTGTTCGCCACCCCCGACGGCGCGCTGGCGCAGTACGACAAACGCCACCTGTTCCGCATGGCTGGCGAGCACGAGCGCTATGCCGCCGGCGGCCCGAAGCTGGTGGTGGAGTGGTGCGGCTGGCGGATCTGTCCCCAGGTCTGTTACGACCTGCGCTTCCCGGTGTTCGCCCGCAACGTGTTCGACGAGGCCGCGCAGCGTTTCGACTATGACCTCATCCTCTGGGTCGCCAACTGGCCGGCCGCCCGCCGCTACGCCTGGCAGACCCTGCTGCGCGCCCGCGCCATCGAGAACCTGTCCTGCGTGATCGGCGTGAATCGCGTCGGAGTCGACGGCAACGAGATTGCATATGCCGGTGACAGCGTCGCGCTCGATGCCCTGGGCCAGCCCCTGGTCGAACTCGGCCCCCTGCCGCAGGTGGTGACCTCCAGGCTGGAGGCCGCCGTCCTGAACGCCCACCGCGCGCGTTTCCCGGCCCAGCTCGACGCGGATCGGTTCCAGCTGCTGTGAGTCTGCCCTGGAGGGGCTCGCCCGGCTGGAACATGAACAGCGCGGATGCGGTCGCCGGGGAGGATGGCTTGTTTTGCCGCCCAGCCCCGTTTGTGCTGTCTGAGTCCGGGGTGAAGGCGTAGGCTTTCACGCGGGGTTTGCAGTTGGGACGCTCCGCGCCGGAGTCGTTCCTCATGGGGTTCCAACAGGGAGAACACGCAATGATCAAGTCGATGATGGCCTGCGTTCTGGCGGTGGCGGCGCTGGCCGGCATGCAGAGCGCGAACGCGCAGCGCGGCGAGCGCGTGAGCGTGGCCGTGGCCGAGTTCAAGAACGAGTCGGGTGCAGGCTGGTGGCGCGGTGGGGTCGGCTGGGAACTGTCCGGCATGCTGGCCAACGAGCTGGTCGCCACCCGCGCCTTCAGCGTCGTAGAGCGTTCGCGGCTGGAGTCCGTGCTGCAGGAGCAGAACCTCGCCGCTTCGGGCCGGATGGCGCCAGGCCAGGGCGCGCGGATCGGTCAGCTGACCGGTGCCCAGTACCTGATCATGGGCACGGTCACGAGCTACGAGGAGCAGACTTCCAGCACGGGCGGCGGCATCAGCTTCCGCGGTGTGTCGCTGGGCGGCAAGTCGAGCAAGGCCTACGTGGCCGTCGACCTGCGCGTGGTCAACAGCGAGACCGGCGAGATCGAGTTCGTGCGCACCATCGAGGGTGAGGCCAAGAGCGGCGGCATGAGCGTGGGTCTGTACCGCGGCGGCTTCGGCGGCGCGCTGGCCAACGAGAACAACACTCCGGCCGGCAAGGCCATCCGCGCGGCCCTGGTCATGATCACCGACTATCTCGAGTGCGTGATGGTCAAGCAGGACCGCTGCATGCGCGAGTTCGACGCGGCCGACGACCGCCGCCGCGAGCGTACCCGCGGTGCCCTGAGCATCGACTGAGAGCGGGTCCGCGCGATGCGCTCGCGCGCCGGCCGATCATGCAAACGCCCCGGTCTGCCGGGGCGTTTGCACGTCTGCCTGCACCGCGCTGCAGCTTGATTCCTGGCGCCCCCGGCAGCAGGGTTGCTGCCTGCGCCCAGCCGGAGCTGTCCATGGCCACTGCCGACACCCGCTTCCAGAGCTTCAGCGAGTTCTATCCCTACTACCTTGCCGAGCACGCCAACCGCAGTTGCCGCCGGCTGCATTTCGTCGGCAGCAGTGGCGCGCTGGTCTGCGCGCTGATCGCGCTCGCCAGCCTCGATCCGCGCTGGCTGCTGGCCGCCCTGGTCTGTGGTTACGGCTTCGCCTGGATCGGCCACTTCGTGTTCGAGAAGAACCGCCCGGCGACGTTCAAGCACCCGCTCTATTCCTTCCTCGGCGACTGGGTGATGTACCGCGACATCCTGATCGGACGGATTCCCTTCTGAACCGGGCGGAAGCGCCCCGAGGCATCGGCACTTTGTCAAGAGCGGTTCACGCGCGTCTCACTCGCCCCGTGGTCAATTCACGTCCGTGAAAACCCCACCGGAGCCCAGCCATGAAGTCTCGCGAAGAATCCGCCGGTCTGATCCTCCTGATCGAGGACAACCGCAACATCTCTGAAATGGTCGGCGAATACCTCGAGCGCAAAGGCTTCGGGGTGGATTACGCCAGCGACGGCGCCGACGGCCTGCGCCTCGCCGTTGAAAACAGCTACGACGTGATCGTGCTTGACCTGATGCTGCCGCGCATCGATGGCCTGGAGGTGTGCCGCCGCCTGCGCCAGGAAGCCAAGAAGTCGACGCCGGTGCTGATGTTGACCGCGCGGGACACCCTTGATGACAAGGTCCGCGGCCTGGAGGCCGGGGGAGACGACTACCTGGTCAAGCCTTTCGCCATCCAGGAACTCGAAGCGCGCGTACGTGCCCTGATCCGCCGCGATCGCCGCCAGGTCAGCGCCGAAGTGCTCAAGGTCGGCGACCTGGTGCTGGACACGGCCACCCTGCGCCTGACCCGTGGCGGTCGCGACCTGCAGCTGTCGCCGATCGGCTTGAAGCTGCTCACCATCCTGATGCGCGAATCGCCGCGCGTGGTCAGCCGTCGCGACATCGAGCGCGAGATCTGGGGCGACGCGCTGCCCGACTCCGACACCCTGCGCAGCCACCTGTACAACCTGCGCAAGGTGATCGACAAGCCCTTCGAGAAGCAGCTGCTGCACACCATCCACAGCGCGGGCTACCGCCTGGCTGAGCTGGAGACCGAGCCGGCGCAGCGGGTGGGGTGATTCAAAGCCGGGATTGGAGATTCGGGATTCGGGATTTGCAAGAGCAGCGTTCGGCAAGGCTCACCACCGCGCTTCGAATCCAAGACCCAGTCCTTCGCGTCACGCTACGCTGAAAAACGGGCTCCGCGCACTACGCGGAGCCCGTGTGCTTTCCGGGCTTCAATGCCTGACGTGGCAGCTGCAGCCTGTACGGTCGTCGTCCAGCGGCCACCGCGCTTCACGGCCGCATCCATCGCTGTGCGACATGCTCGCCCCGCCTGCAGCCTCAATGCCGCGGGCTGCGAATCCCCAATCCCGAATCCCGGCAAAGAAAATGCGCATCTCCACCGGCCTGCGCCGCAAGATCTGGGCGGCGTTCATCCTGCAGATCGCGGCGATCAGCTGCGCCACCGTGCTCGGCGTCTACGGCGCCTCGGCCGTGCTCAAGGACGTGCTGATCCAGCGCGCACTGACCGACGAGGCCGCGCACTACCGCGAGCGTCTGGCGCGTGACCCGCAGGCGCCGCCGCCCGATACCTACAACATGCAGGGCTACCTGCAGCGACACGGCGAGAGCGAGAACGTGCTCCCCGAGAACCTGCGCGGCCTGGCCTCGGGCTACTACGGTCTGCCGGCCGAGCGCGGTGGTTCGCTGGTGCTGGTGCAGGAGGGCGAGGGCGGCACGCTCGTTCTGGTGTTCGACGCCGAGCAGGTCAATGCGCTGGCCTTCTTCTTCGGCGCGGTGCCGTTGGTGCTGGTGCTGGTGGTGATCTACATCATCGCCTGGGCCACCTACCGCATCTCGCGCCGCGCGGTCTCGCCGGTGATCTGGCTGGCTGGCGTGGTCCAGCACTGGGACCCCAAGAACCCCAATCTTGAAGCGCTGTCGCCGGAACAGCTGCCGCTCGATGTCGAGGGCGAGGTGCTGGTGCTGGCCCAGGCCCTGCACGAGTTCGCCTCGCGCATCGATGCCTTCGTGCAGCGCGAACGCGACTTCACCCGCGATGCCAGCCACGAGCTGCGGAGCCCGCTGACGGTGATCCGCATCGCCTGCGACGTGCTCTGTGCGGAAGACGATCTGCCGCCCTACGCGAAGCGGCAGATCAAGCGCATCCTAGGCTCGGCGCGCGACATGGAGGGACTGATCGAGTCCTTCCTCATCCTTGCCCGCGAGGGCGATGCCGATCTGCCGGAAGAGGACTTCGTGATCAACGAGGTCGTGGCCGACGAGGTCGAGAAAGCCCGGCCGCTGCTCGGGGACAAGCCGGTGGAGCTGCGCATCGAGGAGCACGCCGCGTTTTCCCTGCACGGCAGTCCACGTGTGCTGCGGGTGATCCTGTCCAACCTGATCCGCAATGCCTGCGCCTACACCGATCGCGGCAGCGTGGTGGTGCAGATCCACAACGACCACGTCTGCGTTCAGGACACCGGCTGCGGCATGACGCCCGACGAGCTTGAGCGCGCCTTCGATCCGTTCTTCCGCGGCGGCCTGCGCAAGGAAGGGGGCCAGGGCGTCGGTCTGACCATCGTGCGCAGGCTGTCCGCGCGTTTCGGCTGGCCGGTCACCCTGGAAAGCGAGGCGGGGCAGGGCACCCGTGCCCTCGTGCGATTCCCGAGCGCGTTCGCGGCAGGTCGTGCCGAGGCGGCTGCGGAGGTCTGATCGACCGCCTATCCCTGGCTGCGTGCCGTCCATCGGTGGTCCTGCATGCCCGTTTCACCCGGGGGCGATGGCGCTTTGATCGATGTGCAGGCGGGGTCGGCTCACCTTGATGGTGCCGTCATTTTTCGTGCAGCGTCGCTTGACGTTCAGGCGGATACATATTCGCCGCGCCTCATTTCAAGCGCGCCCTACGGAGACCCCATCCATGAAGCCGATCCACGCCCTGCTGCCCGCCGGACTCTCCGGCATTCTCCTGCTTGCACCCGCGCTTGCCCTCGCCGACGCCCGCGTCCTCGTCGGCCATTTCGCCCCGTTCAGCGACGATCTGGCGGCGACCGCGGTGGACGTCCGCATCAACGGCGCCACGGCGCTGACCAACGTCCGCTATGGCGACTTCACCAGCTATATCCCGCTGCCGGCGGGCGCCTACGCGCTGGAGGTCGTTCTGGCGGGAACCAACACCGTGGCGATCAGCGCCAACGTGACCCTGGCCGACAATACCGATTACACCGTGCTTGCCACCGGCGGTGCCAACGGCCAGCCGCTGGCGCTGCAGCCGCTGGTCGACGACAACCGCCCGCCGGCGACCGGGAACCTGAAGCTCCGCGTGATCCACGCCGCGCCCTTCGGCCCGGATGCCGAGTCCACGGCGGTATCGATCCGCACCGACCGCGGCGCCGTGGTGGGTGGACTCACCAACGTGCCCTTCTTCGCCGCCAGTGGTTACCTGGAGATCCCGGCCGGCAACTACGACCTGAAGGTGGCAACGCCGGACGGCGGGACCAATCTGATCGACCTGGCGCCGGTCGACCTGCCTGCAGGCGCGGTGCTGTCGGTGCTTGCGACCGGCGATGGCGTCAACCAGCCGCTCGGCTTCACCGCGCTGCCGCTGGGCGCGCTGCCGACCGAGACGCCGGTCGATCTGAGCGTCAACGGCATGTGGTACACGCCCGAGTTCAGCGGCCAGGGCTTCGTGTTCACGCCGCGCCCGGGCGAGAACCGCCTGGTTGGCAGCTGGTACGCGTTCGATGCCAACGGCGGCAAGATCTGGTTCACCCTCGACAGCGCCGCGGTCTCGCTGGGTACCGCAGCGGTCACCGGCGGCGGCTTCAACGGTCGCAGCGCCGAACTCGCGGTGCTCAACACCACTGGCGGCCGCTTCCTCGCGCCGAACCCTGTGCAGACCGCGCCGATCGGTCGGGTGCGCATCGACTTCGCGGACTGCAATTCCGCGGTTGCCGAGATCCTGCTCGACGGCCAGCCCGCGCGCAGCATTCCGCTGCTGAACATCACCCCCTCGGGTATCTGCTCGCTGTAAGCCCAGCCTGGGCGAGCCCTGTGCATCGGGGCTCGCCCTGCTCTTTGGGCTCCAGTGGCGGCCTGCGCAGGCGCCCCAAGCCCTTTGCCTGATCCACGCATTCGTCGTGATGCGCTAGCCTGTCGCTCTCCTTGCAGGTGGTGGACCGCGACATGCCGAGTTTTTCCCTCGCAGTATTCGCGGCAGCCGCCGTGCTCGGCAGCGCGCAGCCCGCGCAAGAGCCCGTCCTCGTGGTCTGGGAGGCGCAGGCGGATCTGTCGTCCATGGCCGGCCTCGCCGGCGATGCGCGCGCGCTGTCGGCCTACCGGCACCTGCAGGCGGTGGCTTCAGCCCAGCGCGAGACCGCGGAACGGCTGGCGGCGGCACACGGTGGCCACGTGCTGCGCCACTACACCGTCCTCAACGCCAGCCTGATCCGCCTGCCCGCGGCCGCGCGTGCGGCCGTGCGGAGCGAGGCAGGCGTGGCTTTCCTGGTGCCGGAGCGCAGCTTCAAGATGCGACTGCCCGAGCCGACCGACATTGGAGACAACTCGGCGACGCAGCGCGCGGTGGAAGCCAGCCTCAGCCTGATCCGCGTGCCCGAAGTCTGGGCCCTGGGGCACGAAGGGCAGGGCATCACCGTGGCCGGCGCCGACACCGGCGTGCGCTGGAATCATGAGGCCCTGATCGACCAGTACCGCGGCAACAGCGGCGGCAGCGTCAGCCACGCCTACCACTGGCACGACGCCGTGCACGTCGCCGGCAGCAGCTGCGGCGCGAACAGCCCCGTACCCTGCGACGACCATTCGCACGGCAGCCATACCGTCGGCACCATGGTGGGCGCCGGCGGCGTCAACCAGATCGGCATCGCCCCGCAGGCGAAATGGATCGCCTGCCGCAACATGAATGCGGGCGATGGCTCGCCGGCGACCTATCTCGAGTGCATGGACTGGTTCCTGGCCCCGACCGACGCGGCCGGGCAGAACCCGCAGCCGCTGCTCGCCCCGCACGTGATCAACAACTCCTGGGGCTGTCCGCCCAGCGAAGGCTGCACCACGCAGCAGAGCGCACTGCTGGAAGCGGCGGTCAACAACCTGCGTGCCGCCGGCATCCTGTTTGTCGCAGCGGCCGGCAATTCCGGCTCCAGCTGCGGCTCGATCACCGATCCGCCGGCCTATTTCGCGGGCTCGCTGACCGTCGGCAACAGCCGGCTCGACGGCACCATCAACAACAGCAGCTCACGCGGCCCGATCACCATCGACGGCAGCGGACGCATGAAGCCCGACCTGAGCGCGCCGGGCACGACGATCCGTTCGGCTCTGAACAGCGGCGGCTACGGCAACATGACCGGCACCAGCATGGCGGCCCCGCATGTGGCCGGTGTCGCCGCCCTGGTGATGTCCGCCTTTCCGCAGTACCGGCGCAATCCCGAAGCGCTGGAGGTTCTGCTGACGCGCGCCGTGGTGCCGATGAGCCTCACCCAGACCTGCGGCGGGGTGGCGCCGACCACGTATCCGAACCCGGTCGCGGGTCACGGACGCATCGACGCGCTGCTGGCGATCCAGCTGGCCGCCGAGTCGGCTGGCCCGATGTTTGCCAACGGTTTCGAGCTGCAGGCGGTGCGCTGATCCTGCCTTGCGCTCATAGCCCCAGCGCGAACAGCAGCAGGCAGAGGATCAGCCCCAGGCCCGGCACGATCACGGTGAGTGCAGCCATCGGCCCGTAGGCCGCGCGATGGGTCTCGCCGCAGATGGCGCGGATGGTGGTGACCACGTAGCCGTTGTGCGGCAGCGAGTCGAGCACGCCCGAGGAGATGGCCACCGAGCGGTGCAGCTGCTCGGGGTTGACGCCCTGCCCGAGGAAGATCGGTGCGAGGATCGGCAGTGCGATCACCTGCCCACCCGAGGCCGAACCGGTGATGGCGGCGACGATGCTGACCGCCACCGCGGCGCTGACCAGCCCCCCGCCCGGCAAATGGGTCACCCAGTCGACGATCAGCAGGAAGGCCGGCGCGACCTTGGCGACGGCGCCGAAGCCGACCACCGCAGCGGTGTTGCCGATCGCGATCAGTGCGCCAGTGCTGCCCTCGGCGATCGCCTTGCCAGGGTCGCGTCGCGAGCTGAAGCACAGCGCATACACGCCGATGCAGCCGGCCAGCAGGGCGAGGATCAGGGCCGAAGTCTGCAGGCTGTCGTGGAAGACGAAGCTGACCACCAGCACCAGCGCCGGGCCCACCAGCGCCCGCCATACCGCGGGCAGGGCGATGTCCTGCGGCTGCGGATCGTTGGCGCGGGCTTCGAAGTGCTCGCCGCGCAGCTTGGCGCGCTTCAGCATCCACACCAGCCAGGCGTAGCCGGCTGCGGCCATGAAGATCGCGGTGACCAGGCTGGCCTGCCAGGCGGCCCACGGCGTGGTGCCGAGGTATTGGATGGGAATCCAGTTCTGGATCTCGGGCGAACCCGCCGAGGTCATGGTGAAAGTGACCGACCCGAAGGCCAGCGCGGCCGGAATGAAGCGCCGCGGCAGATCGGCTTCGCGGAACAGGGCCAGCGCCGTGGGGTAGACCGAGAACGCGACCACGAACAGGCTGACCCCGCCGTAGGTGAGGATCGCGCAGGCCACCACCACCGCCAGCGCCGCACGCTGCGCGCCGATGCCGGTGACGATCCAGCGCGCCACGCTGTCGGCGGCACCGGTGTCCTCCATCAGCTTTCCGAAGATCGAGCCGAGCAGGAACATGAAGAACCAGCTGGCGATGAAGCTGGTGAAGCCGCCCATGTAGGCGGTGATCACGTTGGCCTGGCCTTCGCCTGCCAGCGGCGGCAGCAGGGCGATGTCCGAAGTGATCGCCACCAGCAGCGCGCACAGCGGCGTGGCCACGAACAGGTTCATGCCGCGGATTGTCAGCAGCATCAGGAGCAGCAGGGCAGTGACGAGCCCGATCAGGCTGAGCATGGGCAAGCGCTTTCAGTCATCGACGGCGGCGAGTATTCGCAGGCCACGCCGCGCATCGTCACTGTACGAAGGTACAAGTGTCCGCTTCCGGGGCCGCACCTAGGCTTGCGCAGCATCGGCAGCCTGCGCCCGTCGCCCAGGCGCCGTGAAACCACGAACGTCCTGGAGGGGAATCCACATGATGCGCAAGCCGCTCAGCTTCATCATCGGTGCACTGCTGGCCGCACCGTACGCCGTCCAAGCGCAGCAGGCGCCGGCGCAGGGCGAGGAGGCGAAGCCGAACACGCTCGACGCCATCACCGTGTCGGCGCGCAAGCGCGAGGAATCCCTACAGGAAGTGCCGGTCGCGGTGACCGCGTTCACCGCCGACGGACTCGACAAGCTCAATGTCGAAGACATCGGCGACCTCGGTGCCTTCGTCCCCAACCTGACCGTCTACGCCGCGCGCGGCTCGTCCAGTACGCTCACTGCCTACATTCGCGCGGTCGGCCAGAGCGACCCGCTGTGGGGTGTCGATCCGGGTGTGGGCCTGTACCTGGACGACGTCTATGTGGCGCGTCCGCAGGGCGCGCTGCTGGATGTGTTCGACGTCGAGCGCATCGAGGTGCTGCGCGGGCCGCAGGGTTCGCTGTACGGCAAGAACACCATCGGCGGTGCGATCAAGTACGTGTCGTCGGCGCTGGAAGAGGATTTCTACGGCCGCGGCTCGATCACCTTCGGCAACTACAGCCAGCTCGACACCAAGGCCAGCGTCAACCTGCCGCTCGGCGGCGGCTGGGCAACGCGCCTCGCGGTGGCCTCGCTCTCGCGCGACGGCTACGGCGAGAACATCCGCACCGGCCAGGACGTGTCCGACAAGGAGATCCTCGCAGCGCGCGCCACCCTGGGCTACCTCGGTTCGCCGGACTTCAGCGCGAAGTTCTCGGTCGACTGGATGGACGACCAGAGCGGCGTGCGCGGCGCCAAGATGCTGGGCCCGAACACCAATGTGGTCATTCCCGTCGCCACCGTGCCGGCCCTCGACAGCCGCTACGACGTCCGCAACGGCATGCCGAACATCAACGACACCTCGATGCTCGGTGCCTCGGCGACGCTGAGCTGGAACCTTGGCGACGCCTGGGTGCTGAAGTCGGTGACCGCCTATCGCGAATCGGACACCGAGACCAATATCGACTTCGACACGCTCCCGAACACCATCGCCGACGTCAAGGCGTTCTATTCGGATGACCAGCTCTCGCAGGAGTTCCAGCTGAACTACGACGCCGGCGGCAAGGTCCGCGGCGTGGCCGGCCTGTACTGGTTCACCGGTTCGGCCGGTGGTCAGGTGCTGAACAATTTCTACGGCCTGTCCTTCGGCGACACCCAGGGCGTGGTCGATACCGACAGCGTGGCGGTCTACGGCGAGTTCACCTGGGACTTCGCCGAGCGCTGGGCGCTGACCCTGGGCGGCCGCTACACCGACGAGAAGAAGACTGCCGACGTGTACAACATCGGCTACACCGACGCGAGCTTCACCCGCCCCAGCGGCGTGGTGGCGGCCGACTTCGAGGACTCGGTGAGCTTCCAGAACTTCTCGCCCAAGGTCTCGCTGGACTTCAAGGTGAGCGAGGACATCCTGCTGTACGCCCTGGCCAGCCGCGGCTTCAAGTCCGGCGGCTTCAACATCCGCGCCCAGGCCACCGCGGTGCCGCGTTCGCGCCTGCCCTTCGACGACGAGACCGTCACCACCTTCGAGGTCGGCGCCAAGAACGCGTTCCTCGACGATCGCCTGTTCGTCAACCTCGCCTACTTCAACAGCGACTACAAGGACATCCAGCTGTCGGTGTTCACCGCCGTACCGAACAGCAATCCGCCGGTGTTCTTCGGCGACTTCACCAATGCCGGCAAGGGCTCGGTCGACGGCATCGAGCTGGAGTACCAGGCCCTGCTGTCGCCGAGCTTCACCCTGCAGGGCAACTTCGCCTGGCTGGACGCCGAGTACGACGAGTTCATCACCAACAACGTCAACGTTGCTGCGAACCAGAAGTTCACCAATGCGCCGGACTTCTCGGCGGCCATCACCGGCCTGCACACCCTGCAGCTCGATGGCGGCGGCAGCTTCACCACGCGCGTGAGCTACAGCTACCAGAGCGAGGTCTATCCGACCACCGACCTGTCCGAGGCGATCAAGCAGCCCGGCTATGGCCTCGTCTCGGCAGGCCTGATCTGGCAGACCGCTGGCGCCTGGCGTTTCGCGCTGGAAGGCGCCAACCTCGCCGACAAGGAGTACCGCACCACCGGCTACAACATCCCTGCGCTCGGCGTGCTCACCGGCTTCTACGGCGCGCCGCGCACCTACAGCCTGACGGCGACCTACGACTTCTGAGTCGAGGCCATCGCGCCACCGCGTCGGGCCCTGCGGCCGGCGCGGTGGCGGTCCCAGATCCCGCCGTTGGCTTGCCCGCGCCCTGTCTTCCGTCGCTACGATGCCTGCGCAAGCCTGGCCCACTTCCAGCGGCTCCCCCGCGTCCGGCCGGCGCCTCGCATGAGGCCCGGCCGATTTTTTTTCGCAAGGTATCGACCATGTCCGATGCGCGCATGCAGTGCTTGTCGTCCTTCACCGCCCTTGCTCTCGCGCTCGCACTGGCGGGCTGCGCAAGTCGCGCGGAGTCGCCGCCGCTGCCGACGCTGCAGCTGGATCGCGAGCGCGTGGCCGTGGTCGGCCTGTCTTCGGGCGCCTATATGGCGACCCAGGCGCATATTGCGCTGTCGGATCGCATCCATGGTGCCGCGCTGATCGCCGGTGGGCCCTACGGCTGTGCCGGCGGCGACCTCGGCCAGGCGCTGGGCGTGTGCATGAAAGCGGAGCCGGCGGCACCCGATGCCGCCGCGCTGGCCGCGCAGGTTCGCGCGCGCGCCGCCGACGGCAGCATCGCCGCGCTCGCGGGCCTTGAGGGTGATCGCGTGCTGGTGCTGCACGGCGCCAGTGACCTGAAGGTCGCGCCCGCGGTCGGCCAGGCGGCGGTGGATCTGTATCGCGCCCTGCAGGGCGATGCGCCGGACCTCGACGTCGCCGCCCAGCTGGACGGCACTTACGGTCATCTGCTGCCGCTGGCGGGCGAGGGCGATCAATGCGCGGATCCTCCGGCGCCATATGTGGGTCGCTGTGGATTCGATGCGCCGGGGCGGGTGTTTACGCAGTTGTTCGGCGCGGCACCGCGCGCGGCGGAGGCGGCCAGCGGGGCGCTGCTGCCGTTCAACCAGGCGGCGCTGGTGGGCGAGGGCTCGGATCCGATCCTCGCCGAGGTCGGCTACCTCTACGTGCCGCCGCAGTGCGAAAGCGAATCCTGCGGCCTGCTGCTGGCCTTCCACGGCTGCCTGCAGAACGCCGACAAGGTCGGCGAGGCCTTCGTCCGCGAAGGCGGCTTCAATCGCTGGGCCGATGCCTACGGCGTGGTCGTACTCTATCCGCAGACCCGCGCGAGCTTCGCGCCCTTGAATCCGAACGCATGCTGGGACTGGTGGGGCTACACCGGCGCCGACTACGACCTGCGCTCCGGCGCGCAGATCCAGTGGCTGGCGCGTGCTCTGGATGCCCTGGGCCTGGAGGCCGCGCGCTGAGCCTGGCGGTGCGGCTGCTCGTCCCGCTCGCGGGTGTCGCAGCGAGGGGGCGAATGCTTGGGCCAGGCGTGGGCGGTGATGCCGGGTCACAGCACTGGGCCCCCGCCTGCGCGGGGGCGACGAGGCATCCGGGTTGCAGCGGCGTATCGACGGTCGCGCCGGGGGCGGTAGGCGCATGAGCGTCGCCCTGCTGGTGGGCGCGGGCCTGGTCTGGCTGGGCCTGCTGTTCGGCGCGGCCCTGCTGGGCGAGCGCCGGCCCCAGCTGCTGCAGCGCCACTGGGGCCTGATCTACAGCCTCTCGCTGGCGGTCTACTGCACCAGCTGGACCTTCTACGGCACGGTCACCCAAGCCGCCCGTTCGGGCTGGTGGCTGCCGCCCACCTTCGTCGGCACGATCCTGCTTTATGTGTTCGGCATCGGCTTGCTGATGAAGCTGGTGAAGCTCGCGCAGGCGCATCGCGCGACCTCGCTGGCTGACTTCATCGCGACCCGGCTCGGCAAGAGCTCCTCACTGGCCGCGGTCATCACCCTGATTGCCGTGCTCGGCGTGCTGCCCTACATCGCCCTGCAGCTGAAGGCGGTGGCGATGAGCTTCGGCCTGTTGACCCGCGGCAACGCGGTGGACGCGCCGGCCTGGCAGGACAGCGCGCTCTACGTGGCCCTGGCCATGGCCCTGTTCGCGATCCTGTTCGGCGCGCGCAGCGCCAGCGCCACCGAGCACAACCGCGGCCTCGTGCTGGCGATGGCGGTGGAATCCCTGCTCAAGCTGGCGGCGATGCTGGCGCTCGGGGTCTACGTCTCGACGAACTTCGACATCAGCACGCCGCCCACGCCGGCCGCGGATGGCGCCAGCGGCTTCCCGGCGCTGATCGTGCTCGGGGTGCTGGCGATGTTCACCCTGCCGCACCAGTTCCACGTCGGCGTGGTCGAGTGCCGCGAGCAGACCCATCTGCGCAGTGCGCGCTGGCTGTTCCCGCTGTACATGCTGCTGATCGCCCTGCCGGTGCTGCCGATCGCCGCGGCCGGATCGGCGGTGCTGGCGCCGCTTGGCGTGCCTTCCGACCTGTACGTGCTGGCCCTGCCGCTGTCCGGCGGCGACAGCGGCTTTGCGCTACTGGCCTTCCTCGGCGGCCTGTCGGCGGCGACCGGCATGGTGATCCTGTCGACCCTGGCGCTCAGCCTGATGATCGGCAACCACTGGCTGGCGCCGCTGCTGCTGCGCGGCAGCTGGGGCGCGCGCGCCGGCCGCAACCTGCGCGGCAGCGTGCTGCTGCAGCGCCGGCTGATCATCCTCGCGGTCGTGCTGCTGGCCTGGATCTACAGCCGCGCCATCGCCGGGTCCGAGGCGCTGGCGGACATCGGCGCACTGAGCTTCTCGGCCCTGGCCACGCTGGCGCCGGCGCTCGGCTTCGCGATCTGGCGCCCGCAGACGCCGCCGCGCGCGGTGCTCTGGGGCCTCTTGGCCGGCTTCGCGCTGTGGTGCTGGGTGCTGCTGCTGCCGAGCCTGGTCGAGGGTTTCGGAGCCGCCAGCGTCTGGCTGCGCGAAGGGCCCTTCGGCATCGCCCTGCTGGCGCCGGACAGCGTGCTGGGGCTGGGCGAATGGAGCCGCACCGCGCGCGCGCTGGTGCTGAGCCTGCTTGGCGGCAGCGCGGTGACCTGGCTGCTGGCGCAGCGCGGCGAGTCGCGCGCGCAGTCGTCGATGCGCCCCACTGCCGGGCTGGATCGGCGCACCCTGGGCGAAGTCGCCGGGCGCTTTTTGTCGGAGGCGCGACTCGCCGCCCTGCTGCCGCTGGGCGAGGACGACAGCCGGGTCGACCTCGCGGCCGAGGCGCGCATCGAGTCGGAGCTCGCCACCGTGCTCGGGGCAGCTTCGGCACGCCTGCTGCTGGACGCCGCGCGGCGTGCCCACGGGCGCGACCTCGACACGGTTGCCGCCATCGTCGGCGAAGCCAGCGACGCCCTGCGCTTCAACCAGCGCCTGCTCGAGGCCGCGCTGGAAAACATGGCCCAGGGCATCAGCGTGGTCGATGCCGAATTGCGCCTGGTCGCCTGGAACGGCGTCTACCAGCGCCTGTTCGGCTTCTCCGACGCCGAGCTGCAGGTCGGCGTGCCGGTGGCGGAGCTGGTGCGCCACAACCTGCAGCGCGGTCTGGTGGGCGCAGTGGACATCGCGCGCGAGGTCGACAAGCGCATCGCCCACATGCGCGCCGGTACGCCCTATGTCACCGAGCGGCGCTTTCCCGATGGCCGCATCGTCGAGATCCGCGGCAACCCGATGCCGGGCGGCGGCTTCGTGGCGACGTTCACCGACGTCACCGATTTCCGTCGCGCGGAGGCCGCGCTGAAGCAGATCAACGAGACGCTGGAGCAGCGCGTCGCCGAGCGCACCGCCGAGTACCGCGCCGCGCGCGCCGAGGCCGAGCGCGCCAACCAGGCCAAGAGCCGCTTCCTGGCCGCGATCAGCCACGACCTCGCGCAGCCGCTGAACGCCGCGCACCTGTTCACCCATGCCCTGCAGCAGCGCAGCAGCGAACCGGTCCTGCGCGATTCGCTGGGCCAGATCGACGCGGCGCTGAGCTCAGCCGAGACCCTGCTGTCCGGCCTGCTCGATGTCTCGCGACTCGATGCGGGCGGGCTGGTGCCGAAGATCGAGGACTTCGCGCTCGACCCGCTGCTGCAGGGGCTCGCCTCCGAGTTCAGCCTGATGGCGCAGGACAAGGGCCTGCGCCTGCGCGCGGCGCGCACGCGCCTGTGGGTGCGTACCGATCCCAACCTGCTGCGCCGCGTGCTGCAGAATTTCCTGTCCAACGCGGTGCGCTATGCGCAGAGCGGCAGTGTGCTGCTGGGCGCGCGTCGACGCGGCGGGCACATCGAGATCGGCGTCTACGACCAGGGCCCGGGCATCGCGCCCGAGCACCAGCGGCTGATCTTCGAGGAGTTCCGCCGGCTGGATCGTGGCGGCCAGGGTCTCGGACTCGGGCTGTCGATCGCCGAGAGGATCGCGCGCCTGCTCGAGCTGCCGCTGAAGCTCAGCTCGCAGCCGCAGCGCGGCACCTGCTTCGCCGTCGTGGCGCTGCGTGCGCAGCCGCGCGCGGGTACGAGTGAGAGCCCGCCGCCTGCCGCCAGACCCAGCCTGCGCGCGCGCGTGCTGGTGGTCGACAACGATCCGGGCGTGCTCGCCGGCATGCAGGCTCTGCTCAGCGGCTGGGGCTGCGAAGTGCTGGCCTTGACGGACACTTCGAGCATCCGCGTGGCCCTGCTGTCGGCGCCGCCGGATCTGCTGCTGTTCGACTATCACCTCGATGGCGATTTGACCGGCATCGCCCTGCGCCGCCGTCTCGGCGAAGCCGCCGCGCTGATTCCCTGCGCGATCATCACCGCCGACCACAGCGAGGCGGTGCGGGCCGAGGTCGCCGAGGCCGGCTGCTGGCTGCTGCACAAGCCGCTCAAGCCGCTGGCCCTGCGCAGCCTGATGACGCGACTGCTCGCGAGCTGAAGGCACGCGATGTTGTCTGCGCGCTTCGATGGCCTGGTGTGCCACGCGAGCGGGAGTTCTGGCGATGAAGCGCCCAAGGCGCAGGAGTCTCACGCTTGGTGCGCCACAGGCGCACCTTATTCAATGGCCCTGTCTCGCCCGACTGCTGTGAAGGCGTCACCCGAGTTTGTAGGGTGCGCCTGTGGCGCACCGCCCGATGCCGTCGACTCCAAGGGCACGGGTGCCGAGCACGGGATGCGCAGCCCAATCCATGCTTTGAGCGTTCACGCCGTTGAGGCCCCCGGCACCAGCACTTAATCCGGACGCTTCAGCACCTGGCCGTCGCGCAGCACCCAGTCGACCCGCTTCAGCACGGTGACATCGGCCAGCGGATCGCCCTGGACCGCGATCAGGTCGGCCGCATGCCCCGGCGTGAGCGCGCCGACCGTGCCCGCAAGGCCAAGCAGATCGGCGGCATGCGTGGTGGCGGCTTCGATCGCCTGCATCGGCGTCAGGCCGTGCTTGACCAGCAGCTCGAATTCATCGGCATTGCGGCCGTGCAGGCTGACCCCGGCATCGGTGCCGAAGGCGATCTTGACGCCGGCCGGCACCGCACGCTCCAGCGCCTTGCCCGTGATGCCGATGCGCCAGTCGATCTTGCTGCGCACCTCGCCGGTGTAGGCATCGGGGTTGCTGGCGATGCGCTCCAGGTAGCCGTTCACCGTCGACAGGGTCGGCACGTAGTAGGCGCCGCTGTCGCGGAACAGCTTGAGGCTGGCGTCGTCCAGCAATGTTCCGTGCTCGATCGAATCCACGCCCAGGCGCAGGGCGAGGTTGATGCCGTCGGCGCCGTGCGCATGCACGGCGACCTTCTTGTCGTACATGCGCGCGGTCTCGACCACCGCGCGGGCCTCGTCCTCGAACATCTGCACGCCAAGGCCGGCACCGATGCGGCTGTTGACGCCGCCGGTGATGGTCATCTTGATCACGTCGGCGCCTTCCGAGATCTGCGTGCGCACCGCGCGCCGGCAGGCATCGACGCCGTCGCAGACATTGCCGTTGCGGTTCACCGCCGCGCGCAGGTCGCTGCGGAAGCCGAGCGTGGGATCGGCATGGCCCGAGGTCGCCGAGATGCTGCTGTTGGCGGTGAGGATGCGCGGGCCCTCGACCTTGCCGGCACGCACGGCATCGCGCAGCGCGCGGATCACGCCGTCGGAGTCACCGAGGTTGCGCACCGTGGTGAAGCCCGCCATCAGGGTCTTGCGCGCATTCATTTGCGCCTCGTAGGCGACATCGACCGGGTTCATCTGCACGCCGGCCAGCTGGCCGGCCACGCCGCCCTTGTCGGAGGACAGATGCACGTGGCTGTCGATCAGGCCCGGCAGCACGAAGTGCGCGCGCAGGTCCAGAACCTCGGCGGACTCGAGTCCGAAGGACGCAGCATCCAGATGCCCCTCGCGCACCTCGACCACGCGGCCATCGCGCACGTGCAGGGTGCTGGCCGCGCGCGGCGCCGTGCCCGGCGCGTCCAGCAGGCGCCCGGCCTGCACCAGCAGGTCGGCGGCGGAGGCGGGCAGGGCGAGGCAGAGCGAAAGTGCGGCGGCGAGCGGGGTGCGGATGGGCATGTGCATCTCCTGGAGGGCGGGCAGGGCGCTTGGCCCGCGATTCACGAGTGTAGGCGCGCCGCGGCGGCGGGCGATGTCCGTAAAGTCCTGATGTCTGGTTCTCTCCAACAAGCATTCCGCCCAGCGACAGACCGACGCGCGCGTCACCGCGAGACCTGGGCTTGCTACCCTCGCACCGAATCCCGAATCCCGAATCCCGAATCCCGAATCCTGAGGCTCCCCATGAAACGCGCCCAGTACGAAACCCGCGGCCCGGTGCCGCAGGATGTGATCCACGCCGTCGACTTCGAGCTGCCCGCACCTGCGCCCGGCGAGCTGCGCGTGCGCGTGGTGGCGGCGGCCATCAACCCCAGCGATGTGCTGACGCTGACCGGCGACTACGGCCAGCTGCCGCCGCTGCCGGCGATTGGCGGCAACGAGGGCGTGGGCCGCATCGAACTGATCGGCGAGGGCGTGCAGGGCTTCAGCGCGGGCCAGCTGGTGCTGCTGCCGGTCGGTTGCGGCAGCTGGAGCACGCATGTGCAGGCGCCGGCGGCGCAGTTCGTGCCGCTGCCCGAGGGTGCCGATGCGCGGCAGCTGGCGATGCTGGCGATCAATCCGCCGACCGCGCTGCTGATGCTGCGCCAGTTCGTCGACTTGCAGCCGGGCGAATGGGTGATCCAGAACGCCGCCAACTCGGCGGTCGGCGGCTACCTGATCGAGCTGGCCAAGCTGCGCGGCCTGAAGACCGTCAACGTGGTGCGCCGTGATTCGGCGCGTGAACAGATGGAGGCCAATCCCGGCGATGTGCTGCTGGTCGACGGCGATGACCTCGCCCAGCGCGTGGCCGAGGCCACCGGCAAGGCGAAGATCCGGCTCGGTATCGATGCGGTTGGCGGTATGGCCACCGAGCGCCTCGCGCGCTGCGTGGCCAGCGGCGGCACGGTGGTCAACTACGGAATGATGAGCGGTGAGCCCTGCCAGATCTCGGCCGCCTCGCTGGTGTTCCGCGACGTGCGCCTGGTCGGCTTCTGGCTGGCGCGCTGGTTCCGCAATGCCACTCGCGCCGAACAGGCCGAGGTCTATGGCGAGCTGACCCGGCTGATCGCCAAGGGCCAACTGCAGGCGCGGATCGCCGCGACCTTCCCGGTCAGCGAGATCCAGGAAGCCGTGGCCGAGGCGGCGCGCGGCGGCCGCAGCGGCAAGGTGCTGGTGGTGCCGGGGGCGGACGAGTAGCTCTGAAGCCGGGATTGGGGATTCGAGATTCGGGATTCGGCAGAGCGGCGATGCCGCGCGCGGGGCGTGCCGACGGCCAGGTTTCTTGGCTGAGCGAACGCAGCGGCGTTCCGGCCCGCGGCTCGTCCCCGGTCCAGCGCCTGTCATCCGCGCTTAACCTGCGCGTCACTCCGGCGACATGGCGGCGGCACAGGCTGGCGCCATGTCGATCGCCCGTCGTTTCTCGCTGGTCACCGAGACCTATCCGCCCGAGGTCAACGGCGTTGCCCTGACCGTGGCTGGGCTGGAGAACGGCCTGCGCGCCCTGGGCCATGCGGTCGAGGTGATCCGGCCGCGTCAGGCAGACGGCCCCGCGCGCGGCGATGAGCTGCTGACGGCGGGCGCGGCGCTGCCGCGCTATCCGGGCCTGCGCTTCGGCCTGCCGGCGGGGCGTCGACTGCTGTCGCGCTGGCAGGCGCAGCGACCCGATGCCATCTACGTGGCCACCGAGGGTCCGCTCGGCTGGTCGGCGGTGAAGGCGGCCAACCGGCTGGGGATTCCGGTTGCCACCGGCTTTCACACCCGCTTCGACGACTATGCCGGCCGCTATGGCGTCGGCTTTCTGCGGCCCTGGGTGTTCGCCTGGATGCGGCGCTTCCACAACAGTGCGCAGGCGACCCTCGTACCGACTCTGGAGCTGCAGGCCTTCCTGCGTGAGCATGGCTTCGCCCGGCCCTGCCTGCTGCGGCGCGCGGTGGATACCGCGCTGTTCCACCCGCAGCGACGTGCGGAAGCGGTGCGCGCGGCGCTGGGCCTCTCGCCCGACCAGCTCGCCCTGATCCACGTGGGCCGCATCGCGCCGGAAAAGAATCTCGGTCTCGCGGTGCGCGCCTTCCGTGCCCTGCAGCAGCAGCGCCCGGACGCGCGCTTCGTGTTCGTCGGCGACGGCCCGGCGCGCGCCGAGCTGACTGCGGCCAACCCCGACTTCCTGTTCACCGGCGTGCTGCGCGGCGAGAGCCTGGCCGCGCACTTCGCCAGCGCCGACCTGTTCGTTTTCCCCAGCCTGTCCGAGACCTTCGGCAACGTGACGCTCGAAGCCATGGCCAGCGGCGTCGCCACCGTGGCCTATGACTACGGCGCAGCGCGCGAACATCTGCGCGATGGCGAACACGGCGCGGCGCCGCCCTGTGGTGACGAGCTGCGCTTCGTCGATGCGGTGTGCGCGCTGGGAATCGACGATGCGCGCCGCGTGGCCTGCGGGCAGCGCGCGCGCGCCGCAGTGGCGCATCTCAGCCCGGCCAGCGTTGCCGCCAGCTTTGCTTTGCTGTTGACCGATCTGGCCGAAAGGAGAGCTGCATGAGTTCGCGCCTTGTCCGCGGCGAAGCCGCGTTCTGCCTCGCCGCCAACCGCTGGGGCCACCGCTCGCTGGTGCGGACCTACTTCTCGACCGTCAGTCGTCTCGGTGACGGCGTGTTCTGGTACGCGCTGATGGGCCTGATCGTGGTGTTCGACGGCTATGACGGCCTCGCGGCTTCGGCCCACATGGCCGCTACTGGAGCCGCGGCGCTGTTGCTCTACCGTGTGCTCAAGCGCTGGACCAAGCGTCCGCGCCCCTTCGCCTCGGACCGCCGCATCCGCCCGCTGGTGCACCCGCTGGACGAGTTCAGCTTCCCCTCGGGCCATACCCTGCACGCGGTGGCCTTCAGTCTGGTGGCACTCGCCCACTACCCGCAGCTGGCCGCCCTGCTGATCCCGTTCACCGCCAGCGTCGGCGCCTCGCGCGTGGTTCTGGGTCTGCACTATCCAAGCGACGTCCTGGCCGCCACCGGCATCGCCTGCGGCATCGGCGGGGTCGCGCTGTGGGCGGGGGGGATGGGGTGGCCGTTGGCTTGAGAGCTGGGATTGGGGATTCGGGATTCGGGATTCGACCGTAGGTTGTGGCGCCTTGCCGGGCATAGGACTGAGGTCGCGACACCCGTCCGGTCAAGTCTCGAAGCGCGCGGCGCGACCTGCGCGCTCTTGCGAATCCCGAATCCCCAATCCCCGCTCTCAACCCACCTCGCACCGATCGCGTCCGCCGCGCTTGGCGCGGTAGAGGGCCTGGTCGGCGCGGTCGAACACGCTCTCGCTGTCGTCCTCACCCTTGAGTTCGGTCAGGCCCACCGAGGTGGTCACCTTGACCGGGGTGCCGCCGAAGTGGAAACCGATCAGGGCGATCTTCCGGCGCAGGTCCTCGCAGAGGTGCTGCGCCTGCGCGAGGTCGGCGCCGGGCAGCAGGCTGATGAATTCCTCGCCGCCGACGCGGGCCACGAAGTCGGTGCTGCGCAGGTGCTTGCGCAGCACCTGCGCGACCGCGAACAGCACCTTGTCGCCCGCCTTGTGGCCGTAGCTGTCGTTGATCGCCTTGAAGGCGTCGATGTCCCAGACCGCCAGCGACACCGGCCGCCCGAAGCGCCGGAAGCGATCGATCTCCTCGGCCAGCGCCTGCTGGTAGGCGAGGCGGTTGGGGATGCGGGTCAGCGGATCGGTGGCCGCCATCTGCTGCTCGGCCTGCAGCGACTGCCGCAGCTGCGAGGTCTCGCGCTCGAGCTCGTCGATGCGCATGCGCATCGCGTCACCGCGCTCCTCCAGCTTGGCGATGCGCTGCTCCTCGCGGCTGCGGTAGTCCTGCACGTGGGTGTCGATCGCCGACAGGCGCGTGCTGACCTGCGCCTTCAGCTGGTCGAGTTCGGTGGCCTGGCGGGTGTGGCGGCCCAGCGAATCGACCTCGGTGCTGATCCGGCTGCTGAGCTCGCTGCGGCTGGCGCGCTCGTCCACGCGCGAGGCGCGGTCCTGCATCAGGTAGGTCGCGAATTCATCGAGTCGGCTGTCGACCTGGGCGAGCAGGCCCTCCATGCCAAGGCGCTCGCGATTGAGCTGCTGCTGCTGGCGGTTGATCAGTTCGGCCAGACCCTCGGCCAGCCCGATCAGCGCGTCCTTGCCGATGCCGGGCTCGATACGCTCGGCCAGTGCGCCGAGGTCCTCGCCGAGGCTCGGGTCTGGCGCCAGCTGCGCGATCAGGTGGCGCAGCAGGCCCGCACCGTGGTCGCCGGGCGGAGGCGCCGGCGCTGCAGCCGCGCTTGCCACCGCCTTCAGCGCCGGCGGTGGCGTGAAGCTGGGCGCGGCGGGGGCTTCGTCGAGGGCCACGATGGCCTCGGACAAGGCATCGATACGGCGCTCCAGAATCTCGATGTCGACTTTCTGGCGGATCGCCTGGGTGAATTCCGACAGCTCCTCGTCGAGCCGGTTGTCGAGCCCGCGACAGGCGATGCCGAGGCGGCCGATCGCCCGTCGCAGGGTCGCGTCCATGCGGTTCCACCGCGCCTCCTCGCGCTCGAAGCGGTCGATCGCATCGAGGTACTTGTCCTTCCAGTGTTCTTGGCTGTCGGGCATGGCGGGGCAGGATGGCAAGGGCGCGGCCAGCGTAGCAAGCCACGTGCCGTCGCGAGGCTTGACCACGCTCAAGACTGCGCTCGCCGGGCGCGGCACACTGCCGGCACCGACCGCCCGGTCGAGCCATGCGAGGAGAGGCCATGCGCAGCGTCCTGATTCCCTTCGACGGTTCCGATGGCGCCAAGCGCGCGCTGCAGTACGCGATCGACTTCGTCCGCGAGTACGGGCGGCTGTCGATCCATCTGCTCAACGTGCAGGACGAGCCGGTGGTCTACGGCGACTATCTCACCGCCAGCCTGCTCGACAGCCTGCGCAAGGCCGCCCTGCGCGCGGCCGGCGAGGTGCTGGACGGCGGACTGCAGATGCTGGCGGCGGCCGGCATCGAAGGCCAGGGCCACAGCGCGCTGGGCGGGGTCGCCGAGCAAGTCGCGCGCGCCGTGGATACGCATGGCTGCGACACCGTGATCATGGGCACCCGCGGCATGGGGGCGGTCTCCAACCTGCTGATGGGCTCGGTGGCGACGCGGGTGGTGCACCTGTCCAAGGTGCCGGTGCTGCTGGTCAAGTAGCCGCGCCGGCGGGCGCGGCCGCTCAGGCCTCGGCGGGTTCGTTCGGATCCGGCGCGGCGCGCTTCAGCTGGGTGACGAAGCGCGCGCGCAGCTGACGCTTCTCGTGCGGCATCAGATCGCGCTGCATGCGCTGGCGACCGACCGTCAGCAGCTGGCGGTCCAGCATCGGCGGCACCGACTGCGCGCCGGTGCCCAGCCCGATCCGCGCCTGGATCAGCTCATCCGGGTTGAGCATCCCGATCAGCGAGCCCGCGGCTTCGTCCAGCAGCTGCTGGACCAGGGCGGCGGCGGCCGGATCGTCGCCGTACTCGTCGTCCTCGCCGTGCTCGCTGCTGCTGCGGTCGTTGACCGTGGCGAACTTCTGCAGCTCTTCCAGGCCGATCAGGCCGGTGGTGTCGGCCTCCTGCTGCAGCATCGAGCTCTGGTTGCGTTCGCCGTCCGGGTCGGCGATGCCGACCAGATGCACTCGCACGCCGTACTGCTGGGCCAGGACAACGCCGACACGAATGTCCTCGTCGCCGGTCAGCACCACCGCATCGCTCATCGCGCGGTTCTGCGCCAGGTTGGCCATGTCCATGATCAGCAGCGAGTCGACGCCCTTCTGCTCGCCGGCCAGGCTGACCATGCCGAGGCGCAGCTTGACGTTCGACTGGTAGGCCAGCTTGCGGTGGGCGCCGGTCGGGCCCGAGCTGGTGCCGTCGTACCAGTACACGCGCAGCAGCTCGCGGCGGGTCAGCGCCTCGGACTGCTTGATGATGTAGTCGAGGAAATCCTCGTAGGACAGCGTGATCGCGCTGCGCGACTGCTTGATGCCGGTAAGCAGTTTGATGGCCGAGGCGTAGAGATAGCCGGCGTCGATGAAAACGGCAACACGATTCATGCAGGCGTCCATGGGTTCTGGTGGGGGCGCGGTCAGCGCGGTTTGCCCGGCATCGGGAAGGGGGTGATGACGCGCTCGCCGGTGGCCGAGTCGCGAATGCTCAGCTGGCCGCGGCGCTCGACTTCCTCGACGCGGACGATGGACTGCATGGGGAGGTGCAGGACGCGGGTGTCGCCGAACTCGCTGCGCAGACGCTCCTCGGTCGGATCGACCACCAGCGAGTCGTGGGCATCGAAGACCAGTTCGGCGACTTCGGTGAAGCCCCACAGGGCGCTGCTGCTGACGCGGCGCGCGTACAGCTCGTAGATCTTGCCGGCATTGAGGAAGGTGATCTTGTACAGACGGCTGCTCATGCGGCGGAGCCCGGGCTCGGGATCGGGGACATTGGGGCGAACGCGCGAGTATAGGCGGGCCGGGCCCTTATCAACAAAAGCCGGGAGGCATGCTCAGTTGCGCCGCAGCTTGCGCTCCACGCCCCGCCGCATGAACAAAGCAAGCACCATGCCGAGCGCGAAGCCGGACAGGTGTGCCCACCAGGCGACCGCACCGAAGGTCGGGCCGACGTAGGCGAACATCAGCTGCAGCAGCGCCCAGATGCCGATCAGCACCGAAGCGGGGGTGCGCACGAACTCGAGGAACACGCCCAGCGGCAGCACGATCGCGAGCTCCGCGCGCGGGAAAAGCACGAGGAAGGCGCCGATCAGCCCGGACACCGCGCCGCTGGAGCCGATGATCACCGCCGCGGTGCCGTCGAGCGACCAGGCCGCGCTCAGGTTGGCCGCCACCCCGCAGAGGAAGAACACCAGCAGGAAGCGCAGCGGCCCGAGGCTGCGTTCTGCCGGCAGGCCGAAGATCAGCAGGAACAGCAGGTTGCCCAGCAGATGCAGCCAGTTGGCGTGCAGGAACAGGGCGCTGACCAGGCTGAAGGCGCGGCCGTCGAGCAGGGCCGAGGTCAGTGCCGAGGGCGAAAACAGCGAGGCCGGTACGGTGCCCCAGCGCAGCAGCAGGCTGGCGCGCGCGTCGGGCTCCAGGGTGGCCAGCCAGACGAAGCCGGCCATGCTCAGCGCCACCAGCACCGGCGTCACCCAACGCAGGCGAGGGCGCCGGCGCCCCGGCACGCTGACGAACACGTTCATGCCGTCGGCCTCACGGCCGCGGCAGCCGGTAGCGGCGGCCGTCCAGTTCGAGCACGCTGCCGTCGCGACGGATCTCGGCCAGCCGCAGGCGCGCGTCGACGGCGTCGCCTTCGCGCAGGCGACGGCCGTCGATGATCACCACCCGTCCGGCCGGGTCCTCCGTATACACATGCATGCTGACCTTGAGAGGCGGCAGCTGCCCGCGCGCTTCGTGGCCGATGCTGGACAGTTCGGGCAGGTGCTCGGCTGCAGGCGGGGCGGGCGCAGCGGGGGCGACAGGCGGAGGGGTGGATGCACTCGAGGATGCGTAATCGACTGCGCTTGCTGTTGCCGTCGAGGGTGCTGCGGTAGGCGCCTCGGCGGGCTGTGCCGATGGCGCCGGTGCCTGCGGCGGCGTCGGCGTTGGCGCGACCGGCGCGTCGGCGGCAGGCACGCTCACCGGCAGCTGCGGCCGCGATTCGCGCTCGACCGAGGCGAACGCCGGATCGCTGGGCAGGCGTGTGGCCGGAGCCTCGATGACTGGCCCTGCGTCCGCGGATGGCGTGGCCTGCGCCTGCACGGCCGTCGACGGGAGCGGTGCCGAGGAGTGCACATCGGCGGTCGCCGGCGGCGCCGCGCTGCCGGCCTCCGGCCCCGGCTGCGGCGCGGAGGCCTGCCCGGGCGCCGGCATCGCGGTCTGGCTGCGCTGCCCGTACCAGTAGGCGGTGCCGCCGATGGCGAGCATCAGCACGGCCACGAGGGCCCACAGACCCACCGGCGCGCGCCGCCGTCGCGTCCGCGGCTGTGCGTCCATCAGGCCGGGCGCATGGCCGAGTCGGCGCTCGGCTTCCGATTTCTTGAGGGCTTCCAGGATCAGCGACATGGGCGGCCCTTCAGCGCAGACGGCGCAGGCGCGGCCCGCCCGGCAGATGGGTGGTGGCGGCCAGCAGAGTTTCAGGGCCGACGATGCCATCCGGCGCCAGGCCGTGCCGCGCCTGCAGGCGACGTACCGCATCCTCCATGGCGGCATCGAAACTTTGCGGACCCGGCGACAGTGCGGTGAGGTGGCGTGCCTCCACCAGCCGCTGCGCCAGCCAGTCGACCGCCGGGCCGACATCGCCGCGGCGCAGGTTGCCGCTGATGAAGCCGGGCGCGCGCCAGACGACGTGGAATTCGCCCAGCCACAGGCGCTCGAACAGCGCGCGCGGCGCTTCGACCGTTTCGCCGTCGAGCAGCAGGCGCACGCGCGCCTCGCCGCTGCCGAGCAGCACCGCCCAGGCTTCGCGATTGCCCGAGGTGAGTCGCAGCAGGACCGGGCGCCGCAGGGTTTCCAGCTTGGCGAGGTTGCCGGCGGCGCGCAGGCAGTACACGCCGGCGCCCAACTGCAGCGGACAGCGCTGGGCGGTGCGCACGTCGGCTTCGCGGGCGCGCAGGGTCCACAGCGCCAGCAGGTGGTTCCAGGCCGCGTAGCTGGTGCCGTCACTGGCCTCGATCAGTGAGCGCAGGCCGGCTTCGTCGATGCCGGGCGAGGCGGGCGCGGACGGCTCACTGGCGGTCGCCGCGGTGGTTGTCGTGTCTTCGGTGGCGACGGTGTCTGCCGGATGCTGGCCGCGCTGATGCCACAGGCCAGCGAACACCGCGGCCACCGCGAGTATGCCGGCCGCCGACAGCAGCCAGGGGCGCGCGCGCTGTGCAGTCGAGGCCAGCGCCTCGCGGGCGGCACGCTCGACGTCCTTCTCGCCGATCTGGCCGAGCTCGCCGACGTAGCCGGCGGTGAGCGCGCGATCGGCGATCACATTGATCAGTCGCGGCACGCCGCCGGCATGCTGGTGGATGCGCCGCACCGCCAGCCGCGAGAACGGAAAGCGCTGGCAGCCGGCGACCGCCAGCCGATGGCGCAGGTAGTCCTCGGTCTCGTCGGCCGACAGCGGCGTCAGATGGAAACGCGCGGTGATGCGCTGGGTGAGCTGGCGCAGCTCCGGCCGCGCCAGCGTCTCGCGCAGCTCCGGCTGGCCCAGCAGGATGATCTGCAGCAGCTTCTGGGTGGAGGTTTCGAGATTGGTCAGCAGGCGCACCTGCTCCAGCGCTTCGAAGCTGAGGTTCTGCGCCTCGTCGATGATCAGCACCACCCGCAGGCCGTCGCCGTAGGCGCGCAGCAGGTAGGTGTTCAACAGATCGACCAGGCCCTTCAGGCTGCCGCGCACCGGCTCGACCTCGAGCTTCAGCTCCTCGCAGATGGTTTCCACCAGCTCGACCGGCGACAGCCGCGGGTTGAGCACCAGGGCGACGCGCGTGTCGGCCGGCATCTGCTCCAGCAGCAGGCGGCACAGGGTCGTCTTGCCGGTGCCGACCTCGCCGGTGAGCTGCACGAAGCCGCCGCTGCCGCCCTGGCCGATGCCGTAGAGCAGGTGCGCGAGCGCGTCCCGATGGCGCTCCGAAAGAAACACGAAGCGCGGATCAGGGGTGATCGAGAAGGGCGGCTCGGCGAGGCCGTAGAACTGCAGGTACATCCTGTCGGCCAAGGGGCTGGAAGGGCTGGCGCACTGTAGGCCGTGGCCTTGAGGTGCGTGGTTAGGTCTTCGTTAAACGTGCGGCGGGCGGAGACTTCTGGCCGGCCCTAGAGCGGCAGCCTCGGCTGCTGCGGCTCGATCCCGTGGCGGCCCTCCATGATCGCCTTGAACTCGGCGCGCGAGACCGACACGTAGCGCTCGTTGCCGCCGATCTCGACCTGCGGGCCCTCGGAGACTGCGCGCCCGTTCTCATCGACCCGCACCACCATGGTCGCTTTCTTGCCGCTGTGGCAGATCGTCTTGATCTCGGTGATCGAGTCCGACCAGGCCAGCAGGTACTGGCTGCCCTCGAACAGCTCGCCGCGGAAGTCGGTGCGCAGGCCATAGGCCAGCACCGGGATCTTCAGGCGGTCGACGATCTCGGTGACCTGCCAGACCTGGGCCTTGCTGAGGAACTGCGCCTCGTCGACCAGCACGCAGTGCAGCGGGCCGTGCGCGGCGATGTCGCGCTGGGTCATCGCCAGCAGGTCGTCCTCGCGATCGAAGATCACCCCCGTCGCCTGCAGGCCGATCCGCGAGGCGACGATGCCGGCGCCGTAGCGGTTGTCCAGGCGTGGCGTGAAGATGCGCGTGCGCATGCCGCGCTCGTGGTAGTTGTGCGCGCTCTGCAGCAGGGTGGTGGTCTTCCCGGCATTCATCGCCGAGTAGTAGTAGTAGAGCTTGGCCAAGATCGGTTCCGTGCCGGCGGAAAGCGGCGGGAGTATGCCCGAAGGTGTCGGCGGTGGGCGCAGCTCGCGGCCGACCGGGGCGCCGGATCAGGGCTCGAAGCCGTTCGCGAAGATGCGGCCGGCGCGCACGTCGAGCGACCACACGCCGCGCCCGAGGGTGCCCGCATACAGGGTCCGCTGGGCGTGCACGTAGCGCAGGTCGAACACCAGCACGTCGGGCAGCAGGGTGCCCAGCAGATCCCAGGCCGAGCTGCCGCTGTCGGCGACATAGACGCCGGAGCGCGTACCAAGGGCGACGCGCGCCGGCTGGGCCACTCCGTCGGCATTGATGAACTCGATGGTCCGGAAGTCCTGCGAGCTGATCGCCGGCAGGTTGCCGGTGATGTCGGCCCAGCTCGCGCCGCTGTCCGACGAGAAGAACACCTGGTTGTCGTCGATGGCCCAGACCCGGTTCGGATTGACGGGGTCCAGGGCGACATCGGTCACCGTGTTGGCGCCGGCTGGCAGCGCGGTGGCGGCGACGAAGCTGGCGCCGGAGCGGCGAAACACCTGGTTGCCGCGACCGACATAGGCGATGTTGAAGTTGCCGGCGGCCCCGTAGGCCATGGCGTTGCGGTTGGCACCCGGGCCGCCCAGCGAGGTCAGCGTCGGCGAGGCCGAGTTGGCATTGGTGGACTCGTACAGCGTGTTGGTGCCGCCGACCAGCAGACGGCCGGGGTCGGCGATGTTGACTTCGACCGGAGTCACGAACTGCGGATCGGTGACGATGCCGCTGGTCGGTACCGACACGCTCGCGGACTGGACGTTGCTGGACGAGTAGGTCGCGCGCCTGAAGCCGCCGAGGTTCTGCGAGCTGATGAAGCGCAGACCGCTGGCGCCGGAATCCTCGATCGCCACGTCACCGCCGTCACCACCATTGATCGAGACCCAGACCGGATTCACCGCGGTCTGCTGCATGTGGGTGCCGTTGTCCTGGGTGCCGATGACCAGGATGTTGGACACCCGGTCATGGTCGAGATCGTGGACTTCCATCAGCCGGAGATTGCCGGCGACCGAGACCCAGGTGCCGGCCGATGACGTTGGCGAGGAGCGCCGGTAGATGCATCCGTCATCGACCTGCAGCAGGTTGCCGTTGGCGTCGAAGGCCATGTTGCGGCTGTCGGCGTGCGGCGTGGTGTTGCCGGCGTTGGCATCCATGATCGTGGTGAACTGCGTGCCCGCAGCGGCGGCCGCATTGCCGCGTCGGAGATTGGCGGTGAAGGGCGAGGCGGTGATGCGGTCGCCGCCGATGTAGACCAGATTCTGGTTGTTCGGGTCCACAGCGATCGAGGTATTGATGACACCCTGGCCGCCCGGATGCACCGGCGGCACGTCCATGGCCGTCCAGCTGCCGCCCTGGTTGGCCGAGCGGAACACGCCGGCGATCGCGCTGCTGTTGACGACGGCCACGAACACCGCACCGCTGGCGCCGGGCCCCACGGCCAGCCGCACGTTGTTGCTGGAGTTGCCCAGCGCAGTGATGCCGGCGCTGATGTCGGTCCAGCTGGCGCCACCGTCGTCGCTGCGCAGCACCCGTGCTGGCGAGCCCAGCACCGAAACGTAGAGGCGGCTTGGCGCGTCGCGGTTCACGGCCATGTCGCCGATGCCGCCGGCCGGAAGGCCGCCGCTGCCGGAGACGAGGCTCCAGCTGCCGCCGGTGTTCGTGCTGCGCCACAGGCCGCCGTTGCGCGAGGCGGCGAGAATCGTCGCGCCACGTGGCCAGACCGCCACGATTTTCTGTCCGAGCAGGGCAGTGGCGCCGAGATGGGTCCAGCTGCTGCCGCCGTTGGTGGTGCGGTAGAGGCCGACTTCATCGTCGCCGCGCTGGGCGAAGTTGCTCCAGCGACCCAGCCCGGCGACCAGGGTCTGGTGGGTAGTGTCGTTGGGGTCGAAGGCCAGCGCGCCGATCGACTGCGAGGGCAGGCGGTCGGACAGCGGCGTCCAGGTCGGCGATGTGGCGAGGGCATTGTTCGTGCGCCAGAGCCCACCGTTGACCGCGCCGATGTAGAGCACGTTGGCATTGGTCGGATGCGGGGCCAGCGCCTGGATCGCACCGCAGACCTCGTTGTTGGGCGGCACGTTGACCTGGGCGCTGCGGGTCGGCGCCGGGCCGCGATCGATCCAGGGCAGCGGTTCGATCAGCGAACCGCGGACGTCCTCGCGGTCCGGGCGTGGCGGCGGCAGGCGCGGCGCGCGGTATTCGGCCGGGTCGACCGGCTCGGCGCCACGGCGCGTGTAGCGCTGGCCCAGCAGTGCGTCGGCATCGACGAGGTCGGCGACACGCTCGCTGCGCACCGGCGCCTGGCAGCCTGCAAGCCCACAGGCGAGCGCTACGCCAACTGCCAGGCGTGCGGTTCTTGCGAAGATCGACATGGCGCTCCCCCGGGCACGAGCCGCGGCAAGGATGCGCTCTTCACCACGGCTTCAACAAGCGCAGGCAGCAGCGCGGAACGCTACCCACGCCCGCGCCATTGGGCAGCCGCGAGGCCGCGCCGGTCGGCGGCTTTGCTCTGCCGATGCCTCGATTCGGGGACACTTGGACGTGGATTCCCGCCCAGCTGTCCGCATGCGAATGACCGACCTCCGCCCCTGGCTGCTGCTCCTCGCCTGTCTCGCTGCTCCGGTCGAGGCAGCACGCGCCTGCGCCGATGACTCCAGGCCCCTGCTTGAGCTGCGCGTGACCAGCGACCGCGGCGAGGGCTTCGACCGCGTGCACCGCATCCGCGTGTCGGTCGACGGCTGCGTCAGCGTGCGGCGTCCGCCCTTCCATCGCGCGCCCGGCGAGTTCATCGCGCGTCTCGACGAAGCCGGACTCGCGGGGCTGCGCGCGCGTGCAGCCGATCCGGTCCTGCGGGCGATCGACCCGGTGCAGGCGCTCGACGAGGCGCGCGCAGCCATGGAGGCGCACGCGCTGGCCGAGGGCGCCCTGATGCGCACCCATGTCTCGCATCCCACTGGCTATGTCCTGCGTCTGTGGCAGGACGACGAAGTCGTGGAGATCAAGGCGGAGTCGATCTTCCAGCAGGCCGAGCTGCACCCGCGTTCGGCCGAGCTGGAGCGGCTGGCCGAAGCGATCCGCGAAGTGCTGGCGCTGGATGCCTTGCCGGAACTGACGCCGGCGGATTCGACCGGAGCTTCCCGATGAGCCGCTTGCGCGCCTGGACCGGGCTGCTGCTGGGGCTCACTGCGGTGGGTCAGGCCTCAGCCGGTGCCTTCATCTTCGCCGAGGACTTTCCCGACGCCGTCACCCACCCGCAGATCTACAGCGGCAGCGGCGGCGAGCGCCCCGACCTCACCGTCTGCCTTGATCGCAGCATCAACGCCAGCCTGACCAGCCAGGCCGAGCCGGCGGTGATCAAGGCCATCGACACCTGGAACCGCGGGCGCTCGCTGGGGGCGGACAACTACGCGCTGAACAATGCCACCGACATCGCTTCGGGTTACGACTTCGAGTCGGTGCTGCTGCATGAGCTCGGCCACTGCCAGGGCCTGAACCACGCCAACCACGCCAGCGAGTCCGGCTTCAACGATCCGCAGGCCAACGGCACCAAGTCGGCGCCCGGCCCCGACGGCGTGCTCAACCAGGGCGCCGGCAGCGACGGCATCCACGGCTCGCGCGACGACCTGCGCGGGGATGACGTCAACCTCCACTGGTACCTGCGCGGACAGAACAACCCGGGCCTGTTCAACCCGGTCGCCGACAGCACGACGATGGCGCGCGAGTTGAACTTCCTGCCTTCGGGCCATCGCTTCGCCGCCAATGCCGACCGCAGCGTGATGGCGGCGCTGGGCTTCGCCAACTCCGAGGCTGTGATGCAGCAGGGCACGCCGCCGCGCGAAGCCAAGCGCCATCTGCACCACGACGACCTGATGACGATCCGTTTCGCGCGCTCGGGCCTCAATCGCGTGCAGGGCAACAGCGATGATTACCGCTACCGCCTGCGCTATGTCGGCAGGCTGTCCAACCCGTCCAATGCCGACTGCAATGTGCGCATCCGCATCGATACCAGCACCGGCTTCGCGGTGTGTGGCGTCAGCGCCACCGCCATCAATGGCAACACCAGCCAGTGGCGCATCACCCAGGCGCAGATCGCGATGAACTCGCAGATCAACTGGTACTACTCGCCGGGGCCGAATACGGTGACCCAGATCAGTTCGACCTCGCCGAATCCGAGCCCGGTGGGGCAGGGCTACACGGTGAGCGTGCGCGTCTCGAAGGGCAGCGGCATCAGCATCAGCGGCAATCCCTTCGGCACGGTCGAAGTGGACGACGGCCAGGGCGCCAGCTGCAGCTTCGAGCTGGCCAGCGCCATGAACGGGCAGGGCAGCTGCGTGATGCCGGGCGGCAGCGCTGGTCCACGCATCCTCACCGCGCGTTATCTGGGCCGCGGCGGCTTCGACTACAGCGAGGCCACGGCCAGCCACAGCATCAGCAATACGGTCGCGACCACCACCACGATCACCTCGCGGGTGCCCAGCAGCACCGTGGTCGGCCAGAGCTACTCGGTCAATGTCAGCGTGACCGCGAACAGCGGCACGCCGACCGGCAGCGTGCAGGTCAGCGACGGCAGCAACAGCTGCCAGGCGACGCTGTCGGCCGGCAGCATGAGCTGCGCTCTGCCGTCCACCAGCGCGGGGACGCGCACCTTGAGCGCAAGCTATACGCCCAGCGGCAGTTTCGCTGCCAGCAGCGGCAGCGCCAGCCACGTGATCAGCCGTGCCAGCACGGTCTTCGCCAGCGGCGGCGTACAGCCCGCGCCATCGGCGCACGGGCGGACGGTGAGCGTCAGTTTCGCGCTGGCCAGCGTGGCCCCCAGCACCGCGACGCCGATGGGCACGGTGACGGTGCAGGCGGTGCCGGGCGGCGAAAGCTGCAGCGCCAGCGCCGCCAGCGGCGCCTGCAGCCTGACCCTGTTCGGGGTGGGCAGCCGCAGCCTCAATCTCAACTTCGCGCAGACGGCGGACTTCAATGCCGCCAGCGCCAGCCTGTCGCACCAGGTCATCGCCGCCGGCACCAGCACGCGGATCGAGTCGGTAAGTCCGACGCCGGTGCGAGTCGGCCAGCCGTATGACGTACTGGTGCGCGTCGAGAGCGCGAATGTCGTCCCCGATGGCAGCGTGCAGATCAGCGAAGCGGCGAGCGGCTGCACGGCTTTCCTCTCGGGCGGTGCCGGCAGCTGCCGGCTGGTCTCGGCCGGGGCCGGAACGCGGATGCTTCAGGCCACCTATGACGGCAGCGGCAACTTCCTCACCAGCAGCGCCAGCGGCAGCCAGAGCGTGCTGCGTGGGGCGACCGCATTGCGGGTGATCGGCCTGTATCCGCAGCCGTCCCCGGTCGATTCGACGCTGCAGGTGCGCTGGGCGCTCGACGTTCTGGCGCCGGCTGCCGGTAGCCCCGAGGGCATGGTCACGGTCACTGCGGGGCCGGGCGAGAGCTGCAGCGCTGCGCTGGCGGCGGGCGGCTGCGCGCTGGGCCTCGGTGCTGCAGGGCCGCGCAGCCTGCAGTTCAGCTATGCCGGCAGCGTCGATTTCGAGCCCGCGTCTGCAGTGGCCGCCCACCTCGTTGACGCGGATGCGCTGTTCGCCAGCGGCTTGGAGGCGATCGAGGCGGGCGTGCAGGGCGACTGAGGCACCCGCTGCCCGGGCATGCCGGATCGCCGCGCGGCTGGCACGACCACTAGAATGAGGCCCCAAGGCCGCACCCGGCCGTCCGCTACAGATCCCCTCGCATGTCCGGATTGAATCCCCAGCAGGCCGCCGCGGTGGCCTATCGCAGTGGCCCTTTGCTCGTGCTGGCCGGCGCCGGTTCGGGCAAGACCAAGGTGATCACCGAGAAGATCGTGCGGCTGGTGCGCGAGGACCATCTGGCGCCCAACAAGATCGCCGCGATCACCTTCACCAACAAGGCCGCGCGCGAGATGCGCGAGCGCGTCGGCAAGCTGATGAAGTCCGAGCAGGCGCAGGAGCTGACGGTCTGCACCTTCCACTCGATGGGGCTCAAGTTCCTGCAGATCGAGCACGAGGCGGCCGGCCTGCGTCGCGGGTTTTCGATCTTCGATTCCGACGACAGCACGTCGCTGCTCAAGGAACTGCTGCCCAAGGGCGCCAAGCCTGATGTAGTCGATGGCGTGCGCGGCCTGATCTCGCGCGCCAAGAACGATGTGCTCAGCCCCGAGCAGGCGATGGCCGCGGCGCGCAGTCCGCGCGAGCGCGAGGCGGCGGAGATCTATGCCGAATACCAGCGACGTCTGGGCGCCTTCAACGCGCTGGACTTCGACGATCTGATCCGCCTGCCGGTGGCCCTGCTCGCCGGCAGCGAAGACCTGCAGCGGACCTGGCGCGAGCGACTGCGCTACCTGCTGGTCGACGAGTACCAGGACAGCAACCCGGCGCAGTACGCGATGGTCAAGCTGCTGGCCGGGCCGCGCGGCATGTTCACCTGCGTCGGCGATGACGACCAGTCGATCTACGCCTGGCGTGGCGCGAACCCCGAGAACCTGAACCAGCTCAGCGTCGACTATCCGAACCTGCGGCTGATCAAGCTGGAGCAGAACTACCGCTGCGCCAAGCGCATCCTGCGCGCGGCGAATGCGCTGATCGCCAACAACCCGCACGAGCATCTGAAGGCGCTGTGGAGCGAGCACCGCGAGGGCGAGCCGATCCGCGTGTTCGAGTGCCGCGACGACGAGCACGAGGCCGAGCGCGTGGCTTCCGAGATCTCGCATCTCGCCGAGAAGCACCGCGCGCCCTGGAGTGATTTCGCCGTGCTGTTCCGCGGCAACCACCAGTCGCGGCCGCTGGAGAAAGCCCTGCAGCTGCTGCGCATTCCCTACCACCTCGCTGGCGGCACGGCCTTCCTCGATCGCGGCGAGGTCAAGGACACCCTCGCCTGGCTGCGACTCGTCGCGAATCCCGACGACGATGCCGCCTTCCTGCGCGCGGTGACCTCGCCCAAGCGCGAGATCGGCAGCACCACCCTGGCCAAGCTCGGCGAGCTCGCCGGCCAGCGCCACGAGAGCCTGCTCAAGGCCGCCGAGCGCAACGATGTGCTGAAGGTGCTGCCGGCGCGACCAGCGGCGGCGCTGGATGGCTTTGTGCAGCTGATCCGCCGCTTCCGCCAGCTGTCCAACGCGCTGCCGGCGGCGGACCTCTGCCGCAAGCTGATCGAGGATTCCGGCCTGCTCGCCGAGGTGCGCGCGACCTCGCGAGACGACAGCCTGTTCCAGCGTCGACGCGGCAACCTGGAAGAGCTGGCCGGCTGGCTTGAAGCCGCGCGCGGTGGCGGCGGGCCGGGCGAACTGGCGGCTCAGCTGGCCCTGCTGAGTCATGCGGATCGCGATGATCCGGGCGAGAGCGTGCGCCTGATGAGCCTGCACGGCAGCAAGGGCCTGGAGTTCCGCTACGTCTTCATCGTCGGCGTGCACGAGGGCTCGCTGCCGCATGACGCCAGCCTCGACGAAGGCAAGGTCGAGGAAGAGCGCCGACTGATGTACGTGGGCATCACCCGCGCCAAGGAGCTGCTGCACCTCTCGTATCCCAAGCGCGCCAAGCGTTTCGGCGAGGTCTCGAAGAACGAACCCAGTCGCTTCCTCTCCGAAATCCCGGCCGCCGAACTGCACTGGGTCGGCCGCGATGCCGAGAAGGATGCCGAGCGCCGCGAGGACGTGGCGGCGGCGAGTCTGGCCAAGCTGGCGGCTCTGTTCAACGACTGAATCGCCACGGGTTTTGGGGTTGCCCGCCGCGTTCTGCGCGAGCGGGCTCCCAGCTTCAGCTGTCCTGCGGCCCGCCCGCTTCGTGCAGTGTGGTTCGAGCCCACGACCTTGGGCGGCTCCCGGCCCAAACTGCCGAACTGTCTCCCGCATAGGGTGGGCCCTGGCCCACCGGAGCTTGATTCTGGCCATTTGCCCGACAACCGCATGCGGCTCATGTCGGACCCGCGCCCCACCTTGTTTTCCTGTGCATTGAGCTCATCGACGGGCGACTGCTCATCCGTGTTCGCCTGCGTGCCATGCGCGTGCCGAATCTTGTCCGCGAATCGCGCTGCCTCGCACTCGCGGTGGCCGACTAGAATGCGCAGGCCCCCGCTGCCCGAGTACGCCATGAGCCATGTCCCCGCGCGCCAGCGCCTGATCTTCGCCCTCGATGTTTCCACCGCCATCGAGGCCGACGCCTGGATCGAGCGCCTGGGCGACAGCGTCGCGTTCTACAAAATCGGCATGGAGCTGCTCAGCTCGGGCGACTACTTCCGCGTGCTGGAGAAGCTTGCGGATGCCGGCAAACGCATCTTCGTCGACCTCAAGTTCCACGATGTGCCGGCTACCGTGGGGCATGCCGTGCGCGGCCTGTCGCGCTGGCCCGTCGACTTCTGCACCATCCACGGCCAACAGCCGGCGATGATGCGCGCCGCCGCGGAGGCTGCGGGTGCGATGAAGATTCTCGCGGTGACCGTGCTGACCTCGATGGATGCCGAAGACCTTCAGGCCGACGGCATCAGCCGAACGCCGGTCGAACAGGTGCTGGCGCGCTCGGCGCTGGCGCAGGCCGCCGGCTGCCATGGCGTGATCGCCTCGGGCCAGGAAGCTGGCATGCTGCGCGCCGCGCGCGGCTCGGATTTCCTGATCGTCTGCCCGGGCATCCGCCCCGGCGGCCCGGCCGGCGACGACCAGAAGCGCACCGTTGGCGTGGCCGAAGCCTTTTCCGCGGGCGCCGACTACATCGTGGTGGGGCGGCCGATCCGCCAGGCGGCGGATCCGCGGCTGGCGGCGAATGCGATCGTCGATGAAATCGAGGCGGCGCTGGAAGCCACCTGAGCGGCAGATGTCCCCAGCCGATGCGGCAACGCTCTCCGTCGAGAGCGAGTGCTGCGGTGTCGCGGCGGTGAATGGGCGAGCTTGAGGCGGCCTTCACCCCTCTCCCTCGACCGCTCTCCTGCAAGGGGAGAGGGAAGAGAAGCCCTGGGCTGGCGCGCAAGTGAGGGTCAGGTTGCAGTCAGGAAAGTCTTTCTTCTCAGTGTGATGCATGACCTATTTCAGGTATTGCATCAGCATTCGGCCTGCTCTAGGCTTGCTGCTGCCACTGACGGTTCACCGCCGCAGCGAGCGCCCAAAGCCGAGCAGCCGCAAACAGGGCTGCCGACAACAAGAAAACGCCGGCCTCGATCCGGCTTGACGGGAGTCCCAGGGGGCTCCCGTTCTTGTTTGTGGGTGCTCCCGACGCACGATTCGAATCGCGGGCAACAAAAAAGCCGGCCCGAAGGCCGGCTTTCTGCTGTCCCGACACCGCTGCGCGGCTCGATACTTACGCCATCGCCTTGATGCGCGCCGTGAGGCGGCTCTTGTGGCGGGCAGCTTTGTTCTTGTGGATCAGACCGCGAGCAGCGTAGCGGTCAAGGACCGGCTCGGCAGCGGCCAGTGCGGCGCGGGCGGCATCGGCGGCGCCGGTGTCGATCGCCTTGATGACCTTCTTGATCGTGGTGCGCACCATGGAGCGGGCGCTGGCATTGCGGGCGCGGCGAACTTCGGACTGCTTCGCGCGCTTCTTAGCGGACTTGATATTGGCCAAGGGAAACTCCTCGAGGCGTAGCGGTAAGGGCGGGACAAGACGCGCAAGTATGCGGGGGAGGCGAGGGCGCGTCAATCCGGGCGCCGTGCGCCCGGACGGGATTCGGGATTGGGGATTGGACAGCTGGGATTCGGGATTCGGGATTGGGGATTCGACCGAAGGTCGGGCCGGGCGCGGAGACTCGCAGCCCCGGGCTTTGCTTACCCTCGCCGCGAAGCGTGGTTGACCGAGCGTGTGGCGTGAGGTCTGGGCTGGGGTAGCCTTGCGGCTGTGCAAGCTTTGATGCAAAGCGACCCCGCCGCTTCGCCGCGCCCGTGGTTGTCCGCTTTACGAATCCCCAATCCCCAATCCCCAATCCCGCGCGGCGGCGGCAACGCCGCCGCGCCGGCACAGCCGCCCAAATGCCCAACCTCCTCCGTTCGCTCGCCTCCTTCAGCGGCCCGACCTTTCTGTCGCGGATCCTGGGGCTGGTGCGCGAGATGGTCATCGCCCAGACCTTTGGCGCCAACGCGGCGACCGATGCGTTCTGGATCGCGTTCCGCATCCCCAATTTCTTCAGGCGGCTGTTCGCGGAGGGCTCGTTCTCGCTGGCCTTCGTGCCGGTGTTCACCGAGTACAAGCAGACCCGCGAGCAGGCCGAGCTGCGAGAGCTGATCGCGCGCACCGCCGGCACGCTGGGCGCCGTGCTGCTGGTGGTGACCGCGCTGGGCATGCTGTTCGCGCCGGAGATCGCGCGCCTGTTCGCGCCGGCCACGAGTGCGGAGGCCGGCAAGGTCGATCTGATCGCCGACCTGCTGCGGGTGACCTTTCCCTTCCTGCTGTTCGTCTCGCTGACCGCGCTGGCCGGTGGCGCGCTGAATGCCTATGGGCGCTTCGCCCTGCCGGCGGCGACGCCGATGATCTTGAACATCTGCATGATCGCCGCTGCCTGGTGGCTGGCGCCGCTGCTGGAGGTGCCGGTGATGGCGCTGGCCATCGCCATCCTGGTCGCCGGCGTGGTCCAGTTGCTGGTGCAGTTTCCGGCCCTGCGCCGGCTGGACCTGCTGGTCTGGCCCGCCTGGGGCGGCGCGCATGCCGGCGTGCGGCGGATCCTGAAGCTGATGGTGCCGACCCTGTTCGGCAGTTCGGTGGCCCAGGTCAATCTGCTGCTGGACACGGTGATCGCGGCCTTCCTGATCGCCGGTTCGCAGACGTGGCTGGCGCAGACCGATCGTCTGCTGGAGTTTCCGCTCGGCATCTTCGGCGTCGCACTGGGCACAGTGATCCTGCCGGCGCTGTCGAGGCATCACGTCGGTACCGACCCTGCAGGCTTCTCGCGCGCGCTGGACTGGGGCCTGCGCATGGCGCTGCTGATCGCGCTGCCGGCGATGCTGGGTCTGATGCTGTTGGCTGAGCCCATCCTCGCCACTCTGCTGCAGTACGGCGCTTTCACCGCCTTCGATACGCGGATGGTGGCGCTGTCGCTGATGACCGTCAGCCTCGGCCTGCCGGCCTTTGTGCTGATCAAGGTCGTCGCACCCGCCTTCTATGCCCGCCAGGACACTGCCACCCCGGTCAAGATCGGCATCCTTGCGATGATCGCCAACATGGGCTTCAACATCGCCTTCCTCGCCGCTCTGCTGTGGTGGCGTGCCGACGAGTTCGCGCCAGGCCTGAGCGTGTTCGAGAAGCTGGCTGCGCTGCCGGGCCTGCATCTCGCCCTGTCCGCGGCCAGCGTGGCCTCGGGCTGGCTGAACCTGCTGCTGCTGGCCTGGGTGCTGCGGCGCCAGGGCGTGTATCGCGCGCAGCCTGGCTGGAGCCGCCACCTGCTGCGCCTGGGCCTCGCCTGCGCGGCGATGGCGGCGGCGCTGTGGGCCGGCCTGCAGCTGTGGCCAGAGTTCGGCCTCTACGGCTGGCAGGGCCGCAGCTGGCGACTCGCCGTGCTGGTCGGCGGCGGTGCGGCAGTCTTCGGCCTGGTGATGCTGGCGCTGGGGTTCCGACCGCGAGACTTGAGGGAAGCGCCAGGCTAGGAGCCTGTCGGGCTTTGGTGGTCGAGGCGAAAGTTCGGCTGCGAGCGGGCAGGTTTTCGGCGATTTGCGGGCCCATAGCAGCGCTATGGGTCAAGAATTGGCGGAAAGATGGACCGCGCAGACGGACTTGCAGCCCGGCCATCCAAAGCCCGACAGGCTCCTAGAGCCTGAGGCAGATCTCCCCTCTCCCCTTGTGGGAGAGGGGCCTGATTCGGTGCGACTGGGTGCCCGGCAATCGAGTCGCTCGCAGCGGGTCCCCACAGGGCGAAAGCCCAAGCCCACCGCAGCCGCCCCAGCGAATCCCGAATCCCCAATCCCGAATCCGAGCGGCGCGCCCATGGCGCGCCGCTATACTCCGCCCCCCATGACCCGCCTATTCCGCGACCCGCTCGGGCCCTGCATCGCGCCGCGCGGCAGCATCGTCTGCGTCGGTGCCTTCGATGGACTGCACCTCGGCCACCGCGCCCTCCTGGGCGAGGTGGTGGCGCGTGCGCGCGCCTCAAGGCGTGAGGCCATCGCGCTCAGCTTCGAGCCGCTGCCGCGCGAACACTTCGCCCGCGCCAACCCGCCCGCACGCCTGCAGCTGCCGCGCTCGCGCTTCGAGGGCCTGGCCGCGCTGGGCTGCGATGCCGTTGGCCTGCTGAGGTTCAACGCGGCGCTGGCGTCGATGTCGGCCGAGGACTTCGTGCGCAAGGTGCTGGTCGAACGCCTGAATGCGCGCGAGGTGTGGGTGGGCCCGGACTTCCGCTTCGGTCGTGGCCGCGCCGGCGACGTCGAGCTGCTGAAGCGGATGGGTGCGGAGCTTGGCTTCGTCGCGCATTCGCTGGACATCGTCACCTGCGTCGACGGCGAGCGCGTGTCCAGCTCGCGCATCCGCGATGCGCTGTCGGCCGGCGCGCTGGAGCTGGCGTCCAGTCTGCTCGGTCGGCCCTATGCGATTTCTGGCCGCGTGGTGCGTGGACAGCAGCTCGGCCGCACCTTGGGCTATCCGACCGCCAACCAGCGCTTCGGCCGCTGCCTGCCTGCGCTGTGGGGCGTGTATGCGGTGCGCGCGCATGGCATCGCCGACGCGCCGCTGGCCGGCGTGGCCAGCCTCGGCACGCGGCCGGTGGTGCAGGGCAGGGAGCCCCTGCTCGAAACCCACATATTCGACTTCAGTGGCGACCTCTACGGACGTCGCCTCTCGATCGAGTTCGTCGCCAAACTGCGCGACGAGCTGAATTTCCCGGATCTTCCCGCCCTGATCGTGCAGATGGACCGCGATGCGGCCCGGGCGCGCGAGATCCTGTCCTCTGTCCCCGCGGCCGCGCGCGGCCGTCCTGCAAGCTGGAGCCCGGCGTGAGTTCGGAACCGAAAGACTACAAGCCCACCATCCATCTGCCGGAAACCGCCTTCGCCATGCGCGGCGACCTGCCCAAGCGCGAGCCCGACATGCTCGCCGCCTGGGAGGCTGCCGGCCGCTACCAGCAGATCCGCGAGAAGACCAAAGGCCGAAGCAAGCGCTTCGTGCTGCACGACGGCCCGCCGTACGCGAATGGCTCGATCCATATCGGTCACGCGGTGAACAAGATCCTGAAGGACATGGTGGTCAAGTCGAAGCTGCTGTCCGGCTACGACGCGCCCTATGTGCCGGGCTGGGACTGCCACGGCCTGCCGATCGAGCTGGCGGTGGAGAAGCAGGTCGGCAAGGTCGGACAGAAGGTCGACGCCCGCACCTTCCGCGCGAAGTGCCGCGAGTTCGCCGCCGAGCAGATCGAACTGCAGCGCCGGGACTTCAAGCGCCTCGGCGTGCTCGGCGACTGGGAGAACCCCTACCGCACGATGGACTTCTCGTTCGAAGCCGACATGCTTCGCGCGCTGGCGAAGATCGTCGAGAACGGTCATCTCTCGCGTGGCGCCAAGCCCGTGCACTGGTGCTTCGACTGCGGCTCGGCCCTGGCCGAGGCCGAGATCGAGTACGCCGACAAGACCTCGCCGATGATCGATGTGGCCTACGTGGCTGTAGATCAGGTGGCGATCGCCGCTGTGTTCGGCGTCGGAACGGACGGCGCGCCGATCGCGATCCCGATCTGGACCACCACGCCCTGGACCCTGCCGGCCAGCCTCGCGGTGAGCCTGGGCGCTGAACTCGACTACGTGCTGGTGGAAGCGACCGGTGATGGCCATTCACCGGTGCGCGTGGTCGTCGCCGAAGCCCTGCTCGAAGACGTCGGCGAGCGCTACGGCCTGAATGAGCCCGTTGTGCTCGGTCGTGCCAAGGGCGCTGCTCTGGAAGGCTTCAAGCTCAAGCATCCCTTCATCGCCATGCGCGAAGTGCCGGTGCTGCTGGGTGAGCACGTCACCACCGATGCCGGTACGGGTGCAGTGCACACCGCGCCCGGCCACGGCCAGGAGGACTTCGCGGTCTGCGCCAAGTACGGCATCACCGAGCAGTACAGTGCGGCCGAGATCAACCCGGTCGGCGGCAATGGCGTGTTCCTGCCGGGCACGCCCCTGGTCGAAGGCCAGTTCATCTGGAAGGCGAATGCCTCGATCATTGAAGCCCTGCGCGAGCGTGGCGTGCTGCTGGCGTTGGGCGAGCTGCTGCACAGCTATCCGCACTGCTGGCGACACAAGACGCCGGTGGCCTTCCGCGCCACCCCGCAGTGGTTCATCAGCATGGACGTCAACGGCCTGCGCCGCGCCGCACTCGATGCGATCCCGAAGGTGCGTTGGGTGCCGGAATGGGGCCAGGAGCGCATCCACGGCATGATCGAGAACCGCCCCGACTGGTGCATCAGCCGCCAGCGCACCTGGGGCGTGCCGATCGCGCTGTTCGTGCACAAGATCAGCGGTGAGATCCACCCGGACAGCGTCGCGATCATGCGCCGCGTCGCCGACCGCGTGCAGGAAGGTGGCGTGGATGTCTGGTACGACCTCGACGCGGCCGAGCTGATCGGCGCCGAGGCGGACCAGTACGACCGCGTCACCGACATCCTTGATGTGTGGTTCGATTCCGGCGTCACCCACCGCTGCGTGGTCGAGGCGCGAGAGGAACTCTCCGGCAAGGGCGTCGACGACTACCGCGTGATGTACCTGGAAGGCTCGGACCAGCACCGCGGCTGGTTCCATTCCTCGCTGCTGACCTCGGCTGGCATGTACGCGAAGGCCCCCTACAACCACGTGCTGACGCATGGCTTCACCGTCGATGCGCAGGGCCGCAAGATGTCGAAGTCGCTGGGCAACGTGGTCGCTCCGCAGAAAGTGATGGATACCCTGGGCGCCGACGTGCTGCGCCTGTGGGTGGCGTCCACCGACTACCGCAATGAGATGTCGGTCAGCGACGAGATCCTGAAGCGCACCACCGACGCCTACCGACGCATCCGCAACACCGCGCGCTTCCTCCTCGGCAATCTCGACGGCTTCGATCCCGCGCGCGATCTGCTGCCGCTGGACGAACTGCTGCTGCTCGATCGCTGGGCGGTGGCGGCGGCGCATGCGCTGCAGCAGCGCATCCTGCGCGCCTACGACGACTACGAGTTCCTCGACATCGTCCAGGCCGTGCAGCAGTTCTGCATCAACGAGCTGGGCGCGGTCTATCTGGACGTGACCAAGGATCGCCTGTACACCATGCAGGAGGACAGCCGCGGCCGCCGCTCGGCGCAGACCGCGATGTTCCATATCCTCGAAGCGATGGTGCGTTGGATCGCACCGATCACGAGCTTCACCGCCGAGGAGATCTGGCAGCACCTGCCGGGCGCGCGCGGCGCGTCGGTACTGTTCGAGACCTGGCACGAGGGTCTTGCGCCGCTGCCGGCCGATGCCGCCTTGAGCGCGGACGATTTCGAAGCCCTGCTGAAGATCCGCGCCGCACTCGGGGCCCTGCTGGAGCCCATGCGCAAGGCCGGCAAGCTGGGCGCCTCGCTGCAGGCGCGCGCGGCCGTGCATATCGACACCTCGAAGGGCCTCGGCGCCAAGCTCGGCGACCTGCAGGACGAGCTGCGCTTCCTGTTCATCACCTCCGAACTCAGCCTGGTGCCGGCTTCGTCCGAGCCGGCAATCGACGGCGAGATCGCCAAGGTCGAAGGCATGGACGTGCACGTCGAGGCGCGGCCCAGCGAGGCGGCGAAGTGCGTGCGCTGCTGGCACTACCGCGAGGACGTCGGCCAGCACGCCGGGCATCCCGAGCTGTGCGGCCGCTGTGTCGACAACGTCGATGGCGCCGGCGAGCAGAGGCTGTTCTTCTGATGACCGGAGCCACGAAGCCCGCGCTGCGCGACAGCGCCCTGGTCTGGCTGGCGCTGTCGATCGTGGTGATCGCGCTGGATCAGTGGACCAAGCAGGTGGCGCTGGGCGCGCTCGAGTACAACCGCCCAGTGCCGGTGATCGACGGCGTCCTCAACTGGACCCTGCTCTACAACTACGGGGCGGCCTTCAGCTTCCTCGGCAATGCCGGCGGCTGGCAGAAATGGCTGTTCAGCGGGCTGGCGGTGGTGATCAGCAGCCTGCTGGCGTATTGGCTGTCGCGCCTGCCGCGCGCGGACTGGAAGCAGGCCCTGCCGTTTGCGCTGGTGATCGGCGGCGCGGTCGGCAACCTGATCGATCGCCTGCGCTTCGGCTACGTGGTCGACTTCATCGACGTCTACTACGACGTGCACCACTGGCCGGCCTTCAATATCGCCGACTCGGCGATCGTGGTCGGCGCGGTGCTGATCGCCATTTCAGGCTTCGGTGCGCGCGAGGCGGCGAAGTAGTGCCTGCGCTCGGGCCTGAAGTCCGGTAGTCGGGCCGCGCGACAACGGCTGCGAGCCACGCGGTGCGTCATGGGCGGGGCCCTGGCCCACTGGAACCTGATCCTGGCTCCAGGCCGCGACCGAAGCCGCCCGCGCCATGCCGGTGCGCCTTCAGCCAGCGCCGCAGCTCCTGCAGCCGCATGGGTTTGGCGAACGCATAACCCTGGCCCGTGTCGCAGCCGAGTCCGCGGATCAGCTCAAGCTGCGGGGACGACTCGACCCCTTCGGCGACGACCTTCAGCTCCAGGCTGCTCGCCAGGGCACAGATCGCGCGGCAGATCTCCTGTGCGCTGCGCCGGCTGTCGATGTCGGTGATGAAGCTGCGGTCGATCTTCAGCCGCGACAGCGGCAGACGGTGCAGCAGGGCCAGGTTGGAATAGCCCGTGCCGAAGTCGTCGATGGCGACCTTGACCCCCAGCACCCGCAGCCGCTGCAGCAGGGCGCGCGTGGTTTCGATATCGGCGACCAGGGCGCGCTCGGTGATCTCCAGTTCGATCTGGTGGCCGCTCAGCGCATGGCGGTCGACTTCCTCGTTGAAGCGTTCGAGAAAGCCCGGGTCGGCCAGCTGCAGTGCGGAGACGTTGATGGCGACCGGCACGCTGTCGTCGAGATCGCCGTGCAGCGCAGCACGGGCCTCGCAGGCCAGGCGGATGACTTCGATGCCCAGATCGACGATGAGGTGGCTCTCCTCGGCGAAGGGGATGAACTCGAGGGGCCCGACCCGGCCGCGCTCCGGATGCTGCCAGCGCACCAGGGCCTCGACGCAGTTGATCGCGTTGCTCGAAAGCTCGATCTGCGGCTGCAGTTCGACGTAGAACTGACGTTCGCGCAGGGCGTTGCGCAGCTCCGACTCCATCCGTGCCGTTCGGCGTGCGCGCTCCTCCAGCTCGCTGCGGAAGAACTGGGCGCGGTTGCGGCCAGCATTCTTGGCCTCATACATCGCCATGTCGGCGCAGCGCAGCAGGGTATCGATGTCCTCGCTGTCGGCCGGACTGCTGGCCACGCCGATGCTCGCGGACAGATGCAGGCTGTGGCCTTCGACCTGGAAGGGCGTCGACAGCGCGCGCAGCAGCGACTGGCATGCCGGGACCGCGTCCTGGGGGTCTTTCAGATCCGGCAGCAGGGCGATGAACTCGTCGCCGCCCTGGCGCGAGACCGTGTCGCTGGCGCGCAGGGCCAGGCTGATGCGGCGCGCCGCCTGCTGCAGCAGCAGGTCGCCGACATGATGGCCGTGGGCGTCATTGACGTGCTTGAAGTGGTCGAGGTCGATGAACAGCACGGCCACGCACTGCCGGTGGCGCTGCGCCTGCACCAGCGCCTGCTGCAGGCGATCGCGCAGCAGCACGCGATTGGGCAGGCCGGTCAGGGCGTCGTGGTGGGCGAGGTGCTGGATCTGCTGCGCCGCCAGCTTCGCTTCGCTGACGTCGAGGAACATCGCGACGTAATGCCCGGCCTGGCCGTGCGGATCGCGCACGGTCGAGACCGTCATCTGTTGCGTGTACAGGCTGCCGTCGCGGCGGCGGTTCACCAGCTCTCCGTGCCAGTGGCCGCCCTCGCGCAGCGAGGCCCACATGCGCTCGTAGAACTCCGCGCCCTGCTGGCCCGAAGACAGCACCCTCGGCGTCGCGCCCAGCACTTCGGTCGCCGCATAGCCGGTGATGCGCTCGAAAGCCGGATTGACCCGCAGGATGCGGCCCTCGAGGTCGGTGATCATCACCGCCTGCTGGGCCGAGTCGAGCACGGCCGCCGCCAGCCGCAGCTCCTCGATGTCCTGCAGCAGCTCGGTCAGGTCGTGGAAGGCGGCCTGCAGGCCGATCACCGTCCCCGTGCTGTCGTACAGCGGCACCTTGCAGACCCAGACGCGGCGCAGTTCGCCGGTCCTGGGGATGCGGTGATCCTCGATCCGCACCAGGGTCTCGCCCAGCTCCATCACCCGCCGGTCGTCCTCGCGGTAGGCCCGGGCGAGGTCGGGCGGATACACGTCCTCGGCCCGCAGTCCGAGCGCCTGCCCGGCACTGCAGCCGAGCAGGGCGAGCATCTGCGGGTTGGTGTAGCGCAGACACCCTTCGCGGTCGATGCGGTACATCGCCAGCGGCAGGCCCTCGACCAGCTCGCGGAATGCCAGGTGCGCGTTTGCCTGCGTGTCCACCCCGAGCTCAGTCGCGGGCGTTGGCGGGTTCGGGAAGCTGGGGGCTTGGCTCAGCATGGGCGGTCAGTGGCGTCCAGTCGATCTTCAATCAAGAGCCTGGCCAAGCACGAATCGCGCCTGCCGCAGGGCGTGCGGGCGCACGCCTACTTGGTGCCGAAGATCTTGTCGCCGGCGTCGCCCAGTCCCGGCAGGATGTACCCGTGTTCGTTGAGCCGTTCGTCAATCGAGGCGGTATAGAGTTCGACGTCGGGGTGGGTGTCGGCCAGGCGCTGCAGGCCCTCGGGCGCGGCGACCAGGAACAGGCCCTTGATCCGCTTGCAGCCGGCGTCCTTCAGTAGCTTGATGGTGGCGATCAGGGTGCCGCCGGTGGCCAGCATGGGGTCGACGATCAGCGCGGTGCGCTCGTCCATGTGGCCGCTGAGTTTCTCGTAGTAGGTCACCGGCCGCAGGCTGTCTTCGTCGCGGGCGATGCCGACCACGCTGACGCGCGCCGCCGGGATCAGCTCCAGCACGCCCGGCAGCATGCCCAGGCCCGCGCGCAGGATCGGCACGATGGTGATCTTCTTGCCCTTGATCCGCTGCACCGTCACCGGCCCGGACCAGCACTCGATCACCTCGTCTTCGGTTTCCAGGTCCTTGGTGGCTTCGTAGGTCAGCAGCGAGGCGACTTCACCGGCCAGGGTGCGGAACTCGCGGGTGCTGATGTGCGCCTCGCGCATCAGGCCGAGCTTGTGCTGAATCAGGGGATGACGGACTTCGACGACGGGCATGGGCGGCTCTCGGACGCGTGGACTGCCGGGCATCCCACCCCATCCGCGCGCGCGAGGCAAGCGTGGCGCGTCAGGCCTCGATATGCCCGCGGATGCAGGTGCGGGCCTGGCCGCCGATCCACAGCCGTCCTTCGCCATCGACCTCGACGCGGACGCGGCCGTCGTGGCCGCATTCACGCCCCTGGCTACTGGCGTAGCTGGAGGCGGGCAGGGCGCCGCGGGCCTGCAGGTAGGCGCCGATCGCACCATTGCCGCTGCCGCAGACAGGATCCTCGGGGATGCCGTCGGCCGGCACGAAGCTGCGCACCACCAGATCGGCCTCGCCGCTGCCGTCGCGGCCATAGACGCTGATGCCGACCGCGCCGGTGGCAAGGCTGAGCCGGGTCAGCGCCGGCAGATCCGGCTGCAGCGCACGCACTGCTTCGCCGGAAGCAAGACCCGCGACGATCCACACCGGACCGACATTGACGGCGGCGGCGGGTGTCAGCGGCGCTGCGAGCGCCGCTTCCAGCTGGGCCTGGTCGATGGCGGCCAGCGGGGTGAGTTTCGGCTCCGGCAGGCGCACGAACAGCTCGCGCGTCGCACCCTCACCGCGCAAACGCAGCGGCAGGCGGCCGGCAGCACATTCCTGGATCAGCTGTCCCTGCGCATCGGGCGCAGCGAGACCGGCCTCCAGCACCACATGTGCCGTGCCGATGCTGGGATGGCCGGCGAAGGGCAGCTCCTGGCGCGGGGTGAAGATGCGCACGCGGTAGCTGCCGCCAGGCGTTTCGGGCGGCAGCACGAAGGTCGTTTCGGACAGATTGGTCCAGCGGGCGAGGCGCTGCATGCTGGCGCCGTCGAGGCCCTCGGCATTGAGCACCACGGCGACCGGATTGCCGCCGAAGGGGCGGCAGGCGAAGACGTCGATCTGGGCGAAGTCGCGGACGCGCATCTGGGGTTCCATCGGCAGGCGGAGCTTGCGATTGGGCAGGATCGCGAGGTCTGCGTCAAACTTCCGGCGCTGTGTTGCTGCCCGAAACGTGGCCGCTTGGAACATGGCCGAGGCCATGCGGTCGCGCCATATCTCCCCGTCCACGCTGGCGAGCGGCACGTTCGCTTGTCATGCTGCGCCGCCGCGCGGAGTGGGCCCCAGCCTCCGCCGCGCGGCCCACACCCATCACAGCCACCACGAGGAACCCGACCTTGTCCGCCTCCGTTACCGACCCCGCCACCCGCCCGACCCCTGCTCCGACCGCGTCCTGGTCGGTGCTGAAATTCGGTGGGACCAGCGTGTCGAAACGCAGCCGCTGGGACAACATCGGCAACCTCGCCGCTGCCCGCCGCGCCGAAGGCGGGCCGGTGCTGGTGGTGGTGTCGGCGGTCTCGGGCATCACCAATGCCCTGCAGGCGATCATCGATGCCGCTGGCGATGCAGCGAAGCAGGCCGAGGCTGCCGAGACCATCGTTCAGCGCCACATCGATTTCGCCGCCGAGCTGGGTGTCGATGCCGAAGCCGTGCTCGGCGTGCGCTTCGCCGAGCTGCGCGCGCTGGCCGCCGATCCGCGCGCGGCCGCGGCCGAGATCCCCTGGCAGGCCGAGCTGCTGAGCCAGGGCGAGCTGATGTCGAGCGCGCTTGGCGCGGCCTACCTGCGCAGTCAGGGCCATCCGATTGCGTGGGTCGATGCGCGCGAGCATCTGCGCGCGATCGAGTTGCCGCACCAGAGCGCGTGGTCTCGACATCTGTCGGTCAACTGCCACACCACGCCCGAGCCCGGCTTCGCCGAACGCTTCGCCCAGCAGGGCGAGCTGCTGATCACCCAGGGCTTCATCGCCCGCGATTCGGCGGGCCGCACGGCGATCCTCGGGCGCGGCGGCTCCGACACCTCGGCCGCCTATTTCGGCGCCCTGCTGAAGGCCGCGCGCGTCGAAATCTGGACCGATGTGCCCGGTATGTTCAGTGCGAATCCGCGCCAGGTACCGCAGGCGCGCCTGCTCTCGCGGCTGGACTACGAAGAAGCGCAGGAGATCGCCACCACCGGCGCCAAGGTGCTGCATCCGCGCTGCATCGGCCCCTGCCGCGAGCGCCGCGTGCCGCTGTGGGTTCGCGACACCGAGCGGCCGGATTTCCCGGGCACATTGATCGACGCGGTGGCCGCCGATGCGCCGCCCGGCGTCAAGGCGATCTCCTCGCGCCGCGGCATCGTGCTGGTGTCGATGGAGTCGATCGGCATGTGGCAGCAGGTCGGCTTTCTCGCCGATGTGTTCGAGCGTTTTCGCGCGCACGGGCTTTCGGTCGATCTGATTGGTTCCGCCGAATCCAACGTCACGGTCTCGCTGGACCCGTCCGAGAACCTGGTCAATTCCAACGTGCTCGACGCGCTGTGTGCCGATCTCGAGCCCTTCTGCCGGGTCAAGGTGATCGCGCCCTGCGCGGCGATCACGCTCGTCGGCCGCGGCATGCGCTCGCTGCTGCACAAGCTCTCCGACGTGCTGGCCGAGTTCGGCCGCGAGCGCGTGCACTTGATCTCGCAGAGCTCGAACGACCTCAACCTGACCTTCGTGGTCGACGAGGCCGTGGCCGAAGGGATGCTGCCCAAGCTGCACGGCATGCTGATCGCCAGCACCGCGATGCCGGTCGATGAGACCGCGGTGTTCGGCCCAAGCTGGCTGGAACTCTGCGGCACCGAGGCCAGGCGCAGCGCACCCTGGTGGCGGGCACGCGTGGCCGAGCTGCTGCCGCGTGCGGGCGATGCGCCACGCTATGTCTACCACCTGCCGACCGTCCGCCAGCGCGCGCGCGATCTCGCCGCCATCGCCTGCGTCGACCGCCGCTACTACGCGATCAAGGCCAATCCGCATCCGGCCATCCTCAGCCTGCTGGTCGACGAGGGCTTCGGTCTGGAATGCGTGTCGATCGGCGAGCTGGAGCACGTGTTCGCCGCGGTGCCAGGTTTGGAACCCGCGCGCGTGCTGTTCACGCCCAGCTTCGCGCCGCGTGCCGAGTACGCCCGCGCCCGCGAACTAGGCGTGCGCATGACGATCGACAGCGCCTACCCGTTGCGCCACTGGGCGGAGATCTTCCGCGGCGCCGAACTGGTGCTGCGCATCGATCCGGGCTTTGGCAGCGGCCATCACGAGAAGGTGCGCACCGGCGGCAAGGGCGCCAAGTTTGGCCTCCCGGCCAGCGGGCTGGCGCCGGTGCTGGAGGCCGCGCGTGCCGCCGGTGCGCGCATCACCGGCCTGCACGCGCACATCGGCAGCGGCGTCTTCGACGCCGGCCACTGGCGCACGGTCTATGCGCAGCTGGCGGCGATCGCCGACGGCATCGGCAGCATCGAGAGCATCGATGTCGGCGGCGGCCTGGGCGTGCCCTACGAGCCCGATGCCCCCGACTTCGACCTCGGCGGCTATGCGGCGGCGCTGGCGGAACTCAAGCAGGCCTATCCGCAGTACGCGCTGTGGATCGAGCCGGGCCGCTTTCTGGTGGCCGAGGCCGGCGTGCTGCTGACCCGCGTGACCCAGGTGGTCGAGAAGTCCGGCGTGCGCCGCGTCGGACTTGCCGCCGGCATGAATGCGCTGATGCGTCCGGCCCTGTACGGTGCCTACCACGAGATCGTCAATCTCTCGAAGTTCGACGCCGCGCCCGGTGCGCCGGCCGACGTGGTCGGCCCGATCTGCGAGAGCAGCGACGTGCTGGGCCGCAGGCGGCGCCTGCCGGATGCCACCGCCGAAGGCGATGTCGCGCTGATCGCCACAGCGGGTGCCTATGGCGCGGTGATGGCCAACACCTACAATCTGCGCCCCCTGCCGAGCGAGGATGTGCTGGATGACTGAGTGGACCTTCGATCGCGACGCGATCCGCAGCTTCCGCTTCGTCGCCAGCCGGCTCGATGCGCAGTCCGGCGCCGTCGAGCTGGAGTACCGCTTCGACGAGGGCCCGCTGCTGGTCGAGCGCCTGCGCATTCCGGGTGCGCCCTTCGCACTCGACGGCGCGCGCGCGCTCGCCGTGGGCCGCGCACTGGACCTGCTGCACTGGATCGCCGGCGTCAGCTACTACAAGGCCGCCGTGCCGCCGCAGCTGGTGTTCGAGCGCGACCAGCCCTCGCTGAAAGCGCGCGGCCTTCTGCGCGAGGTGTACCGGCTGGGCCTCGGCGAATTCGCCCATCGCAACGGGCTGGACCTCGAAGCGCGGCTCAACTTCCCCGTGCCCGGGCCTTCGCCTTCGACCGCACCGGCGCTGGGTCTGCGTCGGCATGCGCTGGTGGCGATCGGCGGCGGCAAGGATTCGCTTGTCTCGATCGAGAGCCTGCGCGCGCTGGGCGTCGAGCAGACCGTGAGCTGGATCGGCAGCTCGCAGCTGATCGCCGCCTGCGCCGAGCGCACGGGCCTGCCGGGCCTGAAGATCGAGCGCGCGATCGCGCCCGAGCTGTTCGAGCTGAATCGGCAGGGCGCGTACAACGGCCACATCCCGGTCACCGCGATCAACTCGGCGATCCTGGCGCTGGCGGCCCTGCTGCAGGGCGTCGACCAGGTGGTGTTCTCGAACGAGCGTTCGGCCAGCTATGGCAGCCAGATCCCCGGCACCGGCGAGGTCAACCACCAGTGGAGCAAGGGCTGGGACTTCGAACAGCACTTCGCCGCCCTGCTGCGCGACGAGGTCGCCGCCGACCTGCGCTACTACTCGCTGCTGCGGTCGTGGTCGGAGCTCGCCATCGCGCGCCAGTTCGCGCGCATCGAGGGCTACGACCGCCACTTCTCCAGCTGCAACCGCAACTTCCATCTGCTGGGCGAGCGCCCCGCCGAGCGCTGGTGCGGGATTTGCCCGAAGTGCCACTTCGTGTTCCTGGCACTCGCGCCCTTCATGCCCAAACCGCGGCTGGTGTCGATCTTCGGCCGCAACCTGCTGGACGAGCCGCAGCTGGCCGCGGGTTTTGACGCATTGATCGAATACCGCGACCACAAGCCCTTCGAATGCGTGGGCGAGGCGGTCGAGTCGCGCGCCGCCTTTGCGCATCTCGCACAGAGTCCGGCCTGGCGTGAGGACGCCTTGGTCGCGCGCTTCCGCGAGGAGATCCTGCCCCAGCTCAATGCCGCCGAGCTCGATCTCGATGGGCAGCTGCAGCCGGCCGGCCCGCACGGCGTGCCGATGGAGCTGATGGATCGCCTGCATGCGCGTTTCGGCGCTTGAGGGCCGCGCCACCGCCGTCTGGGGCTATGGGCGCGAGGGCAGGGCGGCGCTGCGGGCACTGCTGAGCGTTCTGGAAGCGGCCGGGGCGGCACGCTCGCCTTCTCCGTCCGTCGGAACTACGCCCACCGCCCACGAGAGTCGGCCGTCCGGCGGTTCTGCTGTGGATCCCCGCCTTCGCGGGGATGACGAATTCCAGGTCGGGGTGACGCTGATCCAGCGCGCGGTCGGCGCAGCGACTGCCCCACGTCCCGCGCTGATCTGCAGCGCCGACGAAGCGGAGGCTGCCCGCGCGGAGTTCGGCGACAGGATCGACCTGCATGTGGGCGAACCTTCGCTGGATCTGCTGCGGCGTTTCGATTGGATCGTGAAGTCGCCGGGCATCAGTCCGTATCGCGGCGTGGCGGCCGAGGCGCTGCAGGCGGGCGTGCGCTTCACGTCCGGCACTGCGCTGTGGTTCGGCGAGCATCAGGCGTGTGATCCGCAGGTGCCGACCCTGTGCATCACCGCCAGCAAGGGCAAGAGCACCACCACCGCGCTGGTCGCGCACCTGCTGCGCGCCAGTGGTCGGCGCGTGGCGCTGGCCGGCAATATCGGCCTGCCGCTGCTGGAGCTGCTGCTGCCTGAGACGACGGCGGCAGGTTCTGTGGACGTAGCTGCGTTGGCGACGCCCGCGGTCGATGCCTACGTCATCGAGCTGTCGAGCTACCAGACCGGTGATGCCATTGCGCCCGATGTGGCGATGCTGCTGAACCTCTATCCCGAGCACCTCGACTGGCATGGCAGCGAGGCGCGCTACTACGACGACAAGTGCGCGCTGATCGAGGGCGTGGGCGCGAAGCAGGTGGTGCTGAACGCTGAGAACCCGACCCTGGTGCAGCGCTTCGGCGCGCGGGCTGATGCGATCTGGTTCGGCACCCCGCAGGGCTGGCACTTCGATGCCGCGAGCGGCGGCATCCTGCGCGGCAGCGAGCGCGTGTTCGAGGCGGCCGAGCTGCCGCTGCCCGGCGCGCACAACGCCCGCAACCTGTGCGCGGCGCTGGCGGCCATCGAGGCCCTGGGCATCGATGCGCGGCCGCTGGCGGAGGCCGCGCGCAGCTTCCGCGCGCTGCCGCATCGCCTGCAGCCGCTGGGCGAGCGGGCAGGGCGGCTGTACGTCAACGACAGTATCAGCACCACGCCGCATGCCAGCCTCGCCGCGCTGGCGCACTACCGCGGGCGTCGCGCGGCGATCCTGGTCGGCGGCCACGACCGTGGCCTCGACTGGTCGGAGTTCGTTACCGCGATGCGCAGCGATGCGCCGGCGGTGATCGTCTGCATGGGCGCCAACGGCCCGCGCATCGCGCAGGCGCTGCGCGCTTCCGGGTCCTCAGGTTTCGAGTTGATCGAAGCAGCGGATCTGCCCACTGCAGTGGCCGCGGCCGAAGCCGCGCTTGATGCGCGCGCGTCCAGCGATGACCGTGGCGTGCTGCTGCTCAGCCCCGGCGCACCGAGTTTCGGCGAGTTCCGCGACTATGCCGAGCGCGGCCGCCGCTTCGCCGCGCTGACCGGTTTTGACGCCCAGACCCTCGGGCAGATTGAGGGCCTTGGTATCCGGTAGGCTCTCGACGATCGTCTGCCAAGCGAGGTCTTCACATGGAATGGCCGCCTCAAACCTGCCCTGATTGCGGTTCTCTTCGCATCGTCAGTGGGCGCGTTGCTGTGTCCGATGGCATTGGGGCAGGCTTCGCGCCCGAAGGGCTGCCGCTGTTGAAGCTCGAACGCGAAGTGCGGCTCATTTCTGGCGTCCGCTTCTACGGCTGCCGCGAGTGTGATCTGGTGTGGTCACGTGGCGTTGGCGGTCACCTTGAGCAGTTGCTGGGCAGCGGCGGCTGAGTGCCCTGACTTCAGAAATCTATCCGCAGCCGCGGACAAGCGTCCCCCCACACGGAGTGAGGCGTCCGCTTGTCCGCAGGCGCTTTGCGCTACAGCGCCTCCGACGCGAAATCCGCCAGCCGCGAGCGCTCGCCGCGACGCAGGGTGATGTGGGCGCTGTGCGGCCAGTGCTGGAAGCGGTCGACGGCGTAAGTCAGGCCCGAGGTGGTCTCGGTGAGGTAGGGCGTGTCGATCTGCTCGACGTTGCCGAGGCAGACCATCTTGGTGCCCGGACCGGCGCGCGTCAGCAGGGTCTTCATCTGCTTGGGCGTGAGGTTCTGCGCCTCGTCGATGATCACGTAGCGACTCAGGAAGGTGCGGCCGCGCATGAAGTTCATCGAGCGGATCTTGATGCGTGAGGCCAGCAGCTCATTGGTCGCCGCGCGGCCCCAGGCGCCGCCGTCCTGCGGACTGGTCAGCACTTCGAGGTTGTCGGTGAGCGCGCCCATCCACGGCGTCATCTTTTCCTCTTCGGTGCCGGGCAGGAAGCCGATGTCCTCGCCGACGCTGACCGTGGCGCGGGTCATGATGATCTCGCGGTACCGCTGCTGGTCCAGCGTCTGCGCCAGCCCCGCTGCCAAGGCCAGCAGGGTCTTGCCGGTGCCTGCCGTGCCCAGCAGGGTGACGAAGTCGATCTCCGGATCCATCAGCACGTTGAGCGCGAAGTTCTGCTCGCGGTTGCGCGCCGACACGCCCCAGACCTGGCGCGAGCTGGCGCGGTAGTTCTCGACCAACTGCAGCACCACGCGGTCCTCGCGCGGGCCGATCACCCGCAGCTCGGCATCCTCGTCGCCGTTGAAACAGAGGAATTCGTTGGGCCGCCAGTCCTCGGCTTCGGCGGCGCGGATCTCGTAGTAGGTGTGGCCGCGCTCGATCCAGCTGCGCAGATCGCTTTCGTGGCGATCCCAGAAGCCGTCGTCGAGTTCGCGCACGCCGGAGTAGAGCAGGCTGAAGTCGTCGAGCGCGCGGTCGTTCTCGTAGTCCTCGGCGGGGATGCCGAAAATGCTGGCCTTGATCCGCAGGTTGATGTCCTTCGACACCAGCACGACTTCGGTGCCCGCCTGCTGCTCGCGCAGCTTGAGGATCGAGGCGAGGATCTGGTTGTCGGGCAGGGGCGCGCCTTCGCGCTTCTGCGTGCCGGTGGCCTCGATCTGGAACAGCAGGCGGCCGATCGCCGGCTGCGCGCGCAGGTTCAGCGAGGCGGGGCGCTCGAGCTTGAGGCCGGACTGGATGTTGCTGCTGCCGCTGGCCTCGATCAGTTCGTTGATGAAGCGGCTGACCTGGCGGGCGTTGCGGGCGACTTCGGTGGTGCCTTTCTTGCCGTGGTCGAGCTCCTCCAGCACCACCATCGGCAGATAGATGTCGTGTTCGGCGAACTTGAACAGGGCGGTCGGGTCGTGCATCAGCACGTTGGTGTCCAGCACGTAGATCCGCTTGCCTTGGCTCATCATCGGGACGTCATTCCTCTGGCAGTGCTGCGGTGGCAAACGAAACGGCCCGCATCGCAGGGCGAGGCGGGCCGCTCGGTATCGAGAAAGTGATCGCTGCGTGGGTGGCCTTCAGCCATGCGCGGCGGCCTTCAATGCATCGAGCACGGCCTGGGCGTGGCCGGGCACCTTGACCTTGCGCCAGGCCTGGATCAGCGCGCCGTCGGGCCCGAACAGGAAGGTGCTGCGCTCGATGCCCATGAACGTGCGGCCGTACAGGCTCTTTTCCTGGATCACGTCGAGCGCGCGGCACAGGGTTTCGTCGGGGTCGCTGATGAGATCGAAGGGAAAGCCCTGCTTCTCGGCAAAGCGCGCGTGCGAGGCCACCGAGTCGCGCGACAGCCCGAGCACCACGGCGCCGAGCGCGGCGAACCCCGCATGCAGATCGCGGAAGTCCTGGCCCTCGCGGGTGCAGCCCGGCGTGCTGTCCTTGGGGTAGGCGTAGATCACCACGTAGCGACCCCTGAGGCTGGCGAGGTCGAGCATTTCGCCGGAGCCGAGGGCGACTTCCAGTGCGGGCAGGGTCAGTGCTTTCGCCATGCTCAGAACTTCATCGGATCCATGATCGCGTCCAGGTTCAGATGGTCGCAGAACTCGAGGAAGTCGTCGCGCAGCGCGGCGATGTGCATGTTCGATGGAATGCCGATGGTGACCTGGGCCGAGAACATGTCGGCGCCGGTCTGCATGGCGCGATAGCGCGTGCTGTGAAGGCTTTCGATGGTGATGCCCTGGCGGTCGAAGAAGTCGGCCAGCTGGAACAGGATGCCCGGCTTGTCGGCGGCCACAACTTCGACGATGTAGGGCAGGAGGTTGCTCTGCAATGGCTTGGGCGCGGTGCGATACCACACCAGGCGCAGGCCTTCCTCGCGCTCCAGTCGGCCCAGCGAGGATTCCAGTTTGGCGACGGCGTCCCAGGAGCCCACCGCCAGCGCCACCACGGAGACGTCGCGGCCCACCGTCGACAGCCGCGCGTCCACCAGGTTGCAGCCGCTGTCGGCGATGCGCCGCGAGACTGGCAGCAGCGGCGACTCCGGGTGCACGGCGAAGGCATTGATCAGCAGGTAGTTCTCGTTGGTCTGCGGGCGGGGCGCGGGGTCGCTCAAGGCGGTGTCCGAAGGAAGTGGCATGCGGCCGCAAGCTTAACGCCTGCCGCGATCGATCGGGGCACATGAACACGCGGTGACCTGTGCCGCCCGCGGCTTGTCGCTGGCTTGGCGCGGCCAGTACCATCGCGGGCTGCAAGCGGAGCGCCGTCTGGCCCCGCACCCGCGCGCGCCGCCGCTGGCGCAGCGAACACCTGAGCTCCACGAGGTCCATCTTGCGTATCACCGGCTGTCTCACCGCACTGGCCACGCCGTTCTGCGCCCCTTCCGCAGCGGGCGAGGGCGCCATCGACTTCGACGCGTGGTCGCGGCTGGTCGAGGCGCAACGCGTCGGCGGCACCCAGGGCATCGTGGTGGCCGGCTCCACCGGCGAGGGCAGCGCGCTGGACGACGGCGAGCTGCATCAGCTGATCGAGCGCGCGCTCAAGCTCGCGGGCGGCATGCGGGTGATCGCCGGCACGGGGCTGTCCAACACCCGCAAGACCGTCGCCCTGACCCGCAGCGCCGCGCGCGCTGGCGCCGAGGCGGCACTGGTGGTAGCGCCGCCCTACGTCCGCCCGACGCAGGAAGGCCTGTACGCCCATTACATGGCGGTGGCCGAGGGCGGCGACCTGCCGGTCGTGCTCTACAACGTGCCCGCGCGCACGGCCTGCGATCTGCTGCCTGCCACCGTGGCGCGGCTGGCTCGCCATCCGCGCATCGTCGGCATCAAGGAGGCGCGGCACGAGGCCGAGCGCATGGAGGCCCTGCTGCCCCTGTGTGGCGAGGGCTTCGCAGTGCTGAGCGGCGATGATCCCACCTGCGGTCGTGCGATGCTGTCTGGGGCGGACGGCGTGATTTCGGTCGCGTCGAATGTGGCCCCGGCGGCCATGCGACGGCTCTGCGATCTCGCCCGCGCAGGCCGTGCCGATGCGGCGGCGGCCATCGAGGCGAAGCTCGCCCCGCTGTTTGCCTTCCTCGGCGTCGAGCCCAATCCGATTCCCCTGAAGGCGCTGCTGGCCGGCAAGGGGCTGGGCTCCGAGCACCCAAGGCTGCCACTGACCGCGCTGTCCGCCGAGAATCGCCCGGCCATGGAAGCCCTGCTTCCGGATCTCGCCACCACCGAGTTCGCGGCTTCGGCCGAACTCTCGAACGCCCCGAATTTTCCTGGAGAAACCCGATGACCCGAATCACCGCCTCGCTGCGCGTCGCAGCCACCTTCGGACTGCTCGTCTGCGTGCTGGGGGTCAGCGGCTGCAAGTGGATGCGTGGCACCAGCCCGTATGCGGAGAGTCCTGAGAACCGTCCGCTTGAGGTGCCGCCGGACCTCAGCCTGCCGAACACCACCCAGGCCATGCGCGTGCCCGAGCTGGCCGCACGTTCCTCCGCCTTCCAGGTCGCCGATTCCAAGGCATCGACATGGCGCCGGGTCGGCGTGGCCTTGGAGCGCATCGAGGGCGTCAGCGTCGGCGAGCGCGCCGAACTGGCCGGTGCCTACAACGTGAGCTACCGCGGCGAGAGCTTCCTGCTGCGGGTCGGGGAAGACGGCGCCCAGAGCCGGGTATCGGCAGTTGCCGCTGATGGTCGCGAGGCGACCGGTGCCGGGGCGACGGCCCTGCTCGGTCTGCTGCGCCAGCGCCTGATGTAGGGTGGGTCGCGAACGCTCGATGCGTGAACGAAAAAGGCGACCCCGGAGGTCGCCTTTTTCATGGATGAAGCCGCTTGGCACGGCGGTCGGAGGCGCCGCTCAGCGTTCCAGCAGCTTCAGCTTGTCGGGCGTGCCGTTCCAGCTCTCAGCGTCGGCAGGGGCCTCCTTGCGAACCGTGATCACCGGCCAGCTCTTCGCGAGTTCCGCGTTCAGGGCGACGAACTGCTCCTGGCCCGCCGGCACGTCCTCGAGCGGGAAAATCGCGTTGGCGGGGCACTCGGGCTCGCAGAGGGTGCAGTCGATGCACTCGTCCGGGTCGATCACGAGGAAGTTCGGGCCCTCATGGAAGCAATCCACCGGGCAGACTTCGACGCAGTCAGTGAACTTGCACTTGATGCAATTCTCGGTGACGACGAAAGCCATGGGTGCTCGGCCGGGAAGGCGGGAGGAAAAGCGTGGGTGTCGCGGAATCAACTCGGGCGCCGGCTTGAACCGCTCGGCTTGAGGTGGCGCTCCCTACGAGGTTCGAACTCGTGTTTTCGCCTTGAGAGGGCGACGTCCTGGGCCGCTAGACGAAGGGAGCGTGGTGTTCAGCCTCAAGTTGAACCGCTAGTATAGCAGGCTTGCTGCGATAGACAACGCCGTGACGAGGCATCTTTCAGCAGCCATGGTTCCGGTCGCGAGCATTCGCCGGCCCGGCCTGCAGCCCAAGGCGTGTACCGCGCCCACCGCATTGAAAGCTCGTGCATCCAGAAATCAACGAACTCCGCATCATTCCCCGCGCCGACCACGGCATCTCGCGCAAGCAGATCAGCCCGAACGCGCTGCGCGTCCTCTATCGCCTCCATGAGGCTGGCTTCGGTGCGTACCTCGTTGGCGGCGCGGTGCGCGACCTGCTGATCGGCGGTGCGCCCAAGGACTTCGATGTCGCCACCAGCGCCACGCCTGAAGAGGTGCGTGGGCTGTTCCGCAACTGCCGCCTCATCGGTCGCCGCTTCCGCCTGGCGCACGTCGTCTATGGCCCGGAGATCATCGAGGTCGCGACCTTCCGCGCCGCCGCCGATGATGGGTCCGGCGATCGCGAGGTCGACAACGGCGTGCTGGTGCGTGACAACGTCTACGGCACGATCGAAGACGACGCCGTGCGGCGCGACTTCACCGCCAACGCGCTGTACTACGCGATCGAGGATTTCTCGGTGCGCGACTTCGTTGGCGGCTATGAAGATGTCATGGCGCGGCGCCTGCGCCTGATCGGCGACCCCGAGGCCCGCTACACCGAAGATCCCGTGCGCATGCTGCGTGCCGTGCGACTGGCCGCGAAGCTCGGCTTCGAGATCGCGCCAGAAGCCGCCGCGCCGATTCCGCGCATGGCCCACCTGCTGGTGGATGCGTCCAGCGCGCGCCTGTTCGACGAGTCGCTGAAGATGTTCATGTCCGGCCATGGCGCGGAAAGCCTGCTGGGCCTGGAGCGCACCGGTCTGCTGCCGGCGCTGTTCCCGGACACCGCGGCGGCGCTCGCTGCCGATGGCAGCGGCCAGTGCCGCGCGCTGATGCTGGAAGGCCTGTGCAACACCGATGCGCGCGTTCGCGAGGACAAGCCGGTGACGCCGGCGTTTCTGTTCGCAGCCCTGCTGTGGCCCGCCTACGCGCAGGAGCTGGCCCGCCTGCTGGAGGAAGGCCACGAGCTGGCCGTCGCCGAGCAGCGCGCGGCCGATCGCGTCACCCTGCGCCAGACCGAGCGCATCGCGATCCCGCGTCGCTTCAGCGTGCCCATGCACGAGATCTGGTTCCTGCAGTCACGCTTCCCGCTGCGTCAGCGCAAGCGGGTGTTCCGCCTGCGGCAGCATCCACGCTTCAAGGCCGCCTACGACTTCCTGGAGCTGCGGGCGGCGGTTGTCCCCGAACTTGCACCCGAGCGCGACTGGTGGCTCGGCACGCTTGAGCTGGATGACGCGGGTCTGGCCGAGCGCCTGGAGCGGCAGGTGCCTGCGGGCAAGCCGGCGCGGCGCCGCCGTCGTGGCGGCCGTCGGGGCTGAGACCCTCGCAGCCCGGCGATGACTGCGGAGCGCGCCTTCGTTGCCTTGGGCAGCAACCTCGACGAACCAGCGCGCCAGCTTGGCGTGGCGATCGAAGCGCTGGCCTGCCTGCCGGCGACGCGAGTGCTCCAGGTCTCGGGCTTCTACCGCACGGCGCCCTGGGGAGATGCCGACCAGCCCGACTTCGTCAATGCGGTCGCGCTGCTCGAAACGGCGCTGGCGCCCCTGCCTCTGCTGGATGCCCTGCTCACGATCGAGCAGCAGATGGGCCGTGTGCGCACCCGCCGCTATGGCCCACGCGTGATCGACCTCGATCTGCTTGCGCATGGCGACACGCTGATGGACAGCCCGCGCCTCGTATTGCCTCACCCGCGCATGCACGAGCGTGCCTTCGTGATGTGGCCGCTGGCCGAAATTGCGCCCGATCTGGTGCTTGCGCCCTGGGGCAGGGCGGCAGAGATCGCTGCGTCGCTTCCGGCGGAGGGCATTGCGCGCCTCGAGCAGCGCCGTCAGCAGCCCGTGTAAACCTCGCGACTTGCCGGTTGCCAACAGGATCGGCTTTCGGGCGCGGGTTCGCGCGAACGACCCGCGAAGCCAGCCTCTCGCCGGGGCGAAGCTGAGAGGGTGTTGACAAATTAGGTGGTCAGGCGTCGAAGCAGCATCCGCGCCT
>NZ_CALART010000112.1 GCF_937888285.1 uncultured Aquimonas sp.
TCGCCAGGGCCTTACACCAAAGGGCTGTCCCAATAGGGACAGCCCTTTTTCTTTGGCACGTTGACGCCTCGTCCGCTGGATCTTCGCGAACGTGAGTCCGGATGGTTCTGTGGTCCTTTCACCGTTGTGATTTCAATAGGGCCGCATGATTACCCATCCACGTGCCTGCTAATTCCGCAGAAAAATTAGCCGCCCTAAGCAAAAAAAGCCCACCAAACGGTGGGCTTTTCCCTTGTAAGTACCAGCGCAACTGCTACTTCAGCGCATATCCGAACTGCTGCCGAAACTGCTCCGAAAACTCCTCGTAATCGAAGCGCTGGTTCTGCGGCCCGAGATGTTCGATCTTGAGGGCTCCCATCAGCGAAGCAATCCGGCCGGATGTCGCCAGATCCATTCCCTGCATCAATCCGAAGATCAAGCCGGCCCGGTAGGCATCTCCGCAGCCGGTGGGATCGACAACGCGCATCGCATTCGCTGCGGGCACATGCATCATTCCTGAGCGCGTATGTACCTCGGAACCCTTCGGGCCGCGGGTGATGATGTACGCGTCCACGCGCTCCGAGATGTCCTTGCTGCTGAGGCCACTCTTTTCCTGGAGCAAGCTGGACTCGTAGTCATTGACCGTGACATAGGTCGCCTGCTCGATCATTTGCCGCAGCTCGCCCCCGTTGAAAAGCGGCATGGCCTGCCCTGGGTCGAAAATGAACGGGATGCCCAGCTCAGCGAACTCGCGAGCATTCTGCAGCATCGCCTCATAACCATCAGGTCCCACGATGCCGAACTTGACCCCATCGACGTCGCGGACGTGGTTCTCGTAGGAACGCATCATCGCGCCCGGATGAAACGCGGTGATCTGGTTGTCGTCCAGATCGGTGGTGATGAAGGCCTGCGCCGTGAACAGGTCATCGATGACCTTCACGTGATCCAGCGTGATCCCGCAGCCTTCGAAGTGCTCGCGATAAGGGGCAAAATCCTGGCCGACTGTTGCCATCGGGATCGGGTTGCCCCCCAGAAGCTTCAGGTTGTAGGCGATATTCCCTGCGCAGCCCCCGAACTCGCGTCGCATGCGAGGCACCAGGAACGAGACGTTCAGGATATGCACCTTGTCGGGCAGGATGTGGTTCTTGAACTGGTCCTGGAACACCATGATGGTGTCGTATGCAAGCGAGCCGCAGATGAGCGCTGACATGGGGAGCTCCGGTGAGCCGGCGGCGAGCATGGCCGGCAAAAGTGGGTGGGCAACAGAGGGCTGCAAAGATCTCTAGTTTGAAGCAAGCTGCCCAAGGCCGCACGCTTCGGCGCAACCAGGCGATCGGGCGCGGGGCATGGTGACTCCATGGCCGCAGTGGGCCCGCGCTCAGGAAGTCTGCAGGCGAGGTAGCCGTGGCGAGCGTCGCGGACCTTGGTCGCAGACGGGCGATGTCCGCGGGCCACTCGCGGAGTTTTGGCGGCTGCCTGAACCAAGCGGTCTGGATCCCCAGCGATCGCATGTTGTTTCCTTGCTGGCGTGATGAGCGCTTGCTAGGCTTGAGCGCTTTTCCGTCGGAGCCCGCAGCGCCATGTTCAAGAGCCTTCGAGGCCTGTTTTCCAACGATCTGTCGATCGATCTGGGCACCGCGAACACACTGATCTACGTGCGGAACCAGGGCATCGTGTTGAATGAGCCCTCCGTCGTGGCGATCCGTCAGGATCGTGGACCCGGTTCGCACAAGTCCGTTGCAGCGGTCGGCCATGAGGCCAAGCGCATGCTGGGACGCACGCCCGGCAACATCTCCACGATCAGGCCCATGAAGGACGGCGTGATCGCCGACTTCAGCACCACCGAAGAGATGCTCAAGCATTTCATCCGCAAGGTGCACCGCTCGCGCTTCCTGCGCCCCAGCCCGCGTGTCCTGATCTGCGTGCCCTGTGGCTCGACCCAAGTCGAGCGCCGCGCGATCAAGGAATCTGCCGAAGAAGCAGGTGCGCGCGAAGTGTTCCTGATCGAGGAACCCATGGCCGCAGCGATCGGTGCCGGCATCCCTGTCCACGAAGCGCGCGGTGCGATGGTGCTGGACATCGGCGGCGGCACCTCCGAAGTCGCGGTGATCTCGCTCAATGGCATCGTGTACTCGCAGTCCGTGCGGATCGGCGGTGACCGCTTCGACGAGGCCATCATCAGCTATGTCCGCCGGAACCACGGCACCCTGATCGGTGAGACCACGGCGGAGAAGATCAAGATCGAGATCGGCTGCGCCTTCCCCCAGGCCGAAGTGCGGGAAATCGAGTTCTCCGGGCGCAATCTTGCCGAGGGCGTGCCGCGCGCATTCACAATGAACTCCAACGAAGTCCTTGAGGCGCTGCATGAGCCTCTTGCCGGCATCACCAGTGCGGTGCGCGCTGCCTTGGAGCAGACGCCGCCGGAACTGTGTGCCGATGTGGCCGAGCGCGGCATCGTGTTGACCGGCGGTGGCGCCCTATTGCGCGATCTCGATCGTTTGATCTCCGAGGAAACCGGCCTGCACGTGCACGTCGCCGACGATCCACTGACTTGCGTGGCGCGCGGTGGCGGCCGGGCGCTCGAGCTGATCGACATGCACGGTAACGACTTCTTCGCACCGGAGTGAACGCTCGCGCTGGCGCAGGACTCTTTCGCCGCCGCAGCGCACCGAATCCGACGGCTGCGCCGCGGTGGTCAGAGCGTACAACGCTCTGGCAGTGCAGCCGTAATGCCGCCAGGCCTGCGTTTCGCCGCCCAACCCAACACGGTCCACAGTGAACTTCAGCCCGCGCCTGACCCCAGGTCTGTTTGCCGAGACGGGTGTCGGGCCCATCCGGCTTCTGGTGTTCCTTCTTGCGGCCATTGCGCTGATGGTCGCAGACCACCGCACCCGCTTGATGGAGCGAGTGCGCGCCCATGGCACGGCGCTGCTTCAGCCGCTGTATGTGCTTGCAGGCCTGCCCTCCCAGATCGTGGATTCCACGACCGATGCACTGGCATCTCGCGACCGCCTCCAGAGCGAACGCGACGAACTGAGGCGACAGCTGCTCGTTGCCGAAGCCCGGCTGGATCGGCTGGCGGCTGTGCAGCAGGAGAACCTGCGCTTGCGCGAGCTGCTCTCCGGCACACGCGGCCTGCAGCTGAGCGTCCAACTGGCCAGCGTACTCGACGTCGATCTCGATCCGTTCCGCCACCGCATCTTGCTTGATGCGGGGAGCCAACGAGGCGCGCGCGAGGGTCTCGCTTTGATTGATGCGCACGGCGTGGTGGGGCAGATCCTCAGGGTGTCGCCCCTTACCTCTACAGCCCTGCTGATCTCCGACCCCAACCACAGCGTGCCGGTGCAGGTCGTCAGGACCGGCTTGCGCACCATCGCCTACGGCACCGGCCGCACGGACGAGCTGATCCTGCCGAACATTCCCCAGAGTGCAGACCTCGCCGTAGGGGACGAACTGGTTACTTCGGGGATCGGCGGTCGCTTTCCTGCGGGCCTGGCAGTCGGCGCGATCACCTCGATCGCGGCCGACGACACCCGTCTGTTCCTGGTCGCCAGCGCGCGGCCTGCCGCCCGGCTTGATCGCAGCGGCGAAGTCCTGCTGCTGTGGATGAGCGAATCACTGCCCGAGTTTGGCCCGCCGGTCGAACTCATGTCCGCACCGCCGCAGGGGGGCCGCTGATGCGCGTCCGTGGCGTGGCATTGCTGCCGATTTCCTTGCTCGTCGCCCTGCTGCTGGGATTGTTGCCGATTCCCCTGGAATGGGCCGGGATCAAGCCGTTCTGGCTGGCGCTGGTGCTCTGCTACTGGCTGCTGGAGGCGCCCGAGCGTGTGGGGCTCGGCCTGGCTTTTGGCGTTGGCCTCGCTGCCGACCTCCTGCACGGCACCCTGCTTGGCGAGCACGCGCTGAGGCTGTGCATGCTCGCCTTCATCGTGCTGCGCTTCCGCCCACGGCTGCGCTTCTTCACGCTCTGGCAGCAGGCATTGGCGATCGCGGCGATGCTGCTCAATGACCGGGTGGTGGTGCTGATGATCCGAGGATTCTCGGGCGAGGCGCTACCGCCGGCCGGGTTCTGGCTGTCGCCGCTGGTGGGGCTGGCGATCTGGCCGTGGCTTTTCCTTGCGCTGGATGGCCTGCGCCTGCGCGCGCGCCAGCGAGGCGAGTAACGATGCCGCGAGGGCGACGACTGCGTGATCCGGCGGCGGAAGCCCGCCTGTTCCGTTCCCGTGCAGCGGTGTCGTTCGTGATCGCGCTGCTGGTGCTGTCCGCGCTGGGCGCGCGATTTGCCTACCTGCAGGTCGTCCGCCACGAGGACTACGCGACCCAGTCCGAAGCCAACCGCATTCGTGCCCGGCCGATCGTGCCGGCGCGCGGCCTGATCTATGACCGCGCAGGTCGCCTGCTTGCGGACAATGTGCCGGCCTATCGCCTCGAGCTCGTGCCCGAGCAGGTCTCGGACCTGGCGGCTACGCTGGCGGCCCTCACCCAACTGCTCGATCTGACCGAGGAAGAGCTGCAGCGCTTCGAGGCCGATCGTCTGGCCAGCCGTCGGTTCCAGTCGATCCCGGTGAAGCTCAGGCTCAGTGAATCCGAAGTCGCCCGCTTTGCCGTTCAGCGCCATCAGTTTCCTGGTGTCGATGTCGTGCCCTACCTGACCCGGCGCTATCCCTATGGGGATCTGCTGGCGCATGTGGTGGGCTACGTCGGGCGGATCGACGCCGACGACATGCTGCGACTCGATCCCGGCCGCTACCGGGGCGCCACCCATATCGGCAAATCCGGCATCGAGCGTTACTACGAGGACCGCCTGCACGGCCAGGTGGGCATCGAACGCGTGGAGATCAACGCCGAAGGGCGGACCCTGCGCGTGCTCGAGCGCCACCCGGCGGAATCGGGGCAGCATCTGTACCTGAGCCTGGACGTCGAGCTGCAGCAGGCCGCGGTCGCCGCCTTTGCGGGCCAGCCGGGTGCCGCGGTCGCGATCGACCCGAGGAGCGGCGAGGTGCTGGCCATGGTCAGCCTGCCGAGCTATGACCCCAACCCGTTCGTCAACGGCATTGGTCGCGCGGCCTATGCCGAACTGCTGAACGCGCCACTGCGTCCGCTGTTCAATCGCGTGCTGCAGGGTGGCTACGAGCCCGGCTCGACGATGAAGCCCTTCATCGGACTGGCAGGCCTTGAGCTGGGTCTGCGCCGACCGGCCGATACGGTGTATTCGAGCGGCGCCTTCAGGCTGCCGGGGCAGCAGCGAGAGTACCGTGACTGGCGCAGGGGTGGGCACGGCACCATCGACCTGCGCGAGTCCCTGGCACAGTCGGTCAACACCTACTACTACCAGCTGGCGCTGGATCTCGGCATCGAGCGCATGACCCAGTACACGGCGCAGTTCGGCTTCGGTGCTCCGACCGGCATTGACCTCGTCGGCGAAGCCGGCGGCATCCTGCCGACACCTGCCTGGAAGCGTGCGGCGCGCAACCAGCCCTGGTATCCCGGCGAGACCGTCATCGCCGGCATCGGCCAGGGCTTCTGGGTGACCACGCCGCTCCAGCTTGCGCAGGGCATGGCGACCCTGGCTTCGGGGGGGCAGCGCCGGGCGCCGCACCTGCTGCGCGCGGTCCAGCAGGGTTTCGACGCCGAGATCGTCGATGTGCCGCCCGCCGAGCTGGGTCCGCCGATTCCGCTGCGACCCGAGAACCTGGGCGCGGTCGTGGCGGGCATGGAGGCGGTGATGCACGCTCCGACCGGGACGGCCAGGGCCTACGCGGCCGACTCTCCCTATCGGATTGCCGGCAAGACCGGCACGGCCCAGCGGGTGGGGCGCACGGGGGATACCGAAGTGGACCAGTCGACGCTCTCGACCGGCCAACGCAACCTGGCGCTGTTCGTTGCGTTCGCCCCTGCCGATGCGCCGACCATCGCTCTGGTCATCGTCATCGAGGGCGGAGGCTCGGGCACGCGGGCGGCAGCACCGGTGGCGCGCCAGATCCTCGATGCCTGGATCCTGAGGGAGCCCACATGAACCGGCTGCCGATGCTGGGCACCCACCTGCTGCGCGCGCTGGTCCCGCGTCTTGACCTGCCGCTGCTGGCGGGCCTGCTGCTCCTGTCTGCGGCGGGACTGCTGACGCTGCACAGCGCCACCCACGGCAATCCGCAGCTGTTCATGGCCCAGGCGCTGCGCTTCGGCGTCGGCTTCGCCGCCCTGTGGGCCATCGCGCTGGTGCCGCCGCAGCAGCTGCGCCTGTGGACGCCCTGGCTTTTCGCTTTGAGCCTGCTGCTGCTGCTGCTGGTGCCGGTGATGGGCACGGGGCGCAGCGGCCGCCATTGGCTGAACCTCGGGGTGTTCTACCTGCAGCCTGCGGAGCTGGTGAAGCTGACCCTTCCGATGGCCGTGGCGGCGCTGCTGCACGGCCAGACCCTGCCGCCGCGCTGGATCACCCTGCTGCTGTGTGCACCGATCATCGCGGTGCCGGCGGGACTGATCGCCCTGCAGCCGGACCTCGGCGGTGCCGTCACGGTGGCGGCCTCGGGCTGTTTCGTCGTCTTCTTCGCTGGGCTTGGCTGGGGCCGGATCGCGCTGATGGGGGGCACGGGTCTAGCCATCGCGCCGGTTGGCTGGTACTTCCTGCAGGACTACCAGCGCGCGCGCCTGACCACCTTCCTCGACCCCGAGAGCGATCCCTTGGGCTCGGGCTGGAACATCATCCAGTCGAAGATCGCGGTCGGCTCGGGCGGCGTGTTCGGCAAGGGCTGGGGCGAGGGCACACAGTCGCGGCTCGACTTCCTGCCCGAACACACCACCGACTTCATCTTCTCGGTGTTCGCCGAGGAGTTCGGGCTGGTCGGCGTGGTCGGGATGCTGCTGCTGTTCGCCTTCATCATCGGTCGCAGCCTGTGGATCGTCGCGCAGTCGCGCGACACCTTCGCCCGCCTGGTCGGCAGCGCGCTGGCGATGACCTTCTTCCTGTTCGTGGTGCTCAACAGCGGCATGATCTCGGGGGTGCTCCCGGTGGTCGGGGTGCCCATGCCGCTGATGAGCTATGGCGGCACCTCTGCAGTTTCCCTGCTGGCTGGCTTCGGAATCATCATGTCGGTCAACGCGCATCGCCGGTTCATGGGGGAATGAGCCGGCCTCGTGACTTCAAGCCCTGCCCGCGCAGGGCGCCCCCGCCTAGCCTTGTCCCACCCCTATCGGAGACTCGCATGACCTCCCGCTACCGTCCCGCCCGCGCCCTGCTGGCCGCGGCACTTGCTTCGCTGTTTCTTGCCGGCTGCGGCGGCAGCGCCCCCGAACCCGCTGCCGCCCCGGCAGAACCCGCCAAGACCGAGGAGACCCGCGTGGCTGCAGCCGAAGACCCCTACCTCTGGCTGGAGGATGTCGAGGGCGAGAAGGCGCTCGACTGGGTGCGCGCGCAGAACGCCGCCTCCAAGGACTCGCTGGAGAGCCTCGAAGGCTTCGCCCAGCTGCGCGACGACCTGCGCGCGATCCTCGACTCCAACGACAAGATTCCCTTCGTCCGCGAGATGGGTGGCTACCTCTACAACTTCTGGCAGGACGCCAACAATCCGCGCGGGCTGTGGCGCCGCACCACGCTGGAGAGCTACCGCTCAGCTGCGCCGCAGTGGGAGGTGATCCTCGACCTCGACGCGCTCAACAAGGCCGAGGGCGAGAACTGGGTGTGGGCGGGCTCGGACTGCCTGCGGCCCGAGTACACCCGCTGCCTGCTGTCGCTGTCGCGCGGCGGAGCCGACGCCAACGTCACCCGCGAGTTCGACATCGCGAGCAAGTCCTTCGTCGAGGGCGGGTTTTTCCGTCCCGAGGCCAAGGGCGGCATGGGCTGGATCGACTTGGACACGGTCTTCGTCTACACCGATTTCGGCGACGGCTCGATGACCAGCTCGGGCTATCCGCGCATCGCCAAGCGCTGGAAGCGCGGCACCGAGATCTCCAGTGCCGAGACCGTGTACGAGGGCCAGGCCGATGACATGTACATCGCCGCCACCCACGACGATACGCCCGGCTACGAGCGCAGCTTCGTCTCGCGCACCCTGGCCTTCTACAACGATGAGCTTTACCTGCTTGGCGATGGCGGCACGCTGACCAGGATCGACGCCCCCAACAGCGCCAACAAGTCGGTGCACAAGGATTGGCTGCTGCTGGAGCTTCGCGAGCCGCTGACGGCGGGCGAGGCCACGTTCGCCGCGGGCAGCCTGCTGGCTGCCAAGCTCGATGCTTTCCTCGCCGGCGAGCGCCGCTTCACCGTGCTTTTCGAGCCGAGCGACACGACCTCGCTGGCGGGCTACAGCTTCACCGCCAACCATCTGGTGCTGAACGTGCTGGAGGACGTCAAGAACCGCCTGAGCGTGCTGACGCCCGCGGCCGAAGCGGGCCAGCCCTGGGCCTCGCAGCCGCTGCCCGGTGCGCCGGCCTTCGGAACGGTCTCGGTCAGCGCCTATGACGAGGAAAAGTCGGACCTGGTGTGGATGACCAGCACCGACTACCTCACCCCGACCACCCTCTACCTCGGCGAGCTGCTGGGCGAGAAGGCCAAGCTGAAGGAAATGCCGTCCTTCTTCGACAAGGAGGGGCTCGAAATCACCCAGGGCTTCGCGACCAGCGACGACGGCACCCGCGTCCCCTACTTCATGGTGGCGCGCAAGGGTATCGAGCGTAACGGCAGGAACCCGACCCTGCTGTACGGCTACGGTGGCTTCGAGATCTCGCTGACGCCCGGCTATTCCGGTGCGGTCGGTCGCGCCTGGCTGCAGGACGGCGGCGTCTACGTGGTCGCCAACATCCGCGGCGGCGGCGAGTACGGCCCGCGCTGGCACCAGGCCGCGCTGAAGGCCAACCGCAACAAGGCCTACGAGGACTTCGCGGCGGTCGCGAAGGAGCTCATCGCGCTGAACATCACCGCGCCGGCCCACCTCGGCATGCAGGGCGGCAGCAACGGTGGCCTGTTGATGGGCAACATGACCGTGATGTATCCCGAGCTGTTCGGCGCCGTGGTCTGCCAAGTGCCTCTGCTCGACATGAAGCGCTACCACCTGCTGCTGGCGGGGGCCTCCTGGATGGCCGAGTACGGCAACCCCGACACCGCCGACTGGGAGTTCCTGCAGAAGTATTCGCCCTACCAGAACGTCAAGGCCGACGCGAAGTACCCGCCGGTGTTGTTCACCACCTCGACCCGCGACGATCGCGTGCATCCGGGCCACGCCCGCAAGATGTTCGCGCGCATGCAGGAGCAGGGCCACCGCGTCGCTTACTACGAGAACATCGAGGGTGGCCACGGCGGTGCGGCCGACAACGGCCAGCGCGCCTACATGCAGGCGATCGCCTACAGCTTCCTGCGTCAGCACCTGTTCCCCAAGGGCTGATCTCGCTCGACCCGCAGCCGGCGTAGACTTCGGCGGCTGCGGCGAACACACGCCCCAGAACCCACACCCGACCCCGGTCTGCAAGCGCAGGCCGGGGTTCTGCATGGAAGGAGACCCCATGAGCATGCATGCCCCCTATCGCCAGCTGCCGCGGCTCGCCGCGCTGGCCGCTTCCATCCTCGCGGTCGCTGGCTGTTCGCGCGGCCCTGATGCCGGCGCGGGTGCTGCCGACAGCGCCGCGACGAATGCGTCGACGCCGCCGGTGGCCGAAACCCGTCCGCATGAAGTCAAGGCGCCGCACGGCGCGGTGCGCCAGGATGAGTACTACTGGCTGCGCGACGACAGTCGCAAGGACCCGCAGATGCTGGCTTATCTGCAGGCCGAGAACGCCTATGCCGACGCCATGCTCGCACCGCTGGCCGCGCTGAAGGAGCAGCTCTACGGCGAGCTGGTCGGCCGTATCAAGCAGGACGACGCCAGCGTGCCCTTCCAGGAGAACGGCTACTGGTACTACACCCGCTTCGAGGAAGGCCGCGAGTACCCGATCCACGCCCGCCGCAAGGCCAGCATGGAGGCGCCCGAAGAGGTGCTGCTGGACGTCAACTCGCTGGCCGAAGGCCAGGGTTTCTTCCAGATCGCGCGCTACGAGATCAGCCCCGACAACCGCCTGATGGCCTACTTCGAGGACACCAGCGGTCGCCGCCAGTACACCCTGCGGGTGAAGAACCTCGAAACCGGCGAGCTGCTGCCGGTCGAGATCAAGGGGCTGTCGGCGAGCATCGCCTGGACCGCGGACAGCGGCAGCTTCTACTACGTCGAGAACGATCCCGAGACCCTGCTGACCACGCGCGTGCGCCTGCATACGCTGGGTCAGGCCGAGGGCAATGACCGCCTGGTCTACGAGGAGCGTGATCCCAGCTTCTACATGGGCGTCGGCAAGACCACCTCGGACAAGTACATCTGCATCAGCGTCAGCAGCACCGTGTCCTCGGAGATGCGCTGCACGCTGGCGGCGGCTCCGGGTGACTTCGAGATCCTGGCCCCGCGCGAGCGCGACTTCGAGTACTCGGCCGACCATCTGGGCGAGCGCTGGGTGATTCGCACCAACTGGGAGGCGAAGAACTTCCGGCTGATGCAGGCCAGCGAGAACGACATCCGCGCGCGCAGCCAGTGGCAGGACCTGATCGCCCACGACGAAGGCGTGTTCATCGAGGACTTCGCCCTGTTCGATGGCTTCATCGCGGTCGACGAGCGCTCGCAGGGCCTGACCCGCCTGCGCCTGCGCAAGAACGACGGCAGCGAGCAGTACGTGGCCGCCGACGAGACGGCCTACTCGATGGGCCTGTCGGTCAACGCCGAGCCCTCGACCGACTGGCTGCGCTACACCTACACCTCGCTGACCACGCCGGCGACCACCTTCGAGCTCAATGTGGTGACCAGCGAGCGCAAGCTGCTGAAGGAGCAGCCGGTGCTGGGTGGCTTCGACAAGAAGAACTACGTCACCGAGCGCCTCTGGGCCACCGCCCGCGACGGCACCCGTGTGCCGGTGACCGTGCTGCATCGCGCCGACTTCAAGCGCGACGGCAGCTCGGCCCTGCTGCAGTACGGCTACGGCAGCTACGGCAACAGCATCGACCCGGCCTTCAACTCGAACGTGCTGTCCCTGGTCGACCGCGGCATGGTCTACGCGATCGCGCACATCCGCGGCGGGCAGGAGATGGGCCGCGCCTGGTACGAGGACGGCAAGCTGCTGAAGAAGGTCAACACCTTCACCGACTTCATCGACGTCACCGATTTCCTGGTCGCCGAGAAGTACGCCGCTGCCGATCGCGTCTCCGCCATGGGCGGCAGCGCCGGCGGCCTGCTGATGGGGGCGGTGGCCAACATGGCGCCCGAGAAGTACCGCGCCATCGTCAGCCAAGTGCCCTTCGTCGACGTGGTCACCACCATGCTCGACGCCAGCATCCCGCTGACCACCAACGAGTACGACGAGTGGGGCAACCCCGAGGACAAGACCTACTACGACTACATGCTGGCCTACTCGCCCTACGACCAGATCGAAGCCAAGGCCTATCCGGCGACCTTCGTCGGCACCGGCCTGTGGGACAGCCAGGTGCAGTACTGGGAGCCGGCCAAGTACGTCGCCCGCCTGCGTGCGAAGAAGACCGACGACAACCTGCTGGTCTTCCGCACCAACATGGAAGCCGGCCACGGCGGCAAGTCGGGTCGCTTCCAGCGTTTCCGCGAGGCCGCCGAGTACTACGCCTTCCTGCTCGACCAACTCGGCGTGAAGTAGACGATTGGCCGATGGAGGTCGGTCGCGAATGGCCCGGCACTGCCGGGCCTTTCGCGTTTCAGCAGCGCGCTCTGGATCGATCAGAACGCGTGATCGAAGGCGACTTCGCCGCTGACGCCCACCTGATAGGCCGAGACTCTGCGCTCGAAGAAGTTGGTCAGCTCCTGCACGTCCTGCAGCTCCATGAAGGGCAGGGGATTGCGCACGTGGTAACGCTGCGGGAGTCCGAGCTTGGCGAAGTGCTGGTCGGCGCAGTGCTGCAGGTACTGCCGCATGTCGCGCATCGAGATGCCCGGCACGCCGCCCGATAGTACGTCCTCGGCAAACGCGAGCTCGCATTCGATGGCTTCTTCCAGCATGTCGTAGACCTGCTGCTGCATCGCTTCGTCGAACAGCTCGGGCTCCTCGCTGCGAATCGTGCGCACGCATTCGAAAGCGAACTGCATGTGGCAGCTCTCGTCGCGGAACACCCAGTTTGTGCCCGAGGCCAGGCCCGGCAGCAGGCCGCGCGAGCGGAAGTAGTAGACATAGGCGAAGGCGGCGAAGAAAAACAGCCCCTCGATGCAGGCCGCAAAGCAGATCTGGTTCAGCAGGAATTGCCGGCGCTGTTCGCGCGTCTCGATGCGCTTCAGATCCTGCAGGCTGCCGATCCACTTGAAGCAGAACTCGGCCTTCTTGCGGATCGAAGGGATGTTCTCCACCGCAGCGAAGGCCTTGAAGCGCTCAGCGGGGTCCGGCAGGTAGTTGTCGAGCAGGGTCAGGTAGAACTGCACGTGCAGCGCTTCCTCGTAGAGCTGCCGCGACAGGTACATCCGCGCTTCCGGCGCATTCAAGTGCTGATACAGGTTCAGCACCAGGTTGTTGGACACGATCGAATCACCCGTGGCGAAGAAGGCCACCAGCCGGTGGATCAGATGCCGATCCGCTGCCGTCATCTTCGAGTGCAGGTCGCTGATGTCGATCTGGAAATTGATCTCGTCCACCGTCCATGAGTTCTTGATCGCATCGCGATACCTTTCGTAGAACTGCGGGTAGCGCATGGGTCTCAGGGTAAGCTCGTAGCCGGGGTCGAGCAGCATCTGCCTGGTCTGACTTGCAGAATTAGTGCTCATTGGCAGGCCTCGCAGGCTTCGGGATTCTCCAGCGAACACACCACCGCCTCGGTCGGCGTGTACGCCGACACCGTGGCCTTGGCGATCTTCGTTGCCGGGCGCGAGCGCAGGTAGTAGGTGGTCTTCAGACCCTGCTTCCACGCGTACATGTACATGGAGGACAGCGCGCCGATGTTCGGGCTCTCCATGAACAGGTTCAGCGAGGCCGACTGGTCGATGTAGGCGCCTCGCTCGGCGGCCATGTCGATCAGCGAGCGCATCGGCAGCTCCCACGCGGTGCGGTAGATTTGCCGCAATGGCTCGGGAATCTGCGGGATGTTCTGGATCGAACCTTCGGCCAGCTTGATCGCATCGCGCATCTCGGCTGTCCACAGGCCCAGCTTCTTCAGCTCATCGACGAGGTAGCGGTTGACCTGCAGGAAGTCGCCCGACAATGTTTCCCGCTTGAACAGATTGCTGACCTGTGGCTCGATGCATTCATAGCAGCCGGCGATGGAGGCAATCGTCGCGGTCGGGGCGATCGCGATCAGCAGGGAGTTGCGCAGCCCATGCTGCTGGATGCGTGCGCGCAGCGCGTTCCAGCGCTCGGCCTTGGACGGCGTCACGCCCCAAGCGTCGAACTGCAGCTCGCCGCGGGCCGCGCGCGTATCGGCAAAGGCCGGATGCCGTCCACGTTCCTGTGCGAGTTCGACCGATGTCTCCAGCGCGTGGAGGTAGATCTCTTCGGCGATGCGCGCCGACAGCGCGCGTGCCGCTTCGCTGCCGAAGGGCAGGCGCAGCCGGAAGAACACATCCTGCAGGCCCATGCAGCCCAGGCCCACTGGTCGCCAGCGCAGGTTGCCGCGGCGCGCCGATTCGATCGGATAGAAGTTCAGGTCGATCACCCGATCGAGTTGGCGCACGGCCAGTCGCACGGTTTCCGCCAAGGTCTCGAAGTCGAACTGGCCATCGGCATCGAAATGCCGAGCAAGGTTGATCGAACCGAGGTTGCAGACCGCGGTTTCCTCGGCCGAGGTCACCTCGAGAATCTCGGTGCACAGGTTCGACAGGTGGATGACATTGCCGGCCCTGGCGGTCTGGTTACTGGCCGCGTTGCACTTGTCCTTGAAGGTCATCCAGCCGTTGCCGGTCTCGGCCAGCGTGCGCATCATTCGCGCGTAGAGCTTGCGCGCGGACACCGACTTCGCCGCCTTGCCCTGGGCTTCGGCCTGCGCATAGGCGCGCTCGAAGGCATCGCCATACAGGTCGGTCAGCTCGGGCACAACACGCGGATCGAACAGCGACCAATCCTGATCGGCCTCGACCCGCTTCATGAACAGATCGGGCACCCAGTTGGCGAGGTTCAGATTGTGCGTGCGCCGCGCTTCGTCGCCGGCGTTGTCGCGCAGTTCGAGAAAATCCTCGATGTCAGCGTGCCAGGTCTCCAGGTATACGCAGGCCGCTCCCTTGCGCTTGCCACCCTGATTCACTGCGGCCACCGACGAATCCAGCGTCTTCAGCCAGGGCACGATGCCGTTGCTGTGCCCATTGGTGGAGCGGATCAGCGAGCCGCGCGAGCGCACCCGCGTATAGCTGACGCCGATGCCACCGCTGAACTTCGACAGCTGGGCGATATCGCCATAGCGCTGGTAGATGGATTCCAGCGAATCCTGCGGCGAGTCCAGCAGAAAGCAGGACGATAGCTGCTCATGTGTCGTTCCGCTGTTGAACAGCGTCGGCGAGCTCGGCAGGTACTCGAGCTGGGCCATGCGCCGGTACAGTGCCAGGGCTTCCGGCACGTCCTCACTGAGCGCACAGGCGATGCGCAGGAAGAACTGCTGCGGTGTCTCGATGACCTTGCGTGCGTGCGGATGGCGCAGCAGATAGCGGTCATAGAGCGTGCGCAGGCCGAAGTAGTCGAAGCCACGGTCCAGGGTCGCATCGAGCGCGTCGTTGAGCTTGCGCGCATTGGCCTGCACGAAACCGAGCAGGCGTTCGTTGATCAGGCCCAGCTCATGGCCGCGGGTGATCGACTGCGAGAAGGCGTGGATCTCCTGGCCGGCGACTTCCTTTTCGATCACCTGGGCCAGCAGGCGTGCCGCCAGACGTCCGTACTCCGGGTCTTCGGCGGTCAGCAGCGCGGCCGTTCGGATCGAGAGTTCGTCCAGCTCGCGCGTGCTGGCGCCGTTGTAGAGGCCGGAGATGGTGCGGGTGGCGACCCGCATCGGGTCGACTGAGTGCAGGCCCTCGCAGCAGCGCGTTACCGCGCGCACGATCTTGTTCAGATCGACCGGCTCGCGGCGACCGCTGCGCTTGGTCACGCACATGCCGGGGGCGTCGTGCGGCGGGCGGAGTTCAAGGGAGGGCAGAGCTGGGGCCCTGCAGCCAGTGATGCGATTCGAGTCCGCTGCGCTGGCGTCGAGCGACGCCGGTCTCTGCGCTTCGGTCGCAGCGCCAGGGGTGTCCTGTGTGTGCATGGGTTGGGTCCGTGTGACGCACGGTGCGCGGCCCCTCCCTCGCGGAGTCGCGCGCTTGGATAGGCGTCGACACAGACGCAGGCCTCGACCGGCACGGGCCGGTCGCGCGCACGACTGCGGCAACGCCCCCTCGGGCGTTGGACTCTCCACCGATCAAACGACAAGACGCAGCGCGTGGCCGTTCGGCCCGTGCGAGTGCGTCCGGCCGCTTCCCCGCGGAAGCCCTGATGCCGGTACCGTGCGTGTGTGCGGCGCACGGCTGTCGGCAGGTCTTCGGGCTCGCGGACACACCCGGCCGAGACCGGGCACCTACTGGCCGTCGCTTCCCGGAGCCTCCGAGCTCCAGTGCCAATGACGGCGGTCGTTTCCACATACCGCTGCGGGGCAGCGCCGGCTTCGCACCGGCTTCCCGTTTTAAGCCGACGAGCAGTCGGCACCGACGCACACAACATATTGGGGTCGGCACAGCCAGTCAACCCCAGATGTGGTGGTTGGGTTAGGGATGCCCGCGGCGCCCCGTACTGAGGTCTAGGTCGTGGTGCGCGGGCCAAGCCTCTAGAATCTCGCGGAGTTCACCGAGTGGCAGGCGATGGCGCAAAGGGTGATGCTGGTCGAGGACGATGTGCAGATGGCCGACCTGCTGCGGCTGCTGATCCGCACGGCTGCGCCGGGCACCGAGGTCGACTGGTTCAGCGATGTCGATCTGGCGCTCGCCTCGCTGCAGCCGCATCGCTACCGGCTGGTGATCTGCGACTGGAACCTGCCGGGGCGATCGGGCCTGAGCCTGCTGCCGGCGATCGGCAAGCTGCTGCCGAAACCGCCGGTGCTGATGATCACCGGCCGCAGCGACCGCGCCAGCGTGATTGCTGCGCGCAGCCACGGCGCCGACGCTTTCATCGCCAAGCCCTTCAATCCCGAAATCCTGCTCGAACGGCTGCGGCCCTACTTTGCCGGAGCCGACGCGCTGGCGGCGGCAACCGGGGAATCGACCAGCGTCGAGGCCTACTTCGAAGGCCTGGGCGAGGGCGATATCGAGCTGCCGGTCATGGCCGGCGCCCGCGACCTGCTGCAGTTCGACGCCGAGGACGCCTCGACCGGTCCGGCCGAGCTTGCCGAGGTCTGGGCGCGGCATCCGGCGCTGTCGACGCGGCTGCTCGCAGTGGCCAACAGCAGTGCCTACAACCCGAGCGGCGTCCTGGCGCGCAGTCTGGTGGAGGCGATCCAGCGGCTGGGTCTGCGTGCCAGCCTGGACATCGCCACCGTGCTCGCTTTCCGCCAGGCCGCCGTCTGGGATGACCCGCGTTTGCAGGCTTTGGCCGAGCGCGAGATGGACGTGGCCGAGCGGGTCGCCGCCGAGGTGCGAGCGCTCTGCGACGTGGCCCGGCTGGACAGTGGCCCCAGCCACACTGCGGCCCTGCTGCATCGGATGGGCGAGATGTGCGCGCTTTTCCACCTCGAACACTGGCAGAAGCAGCGCGGCGCGATCGAGGATGCCCAGCGGCTTGATTCCTGCGTGGCCCGCTATGGGCGTCCGCTGGCGGACCGCCTGAAGTCGCTATGGCGCTATCCGGTCCCGCTGCGCGAGCTGATCGGCGCGATCTACGCGCTGCCCGCAGGCACGGTGAAGCGCGAGCACTGCGTGCTGCGGATTGCCGGCGGCCGCGTGCATGGCGGCCTGTCAGACGCCGACGAAGCACGCCTGCGCGCGCTCGCCGGCGTCGCCAGCGACTCGATCTCAGCCTGAGGCCGTCGCCACGGCGCGCGGCGGCAGCACCCGACCCAGCACCCACATCAGGCCCAGTGCCGAGAACAGGGTGATGAACATCAGATGCAGGTAGTGCAGGGGCGTCCAGCCGAAGGTGAACCAGGCATACAGGGCGGCGCCAAACAGCAGGGCGATCTTGGCCGCACGCGGATCCGGGCGCTGGAAGAACACCGCGGCCAGGAACACCGCCAGCACCGGCATCGAGTACAGCCCGTTCAACTGCTGCAGGGTCGCGATGATGCTCTGCGAGTTCTGGTACAGCGGCACCAGGGCGACCGCGACCACGCTGGCGACCACGGCCACCGACTGGCCGATGCGGCGCACGTTGGCCTTGGGATCGATGTAGCGCACGTGCAGGTCAAGCGTGTACAGCGCCGCCGCCGAGTTGAGGCAGGAGTTGAAGCTGGACAGCACCGCGCCGGCAATCACCGCGGCGAAGGCGCCCGACAGCCAGGGTGGTAGCACATCGCCCACCAGGCGACCGTAGGCGACGTCGCCGATATCGCCGTAGAGCTTGTAGGCGATGATGCCCGGCAGCACCACGATCAGCGGGATCACCAGCTTGAAGGCGGCGGCGGCATAGATGCCCTTCTGCGCCTCGCGCACCGTCTTCGCCGCCATCGCGCGCTGCACGATCACCATGTTCGTGCCCCAGTAGAACAGATGGGCGAAGAACATGCCGGTCAGCAGGGTGGTCCAGGGGATGTCCGAGTCGGCGTCGCCGATGAGGCTGAAGCGCTCGGCCGGAATGCCCGACAGATCCCAGTCGATCGCGGCCATCGCGAAGGCGGTGACCGCGAGGCCCATGACCAGCAGGCCGATCCCGTTGAAGGTGTCGGAGATCGCGATCGCACGCAGCCCACCGAAGGCGGCGTAGGCCAACCCGGCAAGTGCGAAGGCGGCGGCAATCGTCAGCACCGAGAAGTCGAGCCCGAACATCGACTTCATGAACACCGCGCCGGTGTAGAGCACCACCGGCAGCAGGATGAACTGATAGCCGAACAGGAACAGCACCCCCACGCCCGCGCGGATGCCCGGGTCGCCGAAGCGGTGCTCCAGCAGTTCGGTCGTCGTCGTGCAGCGGTATTTGTAGTAGAGCGGCACCAGCACCTTGGCGAGCACGATCAGGGCAACGGCGGCGCCGAATTCCCACCAGGCGACGAGTGCCATCTGCGCGCCGTTCATGCCGACGATCTGCTCGGCCGAGATGTTGGTCAGCAGCAGTGAGCCGGCGACGATCGGCCAAGTCAGGCCACCGCCAGCCAGGAAGTACTCGCGCGAGGCCTCGGCCGAATGCTCGGCGCGCCGGCAGCGCCACCAGGTCAGCACGGCGACCAGGGCGGTCAAGCCGATGAAGATGCTCCACTGCAGCGCGCCGCTCGACATGTGCTGACTCCTTGGCCGCCCCCGCGGCCTGGGGCGTACGCTAACCGCTGGGGCCGAAACGCCTGTTGTGCAGCTGCGTTGAATACGTATTCACGGACATCGCCCGGAGGCCCATGGCCCTCGACACTGCCGACATCGAGATCCGCATACAGCGTATCGAGCAGCTGTTCGACTCGCTCGATCCTTCGCCTTTCCGCGAGAAGTCGCTGGACGTCGATTTCGAGGCCTACCTGCGCGACTGCGCCGGCGAACACGCGCCGGGCATCCGTCTGCGCCTGCGCATCCATGCCCCGCCGGACCTGCTGGAGCGCAGGCTCGATATCGAGTCGGCCATCCACGCCCATTTCCACTTCCTGCAGGCACAGGCCGAGCGTCGCCATCGCGCCAGCCAGCGGCGCTACCGCAGCATCGTGGCGATCGGTTTCGCCGTGCTGGCCGCCAGCCTGCTGCTGCGCCAGCTGCTCGCCGACTGGCATGGCCCGCTCAGCGAAGTGCTGATCGAGGGCCTGCTGGTGCTGGGCTGGGTCGCGCTGTGGCGGCCGATCGAGGTGCTGCTGTTCGAGCGCGAGGAGGCGCGGCAGAAGCGCCAGCTGCTGGCGACGCTGGCGCGGATCGAGGTGGTTTGGGTAGAGGCGCTGCCCGCCAGAGCGTGATCTCCCGCTGGCGCGGCCGCGCCGAGCATTGCTATCGCAACTGAATGAGGGCCGCGCCGACAGCAGCCGAAGTGGCGTGTGGCGGGCGTCTCGGCTTGACGGGACTTATGCTCAAACTTAGCATTACGCCCTCGTTATGCTCAGATCGAGCATAAGTCGCGACGGCGTCAAGGCCAGAATCCCCTCCAAGGCCGCGCCGCGCTTCCGCAACCGGAGTGCCCATGAGCCCTGCCAGCCTGTCGATCCTGCCGACCGCCGATGACGCCATGGCGCGTCGCCACGCCGCCCTGCGCGAGCGCACCCGCCAGGTGATCTCCGATGCCGAGTGGGCGATGCACCTGCCCTATATCGACGCCATCCAGCGCCTCAAGAAAGAGAAGCGCGCGGTCATCCTGGCCCACAACTACCAGACGCCGGAGATCTTCCACGGCGTCGCCGACATCGTCGGCGACTCGCTGGCCCTGGCCCAGCAGGCGGTGGACGTCGACGCCGACATCATCGTCATGGCCGGCGTCCACTTCATGGCCGAGACGGCCAAGATCATGAACCCGGCCAAGACCGTGCTGATTCCGGACACCGCCGCTGGCTGCTCGCTGGCCACCGGCATCACCGCCGAGGACATCCGCCTGCTGCGCCAGCGCTATCCCGGCGTGCCGGTGGTCACCTACGTCAACACCACTGCCGAAGTGAAGGCCGAGAGCGATGTCTGCTGCACCTCGGCGAACGCAGTGCATGTGGTCGAGTCGCTGGGCGTGGACCGCGTGCTGTTCCTGCCGGACCAGTACCTCGGCCAGTACGTGGCCTCGAAGACGAAGGTCGAAGTCATCCTCTGGCAGGGTAGCTGCGAGGTGCACGAGCGCTTCAGCGGCGCCGAGCTGCGCGACTACCGCGCAGCGCAGGGGGATGTGCACATCCTGGCCCACCCGGAATGCCCGCAGGACGTGCTCGCCGAAGCCGATTTCGTCGGCAGCACCGCGGCGATGATCCATCACCTTGATGCGAAGCGGCCGAAGCGCGTGGTGATGGTCACCGAGTGCTCGATGAGCGACAACGTCGCGGTCAACTTTCCGGACATCGAGTTCACCCGGCCCTGCAACCTCTGCCCGCACATGAAGCGGATCACCCTGCCGAAGATCCTCGACGCCCTGCGCCTGGGCCAGCACGAAGTCCAGGTCGACGCCGAGACCGCGCGCCGCGCCCGCCAGGCGGTGCAGCGCATGCTCGACATCGGTCGTCGCGAGGCGGCGTAAGCGCGATGCGCGCCGAAGTCCTGATCGTCGGCTCCGGCATCGCCGCATTGAGTGCGGCGCTGGCTGCCGCGCCGCGCCGCGTGCTAATCCTCACGCCTGGCCGGCTGGGTCTGGATGGCGCCAGCCACTGGGCGCAGGGCGGCATTGCCGCGGCGATCGGCGCGGGCGACAGCCCGCTATCGCACGCGCAGGACACCTTGGCCGCGGGTGCGGGACACAACGACGCCGAGCGCGTGCAGGCGCTGACCGCCGCGGCGCCCGAACTGATCGACTGGCTGGCCGCCCTCGGCGCGCGCTTCGACCGCGATGCCACGGGCGCCTTCAGCCTGGGCCGCGAAGCCGCCCACGCGGCGCAGCGCATCGTCCACGCGCAGGGCGACGCCACCGGCGCGGAAGTGATGCGCGCACTGGCGGCTGCAGTGCGCCGCGCGCCGCACGTCGAAGTGCTGGAAGGCTTCGAGGCGCGCGGCCTGCTGCAGTCGGAGTCGACCGTGGCGGGCGTGCTGGCCGAGGACCGGGCGGGGCGCCGCTACGCGCTCACCGCCGGCGCGGTGGTGCTGGCCACCGGCGGCATCGGCCAGCTCTTCCGCTACACCACCAACCCTGCACACGCGGACGGCAGCGGGCTGGCGATGGCGCTGGAGGCGGGCGCCGAGCTGCGCGATCTGGAGTTCGTGCAGTTCCATCCCACCGCACTGGCGGTGCGCGGGCTGGATCCTGCGCCGCTGCCCCTGCTCACCGAAGCCCTGCGCGGCGCCGGTGCGGTGCTGCTCGACCACGCGGGCCGCCGCTTCATGCTCGGAACGGCGGGCGCCGAGCTGGCGCCGCGCGACGTCGTGGCACGCGCGGTGTACCGGCAGCTGCGGCAGGGCCCGGTGTGGCTGGACGCCCGGGACGCTGTCGGTGCGGCCTTCCCGCAGCGCTTCCCGGCCGTCTTTGCGCTTGCCCAGGCGCACGCCCTTGATCCGCGCAGCGAGCCGCTGCCGGTGGCCCCGGCAGTGCATTACCACATGGGCGGCATCGTCACTGATCTCACGGGCCGCAGCACGCTCACGGGGCTTCATGCGATCGGCGAATGCGCATGCACCGGCGTGCACGGTGCCAATCGCCTGGCCAGCAATTCCCTGCTCGAAGGGCTGGCCTTCGGGCGAAGCTGTGGACGTGCGCTCGCGGCCGCAGACTTGCCCGGGCCGCAGCGCTGGCGAGCGCCCGTGCTGGCGAGCGAGCCCGCCGACGCGGCCGCACTCGGTCTGCGCCTGCGCCACCGGATGTGGGACGGTGTTGGCATCGAGCGCGATAGGCAGGGCTTGGCAGAGGCGCGGGCCTGGCTCGCCGAAGCTCTGCGTGAGGTTCCGCCCGGCAGCCGGATCGCCCAGCGGCTGCGCGTCGCCGAGGCCATCGCAGCGGCTGCGATGGCCCGCACCCGGAGCCTTGGTGCGCACTGCCGGCTCGACAGCGAGGCCGAGCGCCACAGCGCATGAGCGCGGCAGCGGCCTGCGCTTGGGCGAGGCTGCAGCCGCTGGCGTCCCAGGTCGGCTGTCCCGTGCAGATGGACGCCGCCTCAAGTCGAACAGAACGCTGCTGCGCCCGCTGACTGCAAGCTCTTCCCCTTGGTCTACCGGCGGCTCGCCACAGCCTGCGGACAGCTGCGCCTGCCCGCCTATACTCGGCCCAGTCTGCGAGGCAACCAGGGCAGGGCATGAGCGACAACAGCGAGGGTGCTGCAGCGACGCGCGATCCGGCTTCCGAACTCGGGCTGCGCCGCGAGCTGTACTTCTACGCCCTGTACCGGGCTCTGGAGGGCGCGCTGCTGGTGTTCGTGGTGTTCAGCCCGATCGCCGCCGAGATGATCGCGCTGACCAGCCCCGCGCTTGCGCGAGCGGCGGCGGTGACCTATCTGGTGCTGGCGCTGGTGCTGGTGGTGGCGGCCAGCCAGGCGCGGCTGCGGCTGACGGCGCAGGCAGCGATCGGACTGATCATCGACATCGCCGTCGCCCTGCTGTTCTTCCATGTGTCGGAAGGCATCGACACTGCGATCGGCCTGATGATGCTGGTGAATGTCGGTGCCGGCGCACTGCTGCTGCCGCTGAAGCTCAGTCTCGCCCTGGCCACGGTGATGGCGCTGGGTGGCGTCACCGAGTACTTCTTCACCGGCCTCAGTGCACGCGGTGCGTCACGCGACCTGGTCGAGTCGGTGATGCTCGCGATCAGCTACCTGGCGGTGGCCGTACTCTGCAACCTGCTGGGCCGGCAGATGCGCGATGCCAACCTGCTCGCAGCCCAGCGTGGCGCCGATCTGGCCAACCTGTCGCAGTTGAACGAGCTGATCATCCGGCGCATGCGCACCGGTGTGCTGGTGGTCGATGCCGGCAACCAGATCCAGCTCAGCAATGAAGCCGCCTGGAATCTGCTCGGCCAGCCTTCGCCGACCGAGCAGTACCTCGGCACGCTTTCACCCAGCCTGTCGCGGCGGCTGTCGGACTGGCAGCGCGGCCGCGACGGCGCCAGCCAGCCGCTGCAGCTGGCCGGCGAGGGCATCGAGGTGATCCCGCGCTTCGCCAAGCTTTCGGCCAGCGATGGCCTGGTGCTGATCTTCCTCGACGATGCCAGTCTGGTCTCGCGGCGCGCCGAGGAGCTGACCCTGTCCACCCTCGGCCGGCTGTCGGCAAGCATCGCCCACGAGGTGCGCAATCCGCTGGCAGCGATCAGCTATTCGGCGCAGCTGCTGGAGGAATCGCCCGATCTGCCCGATACCGACAAGCGCCTGGTCGAGATCATCCTCTCGCACTGCCAGCGCATGAACGGGATCATCGAGAACGTGCTCAACCTGTCGCGGCGCGAGCGTTCGCGCCCCGAGCAGGTCGACCTCTCGCAGTGGGTCGGGCAGTTCGTCGACGACTACCTGGCCAGCCATCACCTCGACAAGGACCAGCTGATCGCCGCGCCGCCGCCGCGCCGCCTGTACGCCGTGGTCGACCCGGCCCAGCTGCACCAGGCGGTGACCGTGCTGGTCACCAATGCCCTGAACTACGGCCGCCTGCCCGGCGAGCCCGCGCGGGTTACCGTCAGCGCGCGCCAGGCCTTGGATTACGGCCCGCCGGTGGTGGAAGTGATGGATCGCGGCCCGGGCATCCCGGCCAAGGTGGCAGCCAGCATCTTCGAACCCTTCTTCACCACCCATGAGCACGGCACTGGCCTGGGCCTCTACATCGCCCGCCAGCTTTGCGAAGCCAACCAGGCCTCGCTGGAGTACGTGCCGGTGCCGGCCGGCGGGGCCTGTTTCCGCATCACCCTGGCGAAGTCGCGCAGCTTCGGGCAGACGAGCGGCGAGACGTAGCCCAGACGGTGTCGTATCCTCATCGCCGCTCCCAGCGACACGCCCGCGGCGGCGGTGTCGCAGCGCCACGATTCCTGACAGGTGACCATGTCGACCACGCGTTGTGCCCTGATCGTCGACGACGAACGCGACATCCGCGAGCTGCTGGTGCTGACTCTCGGCCGCATGGGCCTGCGGGTCGAAACGGCCGCCGACCTTGCGACCGCCCGCGAACAGCTCGGGCGCCAGCGCTACGACCTGTGCTTCACCGACATGCGCCTGCCGGACGGCAGCGGCCAGAGCCTGATCGAGCTGATTTCGCAGAAGTATCCGGAAACCCCGGTGGCGATGATCACCGCGTACGGCAACGTCGACGCCGCGGTGAATGCGCTCAAGGCCGGCGCCTTCGATTTCGTCTCCAAGCCGGTCGACCTGCACGTGCTGCGGCGGCTGGTGCAGAGCGCACTGCAGCTTGGCGAGCAGCGCCGCGCCCAACTGCAGCTCTCGGCCAACAAGCTGCAGGGCGACTCGCCGGCGATGCAGCAGCTGCGCGCCACCATTTCCAAGGTCGCGCGCAGCCAGGCGCCGGTCTACATCAGCGGTGAATCCGGCGTCGGCAAGGAGCTGGTCGCCCGGCTGATCCACGAGCAGGGCCCGCGCGCCGAAGGCCCCTTCGTGCCTGTCAACTGCGGTGCGATTCCTTCCGAGCTGATGGAGAGCGAGTTCTTCGGCCACAAGAAGGGCAGCTTCACCGGCGCCCACGGCGACAAGGAAGGGCTGTTCCAGGCCGCACACGGCGGCACCCTGTTCCTCGACGAGGTCGCCGAGCTGCCGATCCACATGCAGGTCAAGCTGCTGCGCGTGATCCAGGAAAAGTCCGTGCGACCGGTGGGCGCCAACACCGAGCAGCTGGTCGACGTGCGCATCCTCTCGGCGACCCACAAGAACCTCGCCCAGCTGGTCGCCGAAGCCAAGTTCCGCCACGACCTCTACTACCGCATCAATGTCATCGAGCTGCGCGTGCCGCCGCTGCGCGAGCGCACCGGCGACATCCTGCCGCTGGCCGAGGCCATCCTGCGCCGGCTTGCGCAGGAGAACGGCGACCCGCCCTATCGCCTGAATGACGATGCCGCCGCGGCGCTGAAGGCCTATCCCTTCCCCGGCAACGTGCGCGAGCTGGAAAACATCCTGGAGCGCGCCGTTGCCCTGTGCGACAGCGGCAGCATCGGTGCCGACGACCTGCACCTGCCGCGCGCCGCCGCGATGTTCGCGCCCGAGGCCGGGCATGCGGCGCAGGTCGCGCCCGGGGTTGCAGCCGTCGGGCCCGTCGCTGGCGAAGCGCCGGCGGTGACCGCCGCGCCGCCCGCGGCGCGCCCATCCTCCGAGCCGCTGACGGATTTCATCGAGCAGGTCGAGCGCGAGGCGATCATGAAGGCGCTCGAAGAGTGCCGCTACAACAAGACCAAGGCCGCGGCCAAGCTCGGCATCACCTTCCGCGCCCTGCGCTACAAGCTGAAGAAGCTTGGCATCGACTGACAGCCTCGCGGCCGCACGGCCCTACACAGGGCTCGATCCGGCCAGCGTGATCGCAGCGGTCGAAGCCCAGGGCCACGCCTGCAGCGGGCACGTGTTCGCGCTCAACAGCTTCGAAAACCGCGTGTTCCGCGTGGGCCTCGACGACGCGGCGCCGCTGGTCGCGAAGTTCTACCGGCCCGGCCGCTGGAGCGATGCGGCGATCATCGAGGAGCTCGAGTTCACCCGCGAACTCGAAGCCGCCGAGATTCCGGTGGTGGCGCCGATCGCGCGTGAGGGGCAGTGCCTGTTCCGCCACCAGGGCTTCCGCTTCGCCCTGTTCCCGCTGCGCGGCGGGCTGGCTCCGGAGCTCGATGCCGCGGCCACGCTGGAGCAGCTCGGGCGCGCCTTGGGCCGCCTGCACCAGGTCGGCGCGCGCGCACCCTTCCGGCACCGCCCACGCATCGATCTGCTGAGCCACGGCGAGGCGCCGCTGGAGTTCCTGCTCACCCAGGGCTGGCTGCCCGCCGAGCTGGAGGAAAGCTTCGAGCGCACCGCCGAAGCCCTGCTCGATGCCGTCGAGGACGCCTTCGACGAAGCCGCACCGCTCGCCGAGCTGCGCCTGCACGGCGACTGCCATCCGGGCAACCTGCTGTGGCGCGAGGGCCAGATCCAGTTCGTCGACTTCGACGACTGCGCCACCGGGCCGGCCATGCAGGACCTGTGGATGCTGCTCTCCGGAAATCGCGAGTCGATGCGCCGGCAGCTGGGCGATCTGCTCGAGGGCTACAGCCTGTTCCGCGCCTTCGAGCCGCGCGAACTGGTCCTGATCGAAGCCCTGCGCAGCCTGCGCCTGCTGCACTACCACGCGTGGATCGCGCGGCGCTGGAGCGATCCCGCGTTTCCGGCGGCCTTCCCCTGGTTCGAGGAGCGCGCGCATTGGGACCGGCTCTTGAACCAGCTGCGCGAGCAGCTGGATCTGCTGGAAGGGCCAGCGCTGAGGCTGTAGAGCCGGGATGGGGGATTCGGGATTCGAGCGGGGCCGGCGCGTGGATGCAGCGACGTTGGCGTGGAGCGCGTGCTTGAGGCTTGCACAAAACGCGGCCAAAGTCGTGCCACTCGATCCATGGAGACCTTCGATGCGCCCGCTGATCTTCCTCAGCCTGCTGCTCGCTACTGCCGCACACGCCGCCGACGCCCCCAAACCACTGACCAGCGCCGAAGTGCTGGCGCAGGCGCCGGTCGAGGCCTGGCGCGCTGTCGATCCTGAGAATCTCGTCCTGCTGGAGCTCGACTCCGGCACGGTCTACATCGAGATCGCCCCGGCCTTCGCGCCAAAGCATGCGGAGCAGCTGCGCGGGCTGATCGCGCAGGGTTACTTCGACGGACTCGCCGTGCTGCGCTCGCAGGACAACTACGTTGCCCAGTGGGGCGATCCTTTGGCCGACGACGTGGAGCAGGCGCGTCCGCGCGGCGAGCAGGCGGAACGGCTCGCGGCCGAGTTCGACCAGGCCAGCGACAGGGTCGGCGCCTTCACCCCGATGCCGGATGGCGATGTCTACGCCCCCGAAGCCGGCTTCATCGACGGCTTCCCTGCCGCACGCGATCCGGCCTCCGGCCGCAGCTGGCTGGCGCACTGCTACGGGACGCTGGGCGCGGGACGCGACAACGCCCCCGACAGCGGCAGCGCCGCCCAGCTCTACGTGGTGACCGGGCACGCTCCGCGCCATCTGGACCGCAACGTCACCCTGTTCGGCCGCGTGCTGGAGGGCGTCGAGCATCTGTCCAGCCTGCCGCGCGGGCGCGCGCCGCTGGGCTTCTACACCGAAGACCAGGCCAAGCCAGCGGTGAGGGCCATGCGTCTGGCCAGCGCCATGGACGAGGACGCGCGTCCGCGCTTCGAGGTCATGCGCACCGATTCCGACAGCTTCCGCGCCTTCATCGAGTCGCGCCGCTCCCGCCACGAGCCGTGGTTCGCGCATCCGGCCGGGCGCATCGAGGTGTGCAACGTCGCCGTACCGACGCGGCGCAGCAGCGCCGGGGACTGACAAGGTCCGAATCCGCATACGACTCTTTGGTCATATGCCCGTAAAAAACGCTGGCAGGGTTGACAGAAACCCGTTACGTTCGATTCATCGTGTCATATGACGCGATGCACCAACCGAGCAGACCTGTCGGCCTGTCCGGCCAAGCAAGACCCCCGCACCACCCTGAGCACTCCCGGGCGCCGCGTCGCCCACACCCGAGGTCAAGACCATGAAATCGATCAATACCGGTAACCCGTGTATTCGCATGTCCTACGTAGGCGGTTGGGGCTTTACCAGCGCCAATTGGTACCTCCTCGACTCCAGCAACCAGCACCAGCCCTTGCGATCTCCCGGAACGACATCATGACCCTGACCCAGCTCCGCACCGTCCTCGCCATCGTCGACTCCGGGCTCAACGTCACGCTCGCCGCCGAGCGTATCCACGCGACCCAGTCCGGTCTGTCCAAGCAACTCCGCCAGCTCGAATCCGGGCTTGGCTTCCGCCTCTTCAAGCGCCGTGGCAAGAGCCTCGAAGCGCTGACACCCGAAGGCCAGGAAGTCGTGCAGCGCGCCCGCCGCATGATTGCCGAAGCCGAACAGATCCGTGCGCTCGCGCAGAGCCTGAAGCGCGACAACGGCGGTGTCCTGTCCATTACCTCCTCCCCCACGCTTGCGCGCAGCATCCTGCCCGCGGCCATGTCGGTGCTGCAGTCCGAACAGCCGCAGCTGGTGATCCGCCTGCGGCACGCCAGCCGTGAGGATGCGCTCACCCAGCTCGCCACCGGCGATACCGATATCGCCCTGGTCAGCACCTCCACCGATGTCCCGCCCGGCCCGCTCGCGGTGCCCGTGCTGCGCTGGCAGCGGGTGGCGGTGGTGCCGCGCAACCATCCGCTGGCCGAACTGCGTCGGGTGAGCCTGTCCCAGCTCGCGCGCCATCCCCTGATCAGCTACGACTCGACGCTCGACGAGCGTTCGAGCCTGCGCCGTGCCTTCGCCTCCGCCGGCTTCAGCCTGCGGGTCGGCTGCACCGCCCAGGACAGCGAGCTGATCAAGAGCTATGTGCGCCGCGGCATGGGCGTGGGCATCCTCGCTGAGCTCTCGCTCGACGAGAACGACACCGATCTCGTTGCCCTGCCGCTTGGCCACCTGCTGCCGATCTGCACCACTTGGGCCATGCCCCGCACCGACCGCGCGCTGTCCGCCCCGGTCGAGCGCCTGCTGGCCCTGCTCGCCCCGCATGGCGACCGCGTCGCCGTGCGCCGCTGGCTCGCCGGCGACCGCCGCAGCGGCCCCGCGCCACTCGAACCGGAGCAGGTGCCTGTGTGGCAGCTGCAGCGCCCAAGCCCCACCGTCAGCTCAAGGGCGGTACTGGCTGCGGTGTGTGCTTGAGAAGCTGGGATTCGGGAGTGGGGGTGAGCCGGCGTGCTTGCGCGGCATCGCCGCGCGCGCCGGCGAACGCCCGAGCGCTGTGCGCGAGGGCCGGGGCCGGGATTCGTTAGAAGCGAAGAGCCGGCCAGTTCAGCGCCCTCGCTCAATTGGTTCCTCGTTGTAATCCCGGTCCCTTTGCGCTCCCTCTCGTTTATCGAAGCGCCGCTCTGAAGCCCCTCTCCCCTTGCGGGAGAGGGGTTGGGGAGAGGGGGCGAACCTGCCGCCAGCTTTGGACTTCCCCGCTTCCAGAGCTCCCTCGCGTTTAGGGAAGCACTCCTCTCAAGCCCCTCTCCCCTCGTGGGAAGCGGAGGAGAGTGTTTGTCGGCTGCCGGTGGCAGCCGACACTCTCCGGAGCCCGAGCTAAGCGAAGGCAGGTTGGGGAGAGGGGGCGAATCTCGCCCCAGCCTTCGACTTTCCTGCCCTCAGTTCGCGTCCGGCGCGACGTAGCCCGCGACCGCATCCGCCCCGTCGCCGAACAGGAACTTCTCCATCTGCTCGCCCAGGTAGGCCCGATGCTTGGGGTCCATCGGCGACAGGCGGTTCTCGTTGATCAGCATGGTCTGGTGGGCCAGCCATTCGGCCCAGGCCGGCTTGCCGATCTCGCTGTAGACGCGCTTGCCGAGTTCGCCCGGCCAGGGGGCGAAGTCGAGGCCTTCGGTTTCGATCTTGTGCTTTGCGCAGAACACGGTGCGGGGCATGGCGGGCTCCAGCTTGCTTTCAGGGGTGATCGCCCGCAGCGCGTGCGGCGCCTGGGGCTTCGAGGTGTTCGGCCAGCAGCGTGCGCACGGGCGCGGGCAGGCCAAGGGAGGCGAGTTCGGCAGCGCTGAACCAGGCGCGCTGCGGCGCGCTGTTCGCGCCTTCGCCGACGCCTTCGATCGCCCGCGCGCGCCAGCGCAGCGGCTGCACGTCGAGATGGTAGTGGCTGAAGGTGTGGCGGAAGCCGGGCAGGGGCTCGGCTTCGTCGTCGATACGGGCGGGCAGGGCGCGGGCGGCGCGCTCGGCGTCTGCGTCCTCCGCGCACTCGGGAAGGCTCCACAGCTCGGCCCAGACGCCGGTTTGCGGGCGCCGCTCCAGCAGCACCCGGCCGTGGGCATCGATCAGCAGCAGCATCCGCGTGCCGCGTGTGGGAATCGCCTTGCGCGGTCGCGCCGCGGGAATCAGCGCGGTCAGGCCCTGCAGGTGCGCGGCACAGCTCTCGCGCAGCGGACACAGCAGGCAGGCCGGCTTGCCGCGCGTGCAGACCGTGGCACCGAGATCCATCTGCGCCTGCGTGTAATCGGCGAGCCTGTCCCCGGGCAGATGCGACTCCGCCAGCCGCCACAGCTGCTTTTCAACCGCCGGCAGCCCCGGCCATTCGGCGATGCCGTGATAGCGCGCCAGCACCCGCCGCACATTGCCGTCGAGGATCGGAAAGCGCAGGCCGTGGGCCTGGGCGAGGATGGCGCCGGCCGTGCTGCGGCCGATGCCCGGCAGGGCCATCAGCGCGTCCAGCGTGGTTGGCAGTTCGCCCGCGTGTTCCTCGACGCAGCGCTGCGCCGTGCGATGCAGGTTGCGCGCGCGGCTGTAGTAGCCCAGTCCCGACCACAGGCCCAGTACCCGGTCCAGCGGTGCGGCTGCCAGCGCCGGCAGCGAGGGCAGGGCTTCGACGAAGCGCGCGAAGTAGTCGATCACGGTGCCGACCTGGGTCTGCTGCAGCATCACTTCGGACAGCCACACCCGGTACGGCGTGCGCGGATGCTGCCAGGGCAGGTCGTGGCGGCCGTGCTGCGCATGCCAGTCGAGCAGGCGCGCAGCGAGCGAAGCGCCGGCGTCAGCGCGCATCGGTCTTGGCGTCCTGCGCGGATTCGCCCAGCTCGATGCGCAGACCCTCGATGCGCAGGCCTTCGCGCTCGATCAGCGGGATCTCCGCGCTGGCGCGTGCGGGCGGCAGCGACTGCGTGCCCGGCTGCCTGAGCCAGTCGAGCAGCTGGCTGGCCTCTGCCTGCAGCTGGCTGCGCAGGCCGCCGCGGCTGAACTCGACGCGCAGCGGGCCGCGCAGCTCAGGCGTGCCGATGAATTCGAGCAGCAGGGCGTAGTCGGCATCGCTCTCGTCGGCGGCTGCAGGCAGGGCCGGCCAGTCTGCCGGCCAGTGCCTGCTGCGGCCTTCAAGCAACAGCTGCATGCGATGTGGCCAGGCCAGTTCGAGATGGCCATTGAGCCGCAGCAGCTCTTCCTGGGCCGGGTCGAGCAGGCGCAGCGCCAGCGGCGCCAGCTCCAGCGGCATGCCCTGCGGATGCAGCCGGCCGGCGGCATCCAGGCTCAGCGGCAGGCTGCGTTCGGCATCGCGGTACTCAAGGCCCAGCGTGAGCCGGAAATCCTCGCCCGGCATCAGCCGCGACAGCCTGAGGTCGATGGCGGCGAGCTCCCAGGCATCGCGGGCGCGCCCCACCACGCGCCCTTCGCTGATGGCGAGCTCGGCCTGCAGGCTGGGCAGCTGTGCAGGGGCTGCCGGGCCGATGCTGGCCGGGCGTGAGCCCAGCCAGGCCGCCAGCGCATCGCGGTCCAGCCGCGGTCGATGCAGGCGCAGCGCATGCACGCGCAGCTCATTGCCCCACAGCGTGCCCCAGGGCAGGGCCAGCTCGACGCGTTCGGCCACCAGGATCGGCCGCGCACCTGCCTCGCTGCGGGCTTCCAGTCCGCGCAGCACGATGTTCAGGTCAGGCCACAGCGAGACATCGGCCGGCGTCGCCAACTTGAGGCTGAGGCCGGTGGCTTTTTCCGCCTCCGCCAGCAGGGTCGCCGACAGCCGCTCGGGCTGCATGTAGTGGCGCAGCAGCGAGAGCAGCAGGATCAGCACGACGATCACCGCGCCGGCGTACAGCGGCCAGCGCTGCCGGCGCGGAGCCACGACGGCGTTCACGCGCCCAGCGACTCCGGCAGCAGGGCGTCGACGAAGGCGGCCGGCTCGAACTCGCGCAGGTCGGCGGCCTTCTCGCCCAGGCCGACGAAACGGATCGGCAGGCCGAACTCACGCGCCAGCGCGAACACCACGCCGCCCTTGGCCGAGCCGTCGAGCTTGGTCACCACCAGGCCGGTGACACCGGCGCTGGCGCGGAACTGGCGCACCTGGTTGACCGCGTTCTGGCCGGTGGTGCCGTCGATCACCATCAGCACCTCGTGTGGCGCCGAAGCGTCGAGTTTGCCCAGCACCCGGCGGATCTTGGCCAGCTCGTCCATCAGCCCGCTCTGGGTGTGCAGGCGGCCGGCGGTGTCGGCGATCAGCAGATCGGCGCCGCGCGACTGCGCGGCCGCGAGCGCGTCATAGATGACCGAGGCCGAGTCGGCGCCGCTGCCCTGGGCGATCACCGGCACCTGGTTGCGCTCGCCCCAGGTCTTCAGCTGTTCCACCGCCGCCGCGCGGAAGGTGTCGCCGGCGGCGAGCAGCAGCTGCTTGCCCTGTCCGCGGTAGCGGTGGGCCAGCTTGCCGATCGTGGTGGTCTTGCCGACGCCGTTGATGCCGACGGTGAGGATCACGAAAGGCTTGGCGCCGGCGATCGACAGCGGCTGCGCGACCGGCTGCAGCAGGGCCTGCAGCTCGCCGCGCAGGGCGTTCATCAGTGCGCGGGCATCGGCGAACTCGCGCCGGTTCATGCGCGTGCGCAGGCCGGAAACTAGCGACTCGGTGGCGGCGACGCCGACATCGGCGGTCAGCAGGCAGGTTTCGATCTCGTCGAGCAGGTCCTCGTCGAGCTTGGGGTTGCGTGAGAACAGCGAAGCGAAGCCGCGGGCCAGGGCGCTGCCCGACAGGCGCTCACGCCAGCTCAGCTTGGTTGGGGTGGCTGTCGCGATCGGCTGCTCCGGGTCAGGCGAAGCAGTGCCCGGGGCTTCAGCGGCCGGCTCGACTTCCGGCAGCGGGGCGGGCTCGGCGACAAGCGCATCCAGCAGTGCCGGTTCCGCCTCGATAGCCTCGGGCGCGGCGCGGGCAGCGTCCTCAAGGCCGGCGGCATCCGCGGCCTCAACGCGCGCGGCTTCCGCCGGCGGCGCATCCGCAGCGTCCGGCACGGTCGGCGTCGCGGGCTTCTTCTTCCAGAACTTGAACATGCAAAGGCAAGCGCCTTGAAGGGGCGCACATCGTAGCAGCAGGCCCGATCCGCCCCTTCGCTGGCCGAGTGGCTTAGCCTTGGCGGCATGTCACGACCTCGTCTTCCCTCTGCCGCTGCAAAGACGGGCCTCGCCGCCGCGGGCGAAGTCAGGATCATCGGCGGCCGCCTGCGCGGCAGCCGCCTGCGTTTTCCCGCCGTGCCCGGGCTGCGGCCCAGCGCCGACCGCATGCGCGAAACCCTGTTCAACTGGCTGATGCACGAGACCGCCGGCCGCGCCTGCCTCGATCTCTTCGCCGGCAGCGGCGCGCTCGGCTTCGAGGCCGCTTCGCGCGGCGCCGAGCCCGTGCTGCTGATCGAGCGCGATCCCGCCGCGGCTGCGGCCCTCCGCGCCAATGCCCAGCGCCTGGACGTGGCGCTGGACGTGCTGGCCGGCGACGCGCTCGCCTGGCTGCGGCGGCCCGCCGCCCAGCGCTATGGGCTGGTATTCGTCGATCCACCCTTTGCCGCCGGGCTGCAGGCCGCAGTGGTCGAGCTGCTGCCGCCGCATCTGGCGCCGCGCGCCTTCATCTATATCGAAGCCGCGCCGGGGCCGCCGCCGCCGGTGCCCGCCGACTGGCGCCTGCATCGCGAGCTCGCCACCCGCCATGCCCATGGCCGTCTGTATCGTCGGGAACAGGCTGGCGCCGATGGCCCCCTGCTACACTCCGAGGCCTGATTCCCGGGCTGTATCCGCATGAGTTCGTCCCGCCAGCGCACGGCCGTCTATCCCGGCACCTTCGACCCGATCACCAACGGCCACATCGACCTGGTGTCGCGGGCGGCGCCGCTGTTCGAGCGCATCGTCGTCGGCGTTGCCGAGAGCCCGCACAAGGGGCCCGGCTTCGCGCTCGCAGAACGCATCGAGCTGGCCCGCACCACGCTGGGCGACATTCCCAATGTCGAGGTGGTGGGCTTCGACAGCCTGCTCGCCGATTTCGTGCGCAAGGTCGGCGGCGGCGTGCTGCTGCGCGGCCTGCGCGCGGTGTCGGACTTCGAGTACGAGTTCCAGATGGCCAGCATGAACCGCCATCTGATTCCCGAGGTGGAGACCCTGTTCCTCACCCCGGCAGAGCAGTACAGCTTCATTTCCTCGTCGCTGGTGCGCGAGATCGCGCGGCTCGGCGGCGATGTCTCCGGATTTGTCCATCCGGCCGTGGACGCCGCGCTCAAGAAGCGCTGGAACCGCAGCTGACCCCGACCCGTGTCGAGCGTGGGGCAGGTCGTCCCGCATCGATGCCATTCACGCCCCAAGGAGCCCCGCATGAAATCCAATCTCCGCTTCGCCCCGATCGCGTTCGTCGCCCTGATCGGACTGGGCCTCGCCGGCTGCGGCCAGCAGGAACAGGCGGCCGCCCCCGTGCAGGCCGAGAAGGTCCAGCTGGTCGCGCCCACCGATGCCTCCAACGAGCGCGAGTGGCGCACCTACCTGGTCGAGGTGGTCAAGCAGAACATGCCGGAGAAGCTGCGCTCGCAGCCCTTCATGTACTACCTGCCGACGGCGGCCCGCGAAGATTTCCAGGGTGAGTACGAGCGCCAGCTCGACAACGTCGCCGGTACCGTCGCGCGCGGGGTGCTGCCCGGCAACATGCTGGCGTTCGGCTCGCCGGAGTCGGCCAAGATGGCCGACCTGATCGTCGAAGCCTTCGCCGAAGCCTCGGCCGGCTCCTTCAACGAAGTGCGCGTGCTGTTCATCGGCAAGCCGGAAGACTCCGACCGCGTCGCCCAGGCGGTCGCCGCCTCGGGCGCCGAGTACGTCTTCGTCGAAGCGAAGTAAGCCTCTCGAAGCACAGGATCCACGCCGCCCCGGGGGAGTATTCCCGGGGCGGGCTGCGACGCAGGAACAGCATGGCCCTGATCATCAACGCGCTCTGCGTCAACTGCGACGTCTGCGAGCCGGCCTGCCCGAATGGCGCGATCAGCCAGGGCGAGGTGATCTACGAGATCGCGCCCGAGCGCTGCACCGAATGCGTCGGCCACTACGACGAACCGCAGTGCGTCGAGGTCTGCCCGGTCGAGTGCATCGATCTCGATCCCGCCCATCCCGAATCGCGTGAGCAGCTGCTCATCAAGTTCGAACTGCTGACAGGAGTCGCCAAGTGCGCCTGAGCATTCTCCGCGGGGCGGCACTGGCCGGCCTGCTGCTGTGTGTGTCCGTCTCGTTCGCGGCCGAGAAGCCGCGCCACCCGGCGATCGCCAGCGCCAACGCGCAGGCCACCGACGCCGGCATGGAAGTGCTGGCCGCCGGCGGCAATGCCTTCGACGCGGCGGTGGCGGTCAGTGCCGCGCTGGGTCTGGTCGAACCCGAGAGCTCGGGTATCGGCGGCGGCGGCTTCTTCCTGCTGCACATCGCCGCCGAGGATCGCTACGTCTTCATCGACGCCCGCGAGCGCGCGCCGCTGGCGGCGACCCGCGACATGTTCCTCGACGAGAACGGCGAGCCGGTGCGCCGGCGCAGCATCGACGGCCCGTTGGCCGCGGCCATCCCCGGCCTGCCGGCGGGGCTGGTGCATCTGTCGCAGAAGTACGGCCGCCTGCCGCTGTCGAAGTCGCTGGCGCCGGCCATCCGCATGGCCCGCGAAGGCTGGACCTTCGGCCGCAAGAATTCGCTGATGCTCGGTTTCCGCAAGGAGGTCATCGCCGCCGATCCGGGCGCCGCAGCACTGTTCCTGCGCAACGGTGACATCCCCGCCGAAGGCACGCGCATGGTCAACCCCGACTACGCCGCGATGCTGGAGAAGCTCGCTGCCGAAGGCCATGACGGCTTCTATCGCGGCGAGCTCGCGCAGACCCTGGTCGACGGCGTGCGCGAAGCGGGCGGCATCTGGACGATCGAGGATCTCCAGCAGTACGCGGTGGTCGAGCGTGCACCGCTGTCGCTCAGCTTCGGCGAGCACCGCATCATCACCGCACCGCCCCCGTCCTCCGGCGGCATCGCCATCGCGCAGGTACTGAACATTCTCGGCGGCTACGATCTGGCGCCGCTGTCGCGCGTGGACCGCATCCATCTCACCGTCGAGGCCATGCGTCGCGCCTACCGCGACCGCGCCCTGCACCTCGGCGATCCCGACCAGGTCGAGGTGCCGGTCGAACTGCTGATGAGCCCGCAGTACGCCGCCGGCCTGCGCGCCGGCATCCACCCGCAGCGCGCCACGCCCAGCGAGCTGCTGCCCGGCGTGGGCATGGCTGCTCGGCCGGACACCACGCATTTCTCGTTGCTGGATACCGACGGCAACCTGGTCGCGGTCACGCAGACGGTGAACCTGCCCTACGGCAATGCCATGGTCATCCCCGGCACCGGCTTCCTGCTCAACAACGAGATGGACGACTTCTCGATGAAGGCCGGCGTGCCCAACGCCTTCGGCCTCGTCGGCGAAGACGCCAATGCCATCGCCCCCGGCAAGCGCCCGCTGTCGTCGATGAGCCCGAGCATCCTTGTCAGCCCGGAGCGCACGGCCATCCTCGGCACGCCCGGCGGCAGCCGCATCATCAGCATGGTCATCCTCGGCCTGCTGAACCTGGCCGACGGCGGCGGCGCGCAGGCCACGGCGGATCTGCCGCGCTTCCACCACCAGTACCTGCCGGATCAGCTCTCGGTCGAAGCCGAGGCCCTCTCGCCGGCAGAGACGGAAGCCCTGGTCGCGCGCGGCCACGTCATCAAGGCCGCCGAGCGGCCTTGGGGAAACATGCAGGTGGTGGTCTGGAATCGCGCCACGGGCGCCGTCGAGGCCGGCACCGACTCGCGCTGGGAAGGTGTGGGCAAGGCCGCCGACGGCAGCGGCGACGACGCCATCTTCCGTTGAGCAGGAGAACGCCATGACGATCAAGCTGTGGTCCCTCATCGGCAACTCGCAGAAACTCGACGGCGGCGCCATGTTCGGCAACGTGCCGCGGGCGATGTGGTCGAAGTGGGTCGAGGTCGACGCCGACAACCGCATCGACCTGGCCTGCCGCGCCCTGCTGGCCGAGGGCGTCAACGGCAAGCGGGTGCTGTTCGAGACCGGGATCGGCGCCTTCTTCGAGCCCAAACTGAAAGCGCGCTTCGGCGTGGTCGAGGATCGCCACGTGCTGCTCGACTCGCTGGCCAGCGCCGGTTTCAGCGATGCCGACGTCGACGTGGTGGTGTTGAGCCACCTGCACTTCGACCATGCCGGCGGCCTGCTCGCCGCGCATGAGGACGGCCAGCCGCCGCGCCTGCTGTTCCCGAATGCACGCTATGTGGTCAGCCGCGCCTGCTTCGAGCGCGCCAAGTATCCGCATCCGCGCGACCGCGCCAGCTTCATCCCCGAGTTGCCCGAGCTGCTGGAGCGCAGCGGCCGCCTGGAGCTGGTCGACGGCCCGCACTGCGCATCGCTGGGCGAGGCCGTGCGCTTCCACTACAGCGACGGCCACACGCCGGGCCTGATGCTGGCCGAGATCGTCGGGCCCAATGGCCACGGCGGCGTGGTGTTCTGCGCCGATCTGATCCCCGGCGCGCCCTGGGTGCACCTGCCGGTGACCATGGGCTATGACCGCTATCCGGAAATGCTGATCGACGAGAAGCGCGCCTTCCTCGACGACATGCGCGCCCGCGGCGTGCGCCTGTACTTCACCCACGACACCCGCTGCGCCATGGCCGAGGTCGCGCTGGACGACAAGGGCCGCTACGGCGTCGCCCAGCCGCAGGCCGAGTTGCAGGGGCAGCCCTTGGCGGCTTGAGCCCCGCCTGCGCTATCGTGCGGGCTCCTTCACACGCGGCCTGCGCCGCCCGGAGCCCCGCCATGCGCACGACCCTGATCGCCTTCTGCCTGTCCGCCCTGTTGCCCGCGCTGGCTGTTGCCGGCAGCTACGGGCTGGAGCACATGCCCGCAGGCGAGGCCACGCCGGTACAGGCCGCCATCGCCGACTTCGACAGGCACGCCGAAGGCCGGCAGAAGTTCAGCGGCCGCATCGTCGAGGTCTGCCAGAACAAGGGCTGCTGGGTGGTGCTGGAAGACCAGGGCGAAAGCGTCCGCGTGATGATGCACGACCACAAGTTCGACGTGCCCAAGGATTCCAGCGGCCCCGCCGTGGTCTACGGCCAGCTGCAGCGCAAGGAGCTGTCGGAGGATCACCGCCAGCACCTGCAGGAGGAATCGACCCGCGGCATGGAGGTCGCCAAGGTCGAGTACCGCATCGACGCCTACGCCGTCGAGATCGGCGATACCGCCGAGTAAGCCGACATGATTCCAGGGCTGCGCATGCCGCGCGCGGAAACCGGCAAGGGCAAGGGCGTGCTCGGCGGCGCCCTGTTCGGGCTCGCCTGCATCGCCGTGGCTTTGGGCCTGCAGTTCTGGAACGAAGGCCGCGCCATGCGCCGCACCCAGGTGCTGGACGCGGCCGCTGCACAGGTCCAACCGTTGGCGCAGGCGGGCGAGGGCGGTCTTGCCCACGTCAGCGCCGCGGCCAGCGCCAGCGCACCGGTGGCGGACCCGGATTTCGGCGTCGCCGCCCAGGGCCTGGCCCTGCGCCGCGAGGTCGAGATGTTCCAGTGGGTGGAGAAGCGCGAAAAGCGCAGCGAGCGCCGCGCCGATGGCAGCACTCGCGAAGTCGAGGAGTACCGCTACGAGCGCCGCTGGTCCGACGAGCACGCGGACAGCAGCCGCTTCCGCGAGCCCGCAGGCCATGAGAACCCGCCGCCGCCGCCGTTCCGCAGCCAGCGTTTCAGCGCAGGCGAAGTGCGCGTGGACGGCCGCGTGCTGGACCCGCGGATCGCCAGCGAGATCGGCGGCTGGGAGCCGCTGCCGGCCAGCACCGACGCGCTGCCGCCCAACCTCGCCGCCAGCCTGCGGCCGGCCGACGGCTGGCTGTACAGCGGCGAGAACTTCGCCTCGCCGCAGGTCGGCGACCTGCGCATCCGCTTCGCGCGCATACCGGAAGGGCAGGTCAGCCTGATCGCCGCGGCACCGGCCGGCCGACTCGAACCCGCCAGGCTGCGCACCGACGAGGCCTTCTTCCTGATCGAGCGTGGTGAACACGCGCCGGAGGCGCTGATCGAATCTGCCCGCAGCAGCAACAGCGCGCTCGCCTGGGGCCTGCGCGGCGCCGGCTTCGCACTGCTGTGGATGGGCTTTGGCCTGCTGCTGCGTCCGCTGGTGGCGCTGGCCGAATGGGTGCCCCTGCTCGGTCGCCTGGTCGGCGGTGCAGCCGCCGTCGTGTCCTTCATGTTCGCCGCGAGCTTCAGCCTGATCGCGATTGGCAGCGGCTGGCTCTGGTATCGACCTTGGTGGCTGTTCGGCGGCCTGACCGCGCTCGTGGTGGTCGGCGTGCTGCTGTTCCGGCGCGGGCAGCGCGCTGCGCCTGCACCCATGACTCCACCGCCTCCGCCCCCCGTCTGAGCGCGCCGCGACGGTCGAACGCCCGTGGTGCGCGACACGCGCACCCTACAACCACGAAAGACGCCAAACCCCCATCGAAGCCATCGCGCGGGTATCGCGTAGGGTGCGCGTAACGCGCGCAGACCAAATGGTGACCTCGTGCGCGTGTCGCGCACCAACCAAGCCCGAACGACGCCGCCCACGCATCGAAGCCAGCGAGCAGAGATCGCGTAGGGTGCGCGTGTCGCGCACCGATCACGCAACGAACTCGTGCACGTGCCGCGCACCACTTCCTTCACCCGCCCGAGCCCATTGAATCTCGGCTTCTGTAAGCCCATCGAAACCAGAACCGGGCACACTTCCACGACCACGGCCGCCCCACGGTGCGCCTACGAAGTCGAGAGCCCAGCCATGCTGAAGTCCGCATCCACCGATCCCCTTCGCCGCCGTCTGCTCGGCGGCAGCGCGGCCTCACTGATCGCGCTGAGTCCGCTGGGCCAGGCGTTCGCGCGCGCCGGACTGGGCAGCGAGACCGGCGCCCGCGCTGCCGGCTATGGCCGCTTGCGTCCCGTCGCCGACGAGACCACCGGCCTGCCGCTGCTGGAACTGCCCGAGGGCTTCAGCTACCGCAGCTTCGGCTGGGCCGGCGAAGCGCTCGCCGACGGGCTCGGCAGCATTCCGGGCGAAGCCGACGGCATGGGCCTGGTGCGCAGCGAAGGCGAGGTCTTCACCCTGGTGCGCAACCACGAGTGCGTGAACCTCGACGGCAGCTTCGGCCCCGCCAGCAGCCACTACGACGCCCCCTGCGGCGGCGGCACCGTCACCCTGCGCTATGACCGCGCCGCCGGCACACTCATCGAAGCCCGCGGCTCGCTGTCCGGCACCCTGCAGAACTGCGCCGGCGGCACCACGCCCTGGGGCAGCTGGCTGTCCTGCGAGGAAATCGTGACTCCCGCGAACCACAGCGGCGAATACAAGGGGCATACCTTCCAGCTGACCCGTGCCCACGGCTTCGTCTTCGAGGTCCCGGCTGACGGCGCATCAGACGCCCGCCCACTCACCGCGCTCGGCCAGTTCCGCCACGAGGCCGCTGCCGTCGATCCGCGCGACGGCGTCGTCTACCTCACCGAAGACCATCGCCCCGCCGGCTTCTATCGCCTGCTGCCGACCACGCCCGGCAAGCTCATCGAGGGCGGTCGCCTGCAGATGCTGCGGGTGGAATCGCAGCCCGACCTGCGCCGCGGCCTGAAGCCCGGCCAGCGCTTCGACGTGGACTGGGTGGACATCGAGAAGCCCGAAGCCGGCTGGGTCGAAGGCGGCGGCATGGACGGCCTGCTGCGCCAGGGCCGGGCCCAGGGCGCCAGCCTGTTCACCCGTCTCGAAGGCCTGATCATCGGTGAGGACGAAGTCTTCTTCACCGCCACCGACGGCGGCGATGCCGGCAGCGGCCAGGTGTTCCGCTTCGTCCCCAGCAGCCAGACCCTGGAGCTGTTCTACGAGTCGCCGGGCAGCGCCGTGCTCGACTACCCCGACAACATCTGTCTCGGCCCCAAGGGCCTGCTGGTGCTCTGCGAGGACAGCGACCAGCCCGTGCAGCGCCTCTACGGCCTGGACCGCGCCGGCGGCCTGTTCGAGCTGGCCCGCAACAACGCGCAGCTGGATGGCGTGTTCGGCCACAGCGGCGATTTCCGCGGCGCCGAATGGGCCGGCGCCTGCTTCAGCCCCGACGGCCGCACCCTGTTCGCCAATGTCTACAGGCCCGGGTTCACCGTGGCGATCACCGGGCCGTTCGACGCGGCTTGATGGCTGCTGCGAAGCGGCTTGAAGCGCGAGCGTCGTCGCGTCCCTGAGAGCTTCTCAGCCCCGCGTCGCGGGGCGGGTGTTCTCGAAGAAACATGGGGGCGTCATCCCCGCGCATGCGGGGATCCAGTGATCTGGCCGCTGCTGCAGGTCCGGTCTGGGCCCCCGCCTCCGCGGGGGCGACGAGCCAGGGGTCGCTAGACGCTGTTTGGGCCGGATTTTCACGCCGTGCTGCCGCGAAGGCGATCCAATACGATCAACCACTTACGATTCGGTTTCTTGAGAGGCGTTCGCGCAAAGGCGAGGGCGACCCGGACGCAACGGGATGGCCTCGCCGTTGACGTCGTCGCCCCCGCGAATGCGGGGGCCCAGCCCATCACCCTCACCCTCCGCTGCTGTCGAAGCTGCTGGCGAGGCCGATCCCCCTCAACCCCGCATCGCCCGCCAAGACGCCACCGTCAGCGCACGCAGGGCCGCGCAGTAGGCCTCCTGATCGAAAGCCGGTGGATCACCGCGTGCGGAGAGAATGGGAAAGATGTGCTGGATCACCACATAGCCCAGCGCGTGCAGCGCATCGTGCCGCGACAGACCGCCGCGCATCAGCCGCTGCAGCGCGGCCCGCGCGTCTTCGGGCTCATCCATGGCCAGCTGGTTCTCGACAATCATGTGGAAGGCCGAGTGCGCCACCGCGTTCTCGCCAAAGCCACCCCGGGCTGCGTGGAACGCCGTGATCAACTGGAGTCGAGTGCCTTCATCCAGCGACAGCCAGGCCGCAGGCTGGGGCGCCACATCGGGGTCATATCGCTTCATGCGAGTCCTCCGTCAGGGGCTCGGCACGGCATCGTAGTAGTGATTGCCGCCCTCATCCACGTGTTGTGCGACGACCTGCATCCCCGCCGCATGCAGCGCCGCGCGATACGCGGCCTCCCCCAGCGACACCGATGGCCGACCCGTCAGCAGATCCATCCACTCGGCCTGTTGCACAGGCGCACTGAACAGAAAGCGCCCACCGGGTTTCAACACGGTCGCCACCCGCGCAATCAGCTCGCGCTGGGTGGGTGGCGGCGTAAGCGTCCGGCCACCACACCTACCGCTCGACCTCACCTTGTGCTGGGCCTTAGCTGCCGAGCGCTGCCCAGCCCTCGGTGGGCAGCAGGCTGTCGATATCTGGGCCTTAGCTGCCGAGCGCTGCCCAGCCCTCGGTGGGCAGCAAGCTGTCGATATCCCGGTTGCGCGTAGTCGGAAGCCGTGTGAGTACGTCAGTCAGCCAGGCCTGCGGGCAAAGGCCATTGGCCTTGGCGGTGGCGACCAGGCTCATGATCGCGGCGGCGCGCGGGCCGGCTTTCGTGCCGCCGATGAACAGCCAGTTCTTGCGGCCCAGCGTGATCGGGCGGATGGCGTTCTCGATCGGGTTGTTGTCGATCGGTCGACCGCCGTCCTCGAGGTAGCGCAGCAGCGCGGGCCAGCGGCTGAGCGCGTGATTCACCGCCTTGGCGAGGCCGCTGTTCTTCAGCGTTTTGAGGCCCAGCGCCTGCAGCCAGTCGTGCAGCTCGGTCAGCTTCGGCGCGGCGTGCTGCTGGCGATAGGCGCGCAGCGCCTCGCCGTGGAGTCCTTGGTCCTTGGCCTCGGCTTCGATGCGGTACAGCACGCCGACGCGTTCGACGGCCTCCTGTGCCAGGGGGCTGCCGCTGGCCTGGACGACCTCGACAAACTTGCGGCGCACATGCACCCAACAGGCGAGCTCGGTGACGCCCTCGCGGAACAGCGCCTTGTAGCCGGCGTAGTCGTCGACCATGAGCGCGCCGCGCCAGTCCCCGAGGAACTCGCGTGCGTGCTTGCCGCTGCGGCTGTCGGCGTAGTCGAACACCACGATCGGTGGCCCGGCCGTGCTGCGGTAGGCGAACAGGTAGCTCTGCTGGGTCTTGCCGTTGCCCGGATCCAGCGTGTCGACTGGGGTCTCGTCCGCATGCAGGCAGGCCTGTTCGCGCAGCTTCTCGCGCAGTCGATCGGCCAGCGGCTGCAGGGCGATACCGCAGGCACCGACCCAGTCGGCGAGCGTGCTGCGCGGCAGCTCGATGCCGGCGCGGGCGTAGATCGCCTGCTGCCGGTACAGCGGCAGGTGGTCGGTGTACTTGGCCAGCAGCACCTGCGCCAACAGCGAGGGCGCGGGCAGGCCGCGGTCGATGATGGCGGGTGCGACCGGCTCGGCGACGACGGTCTCACACGCCCGGCAGGCGTACTGCGGATGGACGTGGCGCTCGACGTGGAACTTCGCTGGGGTGTAGGCCAGCTTCTCGCTGACGTGCTCGCCGATCTTGACCAGAGCAGCGGCGCAGGTGGCGCAGGTGCAGCCCGTCGCGGGCTCGTGCACGGTGATGATGCGCGGCAGCTCCGGCGGCAGCGCTTGGCGCTTGGGTGTGGCCTTGGCGGGGCGC
>NZ_CALART010000113.1 GCF_937888285.1 uncultured Aquimonas sp.
GCCTACCTTTCTTTGGCCACGCAAAGAAAGGTAGGTCGGGCAGCCCGAAGGGCTGTCCGAAAGCTCTTGCTCTTCGCTTCAAGCAACAGAGCGACAGCGCGACCAAGCGAAACCGGGGCGAGCGTCGAGCTCATGGTGGGCCAGGGCCCACCCTATGCCCGCTTCGCCCAACCCCTTTAGGCTTAGTCCATGCAACCCGCCCTCTCCGGACCACCGCCGCAGCACAGCCTCAACGAACACGAGCCGCAGCGCTGGTGGGGCCTGCTGTACCTGGTCTTCGTCTTCCTGCCGCTGCTGTTCGTTCCGGACCGGCACAAGCTCCTGCTGCTGTCCTCGCTGGCGGCATGCGCGGTGTTCCTGCCGCTGTGGCTGCGCTTCACCCATCGCGACTGCCTGCCGCGCGGGCGCGACCTCTGCATCTACGGCAGCGCCGCGCTGGGCTACGCGCTGATGACCGTGAATCCGGGCGGCAACACCTTCGTGATCTATGCGATGACGATGGCGGCGACGGTCTGGGCTCCGCGGCGGGCGATGCTGGCGGCGCTTGTGTTCTGGTCACTGATGACTGCGCAGTTCTTCCTGCTGATGCCCGACTGGCGCTACGCACTCGGCGTGGGCATCGCGATGGCGATGATCGGCGGCATGGCCTGCGCCGGCATCCTCGCCAGCCGCGCCCGCGAACGCCATCAGGCGGTGCTGAAACTGAGCCAGGACGAAGTGCGACGCCTCGCCGCCCTCGCCGAGCGCGAGCGCATCGGCCGCGACCTGCACGACGCGCTGGGCCACACGCTGTCGCTGGTGGTGCTGAAGACCCAGCTGGCGCGACGACTGCTGGCGCGCGATCCGAATGCCGCAGAACAGCAGCTGGCCGAGCTGGAGCAGGCTGCGCGCGGTGCGCTCGACCAGGTGCGCGAGGCGGTCAGCGGTATCCGCGCCGGCGGCCTGCAGGCTGAGATCGCTGCGGCTCGCCTGGCCCTGCTCAGCGCCGAAGTGAAGCTGGACGCGCAGCTGCCGGCGCTGGAGCTGCCTGCACCGCTGGACCAGGCCTTCGCCATGGCCCTGCGCGAGGCGGTGACCAATGTGATCCGGCATGCGCGCGCCAGCCGCGTCGAGATCGAGCTGCGCCGCGAAGGCGAAGGCGCGAGCGCGGTCTGGCAGCTGCAGATCAGCGACGACGGCGTCGGCGGCGCGCGCGAACGCGAGGGCCACCGCGGCCTGCCCGGCTTCGCCGAGCGCCTGCAGGCGTTGGGTGGCCGCGTCGAGCTGGACAGTCCTCCGGGGATCGGCACGCGCCTGCTGCTGAGCGCGCCGGCCACCCTGCCGCGGACCGCAGCGGACTCAACCTGAGGAGTCGCACGCGATGATTCGACTGGTACTCGCCGAAGACCAGGCCCTGGTGCGCGGCGCACTCGCCGCCCTGCTGGGGCTGGAACACGATCTGGAGGTCGTCGCTGCCTGCGCCGACGGCGACAGCGCGCTGGCCGAAGTGCAGCGGCTGGCGCCCGACCTGCTGGTGACCGACATCGAGATGCCCGGCCGCACCGGGCTGGAGCTGGCGGAAGCCGTTCGCGCGCTGAACCTTCCGACCCGCGTGGTGATCGTCACCACCTTCGCCCGCGCGGGCTATCTGCGCCGCGCGCTGGACGCCGGCGTGCGCGGCTATCTGTTGAAGGATGCACCGGCCGAGAAACTCGCAGACGCCTTGCGCCAGGTCCACCGCGGCGGCCGCGCCATCGACCCGCAGCTGGCGATGGCCGCCTGGGACGAGGTCGACCCGCTCAACGAACGCGAGCGCCAGGTCCTGCGCCTCGCCGGCGAAGGCGCCAAGAGCGCCGATATCGCCGCGCGCCTGCACCTGAGCCAGGGCACGGTGCGCAATTACCTCAGCGAAGCCATTGGCAAGCTCGGCGCCGAGAACCGCATCGAGGCCTACCGCGTGGCGCGGCAGCGGGGGTGGCTTTGAGGCCGGGATTCGGGAGTGGGGATTCGGGATTCGTCAGAGCAAAGCTCGCAATACTCGCGGGGACGTGGTGACCCGCTGTTCACGAATCCCGAATCCTGAATCCCGAATCCCGAATCCCCAATCCCGGCTCTTCAAAACATCCCCACCTGCAGCTTCGCCGCCTCGGTCATCATCGACTGGTTCCAGGGCGGATCGAAGACCAGCTCGACGTCGGCTTCGATCACGGTGGGCACCAGCTCGACCTTGGCGCGCACGTCTTCGACCAGCACCTCGCCCATGCCGCAGCCGGGGGCGGTGAGAGTCATGCGGATGTTGGCGCGGCGGCTGCCCTCGTCGCTGGCTTCGATCTCGCAGTGGTAGACGAGGCCCAGGTCGACGATGTTGACCGGGATCTCCGGGTCGAAGCAGGTGCGCAGCTGGTTCCAGACGGCCTTCTCGACATCCTCGTCGGTGGCGTTCTCGGGCAGCTGAGGCGGCGGCACGATCTCCTTGCCGATGGCGTCGGCATCGACGCCGGCGACGCGGAACAGATTGCCGTCGACAAACACCGTGAAGCTGCCGCCCAGGCCCTGGGTGATGTAGCCGGCGGTGCCCGCAGGCAGGCTGACGCGATCGCCCTGCGGCACCATCACGACCTCGCAGTCGCGGGAAAACTGGATCGGCTCGGAGCTGCGGCTATAGGCCATGGGACGAATGTCAGGGTCGGGCGCGAGTGCGGCCGCGTATTCTACGCCGCCCGCTCCGCTGGCCCGCAGTCGCTTCGTGAACAAGTCCCCCGCCACTCCGCACGCTCCGCGCATCCGCCCGGCCACCTGGCTGCTGGTTGCCGGCTGCGCGGGTGTGGCGGTGCTCGGCCTTGCTGCGGTGTGGATGGCGGTCGCCGTGCATTTCCGCAGCCCGAGCGTGTGGATGCTGCTCGTGGTCACGCTCGATGCGGCCCTGCTCCTTCGGCTCGCCGGGCTGCCCGCCGGTCGCCTGCGCTACGCGCTGGTGGCCGTGATCAGCGCACTGACGGTGCTGGCGGCGGTCCTGCTGGTCAGCGCCAGTCAGATCGGCCTGGGCATGGGCATGGCCGTGCAGCATGCGCTGCCCGCGCTCAGCCCGGGGCTGGTCGGGCTCTACCTGCAGTCGCAGCTGCAGTGGAGTGACGCCCTGTGGCTGTTGCCCTCCGCCTGGCTGGCCTGGCGCTTCGGACGCCGCTGAGCGCGGCGCGATCGCTCACTCAGCGCGCAGGAAATCGCGCACGCGCCCGGCGTCGAAGGGCCAGTCGAGCTCGGCACCGGTGTCCTCCCGGCGCAGCACGGGCACACGCAGGCCGTAGCGCTGCTCCAGTTCGACATCGGCATCGATCCAGCGCGATTCGAAGTCGCCCGCACGCGCCTGCACCAGCACGATCACGGCCTGGTCGCAGAGGTGGCATTCATCGCGCTGGAACAGGGTCAGCAGGGACATGGGCGATCCGTACGGCATCGTCGGGCGGAGCGGCGAACGTACACTAGCGAGCTCCCCGCACACACCAGACACCGCCCCCATGGCCGTCAGCGTTTTCGACCTGTTCAAGATCGGCATCGGTCCCTCGTCCTCGCACACGGTCGGGCCGATGCGCGCCGGCGCGCGCTTCGTCGAGCGCTGGCTCACGGAATCCGGAGAGCTGGCGCGGGTCACGCGCGTGCGTGTCGAGCTGTACGGCTCGCTGGCCCTGACCGGTCGCGGCCACGGCACCGACAAGGCGGTGCTGCTGGGGCTTGAAGGCGAGTTGCCCAACCGCATCGACCCCGACACCATCCCGGCCACGCTGGAGCGTATCCGCAGCGCGCACCGCCTGCGCCTCGGCGGCACGCACGAGATCGATTTCATCGAGAAGCGCGATCTGGTGTTCAACAAGCGCCAGAAGCTGCCCTACCACACCAACGGCATGCGCTTCAGCGCCTTTGCGGCCGACGACAGCCTGATCGCCACCCGCGACTACTACTCGGTGGGCGGTGGCTTCGTGGTCAACCAGGACGAAGCCGCCGAAGACCGCATCGTCGCCGATACCACCGCCCTGCCCTATCCCTTCCACAGCGGCGACGAGCTGCTGAAGCTGTGTGAGCAGAACGCCCTGACGATCGCCCAGCTGATGTTCGCCAACGAGCGCGCCTGGCGCAGCGACGAGGACATCCGCGCCGGCCTGCGCGAGCTCTGGCAGGCCATGCAGGCCTGCGTGGCGCGCGGCATCCGCGAGGACGGCATCCTGCCCGGCGGGCTGAAGATCAACCGGCGTGCGCCCGCGATGGCCGCCGACCTGCGCAACCGCCCCGAGGCGGCGCTGCGCGATCCGCTGAGCGTGCTGGACTGGGTCAATCTGTATGCGCTGGCGGTCAACGAGGAGAACGCCGCCGGCGGCCGCGTGGTGACCGCACCGACCAACGGCGCGGCCGGCATCGTGCCGGCGGTGCTGCACTACTACGAGCGCTTCGCGCCCAAGGCGGATGAGCAGGGCGTGTTCGATTTCCTGCTGACCGCCGGTGCGGTCGGCATCCTCTACAAGGAGAACGCCTCGATCTCCGGCGCCGAGGTCGGCTGCCAGGGCGAAGTCGGCGTCGCCTGCTCTATGGCCGCGGCCGGGCTGACCGCAGCGCTGGGCGGCACGGTGCACCAGGTCGAGAACGCCGCCGAGATCGGCATGGAGCACAACCTTGGCCTGACCTGCGACCCGATCGCCGGCCTCGTGCAGATCCCCTGCATCGAACGCAATGCGATGGGCGCGGTGAAGGCGATCAACGCCTCGCGGATGGCCCTGCGCTCCGACGGCACGCACTACGTGTCGCTGGACAAGGTCATCAAGACCATGCGCGACACCGGCCGCGACATGCAGGACAAGTACAAGGAAACCTCGCGCGGCGGGCTGGCGGTCAACGTCGTCGAGTGCTGAAACCCTGGGCAAGGCGAGCGCTCGCCGGCACAACTGCTAGCCTTGCCTCATCCACCAGGCGGCGCCCACATGAGTCAGCAGCCGAACGAAGCCCGCAGCGCACTGCTGCAGCTGATTGAAGTCGACGAGGCCGAGCGCAGGCACGTCGCCCACGTGCTGCACTCGGGCATCGGCCAGAGCCTGACCGCGGCGCTGCTGAGCCTGCAGTTCTTCGCCGAGAGCGGCCTGCCGGCAGACGAGATCGAAGGCGTGGCGGACAGCGTGCGCGATGCGCTGCAACAGGTGCGCGCACTGTCGCTACGCCTGCGGCCGCCCCTGCTGGATGAAATCGGACTGGGCGCAGCGCTGGCGTCCACCCTTGAGCAGATCGGCCTGCAGCGTGGCTTCAGCGTCGAGGTCGACACACGCGCCGATTCACAGTCAGTCTCCGGATGGCTGGCGATCAGTCTGTTCCGATGGATGCAGGCGCTGGCCGAACTGACGCCCGCCTCGTGCCTGCTGCGTGTCAGGCTGCAGGTGGAGGCTATCGACACCGCCCTGCTGGACGCCGCACTGGTCGGTGCGACAGCGCCGGAGGCGTGGAGGACCGAGAGTGCAGCCCGCGCGCGGATTCTCGACGCGCAAGTTGAGGAGCGGATGGATGGCGTGAGCATCCGCATTGCTCCTGCGCGCGAGGGCCGGCCCCGTGCACAGCTTGGAGCCTGATGCCGCGGCTACTGCAGCTTGCCGGCGCCACGGCAGCATGCTTTCCGGCACGCCTGGTGCCTGAAACGCAGCAGGCCCGTACTTGCGCACGGGCCTGCCGGATTCACCTGTATGCGCCCGCATCGGCGATGCCGACGCGATGGCGCTGGAGCGTCCGCTCGGCGGACGCCGGGCGGCTTACATCGCGTCCTTGAACGCCTTGCCCGCCTTGAACACCGGCGCCTTGCTCGCCTTCAGCTTGATGGTCTCGCCGGTGCGCGGGTTGCGGGCCTCGCGGGCAGCGCGCTTGCGCACGGAGAAGGTGCCAAAGCCCACCAGCGTCACGGTGTCGCCCTTCTTCAGCGCCTTGGTGATGGTGGAGGTGAAGGCGTCGACCACGGCCGCAGCCTGGGTCTTGGTCAGTTCGGCGTGGTCGGCGATGGCAGCGACAAGCTCAGCCTTGTTCATCGGAAACTTCCTTGCATGGGGGGCGATGGCGCCCGACAGGGGGAGATGGGAGGACGCAAAGCCCTCCGCGTTGCGAAGGCTGCTTTGGAAGCACGCACAAGTCAACGGTTTTTCGCCGGGAAGCCGCCTGTTTTCTGGCTTTGCGGGTGCAGCATGGATGTCAGCGGCGACAGAATGGCAGTCGACAGCACAGCACGTAGCACGCTCGACGCCGCAAATGGAGCCGCTGAATCAATCGCTTAGCGGCGTTCGACACCGCCGGTGCGCCACCCGCACGCACGCGCACTGCCGTATACATGCAATTCCTGACGCCGCCAGCCCTAGCGCTCGGCCGCGGCTCCAGAGAGCGTCCCTATCGTGCATCCTGTGGCGCCCCGAGAACCGGAGATCCGCCATGCCCCAGCTTCCCAGCGGCCGCCACATCGGCCTCAGCCAGGATCGCCTCTACGACTGGGCCGAACAGGCGAGCTTCAGTGCACTCGCCGAGCTGGTCAGCAGCGCCGCTGGCGCCGACGACCTGCATCCGCTGATCGATCTCATCGAGTACGAGGACGGCCACGCCGCGCCTGATGCGGACAACCCGGACCGCGGGGAGCCCTATCTCAGCGAGGTGCGGATCAGCGATCTGGAGACGCCCGCCTGCCCCTGGCCGGCAGCGGACCAGAAGGCCCTGCTGGCCTGGCTGCACAGCGAGCGCACCCGCGGCTGGCTGCAGGAGACGCTGGAGGAGCTGCGCGAACTGCTGGCATCCAAGCCCGAACCGACACAGCCACGGGGCGCGCTCGACGGCTAGTCGACGACGTGTGGCAGGCACGGGCGTGTGTGTGCCTGGCAGGCACGCGGTGCGCAGACCTTGCTTCGGCGCTAGAGCCGAACGCGTGAGCGCAAGGCGGGCACAGATGCTGGCTCGCGGCAGATGGCAATGAGGCCAGCCCGCTTGAATTTGCGATTTAGGATGGAGGCCCGGCCCGGCTCCCTTCGTCCAGGGACCCGAGCGCGCTGTTCCGCCCACCGTTCCCTATCGCTGGAGCCGTCCACATCATGAGAAGTCGACTGCTGCTCGTCTGCCTCTGTGCGCTGAGCCCCCTGACCCACGCCTCGTCTCCGCAGACTGGCATGTCCCGCGCCGAACGCGAGCTGTGCCGGTCCGAGGTAGAAACTTTCTTCGCACGCGAGCGGGCGCAGCACGCGGGGGGCACCGCGGTGCGCGCGCCCTCTGCCTCGCAAGTCACGCGGCGGGTTGAAGACGAGCTGCGCATGGAATCCGCGCTGGCCGAGCGCTTCAGCACGCGCATCGACGCCGACGCGCTGCAAGCGGAGCTGTCGCGCATCCAGCGAGAATCCAGGGCACCGGCGCAGCTGCAGCGCCTGTTCGATGCGCTGAATCGCGACCCGCACCGGGCCGCCGAGTGCATCGCCCGCCCGGGACTGGTCGAGCGCCTGCTGTATCGCCGCCAGCAGCGGGCCGCTCCCGGCAGCGACTTCGCCGAATGGTGGCAGTCGACACGCGGGCAGCATCAGGCGATCGAGCCGGCGGCGCTCGATCAGGTCCTGTTCCTGCCCGAAGCGAGTGCAAGCCCGCGCGAGGCCGCTGGCGGCGGCAGCACCGGCCTTGAGACCTGGATCAGCGACGCCGACGACAGCGGACCGATGGCGCCGCGGGCCTTCGCCCTGGCGGCCTGGAACGGCAGCGAGCTGTTCCTGTTCGGGGGGCGAGGTCCACGCAACACCTTGCGTGCGGATGGCGGGCTGTACACGCCCGCGATCGATCACTGGCGCTGGGCCAGCCCGGTCGGCGCACCCGGCCCGCGCGAGTCCGGCGTGGCGGTGTGGACCGGCAGCCGCTTCCTGGTCTTTGGCGGCACTTCGAACGGCAGCGGCGCGCAGTACGACCCCGTCACCGACACCTGGACACCGATGTCCGGCGCCAACGCGCCGGTCGGCATCACCCGGTATGTGACCGGCGTCTGGACCGGTAGCGAACTGCTGGTGTTCGGCGGCGAGGCGAACGTGCACGCGCGCTACAACCCGGTCACCGATACCTGGAGCAGCCTGCCGCAGAGCGGCCTGCCGGCGCTGATTCCGTCCTCGGTCTGGCACCAGGGCCGCATGTACGTCTGGGGCCTGCGCAGCGAGAACGGGGGGGCCTCGCTGAGCTCACGCCTCGGTGCCTTCGATGTCGCCAGCAACCAGTGGATCCCGCTCAGCACCGCCGGCGCACCGGCGGCGCGCTTCGAGACCGCGATGACCGTGGTCGACGGCAGGATCATGATCTTCGGCGGCAGCGACGGCTTCGGCACCGTCTACGGCGATGGCGCGCTGTACGATCCGGCCAGCGACAGCTGGACCGCTCTGCCCGGCGCGGGCGCGCCGTCTGCGCGCAACTTCCCCACCCTGGTCAGCAGCGGCGATCGCGCCATCGTGTTCGGCGGGCAGCGGCAGTCAGCAGTGAACGACCACGGGGCGATCTATGACGCCGCCAGCAACAGCTGGCAGGCCCTGCCCGGAAGCGCCCCCGTCGGCTGGCGCTCCGGCCACGCAGCCGCCTGGACGGGCAGCGCACTGCTGGTGATGGCCGGTATGGATGAAGGCGGCGAGCCGCTGCGTGACGGCGGCTTGTTCAACCTCGCCTCAAACACCTGGACGCTGTTCGATGGCGGCGACGATCTGGGTCGCTTGCGCGGTGCATCGGCGGTGTGGACGGGCGTCGAGGCCCTGCTGTTCGGCGGCCGCAGTGCGGTCACCGATCGCCCCCAGCGCGGCCTGTCCTGGCGCGCGGCCACCGACAGCTTCAGCACCCTGCCTCTGCAGGGCTCACCGAGCGCGCGCGAAATGACTGCCGCGGTCTGGACCGGCGCCGAAATGATCGTCTGGGGTGGGCTGGACGACGCGGTGCCCGAGATTCTTGGCGATGGCGCGCGCTTCGACCCGGCGGCCGGGGAGTGGCAACCGATCAGTCTGATCGACGCAGCATTGCCCCGCTATCTGCACACCCTGGTCTGGACAGGGCAGCACGCGCTGGTCTCGGGCGGCGTGTGCCCATCCGGGCTCTGCGCAAGCGATGCCGGCTACAGCCCGCAGGGCGACAGCTGGACTGCCCTGCCGACCGCAGGCGCGCCAGCACCGCGTGCGGATGCGACAGCGGTGTGGACCGGCAGCGAAATGATCGTCTGGGGCGGCAGCGGCGCTGGCGGAGCGCCGCTGGCCAGCGGCGCGCGCTTCAATCCGCAAAGCTGGAGCTGGACCGGCTCCACCGCAGCGGGGCCTGCAGGGCGGACCAATCACAGCGCGGTCTGGACCGGCAGCGAGATGCTGATCTGGGCGGGCACACCCAGCGCCCTGCCGTCCCTGTGGCGCTACGCGCCCCTGACCAACCAATGGGGCGCGGGCCCCTCGGCGCAGCCGCAGGCGCCGCTGGGCGGACAGACCGCGGTGTGGTCGGGCAGCGAGTTGCTCGTCTTCGGCGGCGTGGGCGCGACCGGCGGACGCTATGACCCGCAGGCCAATATCTGGCGCGACATCACCAGCGTGGGCGCACCTGCAACGCGGGCCGACCACGCGGCGCTGTGGATCGGCGACGCCATGCTGATCATGGGCGGCGCCATCAGCCAGCGGCGTTCGCTCTACTACCCGAACGGCCTGCCGCTGAACGTCTTTCGCGATGGCTTCGAACCCTGAACGGCACGGGAGTCGGCGCCTGCGAGGCGCCTTGGCGCCGCCATTCGCGGGTCCTGCGGATCGGAGTGTGGGCCCACCAGGATTCGAACCTGGAACCAAGGGATTATGAGTCCCCTGCTCTAACCGTTGAGCTATAGGCCCGTTGTCTGTACCCGCAGCGCCCGCTGCCGTGCGCCGCCCATCATCGCAGGTGACTCAAGCCTTGGTCGCTGCGCTGTCCTGCGCAGCGACCAAGGCCGGCCTCGGGCCTCCTGCCCTCGGCGCGCGCCCCTCGCGATGCGGTGCATCGCGTGGCCTGCGGCCACCGGGTCACGCCCTGCTCTAACCGTTGAGCTATAGGCCCGTTGTCTGTACCCGCAGCGCCCGCTGCCGTGCGCCGCCCATCATCGCAGGTGACTCAAGCCTTGGTCGCTGCGCTGTCCTGCGCAGCGACCAAGGCCGGCCTCGGGCCTCCTGCCCTCGGCGCGCGCCCCTCGCGATGCGGTGCATCGCGTGGCCTGCGGCCACCGGGTCACGCCCTGCTCTAACCGTTGAGCTATAGGCCCGTTGTCTGTACCCGCAGCGCCCGCTGCCGTGCGCCGCCCATCATCGCAGGCGACTCAAGCCTTGGTCGCTGCGCTGTCCTGCGCAGCGATCGATGCGGGTTTCGGGCCAACTGTCTGCTGTGGGCGCTTCCAGTCCGCAAGCAGGGTCAGCTCGATGTCAATCTCCGAAAACACGAAGGGCCCGCTTGCGCGAGCCCTTCGAATGGCTGGGGGACTAGGATTCGAACCTAGATAGGCAGAGTCAGAGTCTGCAGTCCTACCGTTAGACGATCCCCCAAGAACCGGATCGCACCTGCCGCGCGAGGCGGCAAGTATAAAGCGTGATCAGCGCTTCGAGAACTGGGTCGCGCGGCGGGCCTTGTGCAGACCGACCTTCTTGCGCTCGACCTCGCGGGCGTCGCGGGTCATGAAACCGGCGCGGCGCAGCTGGGTCTTCAGGCTCTCGTCGTACTCGACCAGGGCGCGGGCGATGCCGAGGCGGATCGCGCCGGCCTGACCGGTGGTGCCACCGCCGGCGACGGTGACCTTGATGTCGAACTTCTCGGACATCTCGGTCAGCACCAGCGGCTGACGCACGATCATGCGGGCGGTTTCGCGACCGAAGAACTGGTCGAGCGGCTTGTCATTGACGGTGATCGCGCCGCTACCGTTGCGCAGGAACACGCGGGCGGTGGAGGACTTGCGGCGGCCGGTGCCGTAGTTCTGGTTCAGAGCCATGGGGTCTATGCGTCCTGTCTCAGATGTCCAGCGCCTGCGGCTGCTGGGCGGTGTGCGGGTGCTCGGCACCCTTGTAGACCTTGAGCTTGCGGAACATCGCACGGCCCAGCGGGTTCTTCGGGAGCATGCCCTTGACGCCGATCTCGATCGCGCGCTCCGGGTGGCGGTCCAGGGCCTGGCCCAGGGTCTCCGACTTCAGGTTGCCGATGTAGCCGGTGAACCGGTGGTACATCTTGTCCTGCAGCTTGTTGCCGGTGACGTGGATCTTTTCCGCGTTGATCACGACGATGTAATCGCCGGTGTCGACGTGCGGGGTGAACACGGGCTTGTGCTTGCCGCGCAGGCGAAGCGCAATCTCCGAGCAGAGGCGGCCCAGCGTCTTGCCGCTGGCGTCGACCAGATACCAGTCGCGCTTGACGGTCTCCGGCTTGGCGCTGAAGGTCTTCATGACAGCTCCCAAAGGGAAAGCGAGGACGAAAGACCGCGAAGCATAGCGGTCTCTTTCGAGGGGTGCAAGTCTGCAGCCCCGAGTGGCATCGGCCAGGGGCTTTGCCCGGCGAAGCCGCGTATTCTGACCGCAAATGTCCGAGCGCGCCAGCCCCCCCGCTGAACAGATCGCCCAGCGCATCCTCGCGCTCGCCGACGCCTGCGTGCTGTGCGGCCTGTGCCTGCCGCACTGCCCCACCTACCGGCTGGATGCGCGCGAGTCGGAATCGCCGCGCGGGCGCGTGCTGCTGGCCCAGGCTCTCGCGCGCGAGCCGGGCGCGATTGACGCAAGCGGCGTCACCGCACTTGAGCATTGCCTCGGCTGCGGCCGCTGCGAGCAGGTGTGTCCAGCCAGAGTGCGCTTCGGCGATCTGATGCGGCAGACACGCCGGCTGTTGCCGCGTCGGCGTGCGGTCCGCGGCGTGCGGCTGCTGCTGTGGGCGAGCCGGCATCCGCAGCTGCTGGCTCGCCTGCTGCCAAGGCTGCGACCTCTGCGCGTGCTGCTGCCGCGGAGCGCGCGCCGCGCGCTGTCGGCCGCGATCCCAGCGGTCAACGACTCCGGCTCGTGGCCACCTGCGCATCCGCAGCTCGAATACACCGACAAGGCTGAACCTCCCGCGCCCAGCTCTCGGCGCATCGGGCTGCTGACCGGCTGCGTTGCGCGAACTCTCGAAAGCGGCGCTCAGCACGCAGCCCTGCGCCTGCTGCGTGCCTGCGGCTACACGGTTCTGACTCCACAGGAGCAGGGCTGCTGCGGCGCGCTGGAGCAGCATGCCGGCAGCAGCGCGCAGGCCGATTCGCTGATCGCGGCGAACCAGCGGATATGGGCGGACCTCAGGCCCGAGCTGCTGGTGTCGACAGCCAGCGGTTGCCAGGGCGCCTATGCGGCGGGCCTCGCGTCGATCGCGCCGGTGATGGATGTCCTGAGCTTGCTGGCCGATGACGCCACATTCGCCGCCTTGAGTCTGCGCCGGTCCGATCGACGCATCGCCCTGCACCTGCCCTGCACGCAGCGGGCGGACGCGACGTCCGTGCAGGCCGCGCGGGCGCTGCTTGCACGCATTCCGGGCGTGACGCTGATCGAGTTGCAGGACAGCGGCTGCTGCGGAGCTGGCGGCGCGCACATGCTGCAGTTTCCCGGCCGCGCCGAGCGCCTGCGCCAGCCGCTGCTGGACGCGGTCATCGCATCCGGTGCCACTACACTGGTCTCCGCCAACATCGGCTGCCGCCTGCATCTGGGCGGCGCGGCCGAACTCGCCGGAATCGACATCCGGCATCCGCTGGAACTGCTGGCCGAGGCCCTGCCGTGAGCACACTGCGCACTCTTTCCCCGCTCGATCGCCTGATCGCCGATCTCGACCACGCCCTGCTGACCGCCACCGCGCGACAGACGCCCGCAGCGCGCCCGAACCCCGCGGTGGACGCCCATTCGGTCGAGCTCGATGCCAAGCAGCGCCGCCATGTGGCCGGGCTGATGCGCATCAATCATGCGGGCGAGGTCTGCGCGCAGGCCCTGTACCTGGGTCAGGCGCGGGTCGCCCGCGACGAGGCGACGCGCGAGCATCTGCTGCAGGCGGCGCAGGAAGAAGCCGACCACCTCGCCTGGTGCGCGCAGCGCCTGGCCGAGCTGGACGACCGTCCCAGCCTGCTGAACCCGCTGTGGTACGCGGGCAGCTACGCGATCGGCATGGCCGCAGGGCTCGCCGGCGATGGCTACAACCTCGGCTTCGTGGTCGAAACCGAGCGCCAGGTCGAAGCGCATCTCGAAGATCACCTGCGCCAGCTGCCCGAGGGCGACGAACGCAGTCGTCGCATCCTGCAGCGCATGGCCCAGGAGGAAGCCGAGCATGCCGAACAGGCGCATGCCGCCGGCGCGCGCGCCCTGCCGCCGCCCATTCCTTCCCTGATGCGAGCGGTCAGCGAGCTCATGAAGCTGGGCGCCTACCGGATCTGAGCCAGCGTTCGGCCAAGCGCCCGCTGATCGCCGCCGCTGTCGCAGCTACTTCACCTTGCCTACACTGCCCGCACTCGGGCACGGCGCAGGGAAGGCGGACATGAAGATTGTTCTGGCTGTGCTGTTCGGCCTGCTGGCCGTGGCCAGCGAATCTCTGGTGTCGATCCTGCTGGCGGCGCTCGCCGGCTGGCTGCTCGGCAGCCAGCAGGAGCTGTCGCAGCGCCTGCGCCGACTTGAACAGAGTCAGGCCACCCGACCGCGCGAACGCACGCCGTCGCCAGCGCCGTCAGAAGCCAGGGCACCGGGCGCGGAACCCGAACCGGCAACGAGGCCCGAGCCGGTGTCCACTCGGCAACCCGCGCACGAGGCGCTGGATCTGCAGGCGGCGCCATCACCCGTAGCTGATTCTGCTGTGAGGTCTGCATCGCCAGTCGAGGCGCCGATTGCAGCGCAAACCGCATCCATCTCGCCTTCATCGGTGCCGCCGCCCTTGCCCACGGCAGCGCACACCGCCTCGAAGGTCGAAACGCCGGTCGCACAGGCAGCCCAGCGGGCCCGCGCACCGGAGTCCCGAACGGATGAATCCACCGATGCACTGGCCAGCCGCGTGCTGGGCTGGCTGTTCGGGGGCAACCTGCCGGTCAAGCTCGGCGTGCTCGTGCTGTTCGCCGGTGTCGCCGCGGCGCTGCGCTATGCGGCCCAGCAGGGCCTGTTCGATGTGCCGATCGGCTGGCGCTTCATCGGCATCGCCACGGCGGCATTCGCAGGTCTGGGCTTTGGTCTCAGCCAGCGCATGCAGCGGCCGGCCTTCGCGCTGTCACTCCAGGGCGGCGCGATCGGCGTGCTGCTGCTCTGCGTGTTTGGCGCCTACCGGCTGTACGACCTGCTCGCGCCCGGCGTGGCCTTGGGCATGGTGGTGGCGCTGGTCGCGCTGGGCGCCGTGCTGGCGGTCTGGCAGAGCGCGGTGGCGCTCGCGGTGCTGGGTTTCCTCGGCGGCTACCTCGGGCCGGTGCTGATCAATACCGGCAGTGGCGATCAGGTCGCCCTGTTCACCTACTACGCCGCCTTGAACGCGGCCCTGTTCGGCGTGGCCTGGTGGCGACACTGGCATGCGCTGAACCTGATGGGCTTTCTGTTCACCTTCGGAATCGGCAGCCTCTGGGGTCTCGGCGCCTATACCAGCGCCGACTACGCCAGCAGCCAGTTCTTCCTGCTGCTGTTCTGGGGCTTCTACCTGGGCATCGTGGTGCTGGGGGCGCTGCGCCGCGGTCTCGCCGCCAGCGATGGCGCTCAGGCCTCGCTGAGTTTCGCCCTGCCGCTCTGGGCCTTCAGCCTGCAGGCGGGTTTGCTGGAGGGCGACCGCAGCGGGCTCTCGGTGTCCGCCCTGCTGGCAGCCGCGGTCTATGCGGTCCTCGCTGCCCTGCTGCTGCGCACGACGCGGGCGCGGCTGCAGGGCGAGAGCTTCGCCTGGGTCGCGGCGGGCTTCGTCACCGTCGCGGTACCGCTGGCGTTCTCGGCGGAGCAGACCGCCTCGGTCTGGGCGCTGCAGGGTGTCGGCGCGATGTGGCTGGGCCTGCGCCAGCAGCGTGCGCTCACCCTTGTGTTCGGCTGGCTGCTGCAGCTGGGTGCGGCCTGCGCCTTCCTGCTCAGCGCCGCCGAAGCCTTCGACCTCGGCCTGCTCGATCAGCCGGATGTCCAGATCGGCATGCGCTTCAGCCTCGGCCTGCTGGCCCTCGCCGGCTTCATCGCCAGCCTGCTGCATGAGCGCGATGGCCGCGACGGCATCGAGGCCTGGCTGCTGTTCCTGCTGGGTGCCGCGTGGCTCACCCTGCTGTGGCTGCACTTCGGCATCTGGCCGCCGTTCGCGCTCGATCACCTCGAAACTCTGCTGGGTCTGGCCGTGCTGATCGCGCTGTCGGCGAGCCTGGTGCGCCGTCTGTCGGTCTGGGACCGGCTCGGCTGGCTGGCCGTGCTGCCCTTGATGGGCTTGCCGCTGCTCGCCGTCGCCGCGCTCGTCGAGCAGGATGCGCCGGCGCTGGACGGACGTGGCGCCGCGCTGTGGGCGCTGGTTTTTGGCGCCGGCCTGCTGGCCCTGCAGCGGCTGCGCGAACCGCCGGCCCACCTGACCGGTGCCGGCCATCTCGGCCTGCTGGCGAGCCTGGTGCTGGTGCTGGGCAGCGACTTCTGTCTGCGTGCGCAGCGCGCCGAACTGGGCGAGGCCTGGATCTACAGCCTCGCGCTGTTGCCGCTGGTCGCGCTTGCCTTCGCGCTGTGGCGATCGCCGGCCCCGTTCGCCTGGCCGCTGGCCGACCGCTTCGCCCGCTACTCGCGCTTCTGGCATGGCGGCGCTGCCCTGGTGCTGGGCGCAGCCTGGTTCGGCGCGCTCTATTCCGCGGCGAGCGCTGCGCCGCTGACCTACCTGCCCGTGCTGAATCCGCTGGAGCTGCTGCAGTGGGGTCTGCTGATCGCCGCTTGGCGCGCGCTGCGCGACGAGGACCGCAGCGACCTCCTGCCGCTGCGCGCCGGGCTGGCGATCGCAGCGCTGGCACTGCTGACGCTGACCGCCCTGCGCTGCCTGCACCACCATGCCGACCTGCCCTGGTCGCCCGCGCTGTTCGACAGCGCGCTGACGCAGGGCGTACTGAGCGTGCTGTGGGCGCTGGCCGGGGTCGTCGCCTGGGTGCGCGGCTCGCGCCGCGGCCACTGGCCGCTGTGGGTCGCCGGCGCCACCCTGATGGGCCTGGTGCTGCTCAAGCTGGTGCTGGTCGACCGCCTCTACCTCGGCAACCTCTACGGCATTGGTGCCGTGCTCACGGTCGGCCTGCTGCTGGTGGTCGTCGGCTACCTCGCGCCCTCGCCACCGCGACAGGGCCAGGCCGCGAACCATTGATCGCCGGCAGCACAAACGCGAAGGGCGCGCTCCAGATGGAGCGCGCCCTTCTTCTGCGCCTGAGGTGCGGCAGCCTCAGTCGAGGTTGCGACCGTGGAACAGCTCCTCGATCTCGCGCTTCAACTGCGCTTCGATGCGCAGGCGCTCCTTGAACGAGAGGTTCTTGGCCTTCTCCTCGAACAGGTAGGTGTCCAGGTCGAAATCCTTCACGTGCATCTTGGTGTGGAAGATGTTCTCCTGGTAGACATTCACGTCGAACATCTCGTAGCGGTTCTTGATGCCCTTGGCGAGGTAGTCCTGGATCGAGTTGATCCGGTGATCGATGTAGTGCTTGGTGCCCTTCACGTCGCGGGTGAAGCCGCGCACCCGGTAGTCCATGATCACGATGTCCGATTCGAGACTCTCGATCAGGTAGTTCAGCGCTTTCAGCGGCGAAATGACGCCGCAGGTGGCGACATCGATGTCCGCCCGGAAGGTCGCGATACCGTTGTGCGGATGCGTTTCCGGGTAGGTGTGCACGGTGATGTGGCTCTTGTCGAGGTGGGCCACCACGCTGGCGTCCACTTCCTCGTGCTCGCGCACCGCGCCCGACAGCACATTGCCGGCCGCCTTCTTGTCGATCACCGGCTCCTCGGAAATGAGGATGGTCACCGACGCGCCCTGCGGGTCGTAGTCCTGGCGGGCGACGTTCAGCACGTTGGCGCCGATGATCTCCGCGACCTCGGTGAGGATCTGCGTGAGGCGATCGGCGTTGTAGGCTTCGTCGATGTACTCGATGTAGCGGCGGCGCTGCTCTTCGCTGACCGCGTAGCAGACATCGTAGATGTTGAACGACAGCGCCTTGGTGAGGTTGTTGAAACCTTGCAGCTTCAGGCGCGGCAGTGGCTTGACCACGTTTCGGATCCCCTGTGCGGGCGGATGGAGGACTGGTGGACCACGCACATCGCGGTCGCCAGGCGTCTGGAGCCAGTGGCCTGGACCCAGCGGGCTAGTATGAAGCAAAGGCATGCAGGGCAGAACCGTGCGGCCCGCGGAGATCACCGACAGACGCCGCCTGGCATCCTGCAAAGTCCGGATAACTGCGCTGGCACTCGCAAACCAAACGTGACGGCGGGGGACAAACCCGTGCGAAATGGCGCAATATTGCGTTGAAGCGGCGCCCATGCGGCGCTAATCTTTGAACTCCATCGCACTTCAGGTCGGACATGGTCCCCTCCAGCTTCTCGCTGCAGACCGCGCTCAAGCGCCAGCTGACGCCGCCCTCGCTGGCGCCGGAGCCCATCCACATCGAGCGCTTCCTCGCGCACTGTCACCGAAGGCGCTATCCCGCCCGCGCCGACGTGTTCCGCCCGGGTGATCCGGCCGGGACCATGTACTACGTGGTGCAGGGTTCGCTCAGCGTCATGACCGAAGAGGAAGACGGTCGCGAACTGGTGCTGAGCTATCTCAACCCGGGCGACTTCGTTGGCGAGACCGGCATCTTCGTGGCCGCTCCGCAGCGTGAGGTCCTGCTGCGCACGCGTACCGCCTGCGAACTGGCAGAGATCGGCTACGAGCGCCTGCACGCCCTGTTCGCCGGCCCGCTGGCCGAGGAGTGCCCGCGCCTGCTGTACGCGATCGGCGCGCAGCTGACCAAGCGCCTGATGCACACCAGTCGCAAGGCCAGCCGTCTGGCCTTCATGGACGTCACCAGCCGGATCTCCAGCACCCTGATCGACCTCTGCGACGAGCCGGACGCCATGAGCCATCCGCAGGGCACGCAGATCCGCGTGTCCCGCCAGGAGCTGGCGCGCATCGTCGGCTGCTCGCGCGAGATGGCCGGCCGCGTGCTCAAGCAGCTGGAAGAACAGGGCGTGCTGCACGCCCGCGGCAAGACCGTGGTGGTCTACAGCCAGACGCGCTGAGGCAGCGCCCTCCGAGGAAGCGCTGGCGTCGCCGACGCAATCGGGACGCCAGCACTCCGCACGACGCGGCACTCGCCCGACGGCACGGAAACTGCACTGGCCGGCTTTCGCGCCGCCGCTTGTGGTCTTCACCCAAGGCTGATCCACTGGGGCACCGTTTCCACCCCGCACCGCTGAAGCCCCCATGGCGAAAACGCCGCTGCAGCCCGTCCGCCGAACCGACATCAAGATCGGCAGCCCGCTGCCCTACCCCGTCTATGACGCCATGGGACGGCTGCTGCTGAAGGCAGGCGAAGTCATCGAGAGCGAGCGTCAGCTCACGACCCTGCACGAACTGGGGCTCTATCTGGCCGAGGGCGATCTGAGCCGATCGGCGCGCGGCCACTTCCACAGCCACGAGCCCTTGCCCAGCGAGGCGCCCGAACCGGCCGAGGCCGAAGGCGCGCGCGAGACCCGCAAGCTGGGCGAACTGAAGCTGGTGCCCGGCAAGACCCTGTATATCGACTTCCTGACGGCGACCAACCGGCCGCGCGTCGCCCTGCGCCTGGTCGGGCTGCTGGAGGGCGGCGGCGTGCTGATCAGCGCGCTCAATGCCGACGGCGGCGTGGTGCCGTTCCGCGACAACGAGCTGCTGTTCGTACGGGTGCTGACCGCCAGCGGCGTGGCCACCTTTGAAGCCAAGGTGCTGAAGGTGCACTTCACGCCGTTTCCGTACGTGGTGACCTCGTACCCGGAAGTCGCCGTCTTCCACGTCATGCGCGCCCACGAGCGCGTCGATACCCAGCTGATCTGCAGCGCGGTCAACCTGAGTCGCCCGGTCATGGGCGAGCCGCGCACGCACGCCGGGATCATGAAGAACATCAGCGCCAGCGGCTGCCAGGTCGAGGCGCCGCCGGACATCGCCGACGTCGGTGATCGCCTGCGCCTCGGCTTCAAGCTCGAAGCTGCCGGCGAAGAGCACGTGCTCAGCGTGGTCGCCGAGCTCCGGGGCATCAAGACCTTCGGCGATCCCGACAAGCGCCGCTTCGGCCTGCAGTTCGTCGAGCTGGGCACCTCGGAACGGCTGGTGGTCGAGCACTTCATCTTCCACGCCCTGGTCGGCGACTGAACGCGAGCGCGCGGGCCATCGGCCGCCGGCGCGTGCGCCGACAGGCGCGCGACCGGCCCCCAACTGTTCGGACGCAGAGCACCCGCGTGCTAACGTCGCGGGTCAACCCCGCCGGCGCCCGCCATGCCCGCCCCAGCCTTCGAGCCCTCGATCTTCCCTCGACTGCCGCTGCGCGCACTGCTGCTCGGCCTGCCGCTGGCGATCGGCGCGCCGATCGTGGCGGCATCGACGGACCTGGATCGCTGCCGCGAGCTGCGCCAGAGTGAACCGCGCGAAGGCGTGCAGGTCTGCGAGCGGGCCGCGCGCGCGCTGGCGGATGCGGGCTCGGCCGAAACGGCCTTCGAGGCCTGGATGCACGCGTCCGAGCTGGCATCGCAGCTGGGCGAACCGCAGCGCGCCGACGCTGCACTGAACGCGGCGGTCGCGCTGTTGCCGCGGGTGGCCGACCCGCTGGCCGCCCAGCGCGTGGCCCGTCGTCGCGGCCTCAACGCCTATCGCGAAGGCCAGCCCGTGCGTGCGCTCGGCCATTTCCTCGAAGCCCTGGCGTCCGCGCGTGCGGCCGACGATGCCGGCGCCCGCGCAATCAGCGAGAACGATCTCGGCGTGACCTATCGCCACCTCGGCAACTACGAGGCGGCGCTGGCCTCCTTCGAGGCCAGCCTGGAGCTGCGGGAGCGCGCGGGCGAATCCAATCTCGGGGCGCTGCTGGCGAACATCGGCAGCCTGTACATGGAGCTTGGCGACCTCGGGCGGGCCGAGCGCTACCTGCAGCGCGCGCTGGAGGACCATCAATCGGCGGGCCGCGCCCTGCCTGCCGAACGTACCCGCGAAGAGCTGGCCCGCCTCGCCCTGAGACAAGGCCAGGCCGGGCACGCCGAACGGCTGCTGGAGCAGGCCTGGCAGGCCTACCTGCAGGCACAGTCACCGCGCGACCTGGAGCGCCTTGCGCTGTTGCGCGCACGTCAGGCGCTGGAGGCAGGCAAGCGCGCGCAAGCGCAGGAATGGCTGGAACGCGCCCGCGCAACCCGCAGTGCGGAAGCCGGCGACAGCCTGGGCATGGCCATCATCGCGGCGCGACTGGCCGACGCCCCGATCGAACAGCAGCGCAGCCACGCGGTCCTGCTGCATGCCCTCGAAGGCGGCGCGCAGCAGGCTCCGCAGCAGCGGGTCGAGGCCTTGGGCGAGCTGGCAAGGCTGGCAGAAGCCTTCGGGCGTCTCGAACAGGCGGTAGTGCATCTGCGCCAGCTGCATCGCGAGGCCATGGCCCTGGCCGAGGCGCGTCACGGCGAACGTTTCGACGGCATGCGCGTGCGTTTCGACGTGGAGCGGCTGGAGGCCGAGGCCGCGCGCCGCGAGTCGCAGCTGCGCCAGCGACGGCTGGAGACCGCCAGCGTCGCAGGCGCGGCCCTGCTGGCCCTGGCCGTATTCGGGCTGTACTCGCAGCGGCGCTTCTATCGCCAGCGGCTGGCTGGCGAGCGCGAGCGCAAGGCGCTGGAAACGCGGATCGCCGAAGCGCGCACCGCCGCTGAGCACCTGCGCAGCGACCTCGGCTCGATGGCCTGGCTGCTGGACCGGCAGGGTTCGGCCTGCCTCGTGTTCGATGCCGCCGGACGCATCCGCATCGCCACGGCCGCCGCCGCCGAGCTGCTCGCTCGCAGCGCGCTGTCGCTGCAGGGCGAATCGCTGGAAAGCGCGCTCGGCGCCGACACCGCGCACTGGGCACAGGCCCTGGTCGAGACCGCCTCGCTGGCGGGCGAACGTGCCGACACCGCGGACCTGGGCTGCCGCGAGCAGCTCAGCCCCAGGCCCGCCCGCCTGCGCTGCCAGCATCTGAGCATGGAGGAGGAGCTCGGCGTGCTCGTGTTCGAGCCGCTCGACCCTGAGCAGGCCGCGGCACAGACGCTGGCAGCACCGCCGACGCCCCTGGAAAGCGCGCCAGTCGCGGATACAGCGACACCCGTCGCCCCTGGCGTCGCCGCCCCCGCGCAGATCGACGACGCCGCGCGCCACGAATTCCGCCGCCTGCTCGTCCGACTGATGCGCACCGCGCTTGAGGCCTGGGAACGCGCCAGTCGCAAGGGCCGGGTCGAACTCGCGGAAGCGAGCGGCATCTGGCGCATCACCATCGACGACGGTCGCCTGCGCGTCCGCGCGATGGACCGCTACCTCAGCCTCGACACCCTGCCCGAGCGTCCGCGCTGGCGCGAGGTGCTGCGTACGGCCTATTTCCTGCTCGGCGAAGTGGACATCGGCGGGGAGCACCGCAGCCAGCTGGAGGCCATGGTGGAGGACGTGCTGCGGCACACGCGGCCGCAGCTGTGAGCCTCATCACGGCGACTGCGCGAGGCGGCGTCGCGTTGCGGGTCGGCATCGTCCAGTGAGCCAGCAGACGGCCGCGTCGGCGGACGCGTCATGCCGAAACGTACCGGCAGACTGTCCTCGGCCCACCCTTCAGCGCCTCAACGCAGGCCTCCGATTGGCAGCGGTCGCGGACGTTCGCAGCGCACGCACACGCCGCGCAGTCCGTGTTCGGAGCGGTACAGGCGATGGTGCTCCTCGTGCAGGTAGGAGTCCGGCGCCTGCACCACCGCGATCACGCTGCCGATATCGCCAGCCGCCGCGCCCGCGTGTGCGCTGCAGGCCGCCAGCGCCTTGCGGCGTGAGCGGTCGTAGTCGTCATCGAACTGTCCGCACTCCTTGCTCGGCGCCTTGCCGCCGCTGGCCGGACAGGACTGTCCGCCGTCGCGATCGCTGACCAGACCCTCCGGGAAAAACTCGAAGCTGGCCACCGGTACCGGTCGACCGGACGCGCACCACGCCTCGGAGGGCAGCTCGCTGTGCGCCCACAGGGGAGCGGCGATCGACAGTGCGGCGGCTGACAGAAGGACGCGAAGAATCTTCATGGCGGTGCTCCGGCGGGCGGGGTGTCCAGACTATGCGTGAGGGTGCCGGGGGTTAAGGAAAATCCCGGGAACAACAGGGGAACACGAACGGGCCTGCGCCTCTGGAAACAGTGACTTGCGCAGAGGAAGACGAAGCGGCAGCGGCGAGTTCAGCACCCTCGCCGCCGCCGCTCGGACCCGCACTGCCTATTCGCTGCGCAGCTCGACGTCGCGCACCGCCTTGATGACCCGCAGGGGGAAACACTTCATGCAGCGGAAGGACACACCCTGGCTCATGTGGTAGCCGTTGCCGCTGAGCAGGCCGGATGGCGCATAGGGCAGACCATCGACCTGGCCAGCGCCGGGCACGCCAAAGCTCGGCCCGCTCCAGCCGACATGGGCCTGGCAGGTCTGGTGTGCGGCGAAGCTGCCGGCCCAGTAGTGGTCGGTGATGCCGTTGGCGGCCGCGAAGGCGGTGAGCTGGGCGCCGTCCAGGCTGTAGTTGGCGACCTCGACGATGTGGCCGCGATGGCACCAGGGCACGGCGTGGGCGTGGGCCGCAGCGGTGAGCGCCAGAATGAGAACGATGGAACGCAGCATGTTCGACTCCTCGGAATGGATGCACGGCCCGCCGCAGGAGCGACGGGGTGCAGCCATGCTCGGCGCCGAGCGCAGACCGATCGAGGAAGAAGCCGGGGCTGCGAGGGGCTGGTCAGGGGTCGATCGGCGGGCGGTGGGCGCGTGGCTGCACGCGCGAGCCAGCGCTCGGGCTTCGAGCGGCGCACCGCGTCACGCGCGGACTTCGGCGGATGCGCTGCGCTTATCCGCCCTACGACGAAGAGTGACGCGATTCCCCCCAACGAAGCCGACCACCGCTGTGCGCGTAGGGCAGATAAGCGAAGCGCATCTGCCAGCTCTTTGTAGATCCAGCCAGGCTTGGGCCGCCGCGGCGGATGCGCTGCGCCCATCCACCCTCGGCGCACATCGGTCTGCCGCTTTGATCAAGGCATCCCATCACTCGCGGATTCCGGTGGGTGCGCTGCGCTTACCCACCCTACGCGCAGATCGGTCTGCCGCTTCGATCAAGGCATCGCGTCGCTCGCGGATTCCGGTGGGTGCGCTGCGCTCATCCACCCAAGGCGTACATCGGTCTGCCGCTTCGTTCAAGGCATCGCGTCACTCGCGGTTGTAGGGCGGATAAGCGCGGCGCATCCGCCGGCAATTCCCGCAGAAGTCGGCCCCGTGGCGAAGCACAGACCCGCTCGCCCCAGGCCTCAGCGCGAAGACAGGGCCCAGCGCACCCAGCGCAGCGCGCCGTCATCAACGGCGGTACGCGCAACGAATGCCGCGCGTGCGCTCTCGGGCACATTGACGATCACCGCCTCCGCGCTGGCGCGGATCAGGGCGGCATCGGTGACGCTGTCGGTGTAGCAGCGCAGATAGCCGCGGCCATGGCCGGCCGCCTCCAGCGCGTCGAGCTTGCGCCGCCCCTGCAGATGGTGGCGCAGGTCCATGCCCCACCGCGTCATCACCACGGTCGAACCCAGCACTGGCGGGCAGCCGCCCGGCAGGTCGGCGAGCAGGTCTTCGACCAGCGGCGGGTATTCACCCGTGGCGATCACCACGCAACGGCCGGCGGCGCGCTCGGCCGCGAGCGCCGACAGGCCCTCGGGAAACAGCCGCGCGCGCATGACCGCGGCGCGATCGCGAAGAAAGTCGGCATGCGAAACCTGTGCGCGCCCCAGCGTCGCAATCAGGAAGCAGGCGCGCACGCCGTGCTGGACCCAGCGCCGGCGCAGGAACAGCGGCGCCCAAAGCGGCAGCAGCAGAACGAACAGACCGAAGCGCGCGGGCGAACGCCGCAGCAGCCAGCGCAGCCATTCATAGCCGAGATCGCCGCGGAACAGGGTGCCGTCGAAGTCGAACACGACCACCGCAGCGGCGGACGCTTCTGCGGGGCCCTTGTCCGCGGCCAGCGCAGGATCAGCCAAACAGCTTTTCGAGCTCGGCGCCCGGATCCTCGGCGCGCATGAAGGTCTCGCCGACCAGGAAGGCGTGCACGCCTTCGGCGCGCAGCATCATCACGTCGTCCTCGGTGCGGATGCCGCTCTCGGTGACCAGCAGGCGATCCTTGGGCACGGCGGGAATCAGGTCCAGCGTGGTGTCCAGCGACACCGCGAAGGTGTGCAGGTTGCGGTTGTTGATGCCGATCAGCGGCGTCGGCAGCTTCAGCGCGCGCTCCAGCTCCTCGCCGTCGTGCACTTCCACCAGCACATCCAGACCCACCTTGGCGCCAAGCTGGCAGAGCTCGCGCAGCTGGCCGTCATCCAGCGCGGCGACGATCAGCAGGATGCAGTCCGCGCCCAGCGCGCGCGACTCGAACACCTGGTAGGGGTCGACGGTGAAGTCCTTGCGCAGCACCGGCAGCGCGCAGGCGGCGCGGGCTTCGCGCAGGTAGTCGTCTGAGCCGTGAAAGAAGTCGACATCGGTCAGCACCGACAGCGCCGCGGCACCGCCGCGCTCATAGCTGCGCGCGATGTCGGCCGGCGAGAAGTCCGGGCGGATCACACCCTTGCTGGGGCTGGCCTTCTTGACCTCGGCAATCACCGCGGCATCGCCGGCCTTGATGTGCTTCAGCAGCGAGGCGTGGAAGCCGCGCGCGGGCTTGGCGGCTTTGGCGGCCTTCTCGACCGCGGCCAGCGGCGTGGCCTCGGCGCGCTCGGAGACTTCGACGCGCTTGCGATCAAGGATGCGGTGCAGGATATCGCCCATGGGGTCTGTGCTCAGGCGTGCGTGACAGGTTGTTCAGTGGGTGCTGCAAACCGTGGGCCGCAGCGGCGGCGCAAGGGTGCCCGCTTGTGCGGCAGGAATCCAGCCTTGCGCGCCGCCGTCGCGCATGCTTTGGCGATGCGCGTGTCAGGCCGGCTGCGCCGCAAGGGCCTGGGTGGTGGTGATGAAGTCCTGCATGCGCTGCTTCGCCGCACCCGAGGCGATCGCCGCGCGCGCAAGCGCGATGCCCTCGGCGATGCTGCCGGCCACATCCGCTGCGTACAGGGCCGCGCCCGCGTTCAGGCAGACGATGTCCTGGGCCACGCCCGGCTGGCCGTCCAGCGCTTCGATCACGCGCGCCATCGACTCGGTCGCATCGGCCACCTGCAGATTGCGCGAGGACGCCATCTGCAGGCCGAAGTCCTCGGGCTCGATCTCGTACTCGCGCACCACGCCATCGCGGAGTTCGCCGACCAGGGTGGCCGCGCCCAGCGAGATCTCGTCCATGCCGTCGCGGCCGTAGACCACCAGCGCATGCCTGGCGCCCAAGCGCTGCAGCACGCGCACCTGGATACCGACCAGATCGGGATGGAACACCCCCATCAGGATGTTCGGCGCGCCTGCCGGATTGGTCAGCGGCCCCAGGATGTTGAAGATCGTGCGCACGCCCATCTCTCGGCGCACGGGGGCGACGTTCTTCATCGCCGGGTGGTGGATCGGCGCGAACATGAAGCCGATGCCGATCTCCTCGATGCAGCGCGCCACCTGCGCCGGCTGCAGGTCGATGCGCGCGCCCAGCGCCTCCAGCACGTCGGCGCTGCCGGACTTCGACGACACGCTGCGGTTGCCGTGCTTGGCGACGCGGCCACCGGCCGCGGCCACGACGAACATGCTGGCGGTGCTGATGTTGAAGCTGTGCGCGCCGTCGCCGCCGGTGCCGACGATGTCGACGAAGTTCGGATACTCGGGCACCTCGACCTTGGCCGAGAGCTCGCGCATCACCACCGCAGCACCGGTGATCTCGCCGATGGTTTCCTTCTTGACGCGCAGGCCGGTGAGGATGGCCGCAGCCATCACCGGCGAGACCTCGCCGCGCATGATCTGCCGCATCAGGTCGATCATCTCGTCGTGGAAGATCTCGCGATGCTCGATGGTGCGCTGGAGCGCGGCCTGCGGGGTGATGCTCAGCGTGCGTGCTGCCTGCATGGTCATGCCTTTCGTCTGCAGCTCAGGCGGCGCGCGCGGCGGGCCGGCCGAGGAAGTTCGCCAGCAGGGCGTGGCCGTGCTGGGTGAGGATGGACTCGGGATGGAACTGCACGCCTTCGATCGGCAGCTCGCGGTGGCGCAGGCCCATGATCTCCTCGACCGAGCCGTCTTCGTTCTCGGTCCAGGCGGTGACTTCGAGGCACTCCGGCAGGCTGGCCTGCTCCACCACCAGCGAGTGGTAGCGCGTGGCCTCGAAGGGCGAAGGCAGGCCGGCGAACACACCCAGTCCGCGGTGGTGCACCGGCGACGTCTTGCCGTGCATGATCCGGCTGGCGCGGATCACCCGGCCGCCAAAGGCCTGGCCGATGCTCTGGTGTCCGAGGCAGACGCCAAGAATCGGAATGCGTGCGCCTAGGCGCTCGATCACTTCGAGCGAGACCCCGGCCTCGTTCGGCGTGCACGGCCCGGGCGAGATCACGATGCGCGCGGGCTGCAGCGCGGCGATGGCATCGACATCGAGCTGGTCGTTGCGGATCACCTGGACCTGCTCGCCCAGCTCGCCGAAGTACTGCACGAGGTTGTAGGTAAAGCTGTCGTAGTTGTCGATCATCAGCAGCATGGGCTGCTCCGTGCATGCGTGGAGGCGTGGGCGGCGAGGTACGCCCGACCGCGCGGGGCGCACAGGATAGCGGCAGCGGGCGCGGGCGCTTGCGACGCTTTCTCCCGCCGCCCGCTGCGCCCGCGCGGCGTGGCCGATCCGATCCGCGCTCAGCGCGCGAACACCGCCTCGATGCGGGCGATGTCGGCTTCGTGCAGGCGCTGGTGCAGCTCGATCGCGCCCAGGTTGTCCGCAAGCTGGGTCGGCTTGGAGGCGCCGAGGATCACGCTCGACACCTGCGGGTTGGCCACACACCACGCGATCGCCAGCTGGGCCGGCGTGGCCTGGAACTCCGCGGCCAGCGCGACGAACTCACGCAGCTGGCGACGACGGCGCTCGGGCTCTTCTTCGAGCGTGCGCGACAGCCATTCGTAGCCGGGCGCGGTGAAGCGGCTGTCGGCGGGTACGCCGTCGAGGTACTTGCCGGTGAGCAGGCCCGAAGCCAGCGGCGACCACACGGTGGTGCCCATGCCGAGCTCGCTGCACAGCGGCGCGTATTCGAGCTCGACGCGCTCGCGGTGCAGCAGGTTGTACTGCGGCTGCTCGACGCTGGGCGCGTGCAGATGCTGCGCGCGGGCGATGCGATGGGCCTCGCGGATCAGCTCGGCCGGCCACTCCGAGGTGCCCCAGTAGAGCACCTTGCCCTGGCGGATCAGCGCGTCCATCGCCAACACGGTTTCATCAACCGGGGTCTCGGGGTCGGGGCGATGGCAGAAGTACAGATCGAGGTAGTCGACATGCAGGCGCTTCAGCGCGGCGTGGCAGGCCTCGGTGACGTGCTTGCGCGACAGGCCCATCTGGGTGGGCCGCGGATTGTCGACGCTGCCCCACAGCACCTTGCTCGACACGCACCAGGCATCGCGCGGCAGACGCAGGTCGGCGATCACGTCGCCCATCAGGCGCTCGGCCTCGCCCTTGGCATAGACCTCGGCGTTGTCGAAGAAATTGATGCCGGCGTCGTAGGCCTGGGCGATCAGGTTGCGCGCCTCGCTGCGCCCGACGCGCCCGCCGAAGGTGACCCAGGCGCCGAAGGACAGCACAGAGAGCTTGAGGCCGGTCGAGCCCATGCGGCGGTAGAGCATGCGGGAAATCCTGCGAGTGGGGCGGCGGCACAGGATAGCGGGCCGGGGTGAAGGCAGCGGGTAAGGCGATGGGTGCGGCGCAGGCGGTCGGATGAACGCCGTATCCAGTCGTGGAGAGAGGATCGACGCGACCGCGCGCGACGACGCGAGGCGCGATCTGCCGTGATGCGATGGGCGTGTTGTTGCGCGATGCGATCAGGATCGGGGCGGCGCAGGCAGGCGCCTCCACACCGGGGACGGATGTGCAGGCCACGGTGGGCCGGGGCCCACCCTATGCCGGCCTTTGCCCTTCGCTCTTCGCTCTTTGCGAATCCCCAATCCCGAATCCCCACAATCCCGAATAAAGAAAGGGCGCCCCCGCAGGGCCGCCCCTTCGCATCGCTGTGCCTCAGGCTCAATGCGTTCGATGGTGCTCGAACATGCGGGTGAGCTTCTGCTTGGCCTGCAGCTTCTCGCGCTTCATCAGACGCAGGGTGTTGGCATCGACCGGCAACACGCCAAGTTCGGCATCCAGGACCTTCTTGTCCAGCTGTCGATGGCGGTGGTAGAGCTGACGGAACTCCGGGTCGGCCTGCATCAGGGTTTCGACTTCGGGCTGCTGACCTTCGAACATCGCGAATCCTCCGGGGTGGTGGACCGGTCGACGTCGACCGCTGCGACCCCGCCAGCGGCAGGGCCGGGCGTGACGCGACGAGTCAGAAAGGGATAAGGGTGCGGACCTCCTGCAGCCCGGCGCGCGCCTGCGCACCGCTTGACGTGAAGAGCTGCAATCCGGGCGCTGCTGCCTGCGGCATGCGTGGACGCTCCGGTGCGGAACCGCCGCACCCGAAACCGACCCTACTCCCCCTTTCCCACCCCTTCAAGGGCGCAAGGCCGCAGATTCAGGTGGCCGGCACGTAGATGAAGTCGGGGGCTTCCTGACCTCACGTCGACGGGGAACTTCGGCGCGTTTGGGCACTCCAGACAGGGTTAGCCAGGCCGCCGGGCTTGCGGCGTACGGGAACGCCGCGAAATCCTGGGCGGCGAGGCGAGCGCCGGCGGATGCGCTGCGCTTATCCGCCCTACGACCGCGGGCGACGCCATGCCGCGAACGCAGCCGCAAGCCTTTGGGCGCCGTAGGGTACATAAGCGCAGCGCATGTACCGGAACCTCGCGAACACATCGGAGCTCGCAGAACCTCGCGACCACAGCGGAGCTCGCAGCAAGACGCTCGCGACCACATCGACGCTGGCTGAAAGCCACCCGGATCCATTCGACCGTGCGGCAAGCCACCGGCGGATGCGCTGCGCTTATCCGCCCTACGACCGCGGGCGACGCCATGCCGCGAACGCAGCCGCAAGCCTTTGGGCGCCGTAGGGTACATAAGCGCAGCGCATGTACCGGAACCTCGCGAACACATCGGAGCTCGCAGAACCTCGCGACCACAGCGGAGCTCGCAGCAAGACGCTCGCGACCACATCGACGCTGGCTGAAAGCCACCCGGATCCATTCGACCGTGCGGCAAGCCACCGGCGGATGCGCTGCGCTTATCCGCCCTACGACCGCGGGCGACGCCATGCCGCGAACGCAGCCGCAAGCCTTTGGGCGCCGTAGGGTACATAAGCGCAGCGCATGTACCGGAATCTCGCGACGGCATCGGAGCTCGCAGAAAGAAGCTCACGACTGCATCTGAGCACGCGGCAATCAGCTCGCGACTACATCGGCGCCCGCAGAACGTAATTCGCCACCACATCGGCGCCGGGGGCCAGCCCGCCCTACGGCTTCTCGACCACCACCTCGACCCGGCGATTGCGGGCGCGGCCTTCGGCGCTGCCGTTGTCGGCGACCGGGCGATCCTTGCCGAGGCCGACCGCGCGCAGGCGGCCGCCGTCCACCCCCTGCTGGATCAGGGCATCGCGCACGGCCTCGGCGCGACGCTGCGACAGCACCTGGTTGAGGTTGGCGCTGCCCTGGCTGTCGGTGTGGCCTTCGATCAGCACGCTGGCGCCGGGATTGGCATTGATCAGGTCGATGATCTTCTGCAGGTTCTCGCGGGCCTCGGCGCGCAGCTGGCTCTGGCCGCTGGCGAAGGCGTCGCCGGAGATCGTCATTACCTGCCCGCGCGCCTCGCTGCGCGCCGTCATGCCCTGCAGCTGCATGCGCAGGCTGTCGGCCGCGGCTGCGGCCAGCTCGGCCTCGCGGCGCGAAAGCTGCGCTTCCAGCGCCTGCGCCTCGGCCAGGCGTCGCGACTGCTCGGCCTGGGCGGCACTGATCTCGCTGTCGAGTCGCGCGGCCTGTGCTTCTTCCAGCGCACGCTGGGTTTCTTCCGCACGCGTCAGGTTCTGCATGCGCAGACGCTCGACCTCGCGCCGGAGCTGCTCGGCATCGCGTCGGCTGGCTTCGAGCAGGATCGCATCGCGCTCGCGCTCCAGCTGCACGAGCTGGTCGGACAGCATTTCGGTTTCGGCCACCGCGCGGGCGATCTCGATGCGCCGCGCAGCGGCGTATTCGGCCTGCGGGCGGTTGCGCCGCGAGGCCTCGGCCACCGCCTGCACGGCCACGCGAGCGAGCTCCATTTCAAGCCGTGCGCGTCCGGCGAGGCTGGGCTCGGCCTCCAGCTCGGCCAGCTCGCCCTGCAGGCGCTGCAGCTCCAGCTCGGGATCGGGGCGCTGGGCCTGCACCGGCAAGGCCAGCGCAAGGCAGAGAAGAACCAGCCAGAAGCGGCTCATCGCAGACCTCCGTCAAGCAGCTCGCGGCGCAGGCGCGCGTTGTCGTCGCTGCGCGCGCTGACTTCGCTGCGCAGGCGGTTGTTTCCGGCGCGGGCTTCGGCCAGACGCGCCTCCAGCTCGGCGCGCACCGCCACCGCCTGCGCGTCACGGCGCTTGCGGCGCGCATCCAGGTCACGGGCCTCGTCCAGCAGCGAGCGCGCCAGCTCCAGCTCGTTGCGGGCGTGCACATCGGCCTGCGCCCGCAGGGCATCGCTCACCGCACGCTCGGCGCGCTGCACTTCGGGCAGCGGCGCCCGGTTGGACTGGGCGTGGAGCGGAGGCACGAGGCTTGCACCGAGAACCAGCGCAAGGAAACAGAAACGTTGACCTGTCATATCATCCGGCGTTCAGAGGGGGCGCCCTGGGGCGCACCCGGGTTGACCTTCGCCTTGAGCGGCGATCCCAGCATCACGCGGCAGCCGAAAGGCCTGAAGCCCAAGGGCTTCGCTCGGCAGCACGCACACCCACACACAAGGGGAGCAGCTTCATGGATATCGGCTACTTTCTCAAGCTGATGACCGAGAAAAACGCGTCCGACATGTTTCTGACCACGGGCGCACCGGTCAACATCAAGGTCGAAGGCAAGCTGTATCCGCTGGGCAATACCGGCCTGCCGGCCGGCATGGTCAAGAAGATCGCCTACTCGCTGATGGACGAAGGCCAGGTGCCGGCCTTCGAGCGCGACCTCGAGCTCAACATGGCGATCGCCGTGAAGGACGCCGGCCGCTTCCGCATCAACGTGTTCAAGCAGCGCGGCGAAGTCGGCATGGTGATCCGCGCGATCAAGAGCGAGATTCCCACCGTCGACCAGCTCAAGCTGCCGCCGGTGCTGAAGGATCTGGTCATGGAAGCGCGCGGCCTGATCCTGGTCGTCGGCTCCACCGGCTCGGGCAAGTCGACCAGCCTCGCGGCGATGATCGACCACCGCAACAGCAGCAGTTCGGGCCACATCCTCACCATCGAAGACCCGATCGAGTTCCTGCACCGCCACAAGAAGTCCATCGTCAACCAGCGTGAGGTCGGCCTCGACACCCACGCCTTCGCCAACGCGCTGAAGAACGCCATGCGTGAAGCGCCGGACGTGATCCTGATCGGCGAAATCCTCGACGCCACCACCATGGAATCGGCGATCGCCTTTGCCGAAACCGGCCACCTGTGCCTGGCGACCCTGCACTCCAACAACGCCGACCAGACGCTCGAGCGCATCCTCAACTTCTTCCCGGAATCCGCGCACAAGAACGTGCTGATGAACCTGGCGCTGAACCTCAAGGCCGTGATCAGCCAGCGCCTGGTCACCGGCGTCGACGGCAAGCGCCTGCCGGCGGTGGAGATCCTGGTCAACACACCGCTGATCCGCGACATGATCCGCCGCGGCCAGGTGCATGAAGTCAAGGAAGCAATGGAGCGATCGCTGCAGGAAGGCATGCAGACCTTCGACCAGGCCCTGTACCGCCTCTACAAGGAAGGCAAGATCGAGCTCGAGGAAGCCCTGCGCAAGGCCGACTCGCGCGACGGACTGTCACTGAAGATCCGCCTGTCCGAAGGCGGCACGGACGAGCACGACCCCTACGAAGACACCTTCCACGCCGCCCCCGCCGCGCGCGCCAGCTCGGACGGCGGCGGCTTGAACTTCAGCTGAGCCCTACCGCTCGCCGCACGGCCCAATCCTGTCGCCCCCGCGAAGGCGGGGGCCCAGCAGGGTCTCGCGCCGCGCCTTCGCTCAACGCGGCGCTACCGCGCCGCTGCCCCGATCCAACGGATTCGGCAAGCTCGTCGCCCCCGCGCAGGCGGGGGCCCAGCAGGGTCTCGCGCAGCGCCTTCGCTCAACGCGGCGCTACCACACCGCTACCCCCGATCCAACGGATTCGACAAGCTCGTCGCCCCCGCGGAGGCGGGGCCCAGCAGGGTCTCGCACAGCGCGTTCGCTCAACGCGGCGCTACCGCGCTGCTACCCCCGATCCAACGGATGCGACAAGCTCGTCGCCCCCGCGAAGGAGGGGCCCAGCAGGGTCTCGCACAGCGCGTTCGCTGAACGCGGCGCTACCGCGCCGCTACCCCCGATCCAACGGATTCGACAAGCTCGTCGCCCCCGCGAAGGCGGGGGCCCAGCAGGGATCTCGCACCACGCCCCCGCTGAACGCGGCGCAAGCACGCCGCTACCCCCGATCCAAGGGACTCCGCACCGCCAGCCCACCCCGATTCAGCACGTGGGTGTAGATCTGCGTGGTACTGACATCGCTGTGCCCCAGCAGCTCCTACACCGTGCGGATGTCGTAGCCGTCCTCGATCAGGTGAGTCGCGAAGCTGTGGCGGAAGGTGTGGCAGCTGGCATGCTTGTCCACGCCTGCACGAACGACAGCCGCACGCACCGCCTTCTGCACCCCGGACTCGTGCAGATGATGCCGGCCGACGTGCCCGCTGCGCGGGTCCTGTGAACGCTGACCGGCGGGGAACACGAACTGCCAGCGCCACTCGGTGGAAGCCATGGGACTCTTGCGGGCAAACGCATTCGGCAACAGCACCCGCCCCTGACCCAGCCCAAGTTCGCGCTCGTGCAACTGACACACTGTTGCCAGATGCAGCTGCAGGGGCTCGAGCATCGGCTGCGCGAGCATGGTGCGCCGGTCCTTGCCACCCTTGCCCTGGCGCACCGTGAGCTCCAAGCGCGTCAGATCCAGATCCAGCACGCGCAGCCGCAGCGCTTCAAGCAGTCGCAGGCCGCTGCCATACAGCAGCCCACACACCAGCCAATGCACGCCCGCCAGCTGCTCCAACACCCGCCGCACCTCGTCGCGGGTCAGCACCTCCGGCACCCGCTCGGGCCGCTTGGCGCGGCGTATGTCGTCCATCCAGGGCAACTCGATGCCAAGCACCTCGCGATACAGGAACAGCAGCGCCGACAAGGCCTGGTTCTGCGTTGACGCCGCCACCTGATGCTTCGAGGCCAGCAGTGTCAGAAACGCCTCGACCTCGGGAGCCCCTATCTCGCGCGGGTGGCGCATGCCGTTGCTGCGAATGAAACGAACGATCCAGCCGCAGTACGCCTCTTCGGTGCGCAGGGCCAACCCCAGCCGGCGGATGCGATCCCGCACCTGATCCATAAGTCGCGGCGCGCCGCTTGCGTGCGCCCCCTGCCGATGCGACGATCCCATCGCCCTGCCTCCAGCCCCATCAAAAGCCGCCAGATTAGGCCGACGTGATAGGCGGAACAGTCGGCGCAAGGCTCTGATTGGCGTAGGAAATTTCTTAGGCCCGCGCGCGCAGCTCCAGATTATGCGGCGGTGTTATCACGACGGTTTCCGTCTAATTGTAGTTAGACCTCTGACATGCATTGCCGCACTTGGTTTGCTACATCGCTGATTATCGGCCTACTGGCATCTTCCGTAGAGGCAAAGTGCGCCCATGCCCCGATTTCTGTAGAAGTCCTGGTAACGGATACTTTTAGCGCACCGATCGCCGGCTCCGTGACAAAGCTTGCGTGGGACTATGAAAGAACTGAGCCGGAGTTCACGCATTCTGTAGCAGACTCCCACGGCAAGTCCTCGCTTAGCATCGTGCCGTCTGGCTACGAGCGCTCGAGCATTTTCCGAGGCGATATCTGCGGCGAACCAAAGGGGCACCCTGTCGTGTGTGCGGACGCACCGGGATACCGGGAAACGTGCAGGTCGCTACCCCGTGACCTAAAGCAATCGGTAACCATCGTGCTAGAGGCAGGTCGCGACGATGAGGCCTAACAAATCATTCAAGCCGACGTGCCTCCGGCACGCGGCTTAACTCAGGCGTTAGGCCAATGAATTTCCCAAGTTACGAATTTGCTTTGATTCTGGCTTTCGGCACCGCATCGCTCTCGCTCGCTGTGGATGACGAGATTCCGGCTCCCGACCAGGCTCAAGACATCACCTATGGCTCACCAGAAGCAGCACTAGAGTCTCTGCGACTCAAAGAAGGTGTGACCATTCGCGAGGAGAACGACTGGTTCGTCGTAACCGATCCTGGTGAGCACACTGTCTGGTCCCTAACTCAACGCACGCATCCCGCTCATCCGACTATTGTGAAGCGCTCGATCGTCACTGATGGTGAAACGTTGAGTATAGACATGCGCGTCAATTGTGGTGCGGAGAAAAGCATCTGCGATATTGTAATTCGGCAATTCCAGGCGGGTGACGACGCTGCAACAGGGTCACTTCGTGAGTAGCTAAATAAAGAATTTGTCACGGCCGCTCGGCGCGCCGGTGCGGCCTAACTAATCATTCAAGCCGACGCCTTCGGCGCGGCTTAACTCAGGCGTTAGACCGATGGGACGAATTGTTGCTTTCGCCGTACTTTTCCTGAGCGCCTGCAACGCCATCGGTGCCGAGTGCGCCAAGTACGAGCCCGCGTCGACCAACCTTGTTGGCAAGCTTGTTCTTCGCGACTACCCGGGCCCTCCAAACTATGAAAATGTGGATGCTGGAGATCGATTGGAGCGGCAATGGATTCTCCTTCTGCGCTCTCCTCTCTGCGTCGATGGCGATTCTTCGTCCGACCTGAATTCGGACAGTGTTGAGGGAGTGACAGAAGTTCAGTTAGTTCAATTGACGGAGTCACCTTCGCTAAAGCCGCTACAAGGCCGAATGATTAACGTTTCCGGAGAGCTCTTCTCAGCTCAAACTGGCCACCACCGAACACCCGTTCTTTTGATCGTCCGGCAGGCACGGTCTAACTAATCATTCAAGCCGACGCCTTCGGCGCGGCTTAACTTAGGCGTTAGGCCGCATGGCAATTACCGCGCAAGAGTGCGAATCGATCATCGATGCCATGAGCGATGGCGAGCTGTCGACGTTCCTCGCATTTCTTGGGCACGAGCTCACGATTGTTGCCAGGTCCGCGTACGAGTTCCAAGGTCCTGGCGTAACTGACCCGCGGCTACTCCGCGATCTCAATGAAATACAACATCGAGTCTTTGGCCAGTTGATGGCGCTTAACGGACTGAGACGCTCCAAGTACATGCCAGCAGCGTCTCTAGTATCTTGGCTGCTTGGGGAGGACAGATCCGCTAGATTGCGGTTCGAGGTAGAACACGCGTTCGGTCGGGCGCTCAAGCATTCTCGAGCTGCGGCCTAACTAATCATTCAAGCCGACGCCTTCGGCGCGGCTTAACTCAGGCGTTAGGCCGCAATGACGGATCTCGGAGTAGTCAAGAAGTCGTTGATCTTCGTGGAGGTCGCCCTCTGCTGGGCCCTCGGGATTCTGGCAGCATTAGGCCTTGTTCTCGCATACGTCGGGCACGCCGACGGATCTAGTATTGGGTGGTACGGCTATGTTGTCGCTGTCACCTTTGCTGCCTCTGCTGGCCTCTTCTACTATGCAGCTGGCCATCTAGAGCGCACATCACTGGTCAGTCCCGTTCCGCACCTCGCTCCACTGGCTCTGCTGCTGCTCGTATTTGCGTCGGGCCGTTTTGCGGCCTAACTAATCATTCAAGCCGACGCCTTCGGCGCGGCTTAACTCAGGCGTTAGGCCTCATTGCGATGTCCAACCGGATTCCGAAGATCGCGCTGCTAATGTTCTTGCTTGCCGCTGCATATCTGGCGGTCCTTGTGCTGCTTGGCCAAGAGCGCGCTATGGACTGGGGACTCAGCCAAGATGAGATGTACCCTCACGAGATGGCTATTTCCCTTGCTGCAGGTGGTGGCGCCATCGCAACCTGGTTCCTTGGTATGTATCGCGCATACCTGGCAGGCAGCTGGCGATGGTTCGTGGCCTGCCTGTTTCTGTGGCCCGTCGCGTTCGTGTACACCCTGTTCTTCAACACGGGCCGTGAGGCCTAACTAATCATTCAAGCCGACGCCTTCGGCGCGGCTTAACTCAGGCGTTAGACCGATGGGACGAATTGTTGCTTTCGCCGTACTTTTCCTGAGCGCCTGCAACGCCATCGGTGCCGAGTGCGCCAAGTACGAGCCCGCGTCGACCAACCTTGTTGGCAAGCTTGTTCTTCGCGACTACCCGGGCCCTCCAAACTATGAAAATGTGGATGCTGGAGATCGATTGGAGCGGCAATGGATTCTCCTTCTGCGCTCTCCTCTCTGCGTCGATGGCGATTCTTCGTCCGACCTGAATTCGGACAGTGTTGAGGGAGTGACAGAAGTTCAGTTAGTTCAATTGACGGAGTCACCTTCGCTAAAGCCGCTACAAGGCCGAATGATTAACGTTTCCGGAGAGCTCTTCTCAGCTCAAACTGGCCACCACCGAACACCCGTTCTTTTGATCGTCCGGCAGGCACGGTCTAACTAATCATTCAAGCCGACGCCTTCGGCGCGGCTTAACTTAGGCGTTAGGCCGCTGAGGAGAGATCATGCAGGCCATTCTTCTCGCACTAGCTCTGGCAACTCAGGCGCCAGCCACATCGGACAGTGACGTGACTGTGCCGGCGAGGTTTGTGGGCAATTGGGCTGGGGGTCCGGCGTTCTGCGGTTCTGATGCAGATGATCTGGTGCTTCGCTTAACCTCGCGCCACATTTCCTACTGGGAGAGTGCTGGCGCAATCAGAGCAGCTGTTGTACGGGGCGATGAGATCGCTTTGATCGCAGAGCTCTCAGGAGAGGGCAAAACTTGGCTTAGCGCGATCAAGTTCGAGCTTTCGCCCGATGGGCGAATGCTGATTGACAGGGTCAGCGTCCCAGGCAAAGAGGTCGTTAGGTATCGCTGCTAAGGATCAATCGGTGCACGGCCTAACAATTCATTCAAGCCGAACCCGCTTCGCGGGTCGGCTTAATTCAGGCGTTAGCCGTCACAGGGAGATTTCGGCGTGTTTCGACTTATCCTTATCGCGCTTCTGGTTTGCTCAACACATTCCGCCAATGCAAGCGCCGTTCGACTGGAGTCGACGAGCGTTGAGTTCATCGCTCCCAAAGGTTTCACAGAGCTGTCCCTTGAGGAGATTCAGGCCAAGTTCCCGTCAAGGACTGGCCCTGGCTCAGCAGTTGGCAATGAAAGGCGAACGACGACAATTGCCTATGGCATTAGGGATGTGGCTGTCACAGACGCCATTCTGGAGGAGCAGCTCAAGCAGATCAGCACAGCCTCGTCTCGTGCAGTTCCGGGGTTCAGCCTCATTGAGCAGGGCATGAGAACCATCAACGACCGCAATTGGGCGTACATGGAGTTCCGTTCAACGGCCATGGACACCGATATTCGCAACATCCTTCTCATGTCGGCCTACGAAGGCCGAATGATCGTCATTAACTTTAATTCGGCGGAGTCGGACTTCAAGAAGCTGGAGCCGCAGCTTCGCGAGAGCATCGCCTCGCTCGGCTCGCCCGAGTGACGGCCAACATTTCGCTCAAGCGGACCAATCAATCGATTTGCGATTGATGTGGCCGCTTAGCTCAGGCGTTAGGCGCCCGTGGAAACATCCTCGTTTACCGTCGAGTTTCATCCGCATCTTGGCGAGCGTGACTGGTACACCTTCATGCTGGCCGTTGGCACCGCAGGCGCTACGAGCCGCTGGCTTTCGTCGCACTGTGTTGAGCTGACCTGCATCAACCGTAGCCGGCTCCAGCACGTGGGGTACATTATTTACCGCGTCGCCGTACCCGCCTTGGGCAAAGTCGTCGGCGTCGCGGGTGAGGCGCAACTCACGGCCGGTTCGTATGCCCGTAGCGCCTAACAGTTCGTCCAAGCCGACGCCGCTTCGCGGCGCGGCTTAACTCAGGTGTTAGGCGGCTGCTGTCGTGGTTCCGCGCAAGCGTCTGCTTCGGGCGCTTCACAGCGGCGTTCAGAAAGCTTCGGCCGGTCCTCCGCCTTGCGCGGTCAGGGCAGAGCGCGTGAGCCGGCAAGCCGGTAACGTTTGGGTTTCGTAGGGCAGGTGGTGTTGTGTCTGGTAAGCGGCATTGCAGAACAGCTGAATATATTCCATCACAGAGGAGAGATTCTATGGTAAACCGCACATTCGGCTCCTGGCTTGGTCCCGCTCTTGGCGTCACAGGCATTGCAGTTGGTTTTGCTGCGAGCGACGCCGTTCATACGGGGGAGCACTTTGGGTTATTGGTTGGCTCGCTTTGCGCCGTGTGGGGCTTCGCATTTATGCGCCGCTTCAAGCGAGCCGCCTAACGATTCGTTCAAGCCGACGCCACTTCGTTCCGGCGTTGCAATGGCAGGTGGAGCTTGCCATTGCAACGCCTGCACTACGCGGCGCGGCTTAACTCAGGTGTTGAGCGGCAATGGCAACATCCTCGCAAGTTGGCCGATGGCACTTTCGCTTCGATCGCGAGCTTACTGCTGCTCTCTACAGGGCGGCATCGCCGATCGATTGCAGCTGCGACGACTGCGTGAACTTTCGCGCAGCGAGGGAGCGCGCGTACTCGCCCCAGTTTTTACAGCTCCTCGAACTGCTCGGCGTCGACCCGTTAAAGCCGGCCGAGCTTTGCCACTACGGCACCAGTGGCGAGCCCATGCCAACTCAAGGCTGGTTCCACTTCGTCGGCCATCTCGACGACGGCGAGGATGCGTGGCGCCAGGTGGGCGACGCCTCCTACACGCTCGATCCGGAGCCTTTTCCCGGCATGAAGAGCATCGGCTTTACGTCGCGGCTCGCTGAGGTCCGCGATTCATTTGCAGGTCACGCGCTGGTTCAAATCGAGTTCGAGACTGTTGTTCCTTGGGTCACCGCAGCACCACCATCATAGGCCGTCGGTTGCCGCCTAACCAATCGTGTATGGAGTCCCCCGTCAACCGCTGACAAGTCGGCCGTTCCTTCTTTCCAGCTGACCCGCTCTTCTTGCGCCTGAGCAATCGACTGCATTCGTGTATTCGGCTTTGTCGAGCGCGGTGGCTCTAGCCATAATGGAATCCGCGAAGCAGGGCCATTCGTTCAAGCGTCGATCGCTTTTCCAGTACCGTGGGCTGACGCGTGTCTGGGCAGGCGCTCGCCGTGCGTCCAATCGAGTAGAAGTGAAGACCTCTGCATGAACACGCCGCGATGGGTGGCCTGAGCACGGACACATCCAACGGCTGGGATGCCGTGGCCGAGAGGTTCCTCGCGGTCCGCTCGAGCGCGGGTGCTTCCGTCGTGAGTGCTTGGGCGAAGGCGCTGCCCGCTGGCGGCGACGTGCTCGACCTCGGCTGCGGCTCGGGTGAGCCGATTGCGGCAGCGCTGGACTCTGCGGGTTGCCATGTCTACGGCGTCGATGCCTCACCGCGCCTGGTGGCGGCGTTCGCCCGCCGCCTTCCGCGGCATCGCGTGGTCTGCGAGACGGTGGAAGCCTCGTCGCTCTTCGGCATGCGCTTCGATGCGGCGGTCGCCGTCGGCCTGCTGTTCCTGCTGCCGCCACGTAAGCGTCCGGCTGTCTCACCTTCCAACCTGACCCGATCTTCCTGACCGTCGCC
>NZ_CALART010000114.1 GCF_937888285.1 uncultured Aquimonas sp.
TCACCTGGCCCACTACGCTCCGTTGGGGTGTTGCGTTTCAGAGTTGAGACCGCCCTGCTCAACGAGCACGGCCAATAGGACACAGGCATGGCCTTTCTCTCCGAAGCCCAACTCGAAGCCGCGCTGCTACAGCAGCTCAGCGCACTGGGCTACGCCGTCGCTTCGGATGAGCTCATCGGTCCCGACGGCAAGCAGCCGGAGCGCGAGGCCTACGACGAAGTGCTGCTGAGCGCGCGCCTGCGTGCGGCGGTGGCGCGCTTGAACCCCAGCTTGCCGCCCGAGGCTCTTGCCGATGCCGTCCGGCAGCTGACGCAGTCGGAGTTCCCTGCCCTGCTGGAGGAAAACCGCCGCATCCATCGTCTGCTGACTGAAGGCGCAGACGTGGAGTACTACGCCGAGGACGGCACCTTGAGCGCCGGCAAGGTGCGGCTGATCGACTTCGAGCGCCCGGACAACAACGACTGGCTGGCGGTGCAGCAGCTGACCGTCGTGGCCGGGCCCAACAAGCGCCGGCCGGATGTGGTGGTGTTCGTCAACGGTCTGCCGCTGGCGGTGCTGGAGCTGAAGGCCCCTGGCGGCGAGAGCGCGACGCTTCTTGGCGCGTTCAACCAGCTGCAGACCTACAAGCAGCAAGTTCCTGCGCTGTTCCGCAGCAATGCGCTGCTGGTGACCTCCGACGGGCTGTCGGCGCGGGTGGGCTCGCTGTCGGCGGATTTCGAGCGCTTCATGCCCTGGCGCGCCACCGATGGCGCGCGCATCGAACCCAAGGGCAGCCCCGAGATGGCCACGCTGGTCGAGGGCGTGTTCGAGCGGGGGCGCTTTCTGGACCTGCTGCGCCACTTCACCGTGTTCGGCGAAGCCAGCAGCGGGCTGATCAAGATCATCGCCGGCTACCACCAGTTCCATGCGGTCAAGCGCGCGGTGGCCTCGACGCTGCGGGCCAGCCGGGCGAAATGGCAGGCCGAAGACCCGGCCCTGTACGGCCTGCCGAGCGTCAAGGACCAGCCCGCAGGCGACCGCAAGGCGGGCGTGATCTGGCACACCCAGGGCTCCGGCAAGAGCCTGCTGATGGCGTTCTATGCGGGGCTGCTGGTGCTGGAACCGCGCATGGAAAACCCCACCCTGGTGGTCTTGACCGACCGCAACGATCTCGACGACCAGCTCTTCGCCACCTTCGCGATGTGCCGCGATCTGCTGCGGCAGACGCCGGTGCAAGCGCAGGATCGCGAGCATCTGCGCAGCCTGCTTTCGCGTGCGTCGGGCGGGGTGATCTTTACCACGCTGCAGAAGTTCTCGCCGGCGGCGGATGAGGCGGACTTCCCGATGCTCACCAACCGCGCCAACGTCGTGGTGATCGCCGACGAGGCGCACCGCAGCCAGTACGGATTCAAGGCGAAGGTGGCCGGCAAGACCGGTGAGATCGCCTACGGCTTTGCCAAGTACCTGCGCGATGCCCTGCCCCAGGCTTCGTTCATCGGCTTCACCGGCACGCCGATCGAGGCCAGCGACGTCAACACGCCGGCGGTGTTCGGCCACTACATCGACATCTACGACATCAGCCGCGCAGTGGAAGACGGCGCCACCGTGCCGATCTACTACGAGTCGAGGCTGGCCCGCATCGAACTGGACGCCGACCAACGGCCGCACATCGATGCCGAGATCGAAGCCCTGCTGGAAGACGAGGACGAACCCAGGGCCGAGCGCGTCAAGCAGAAATGGAGCACGGTCGAAGCCCTAGTCGGCAGCGAGAAGCGACTGGCGCTGGTGGCTGCCGATCTGGTGCAGCACTTCGAGGATCGCGTAGCCGCGCTGCAGGGCAAGGCCATGGTGGTGTGCATGAGCCGACGCATCTGCGTGGCCCTGTACGAGGAGATCATCAAGCTGCGCCCCGACTGGCACAGCGATGACGACAAGGCCGGCAGCCTCAAGGTCGTGATGACGGGTGCGGCGTCCGACCCGGTTGAATGGCAGCAGCACATCGGCAACAAGGCGCGGCGCGATCTGTTGGCCAAGCGTGCGCGCGAGCCAAAGGACGCGCTCAAGCTGGTGATCGTGCGCGACATGTGGCTGACCGGCTTCGACGCACCCAGCATGCACACCATGTACATCGACAAGCCGATGCGCGGCCACGGCCTGATGCAGGCCATCGCCCGCGTCAACCGTGTGTTTCGCGACAAGCCGGCGGGCCTGATCGTGGACTACATCGGCATCGCCCAGAATCTGAAATCCGCGCTGGCCCAGTACTCGAAGCCCGACCAGGACAAGACCGGCATTGATGAGGCGCAAGCGGTGGCGGTGCTGCTGGAAAAGTACGAGATCGTGGGCGCCATGTTCCATGGCTTCGACTACCGCACGGGCTTGGGTGGCTCGCCCGGCGAACGGCTGGCCATGATGGCGGGCGCCATCGAATGGATACTCGACAAGCAGCAGCAGTGGGCGGCTGCCGAGCAGACGCCTGAGGGCAAAAAGCAGGCGCAGCGGCGCTTCGCCGATGGCGTGCTGGGCCTGTCGAAAGCCTTCGCCCTGGCTGCGAGCTCGGATGAGGCGCGCGGAATCCGCGAGGAAGTCGGTTTCTTCCAGGCGATTCGCGCGGCCCTCGTCAAGTCGTCGGCGGGCCCGGGCCTTGCCCGGCAGGATCGCGAGCTGGCCATCCAGCAGATCGTCAGCCGTGCGGTGGTGTCCACCGAGATCGTCGACATTCTTGCAGCGGCCGGCATCCAGACGCCCGACCTCTCGATCCTCTCCGACGAGTTTCTGCTGGAAGTGCAGCAGATGGAGAAGAAGAACCTGGCGCTCGAAGCGCTGCGCAAGCTGCTCAATGACAGCATCCGCTCGCGCACGCGCACCAATGTCGTCGAGACGCGCGCGTTCTCGCAGCGTCTGGAAGACGCCATCGCCCGTTACCACGCCAACGCCATCACCACCGCCGAGGTGCTGCAGGAATTGAACAGGCTGGCCCGAGACATTCGCGCGGCGCGCAGCCGCGGCGAGGAGCAGGGCTTGTCGGACGACGAGATCGCCTTCTACGACGCGTTGGCGGAAAACGCGTCCGCGGTGGAAGTGATGGGCGATGACAAGCTGCGGGTGATCGCCCATGAGCTGCTGGTCTCGCTGCGTGAGAATGTCGCCGTCGATTGGGCGCACCGCGAGTCGGCCCGCGCCCGGCTGCGCGTGCTGGTCAAGCGCATCCTGCGCAAGTACGGCTACCCGCCCGACCTGCAGGACGCCGCAGTGCAGACCGTGTTGCAGCAGGCCGAGGTGCTGTCGGCGTCTTGGCTGCCGGGGCATGCGGGCCGGTAAGTTGTCTGGCCGGGCATGCTCTTCGCCGACTCCAGTTAGCACGCTCTGACCAGCGGCGAACGACCCGCACATCATCACAAGAAGCGAGAACCTGACCGTGGCAACCAAACGCAGCACCCCCAGCTGGTCCGACCTCAAGGTCAAACTCGCAGACCTTGATCGCGCCGAACTCATCGGCCTGGTGCAGGCTCTGTATGCCGCCAATCGCGACAATCAGGCCTTCCTGCATGCTCGTTTCGCACTGGGCGAGGATGTGCTGAAGCCCTACAAGGCCACTATCGACCGATGGCTCTGGCCGGACTATCGCAAGAAGCAGGACACGTCGGTGGCCAAGGCGAAGAAGGCCATTACGGACTACAAGAGGGCCGTAGGCCAAGCAGAAGGGCTGGCTGAGCTGATGGTGTTCTATTGCGAGCGAGCGACCGGTTTCGCCAAGGAGGTGGGCCTGCAGGAGGAAGGCTATGCGGATGCTCTTGTGCGCATGTTTGCGCAGGCAAACAAGGCTGTTGAGGGCCTTCCGCAGCCGCCGCACTCCGATCTGTGGGACCGCCTCGATGCCGTCAGCCGCAGCAGTGGCGGCCTGGCCTTCGATCTCGGCAGCGAGTTGGGCTTTCTAATGGCTGAAAGCGCGAAGCGCTGAGCCTCGGGATGCACCACGCCACCCTCACCACCCTCCGCGACCGTCACCCCGCCTGGCGCCTGCTGGCCTCGAAGCATGCGCCGCTGGTGGCGAGCTTTCTGCACCGCGCGTTCGTGGCGCCGAATGTGCGGGTGATGAGCGAAGCCGATCTGGCCGAGTCGCTGGAGGACGAGCTGTTCGCCCTGCGCGAGCAGTACGGGCAGGATGCCTACCCCAAGGCCGCGCTGGAGTATCTGAACGACTGGGCGACGCCCGACAAGGCCTGGCTGCGCAAGTTCTACAAGCCGGGCACCGATGAGGCGCAGTTCGATTTGACGCCGGCCACCGAGAAGGCCATCGCCTGGCTGCAGTCGCTGACCGAGCGTGCGTTCGTCGGCACCGAGTCGCGACTGCTGACCCTGTTCGCGCTGCTGGAGCAGATCAGCGCGGGCACCGAGGTCGATCCGGACAAGCGCGTGGAAGAGCTGCGCCGCAAGCGCGCCGAGATCGATGCCGAGATCGCCCGCGTCGAAGCCGGCGATGTGGCGATGATGGACGACACCGCGGTGCGCGATCGCTTCCAGCAGTTTCAGCAGCTCGCGCGCGAGCTGCTGGCCGACTTTCGCGAGGTGGAGCACAACTTCCGCCTGCTCGATCGCAAGGTGCGCGAGAAGATCGCACTGTGGGAGGGCTCGAAGGGTGCCCTGCTGGACGAGATCATGGGCGAGCGCGATGCGATCGGTGACTCCGACCAGGGCCGCAGCTTCCGCGCCTTCTGGGATTTTCTGATGTCCAGCCGTCGCCAGGAGGAGCTGTCGCAGCGTCTGGATACCGTGCTGGCGCTGCCGGCGGTGAGCGAGCTGAAGCCCGAGCCGCGCACGCGTCGCGTGCATCACGACTGGCTGGAAGCCGGCGAGCACACCCAGCGCACGGTGGCCCAGCTCTCACAGCAACTGCGGCGCTTTCTGGACGACCGCGCCTTCCTGGAGAACCGCCGCATTCTCGATCTGCTGCACGGCATCGAGGGCAAAGCGCTCGGCCTGCGCGAGGCCGCGCTTACGGGCACGGTGATGCACATCGACGACATAGGCGCAGAGGTCGAGCTGCCGCTGGAGCGCCCGCTGTTCACGCCCAGCGTCAAGCCGCGTCTCGCCGCGCTGGCGCTGGAGCTGGGCGAGGACGAGGTCGACACCGGGCGTCTGTTCGATCAGATCGTGGTCGACAAGGCGCGCCTGCGCGCGACCCTGCAGCGCGCTCTGCGCCAGCAGTCGCAGATCAGCCTGCGCGAGCTGCTCGACAGCTCGCCCCTGCAGCAGGGTTTGGCGGAACTGGTGGCCTACCTGGAGCTGGCCCACGCCGACAGCAGCGGCGACACTCTCGATGGTCTGCGCGCGCTCGTCGACGAAAGCGTGGACGAGCCGATCCGCTGGCAGGCCACCAATGCAGCCGGCGAGGCAGTGACGCGCGAGGCGCTCCTGCCGCGCGTGATCTTTGCGCGCTCACCACAATGAGCAGCGCGAACGGGAACCCAATGAGCGAAGACCTGCAAGACATCGACACGACTGAGGCCGCGAATGCGCCGGCGCCTGCCGTCCCCGAGCTCTCGCAGCTGCTGGTGCACCTGCTGAAGGGCGTGCTCTACCGCGATGACGACGAGAAGCTCTGGGCCAGCCTGCTGCGCCTGCAGGCGCGCGTGCGCGAGCAGGCGGTGGTGCTGCTGCTGGACCTGGTGCTGGACGAGGCCGAGGGCTATGCCTATCTCAAGAGCCGGCCCGATCCGGACGAGTCCGATGCCGCGCCGCGCCTGCCGCGGCTGATCGCTCGACGCCCGCTGTCGTATCCGGTCAGCCTGATGCTGGCCCTGCTGCGCAAGCGTCTGGCCGAGTTCGACGCCGGTGGCGGCGATACGCGTCTGGTGCTGTCGCGCGAAGACATCGCCGAACTCATGCGGGTCTTCCTGCCCGATGGCAGCAACGAGGCGCGCCTGATCGACCAGGTGGACGCAACGATTTCCAAGGTGGTCGACCTGGGCTTTCTGCGCAAGCTGAAGCCCGCGGCCGGCAGCACCCAGGATCGCGGCCACTACGAGGTGCGGCGCATCCTGAAGGCCTTTGTCGACGCGCAGTGGCTGGCCGAGTTCGATGTCCGCCTTGAGGTCTACCGCACCGCCCTTTCGGCAGGCACAAGCAAGGGCGAGTCCGATGCTTGAGGCGCCGACGCTCGGCCTGAGCTTCGTCTCCGACGACAGCCGCGTCGGCTTTCGCCTGCAGACGCTCGAAGTGCTGAACTGGGGCACCTTCGACAAGCGCGTCTGGCGCTACGCGCTCGATGGCCGCAATGGCCTGCTCACCGGCGACATCGGTTCGGGCAAGTCGACCCTGGTCGATGCCCTCACCACCCTGCTGGTGCCGGCGCATCGCGTGGCCTACAACAAGGCGGCCGGCGCTGACGCGCGCGAGCGCTCGCTGCGCTCCTATGTGCTGGGCCATTACAAGAGCGAGCGCAACGAGGTCACCGGCAGCGCCAAGCCGGTGGCGCTGCGCGATGCGTCGAGCTACTCGGTCATCCTCGGCGTGTTCCGCAACGAGGGCTACGACCAGGCGGTAACCCTCGCCCAGGTGTTCTGGCTGAAGGATCCCGGCGGCCCGCCTGCGCGTCTGTTCGTGGCGGCCGAGCGTGCGCTCGGCATCGCCGAGGATTTCAGCGGCTTCGGCAGCGACATCAGCGGCCTGCGCAAGAAGCTGCGCGCCAGCGGCTGCGAACTGTTCGACGGCTTTCCGCCCTACGGCGCCTGGTTCCGGCGCCGCTTCGGCATCGAGCACGAACAGGCGCTGGAGCTGTTCCACCAGACGGTGTCGATGAAGTCGGTGGGCAACCTCACCGATTTCGTGCGCAGCCACATGCTGGAGCCCTTCGATGTCGGCAGCCGCATCGAGGCACTGATCCGCCACTTCGACGACCTGGACCGCGCGCATCAAGCGGTGCTCAAGGCCAAGCGTCAGGTCGATCTGCTGACGCCCTTGGTGGCCGACGGCGAGCGCCATCGCGCGCTGGTGGCCGAGGTGCAGGGATGGCGCGAGGCGCGCGACCAGCTGCGGCCCTATTTCGCGCGCCTGAAGGGCGAGCTGCTGGATCGACGCCTGGGCCTGCTGGCCGAAGACGCCACGCGTCTGGATGCGCAGATCGAGCGCATGGAGGCCCAGCGCGAAGCCGAGCGCGTCGAGGTCTCGCGCCTGGAGCGCGCCCTGCGCGACAAGGGCGGCGACCGTCTCGAAGAGTTGGCTGCAGAGATCCGCCGGCTGGAGCAGGAGAAGGAACAGCGCCAGCAGAAGGCGCAGCGCCACCAGAGCCTGCTGGCGCGCATCGACGAGCCGGCGCCAGCGGATGAGGCAGGCTTTCTGATCCAGCAGCAGGGCATCAGCCAGCGCGCCGAGGATCTGCGTGAGCGTCTGTCTCATCTCGACAACCGCGAGCGCGAGGAGGACTTCGCCTTCCGCAAGGGGCGCGAGGAGAACGCGGCGCTGACCGAGGAGATCGAGAGCCTGCAGCGGCGCCGCAGCAACATCGATACGGCGCAGGTGCGCATCCGCGATGCCCTGTGCGCGGCACTGGGCATCGCCGAAGACGAACTGCCCTTCGCTGGCGAACTGATCCAGGTGCGCGAGGACGAGCGCGACTGGGAAGGCGCGGCCGAGCGCCTGCTGCGCGGCTTCGGCCTCGCCCTGCTGGTGCCGGAGGCGCACTACAGGGCTGTGGCCGAGTGGGTGGATCAGCAGCATCTCGGCGCGCGTCTGGTCTACTTCCACGTGCGGGCGCGCAAGGCCACACAGGCGGCGAGCCTGCACCCGCAGTCGCTGGTGCGCAAACTGCTCATCAAGCCGGATTCGCCGCACTACGAATGGCTGGAGCAGGAGCTGCGCCAGCGCTTCGACGTGGCCTGCTGCGATAGCGCCGAGCAGTTCCGCCGCGAGGCCCGCGCCATCACCCGCTCAGGCCAGATCAAGGACCCCAGCGGACGCCACGAGAAGGACGACCGCAGCCGCATCGACGACCGCAGCCGCTATGTGCTGGGCTGGAGCAATGCCGACAAGCTGCGCGCACTGCGCGATCAGCGCCAGCAGCTGCAGGAGCGGCTGGCCGGCCTGGCCCAGCGCATCACCGAACTGCAGCAGGCGCGCAAGGGCTTGCAGGGCCAACTCGACGCGCTGAGCAAGCTGGAGGAGTTCACCCGCTATGCCGACATCGACTGGATGTCGCTGGCCCGCCAGATCGCCGCGCTGAGCGAGGAACGCGCGCGCCTGGAGGCGGCTTCGGATGCGCTGCAGGAGCTCACGCGCCAACTGCAGGCCGTGCAGGCGCGGCTTGCCGAGGTGGATCAGAAGCGCTCCGACGCGCTGGGCAAGCGCGGCGAACTGAAGAGCAAGCGCGAGGCCGCAGAGGCGCTGCGCGAACAGGCTGCGGCGCTGTGGAATGAAGCACCACTGTCGGAGGCGCAGTTCACACGCCTGGAAGCCTGGCGTGCGCAGGCGCTGGGCGAGCATCAGCTGTCGGTGGAGTCCTGCGACAACCGCGAGCAGGACCTGCGCCGCTGGCTGCAGGAGCGCATCGACGCCGAAGACCGGCGTCTGGCGCGGCTGACCGAGCGCATCGTCAACGCCATGCGCGGTTTCAAGGAGGAGTTCAAGGCCGAGACCGTCGACACCGATGTCAGCCTGGCCGCCCTGCTCGAGTACGAGCGCATGCTCGCCGGCCTGCGCGGCGACGACCTGCCGCGCTTCGAGGCACGCTTCAAGGAGCTGCTGAACGTCAACACGATCAACGAGATCGCGAACTTCAACGCACAGCTGGCGCGCGAGCGCGAGACGATCAAGGAGCGCGTCGACTTCATCAACCAGTCGCTGGAGGCGATCGACTACAACCCCGGGCGCTACATCAAGCTGGTGGCGCAGCCGAGCCCGGATGCCGAGATCCGCGACTTCCAGCAGGACCTGCGCGCCTGCACCGAGGGTGCGCTGACCGGCTCCGGCGACGAGCAGTATTCCGAGGCGAAGTTCCTGCAGGTCAAGGCGCTCATCGATCGCTTCCGCGGCCGCGAGGGCTTTGCCGATGCCGACCGCCGCTGGACCGCCAAGGTCACCGATGTGCGCAACGGCTTTCTGTTCTCCGCCAGCGAGCGCTGGCGCGCGGACGGCGTCGAGCATGAGCACTACTCCGACTCCGGCGGCAAGTCGGGCGGACAGAAAGAGAAGCTGGCCTACACCGTGCTCGCCGCCAGTCTGGCCTATCAGTTCGGGCTGGAATGGGGCGCGGTGCGCTCGCGCAGCTTCCGCTTCGTGGTGATCGACGAAGCCTTCGGCCGCGGCTCGGACGAATCCGCCCAGTACGGCCTGCGCCTGTTCCAGCAGCTCAACCTGCAGCTGTTGATCGTCACGCCGCTGCAGAAGATCCACATCATCGAGCCTTATGTGGCCAGCGTCGGCTTCGTCCACAACGAGGGCGGCCGCGACTCGCGGCTGCGCTGCCTGTCGATCGAGGACTACCGCACGCAGAAGGCCCAAGGCGGTGCGGCGGGAAGCGCCAGCGCCTCATGAGCTGGACCACGCCATCGGATCTGCGCGCGCAGGTGCAGCGGCTGTGGGAGCGCGGCGAGCTGCTGCGCGCGGCGGTATCGGATGTCATCGCCTGGCCGCTGCGCCTTAGCTTGAAGGCGCCCAGCGCGGCGGATTTGTCCGATCGCTTCGAGGCGGTTCGCGAGTGGGTTCACGCGCTGGCTGACACGCCGCAGATCCGCATCGAATGGCGGGACTGGAACCACCGCGTGCAGGGCGCGCAGCGCCTGCCTTCCGCTGTGTGGCTGGACGATCTGCAACACGCTCTGGCTTTCATTGGCAAGTCGCCCGAAGCACGGCGCTTCGTGTTGCTGTGGCAGCAGACCGAGCGTGCGCAGCCTGCACTCATGGCCTGGCTGCTGCGACGCCCACTGCAGGCGCTGGACCTGGCCGAGCGCTGGCCGCCAATGCTGGCGGTGGTCGGCTGGCTGCAGGTGCATCCGCGCCCGGGCATCTACCTGCGCCAGGTCGATGTGCCTGGAGTCGACAGCAAGTTCATCGAGGCCCATCGCAGTGTGCTGATCGAACTGCTCGATCTTGCGCTCCCGGCCGAGGCTGTCGAACTTTCGGCGACCGGTGTCCCGCAGTTCGCACGCCGCTATGGCTTTCTCGACAAGCCCGTGCGCATTCGCTTCCGGCTGCTGGATGCGCGAATTCCGGCGCTGTCGGGCTGCACGGGACTGTCAGACATCACGCTGGACGCCGCCAGCTTCGCGACGCTGCAGCTGCCCATCGAGCGCGTCTTCATCACCGAGAACGAGACCAACTTCCTCGCGTTCCCGGGGGTCGCGCGCGCCATCGTTGTGTTCGGAGCCGGTTACGGCTGGGAGGCTCTGGCGCGCGCCGATTGGCTGCAGCGCTGCGCCCTGCACTACTGGGGCGACATCGACACCCACGGCTTCGCCATTCTCGATCAGCTGCGGGCCCACCATGCGCAGGTCGCGTCGTTCCTGATGGATCGCGAAACCCTGCTTGCCCATCGGGAACACTGGGGCGAGGAGCCCGCACCGGTTCGCCACGTGCTGACAAGGCTGATGCCTTCAGAGCGCGCCCTGTACGACGACCTTCGCTTCGACCACTACCAGCCAAGGCTGCGGCTGGAACAGGAGCGGATCGGGTTCAGTTCAGTGGCAGAGCGACTGGCGCGACTCTCATCCTCCGTCTGACTCACCGAGTGGCAAGCCGGAGCTCGAAAGGCACTCAAGAAACAGCCCCCTCAACGGCCTCTGCGGCTATCGCTGTCTACCCGAAAGCCGGCTGTGGTAAGCGCGAGCTTGCTCGCGACCCGCAGAGGTGGTGCACGGCGAAGGCTGCGGTCGCCTGCGAACAGGCTCCTACGAATAGCAGAGAGCCAGAGGGACGAATCCATGTCGCCTCATGAACTCCTGGCCCGCCACGCGGGCTGGGAAGCTCTCAAACCAGAGCCGCAAGCAGCATCTTCCGGAGCAGCCCCTGCAGCCGCCCCGCCCTGACCGCGTCGTAGCGCTGGCTGCGTTCATCCATGTAGGTGAGCTGGGCGAGTTCGAGCTGGATGGCATCAATACCCTCGGCCGGGCGGCCATAGTGGCGGGTGATGTAGCCGCCCTTGAAGCGGCCGTTGGCGACCCAGCTGTAGTCGCTCTGCTGGGCGAGCAAGGCGGTGACGCGGTCGAGCCGTGTGTTGCCGCAGCTGGCGCCGTCGGCGGTGCCTAGGTTCAAGTCCGGGAGGCGGCCTTCGAACAGCATCGGCACTTCGCTGCGGATGCTGTGGCCTTCCCAGAGCAGAGCGCGGCCGTGGGCGGACTTCAGGCGCGTGAGCTCTCCAGCCAGGGCTGAGTGGTAGGGCTGCCAGTAGAGCAGGCGACGGCGTTCCACCTCGGCGGCATCCGGCGCGTGACCCTCGCGATAGATCGCCTCGCCGCTGAAGGCGATGGTCGGACACAGGCCGGTTTCAGCGCGGCCGGGATACAGAGCAACGCCGTCGGGCGGGCGGTTCAGATCGATGACGTAGCGCGAGTAGCGCGGTACGAGGATGGAGGCGCCGAGCTCGCGGGCGAAGTCATACAGCGTGGCGACGTGCCAGTCGGTATCCGGCACGCGGCGCGCAGCATCGTGCAGGTGTGGCGCGATGTCGTCGGGAATCGCGGTGCCGTCGTGCGGCAGGCTGATGAGCAGCGGAGCGCTGCCCTGATGCAGCTCGTAGACGTCGCTGGCGGTGTGGTTCACGCGGGGCGGCGGACTTTGGCGAGGGTAGGCACAGCCTAGCGGGTTGCGGGGCGGAATGAATACCTTCGCGGGGGAATGGAGGTGCGCTCCACTGACCGTGTCGATGCTGTGGGAGCGCTTGATGAGCGCACCGAAGCGAGCGGTCTGGCCCAGGTCATGGTGGGCCAGGGCCCACCCTATGCGCGTGTCGGGCTGACGATGGCGGGATCGATGATCGGCTCGCGGCCGCAGATCAGGTCGGCGACGAGATGGCCGCTGACGGCCGACATGCTGACCCCCATCATGCCGTGGCCGGCAGCGATCACGAGGTTCCGCGCGCGCGGGGCTCGGCCGATGAAGGGCAGGTCGTCCCAGGTCATGGGGCGCCAGCCGAACCACTCCTCCTGCTTCGTACCGCCCACCGGCTCGTGCAGGAACTCGGCGGCGCCACGCTCCAGAGCCCCCAGACGCACACGGTTCAGGCTCTCGTCGTAGCCACTGAACTCCATGGTGCTGCCCAGGCGATAACCGTCCGACCAGGCGGTCACGCAGACCGAGCGCTCCTTCAACACCATGGGCCGCTTCGGCGCGAGACCAGGGCGGGTGTAGGTGATCGAGTAGCCCTTGCCCGGCTGGATCGGCAGCTTGAGTCCAAGTTGGTTGGCGAACGCGGGGCTCCAGGCGCCCAGCGCGAACACGAGCTCGCGCGGGTGCAGCACGCCACGGCTGGTGTGGACGGCCTCCACCCTGCCCTGCGCGGTGACGATGCGCTCCACGCTGACGCCCTCTTCGATCTCACCGCCCAGCTCGCGAACCCGTCGCGCCAGCGCAGAGAGATAGCGATCAGGCCGCAGGTGGCCATCATCGGGGAAGTGGATGCCGCCAGCGACCCCGGGCTTCAGCGCGGGCTCGTCGCGCTCGACGCGTGCGCCCTCCTGCACTTCGGCGCGGATACCAAACTCGGACAGCGCCGGCAGATCCGCTGCGATCTCATCGAACAGCTGCTGCGTGCGGAAGACGTAGGTGAGGCCGGTATCGCTGTGCTCGCAGTCGAGACCGTGGCGCACGACCGCTTCGGCCAGCAGCTGCCGCGAAGCGTTCAGCAGCACCGCGCGTTTGGCCGTGGAGTCACGCCAGTCGCGGCGATTGCAGCGCGCCGCAAAGCGCAGCAGCCAGCGCCACAGCGCGGGATCGATGCGCGGCTTGATGTACAGCGGCGCATCGGGCGTAAGCATCCAGCGCAGGCCCTTTGCGATGACCCCGGGCGCGGCCAGCGGCGGCGCATGGCTGGGGGTCAGCGTGCCGCAGTTGCCGTGCGAGGCGCCCGCGCCGACGTGCCGGCGCTCCAGCACCCGCACGCGGCGACCGGCTTCCAGCAGATACAGCGCACTACACAGGCCGATCACGCCGCCACCGAGAATCAGCACTTCGTCTTGATCGGAGCCGGGCTGCGACACGGGGCAGTATTCCTTGCTGGTGGAAGAGCGGATGCCACTCTAGCGCCGTGGCTGCGGCGAATGCGTCGACGCGATCCAGCAGCTCTCAATCCGCATAGGGTGGGCCCTGGCTCACCGCTGCCTCACGGATGCCGAGGACATTGCACCCACCAGGCACTACGCCGTTGAGCGCACGGGTCTGCGCGTCCTGCCGCGAGGTTCATTGGCATGGTGGGCCAGGGCCCACCCTATGGTCGTGTCGTGGTGTAGAGGTCACGGTGGGCCAAGGCCCGCCCTATGTTCGCTTGCTAGCGTGGAGCGAGCGGCGGATCGACAGTCAGCTCACGGCGTCGGGTCGACGCGCTCCACGCTGTAGCCGCGGGCGCGCAGCAGCTCGACCAGACCGATATCACCCACCAGATGCAAGGCGCCGACGATGACCAGAGTGTCCTTGTCACCGGCGAGGATGGCCTCGATCTGCGGCAGCCAGCGGCGGTTGCGGTCTTCGTTGAGCAGCTTGGCTGTGACCGGCGTCTTGTCGACCAGTTCCTCGACCATCAGGCGTTCGATGGCGTCGACATCACCCGCGCGCCAGAAGCCGTGCAGTTCGTCGAAGCGCTGCAGCATCTCCTCGCGCGGGCGCAGGGCTTCTTCAAGGCCGAGGACCTGCTCATCCATCGGCGCGCCGGACAGGGCGGCGATCTGGTCCGCCACGGTTTCCAGCCCGCGGGTGGGCTTGGCGTCGGCTTCCGCGCGCTGCATGAAGTGGACGTCCATGCCCAGCGCCGGGTTGAAGCCTGCCTGGAGAATCATCGACACCGTCATGTTCAAGGTGATGAACCAGGGCTTCATACCGTCCGAGCCGAGCACCGCGGCCTCGCCCATGAAGGCTTCGAGCTTCTTGCGGGTGGCCTCGGACAGCACGGCGCGCAGGCTGCCGCCGTCTTCGAAGCGCGCCGCCTGCATGAGGCCGCGCGAGAGATCGGGCGACTTCATCTCGGCCGGTGCGATCTCGAATACCAGCGCTTCGGCGTTGGCATAAGCCAGCTCGATACTCGGATCCATCGGATAGTCGCCCTCCTTCAGCATGTGGAAGCTGCCGAGCAGGTGGACTTCGGTCTCGCCCTTCTTGGCGACCCACAGCAGGGGCATCGGGCGTGCCAGCGCAGTGGCGGCGAACAGCAGGCCGACGGCGGTCAGGGCAAGACGAGCGAACAGGCGATTCATCGAGCAGGCTCCAGGCAAGGGTGGCGCATCAGGAAGCGGGAACATCGACCGTGTGACCGTAGCGCGCTTCGCCAGCGGTGATCGTCGCGCGCAGGCGGTTCTCCGGTGGAGGCAGCGGGCAGGTGCTGTAGTCGGTGTACGCACAGGGCGGGTTGATGGCCCGATTGAAGTCGAGCCGCACGCGCCCCTCCACGACCTTGCCGGTGTAGAGGAAGCGGCCGGCGCCATAGCTTTCACGGCGGTTGCTGCGGTCGGCGAAGATCAGGAACAGCGAATCCTCGGGATCGCCCAGCGCTTCGAGCGTATGGGTTGTGCCATCGAGCTCGAAGACCAGCCGCCCCGGATTTGGCGTGGGCTCGATCTGGCCGAGCACGTTCACGATCGGAATCGTCTGGCCCGGCGGATGCGGCTCGAAGCGGGCTTCGGTGACGAAGCCTGGGTCGGGCGCAAACCAGTTGAGGCCCTTGAAGGCCAGCAGCGATGGCGCCTGCGGGCTGCGCACGCGCAGGGCGTAGCGACCGCCGCGTTCGATCAGGCCAAGGCTTCCGCCGTCGAAGTCGATGCGCGTGGGCGCTTCGGACTTGTCGGCGTGGATCAGGATCTCGCCTTGTGTCACCTCGGCGCCGTCGCGGCGGACGCGCACGCCATCGGTGAGGATGAGACGCAGGGCCATCGCCTCCGGAAGCAGCTCGAACGCTCCGAGCCGGGCGGGGCCGACTGCAAGCCGGACGGCATTGCCGCTGTCGCTGCCGAGGCTGTGCGCGCCGGCTTCCAGCCAGTGCAAACCAACCAAGGCCATCCATCCTTCCGGACTGCGCAGGGCGTGCTCGCGCTCGGCTCGAAAGACCTGCAGCTCGGCGAGCCAGGCGTCATTGCCCGCAGCGGCCGCACCTGCCGTCGATTGCTCGGCCACAGCCGCATCGGTGCTGGCGATGGGCGCAACATCGGAATCGGTTTGCACCCCGCAGGCAACGATCAAGAGTGTCGCCAGCGCGAGCGCTGCGATTCCAGAAACCCTCCTCCACCGCGTCGCGGGTTGGATGTTGTCGATGGAGCCTGGGTCCGCGGTCGCCGCGAAGGTGCGAATCCCGCCCCCCGACCGCAGCGGCAAGTCTCCTCTGGGCCCCCGCCTGCGCGGGGGCGACGGCGGGTGTTGATCGCCGAATTGCTGCTTCTCGGACGGTTTCTTCAGGTGCATGGCTCAGCGGCCCCGCAGAAACAGTTTGTCGAGCTCGGCCAGGCTCAGCTGCGTCCAGGTTGGGCGCCCGTGGTTGCACTGGCCGCTGCGCTCGGTGGCCTCCATGTCGCGCAGCAGCGCGTTCATCTCGGCCACGGTGAGCTGCCGGTTGGCACGCACCGAGGTGTGGCAGGCGAGCGTGGAAAGCAATGCATTGCCGGCCTCTTCGATGCGCCGCGTGCGTCCGTGTTCGGCCAGGTCCGAGAGCACGTCCAGCACCAGCTGCCTGGCATCGGCACCGGCCAGCAGCACCGGCACGCTGCGGATGCTGAGCGACTGTGGGCCGATGCGCTGCAGTTCAATGCCGAGTGCGGCCAGGGCATCGGCTTCGCCCTCGGCGAGATCGGCTTCGCGCTCGCTGACCGCGAGCTCGATTGGCACCAGCAGCGGCTGCGAGCGGATGCCCTCGCCTTCGCGCTGGCCTTTCAGTCGTTCGTAAGTGATGCGCTCGTGCGCCGCGTGCATGTCGACCAGCACCAGGCCCTGCGCGTTCTGGGCGAGCACATAGACCCCGTGCAGTTGGGCCAGCGCATAGCCCAGCGGCGGCGCCTCGCTGGGGTCCTGCTGCGGGAGCGGATTCGCTGCGGCGGACGGTGTGCCATACAGCGCGCCATAGGCAGCCATCTGCTCGCGCAGCGGCATCCCCACCTGCTGCGGACGCTGGCCGAAGCCGGCCGACTGCAGGCCGTAGCCAACGTGTCCGACACCCGCGGCCTGAGCGGAACGCGCGGCAAAGGCCTCGTCCGTGGTCGTCGCTTGGGACCCGACCGAAAGCCCGTTCACAGCGCTGGCACCGGGCACGCTGCCCTGCCCTACAGCCACTGCGCCCGCGCGCGTTCCTGCCAGCGCTTCGTGCAGGCTGCGGAAGATGAACTCGTGCACCAGCCGGCCGTCGCGGAAGCGCACCTCGTGCTTGGCCGGATGCACGTTGACATCGACCTTGCGCGGATCGATCTCCAGAAACAGCACGAAGGCTGGATGGCGCCCGTGATAGAGCACGTCGGCATAGGCCTGCTTGACCGCGTGCGCGACCAGACGGTCCTTGACGTGGCGGCCGTTGACGAAGAAGAACTGCTGGTCGGCCTGGCTGCGCGAGGCCGTGGGCAGGCCCACCCAGCCGTGCAGGCGCAGGCCCGCGGCCTCGTGCTCGATGCGCAGCGCGCCGCGGGCGAAGTCTTCGCCCAGGGCTTCCGACAGGCGCTTGCCGAGGCTGGCTTCGTCCTCCACGGGGCGGTAGTGCTTGCTGATGCGGCCGTTGTGCTTGAGCTTCAGCTCCACCTGCATGCGTGCCAGCGCCAGTGTGCGCACCAGATCCTCGGCATGGCCGTACTCGGTGCGCTCGGCGCGCAGGAACTTGCGCCGCGCCGGCACGCTGTAGAACAGATCGCGCACTTCGATGGTCGTGCCGGGCGGATGCGCGGCGGGCTCCGGCGCGCGCAGGCGGCCGCCCTCAACCTCGACGCGCGTCGCAGTGGCCTGCTGGGCGGGTCGCGACGTAATGCTGAACTTCGATACCGCGGCGATCGAGGGCAAGGCCTCGCCGCGGAAACCCAGCGTGCCGACCTGTTCGAGATCCTCCAGCGAGGCGATCTTGCTGGTGGCGTGCCGCGACAGCGCCAGCGGCAGCTCCTCGGCGGGAATGCCGCAGCCGTCGTCGCGGATGCGGATCAGGCGGATGCCGCCCTCTTCCAGATCGATCTCGACGCGCGTGGATCCCGCATCGATGGCGTTCTCCAGCAGCTCCTTGATCACCGAGGCCGGGCGTTCAACCACCTCGCCGGCGGCGATCTGGTTGATCAGGGTGTCAGGCAGAAGCTGGATGGGCACGTGTGCGAGCAGACTGCGGGTAGGCCGCTGATGATACGGCCTCGACCATCAGCGCCGGTGCATACGTATGCTCCACGCTCAGGTGGAACACGATGCCGCGGGCCGGCACGCGAGCCGCTACTCTCTGTGGCCCCGAACCGTGGACGTTCACGATGTCGCTGATGCACGCGCTGGCCGCCGATGTGGGCGGCACCAATGCCCGCCTGGCCTGGGTCGAGGTGGACCGCCGCGGCGGCAGCGCCCCGATGGTCCTGTCCGCACAGACCTATCGCTGCGCCGAGTATCCGGGGCTGGCCGACATCGTCCGCCGGTTCTTGACCGAGCATCGGGGGCGCCCCGAGGCGCTGGCGCTGGCCTGCGCAGGCCTGCGCCACGGCCGCGAGATCGTCAACGGCAATCTGCCCTGGCGCGTGCATCTGGACGCGCTCGAAGCCGTGGCGGGCGAGGTGCCGCTGGTGCTGAGCAACGATTTCGAGGCGTTGGCGCGAGCCACACGCTGGCTGTCCCCCGAAGCGGGTACCTTGCTGCATTCAGGCACGCCCAGCACCACAGCGCCCGTCGTTGTCATCGGTCCCGGCACCGGCTTGGGCGCTGCCTTGCGCATTCGTCTGGGCGACCGGGAACACGTTCTGCCCACCGAAGCCGGCCGGCCCGGATTCGCGCCGGTCACCCCGGAGGAATCGGCCCTGCTCGAATGGATGCGCCCCCTGCTTGGCACGGATGGCCACGTGGACACCGAAGCCCTGCTGTCGGGCCCCGGCCTGTTGCGCATCTATCGCGGACTCGCCCACCTGCGCGGCCTAGCTGCCGTCGCCGAGACGCCCGAAGGCGTCAGCCGCAGCTCGGACTCAGGCGATCCGCTTGCGCGCAGCGCCGTCGAGCTGTTCTGGGGCGCGCTGGCCAGCACCTGCGGCAATCTGGTGCTGGCGCTTGGCGCCTACGGCGGCGTGCTGCTGGCCGGCGGGATCCTGCCGCGGCTGATGCACGGTTTCGATGCCGATGCCTTCGGTGCCCGATTCGCCTCGAAGGGCGTCATGCGCCCGGTGCTGGAGCAGGTTCCGATACACCTGATCGAGCACGGTCAGCTCGGCATCGTCGGCGCCGCGATGGCGCTCTGCGAGGGCTGAGACCCAAGGTAACGCCAAAGGATTCAGCGTTGCGGCACGCCACGGAGGGCGCGCCAAGGGGGCGAGCGCGCACGTGCTGGTTCCAACGGGAGCGAGTCCGCACACGTGCCGCACTCGCGGCCACTGTTCAAAGCCAATAAGGGCTTGACCCGTGTTTGGTCAAGCGCGCATGGAGATGGCGCGTGCCGGCGGCTGCGCAGTCCGTGTGGGCCAGAGGTCTACCGATTTGGCAGAGCCACACGCTCGCAGGCCACAAGGATATCCGGCGGTGCGTGTCGGATGGCGCCAGCGGTTGAAGTGAACCCGGATCCAGGCCTGCGCGGAGGACGCTCAGGCTGCAATCTGCAGCACGTCCAGCAGTCGATGCTCGATGTCGATGAGGTCCGGGATGTAGGAATACTCGTCGCGCAGCAGGACACGCATCTGCGCGCCGGCCGGCAGCTCTCCTTCATCGGCGGTGATCAGCGCGTCCGAGGACACCGTGGTCAGACGTGGGAAGCCCTGCGTGAGCAGGCAGAAGTACGGCAGTCGCGGGTTGCCGCCGAGCGCGCGCAGCACCGCCACCTTGGCGCCGAGTTCGCCCTCGTCGGTGGCCAGACCCGCCAGCCGCGAAAAGGACACCAGCGGCAGACGCCAACCGCGCCAGCGCAGGCGCCCGAGCACCCAGGTGGGCGCGCCGGGGACCGGTTCAGGCTCGGCGAAGGTAATGATTTCGGCGATGTTGGCGTTCGGCAGCAGCAGGCGGCCACCGGTGACGGTGATGGTGACGCCACGGATGTCTTTGCGTTCGTTGCTCATGGGCTGCCTTGCAATAAGACTCAGGCGTTGGCGCCGATCTGGCGCACGCAATGTTCGGCCAGCTCGCGCGGGCTGCCGATGAACTCGACCACGCCGCGGCTGCGGGCACCATCGACCATCGAGCTGACCACGCAGGTTTCGGGATCCTGGGCCCAGACTTCGCCCCCCCGCCGAGTCAGGTAGACCGCGCCCTCGACGGCGTCGGCAGCCATGCCGCTGAAAATGATCGCGTGGGCATGCGGGCCGAAGGTGTCGGCGACATCGCGCAGGACGTCATCGATGCAGGGGCGATAGCGCGAGGCTTCGATGGGCTCACCCAGCTCGACCTGGCCGTCAACGGCAAGCTGGAAGCGCGAGCCGGAAGCCACCACCAGCACTTCGCCGTCGCGCGCCGCAAGGCCCGCCATCGGCACGCGCACCGGCAATGGGCTGGCCTTCTGCAGCTGCTGGGCGAGGCGCTCGAAGTAACCGTTCTCCAGGTGCTGCACAACCAGGAACAGCGCCGGAAAGCCCGCCGGGATGCCGGCAAGGAAGCCGCGCAGGGCATCCGGGCCGCCGATCGACGCGCACAGCACCACCACTCGGCTGATGCCTTGCGTCAGCGGTGTGAGCGCCCGTGTGGCCGGCCCCTTGCCGCCGGCGCCAAGGGCGGGTGATGGCAGCGGTGGCGGCGTGGCGACTGTTCCGGTGAATTCGTAGCCCAGCTCACCCGGGCCCGAGTCCGCCACGGGCTCTTTCTGCCCGGCGGCCTCGGGTGGGTTTGCCGTCGCAACGGGCTCGGGCTGTGGGCCCTCTCCGATATCGCGCAGCCAGGCACCATCGCGCATGGTCGCCACCTGCACGCCGTCGGGGTCAAGCGTTGACGGCGCTGGAACGTCGGCCTCGATCGGCTCCAGGCTCAGCGTGAGGTGGCTGAAGTCGAAATCCCTGGCGGGTGACTCGGCAGCCTTGACAACGCCCGGATCGATGAACCCATCGGTCAGCGGCTGCAGCGAAAGCTCTCCGAAACCGGTCTTGGCCTGCTTGGCCGCAGCTGCGGGTGCCTCCGCTCGCGCAGCGGGTGCGGGTGCGGGTGCAGACGGCGGCGCGGCGTTCCGAATCCTGTCGTCGGGTGCAGGCTCGACCTCTGCAGGTCGCGCGAAATCGAACTCCAGGGGCGGCAGCTCCGCCGCCGATGGCAGCGACGGCGCCTCGTCGAGGGCGGCCGCCATGCGCGCGATCTCCTCGTCATCGACGCCAGCGTCGAGAGTCAGCGTTCCCCCCAAGGCTGCGTCTTCGGCATCGTAGCGGGGCCCTTCCGGACGCGCTGCAGCGCTTGGCGTCTCCACTGCAGCGTCGAAGGCGCCGAAATCGAACTCGGCAAGATCCTCATCGCTCTCGATGGCGTCGAGCTCAAGTGCATCGAGCGGCTCGGCGGGCGCGCGCCCCGAGCGGTCGTCGCCCTCTGCGTCGAACGCCAGCGGATCGAAACTGAAGCCAGGATCCAATACCGCCTCGGCATCCCGCTCGCGAATCTCCGCCATCGGCCGCTCAGCCCGATGCGACGAGGCATCGATAGGTGGCGACCCAGGGCTGTGTCCCCCCGTCGGGAGGCTCTCCAGCGCATCGGACGCAAAGTCGAATTCGAGCACAGTCGCATCGCTCGCCGGCGGCTGGACAATCGTGGTCTCGGTTTCGACCGCCGCGTCTGCGCTTGGGGCGGGTTCCCAGCTGAAATCCAGCGGTGCATCCCCTGCTTCGACGCTCATCCCGGCGATCCCGGCAACGCCAACGTCATCGCTGGCTGGCGGAGGGCCGTCCACGTCAGCGAGGGCCATCGGCGTCGCGTCGGCCAGTACGGGTTTCGCGGCTTCGGAGGCGCGGGGCTCAGCCCTTGGCTCTGCCGAGTTCGCGGGCTCCGTGCGGGTGGGTTCCAGTCCCATGGCCTGCTGCAGCTTGAGCAGCATGTCCTCGGGCGTGACCTCGCCCAGGTCCTGTTCGAACAGGGTGGACAGGTCCATGGACTCCAGCAGGTCCGGGTGATCTTCATCCGCTGGAAGCGGCGCGGAAGCCGCAGTCTCGACAGGCTCCGCCGCTTCGATCGGGCTGAAATCGAAGTCCAGCGTACCGAGGTCCGGTGCTGCTGCGTCCGAGCGCTCGGGCTCCAACTCCAGACGCAGGCTGGCGGGTACATCGCCGGAATGGCCCAGCGCCTCTTCGGCGTAATCGTCGAACTTCAGATGGTCCTGCTGCTGCGAGGGTGATGCAGGACGACCGGGCTCCGGCAGCAGCGTCAGCTCGGGGAGGCGCTCGGCGCCTGAGGGCGGCGGCGGCAGGGTGTCGCGCACACCGAGCACCTTGGCCGCGAGGTGGCGGGCCCAGCGCGCCAGGTCCCAGCCGGTGAGCTGGCTGGAGACTTCGCCCTCGTTGAACACGACCGCGGTGGCGGGATTGTCGAGCAGGTCCTGGAGGGCGTCGAGGTCGTCCTCGACGCCGGGCTCCAGGTTCACGATCAGCACCGCCGGCGCAGGCTTGCCTGCCAGGCGGATGCCGTCGCGGACCTCCCCTTCAAAGGTCACGTCCGCGCCCAGAGCGACCAGCGCCTGGCGCAACTGCTCGCGCGCGGCATCGGCCGGTCCGAGCAGGACCACCGACACGGCCACCCTCGCCTCAGCGACCGCGTTCACGCTGGACCTGCAGGATTTCCTGGACGTTGCGCATCAGATCGGCCTCCTGGTAGGGCTTGCCGAGGTAGCGGTCGACGCCGATCTCGAAGGCGCGCTGGCGGTGTTTGTCGCCGGTGCGCGAGGTGATCATGATGATCGGCACCGACTTCAGACGCGGATCGTTGCGCATGTGCGTCGCCAGCTCGTAGCCGTCCATGCGCGGCATCTCGATGTCGAGCAGCATGACGTCGGGCACCCGCTCCGCCAGCTTCTCGATCGCGTCCACGCCGTCCTTCGCAGTGAGCACTTCGAAGTTGTGGCGTTCGAGCACTCGGCCGGTGACCTTGCGCATCGTGATCGAGTCGTCGACCACCATGACCAGGGGCACGACACGCTGATCTTGCAGCGCGGTGGCGACGGGCGCGTGCTCGATGGCGGCCGCGCGGCGGACCAGCGGCGCGACGTCGAGGATCACCACGACACGACCGTCACCCATGATGGTCGCGCCGAAGATGCCGGGAATCGAGCTGACCTGCGGGCCCGTGGGCTTGACCACGATCTCGCGGCTGCCGAGCACGTTGTCGACGCAGATCGCGGCGCGCTGGTCGCCTGAACGTGCCAGCAGCACCGGCACCTGCAGACTGTCGGCGGCCTTGGCAGCAGGCTGACCGAGCAGCAGACCCAGGTCGTGGATGGCGTAATCCTCGCCTGCGTAACTGAAGACGGGCGAACCACTGGCGAGCTGCTTGTCGAGTTCTTCGCGATCGATGCGCGAGACGCCCTGTACCGAAGTGATCGGCACCGCGAACGAGGTTTCGCCCTGTTTGACGAAGACCGCCTGGGTCACCGCCAGAGTGAACGGCAGGCGGATCACGAACTCGGTGCCGCGGCCGCGCTCGGACTCGATGTGCAGCGAGCCGCCGAGCTGGCGGATTTCGCTGTACACCACGTCCATGCCGACGCCGCGTCCGGCGATCTTGCTCACCGACGAGGCCGTGGAGAAGCCGCTCTCCAGGATGAATCCGTACAGATCGCGGTCGCCAAGCTGGGCGTCGGCCTTCATCAGGCCGCGCTCGATCGCCTTGCGGCGGATCGCATCGCGATCGAGGCCGCGACCATCGTCGCTGACCCGGATCAGCACTTCGGAGGCTTCACGCGCGACCTGGATGCGGATGTTGCCTTCCGCAGGTTTACCTGCCGCAATGCGATCAGCCGGCGTCTCAAGGCCATGCGCGAGCGCGTTGCGAAGCATGTGCTCCAGTGGCGCGGTCATGCGATCGAGGACGTTGCGGTCCATTTCGCCCTGCGCGCCTTCGACCTTGAGCTGGGCCTGCTTGCCGAGCTCTCCCGCCGTCTGGCGCAGGATGCGGCGCAGCCGCGGAACCAGCGAATCGAAGGGCACCATGCGCGTGCGCATGAGGCCTTCCTGCAGATCGGAGCTGACGCGCGACTGCTGCAGCAGCAGGGTTTCGTACTGGCGGGTCAGGTCTTCCAGCGTGCCCTGCAGGTTGACGATGTCGGACGCGGACTCCGACAGCGCGCGCGAGAGCTGCTGCAGGGTCGAGAAGCGGTCGAGCTCCAGCGGATCGAAGTCGGCATCGCCCTCATCCTGATGGCGCTGGTAGCGCGACAGGATCTGCGCTTCGGTTTCGATCTCCAGCTTGCGCAGCTGTTCGCGCAGGCGCGTGGTGGTCTGGTCGAGTTCGCCCAGGTTTCCGCGGAACGCGCCCAGCTGCTGCTCCAGGCGTGCGCGATAGATCGCGACCTCGCCAGCGTAGTTGACCAGGCGATCGAGCAGGTCGGCGCGGATGCGGATCTGCTCCTGCGGCGCGCGGCTGACGGTCTCCTCTTCGTCAAGCGCCGTTTCGGTCGGCACCATGCGGATCGGCGGTGGCGCCTGCCGCGTGGGTGCTGGCTCGACCGGAATCGCGGCGTCGGTGCTTGCCACCGGCTCGACTGCAAGCTCGACTGTCGGCAGGGCTTCGCCGCGCAGCAGGGTTTCCACGGCCGCGAGCAGATGGACGGGCGTGGCGATTGCGCGGCGCTCTCCCACACGCGAAACCAGGCTGTGCAAACGGTCGAAGGCACGTTCAAGGACTTCGACGCCGGAGCTGCCGAGGTCGCGGCCGCCGGCAGCCACCACTTCCAGCAGGGATTCGGTGACGTGGGCGAGATCGCCAATCGGGTTGAGACCGGCCATGCGCGCACCACCCTTCAGGGTGTGCAGGTCTCGCTGCAGGCCGACCACGAGCTCCTGCTCCTGCGGTGCTTCGCGCAGGCGACTCATCAGTCCGTCCGAGTGGTCGAGAATGTCGACGCCCTCCTCCAGGAAGACGTCCAGAAGGTCCTCGTCGACATCGGTCAGGTCCAGCGGACCCTCGGGATCGACATCGGCGGGGATGGCGAGTTTCGGCGCCTGCGTCTCAGGCAAGACAGCGCTCGGCGCGGCGACGTCCGCCACGGGCGCCTCGACACTCGCGGGCGAAGGCGGCGGCGTGTCTTCCTCAGCAAGCTCAAGTTCCGCGAACGCCTCCGTCAGGCTGGCTTCGACTTCGCTCGCAGGCTCGAATGCTGCTTCCCCAGGCGCTGCCTCGGCTGCAGCATCGATGCTCGCAGGCTCGGATGTGTCCAGCCGCGCGTCGAGCGCCTCGGCAACCACTCCCGTCGCTTCAAGCTCGGGGAAGCCCTCGGCTTCGAAGCCCTGCTCCTCCAGGCGTGCGTCAAGGTCTTCGCCATCGGCCACGAGCTCGATCGATTCGAGCTCCACGGCGAGGGCGTCGGTATCCGCGGGCGGGGACGGCGTGGCGGACGCGAGCTCCACCTGCGGTTCGCCGAGTGCGGCATCGGCGGCGCGGGGCTCGTCCCCCACCTCGACGATGGGCGTGTCGAGCGCCTCGACCGCGACGTGCTCGCTGCCCTGGGCATCCAGCGACACCGGCTCGACAGTCTCAGTCCCGTGCTCGTCGGCGCGCGCATTCCAATCGGTCAGCTCGACCGTTTCGACGGTGATCGTGGGCTCCGCTGCCATGTCCACTGGGGCCTCGTCGGCGAGCAGCGACTCCAGCAGGGCATCGGCCGCCAACTCGGACGGCGGCGCAGCCGCGACTGCGGGGGCGCTGGGCTCCAGCGCCTCTTCTTCCGACAGCATGCTGTGGATGAGCAGCGCATCCTCGCTGTCGGATTGCGCGATCAGAGACTCCTCGCTCGCGGTGTCTAGCGGCAAGGCAGGCTTGGCGCCCTCGCCGCTGACTTCCGCCTCGAAGGCCGCCAGCCAGGCGTCAGCCGCCTCGGCCTCACCGAGCTCGTCCAGGGTCAGGCCGGACTCCACCGCAGGCTGCAGCGAGGCCGACTCCGTATCCGTCCAGTACGGCGACTGGGCGCCACCTTCGGTTTCGATGATCTCGAAATCCGCGGACTGCGCCTGTTCCTCGGGGCGGATCGGCTCCGCCGACTCGAACTCGGAAGCGAAGGAGAGCTCGCCGCTGCCAGCCAGTGCATCAAGCTCGCCGGCCGGCGGCAGTTCACCGAGCAGAGCAGCAGACAGCTCGTCCTTCGCAGGCTCGACTTCGGATGCCGCCGCGCTTTCGCCCGCGGCCTCCTGCCGTGTGTCGGCGAGCGCGACCGGCGCGGTCACGCTGGCGGCGAGCGCAAAGGTATCCGCAGACACCGGATAGACGGGCGAATCCCCGGTCTGGTCGTCGTCCAGTCCGGTATCGACCACCGGTCGCGTCGGTTCTGGCAGGGCATCGCGCAGCGCTGAAATGCGCTGGGCGAGGCGCGTGTGGCGCTGCGGTCGCGGCATCGGCTGGTCGAGCTCGATCATCAGCGCGCGCAGGGCCTGCGCGGCTTCTTCGATGCACTCGAAACCGACGATCGATGGCGCCGCTGCCTGCGCAAGCAGGCGCTTGATGTAGCCCTCGAGCGGCCAAGCCAGCTCGGTGCCGACCTCCACCTCGGTCATCGCAAACGCGCCGCTGATCGTGTGCACGGCGCGCAGCAGGCGCTCTTCCACCGGCTGCGGGCCACCGACGCTTCGCTGCAGATACGCCTCGACTGTATCCAGATGACCCGCGACTTCGCCCTTCAGGATCTCGAACAGATCGGGATCGATCAGCACCAGATCGGCGCTGTCCTCTGCCTGCTCCGATTCGAGCCCGAATCCACTCTCAAGCAGATCCGAGGGCAGATGCGCTTCGCCCAGCTCCAGCGTTTCGAGCTCAAGACCCGCCATCCCGACCGGCTCGGAGAGGTCGGTGAGTCCAGCCGCCAATTCGGTGTCCGCAGTTTCAGGCACTTCGGAATCCAGCGGGAGCAGGCTGTCATCCCCATCGGCCGTTACCGCCTCCTCGGAGAGCGGATGTTCCAGTGTCGACGACTGCTCGGAATCCGCATTCGCTGCGGACGCGGTCTCGCCGCTCGACTCACTGTCGAGCGCCCACTCCGGAGCGTCGAAGGAGGTGGACGCCGTGTCGGCGACAGCCTCGTCTTCCGCTGCCGTCTCGGCCCGCGCCGAACTCGCGGACGCCGCGCCAGCCAGCAAGGCGTCGATGGCCGCACTCTCATCGGCAGACAACTCGATGGACTCTTCGTCCTCCAGCACGATGCCGGTGTCGGAGGCCTCGACAGGCTCGCCAGTTGCCTCGGCCTCGAGCGTGAGCGTGGGCTCGGAAGCCTGCTCGTAGGCGGCTTCGAGAGTGGCCTGCGCGTCTGCCTGAGCTTCAGTATCGGAACCGGCATCCGCAGTTTCGGCCTGCGCGCGGTATTCGACGACCTGACCCGCGGCCAGTGCGTCCGCCACCTGCTCGATGCCGGCCAGATCAGCGTAGCGCCCGGATTCGCCACGCAGTGCCGCCAGCAGGCTGGGCAGGGCATCGCGCGCAGCGGCTACCAGCGAGAGGACTTCCGGGCGCGGCGGAATGCTGTTGTCGAGAACGCGATTCAGCATGTTCTCGATCTTCCAGGCGAATTCGCCCAGCACCATGGCACCGACCAGCCGACCACTGCCCTTAAGGGTGTGGAAGACGCGACGGATCGGCTTGATCACCTCGACATCGTCCGGCTTGGCCTGCCAGGCCGGCAGCAGCTGCCGCAGGTTGTCGATTTCTTCCTGGACTTCTTCGACGAAGACCTCGCGGATCTCCTCATCGATGTCTTCGGCACCGATCTGGAACCCGACCAGTTCCTTGCCGGCGGGAACCGGCGGACGCGTGGCCTCGGTCTGCGCCGGCTTGAAGCCGCCCAGCTCGTGCACTTCGCGCGCCGAATTCACGGGCTCGGCCGCGGACTCGCCGACGATCAGGTCAGTCAGATCCTCGCCCGGGGCGACGTCCACCGCACCGAGGCTGGCCAGATCGGGGACGGCCGGATGCTCGGGAACACCCGAATCCAGCACCAGACCAGCGTCAGCCTGGCGATCGTGATCGCTTTCCGCGGTGCCCGGAACGGCCGCCCGGGCGGCAACTGCGGTGGCCTCGTCGATCACTGAGGCCTCAGCCGGCGCGACCGGAATCTCCGTTTCGGGCGAGGCCAGGGCGTGATCCGGCACCGGCCAGTAGCCGAGCTGGTTCAGGCGATCCCGCGCCAGCTCCAGAATCTTGCCGCGATCGCTGCGCTGGTCGCGGACCGATTCGATGAAGTACTCGAGGCTGGCGAGCGCGTCCGCCAGCGTGTCCATCTGCTGTCCATTGGGCACGCGACGGTGCTGCACCAACTCGACCGCGGTGAAGCGCGCGACTGCGTTCAGCAGTTCGGCTGCGTCGGGCAGGTCGAGGATTCGCATCGCCCCGCCGACCTCACCGAGCAGGCGCTGCACGTCGGCCAGCTGCAGGTGGTCCCAGTTGCTCTCGACGAACGCGACGAAGCACTGCTTGGCCTGGGCGAAGTTGCTCTGGGCCTCCTTGATGACGGCTTCCAGCACCTTGCGTGCTTCCGCGCGCGGCAGGGTATCGCTCGCTGTGGTCGGCGCCTGCTGGCTGCCCAGCTGCTGCACCTGGTCCTCGAGGGTGGCCTCGACGTAGAGCAGTGCACCTGCGATGTCGAGCAGGGTCGACTCGTCGGCAGGGCGCTGGCCCTGGGCGACCAGAGCGACCACGTCGCGCTGCTCCATCACCACCCGGCGCGGCACGCCGAGCCCCAGCATGCCGAGGGTATCGCCCACGCGGTCGAGCACATCGACCTGGCCGGACAGCTCTGCAGGCTGTGAATCGGACTTGCGCAGGTAGAGGTCGAGCGCGTCCTTGACCCGCAGCAGGTCCTCACGGATCGCGCCGGCGACGGTATCGAGCAGGGCGCGATTGTGGCCGCTGATGCCCTTGACCGCATCCGCCAGCTCGTCCTGCGTCGGCACGAAGCGTTCGAGTCGGAAAGCGTTTCGCACCTCGGCCAAACGATCGCTGTTGGCGCGGCCGTGGGCGATGAAATACAGGAGGTTGCGGGTCAGTTCGCGCGGTGGATCGACGCGGAAACCGGTATCGCCGGCGTCGGCGAGGTGCTTGATCTCGCGCTCGACGCGGCCGACGGTCTGCTTCAGTTGGGGCGTGGCCTCGATCTCGCCGCTGCGCACGCCGAAGATCAGCGAGCCTGCGACCCAGAACAGGCGGCGACCCTCTTCCTGGGAGATGGTGCTGACCAGCCGATCGCAGACTTCGATCATCCTGGCCAGGTTGGCGTCTTCGTCCTGGCCCTTGAACCAGCGCAGCAGGGCGATCTGGAACTGGCTGCGCGCGACCGCACCCAGCTGGCGCAGCTCAAGTTCAGGCAGCGGGATTGCGGGTCCCGCGGCGGACACCGGCAGCGGCTGCGAAAGATCCGGCGCAAACAGCGCACTCTCCGGCAGCCCTTTCTCGCCGCGCGCCGCGCGCAGGTCGTTCAGCAGCGGCAGCAGGACGATGGGGATGTCCTTGTGGCCGCTCTGCAGGCGCTCGAGGTAGTCCGGCAGCTGGACGATGCCCCGCATCAGCACGCCGTAGGCTTCGTCAAGCGCGCTGACCTGGCGGTTCTGCAAGGCCGAAGCGAGGTGCTCCATTTCCTCGGTCACCATGGCCGCGCCGTACAGCTCGACCATGCGCAAGGTGCCTTGGACCTGATGCAGGTAGGTCGCGCAGAAGCGCATCTGGGAGGCGTCGTCCGGGTCCTCGACGAAGGCCTCCAGCGCAAGCCGTGCCTGCTTGAGGGTCTCGTCGAGCTCGCCCTTGACCCAGGTGAGCGTGGTGAAATCGATGTCGTCTTGCAGCCTCATGCCGGGCTCTCGTTACGAATTGCGCAGGAACGCCAGTGTCTGGCGTCCACTGGTGCGGGTGAGCTGCGGGTGGTTCCATCCCAGGACTTCGCCGGCGCCGAGCACCAGGAGTCCGTTCGGACGCAGCAGGCGGGCAAGCCCGTCCAGTAGCTCGCCCCGGCGTTCCCGGGCGAAATAGATCAGGACGTTCTGGCAATAGATGAGATCAAGTTGGCGAAGCGGAGCGCGCGTGGCGTGCAGCAGGTTGACGCAGGCGAAACCGATCCTCCGCTGCAGGCGCTCGATGATCCTGAAGCCGCCGTCGGCCTCTTCGATCGAACGTGCACGATAGGGCTCCGGGATTTCCTCGATCCTCGCCTTGGGATACCAGCCGGCGCGAGCCACGCCGAGCGCGGCCTGGCTGACATCGGTGGCGGTGATACCGAAACGGCGCGGCTGTGCGAGACCGGACAGCGCTTCGTCGAGCAACATGGCCAGCGTGTACGCCTCCTCGCCGGTCGAGCATCCCACGCTGAGTGCGTGCAGGGACTGGTCGGCAGGGGCCTGGGCCAGCCAGGTCGGCAACCACTGGTCGCGGATCAGTGCGAGCGACGGCGGGTGGCGGAAGAAGCGCGTCTCGTGGACCGTGAGGTGATCCACCAGCGCGACCCATTCCACCTGCCCTCGCGGCCCCGCCATCAGCTCGTCGTAGTAGCTTCGGTAATCGCTGAAACCCGCCGCACGCATCCGCCGCCGCAAGCCGGTGACCAGAAAGGGCTTGCGCTCCGGCGGCACCGTGACGCCAGTGCGCGTCTCCAGCAGGCGGACCCACAGCTGGAACTCGGCGTCGTCCATGCGGCCGGGTTCCAACTCGTAGATCGCCTTGCTGGTTGCGAGTGCCATGGCGGTAGCGGACCTTGCCTGCCCTTAGCCCGGCAGCTTGAAGTCGGCGACCGAGCGACGCAGGTCGGCGGCGAGCTGCGCGAGGTTTCCGATCGACTCGGCGGTCTGGCTGGCGCCCATCGAGGTCTGCGTGGTGATCTCCTGAATGACGTTCATCGTGGCCGAGATGTTGGTCGCCGCAGCGGACTGCTGGCGGGCCGCCTCGGAGATGTTCTGAATCAGGTCCGCAAGGTCGTTCGAGACCTTTTCAATCTCACCCAGCGCAAGGCCGGCGTCTTCCGCCAGGCGTGCACCGGCGACCACTTCCGCGGTGGTCTGCTCCATCGAGCTCACGGCTTCGTTGGTGTCGGACTGAATCGTCTGCACCAGGGTCTCGATGCGCTTGGTCGCGTTCGAGGCGCGTTCCGCGAGGCGCTGCACTTCGTCGGCCACGACCGCGAAACCGCGGCCTGCTTCACCGGCGGAGGCCGCCTGGATCGCCGCATTCAGCGCCAGGATGTTGGTCTGTTCGGCGATGTCGTTGATCAGTTCGACGATCGATCCGATTTCCTGCGAGCTTTCACCCAGGCGCTTGATTCGCTTGGAGGTTTCCTGGATCTGGTCACGGATCGAGTCCATGCCCTGGATCGTCTGGCGCACGACTTCGGCGCCCTTGGCGGCGATCTGCACCGAGCGCTGCGCAACGTCCGCGGATTCGGCGGAGTTCTTCGAGACCTCGTCGATCGACACCGCGATCTCGTTGATCGCAGCCGAGGCGGAGGTGATCTGCTGCGCCTGGTGTTCGGCGGCCTCGGCGAGGTGCATCGCGGTGGCCTGGGTCTCCTGGGCAGCGGCAGCCACCTGCACGGCGGTCTCGTTGATCGTGGTGACCAGTGAGCGCAGCGCCTCGACCGCGAAGTTGATCGAGTCCGCGATCGCGCCTGTGATGTCCTCGGTCACCGTCGCGCGGACGGTCAGGTCGCCTTCCGCGAGCGATCCCATTTCGTCCAGCAAGCGCAGAATCGCTTCCTGGTTACGCTGGTTCAGTTCCTGCGTGACCGAGAAACGACGCGTCTGGTCGCGGTAGATGGTGAGCAGCAGGCCGATCAGCGCGACCACGGCCAGGGCCGCGGCGATGATGCCGATCAGCAGGCTGGGGAAGGTGCGCTCGCCGGCCATGGCGCTGATGCGGGCGCCGAGCTTGCGGGCACGGTCAAGCAGTTCCTCGGACTCGCGGAAGATGGTGTCCGAGGCTTCCTTGACCTCGAACAGGTCGGTGGCGCCCTGCAGGATGTATTCGACGTCCTGACGCACGCCGCCGAAGGCTTCCGCCACGCGCCCCAGGGCCACGCGGCCGGCCGGCGTTTCGATCCGCCGGATGCCCTGCTCGGCGCTGCCGGCGTCGAGGCCGGTGAGCACGTTGCCGAACATCGCGTAGTCACGCGAGAAGCGGTCGGCGGCGGATGTCGCCGCGGCACCACCCTGGAGGATCTGGGTGACGTAGCGCAGCATGCGGTCGGCGAGCACGATCTGGCGGTTGGCGATGGTGATCTGGGTCGAGGCGGCACCGCTGTCGGTCATCGCGCGGACCACCTCGTCCATCTGGCCCTGCAGCTGCGGGACATTGGCCGAGAAGGCGGTTGCCGAGTCCGCGAGGTTCACGATCAGCTCGCGGCGATCGAGGATTCGCGCGGCGTTCTCGTTGATCGCGCTCCACGCACCCTGCAACGCGGTGAGTTCGGTCGCTGCACTGACGCCACCGAGCGGCTCGGCGAAGGAAGGCAGGCCCGTAGTGGCGTCACCCTGGGCCAGCTTGTCGAGGTTGGCCTGGATGGAATTCCGGGTGCCCTCGAGCTCGGAGAAGGATTCGAGGCCGCCGGCCGCCGCTTCCTGCGCGAACTTCGCGATCTGCTGGGACTGCACCTGGATATTGGCGACGAGGTCGCGCGCATCCGCCTCCTGCTGCGCGTAGCGCGTCGAGAAGTAGAAGTTGATACCCAGCAGGAGGATCGCGATCGTGAGGATCAGGATCCAGAAGTTCAGGATGCCGCGTCGTTCCTTGCCGCCGATCGCGCCGATGGTCGTACTCATATGGTCCTCGCCCCAGAAAACCCGGCCGGCGACGCATCCAGCATCCCCCGACCACTCCCCCGGCGCGACGCGTGTCGCGTCCGGAGACATGCCAGCCGCGCACTGGGCGCAGAGGGCAATGACCGCGCGATCCGTGCGCGGCCCCTGTTGAATCTACCTGCCATCAGGCCACTGCGGCCTGGCGGAACTCTGCAGTTCGGACAAGGCGCGCCATGTCGAACACATGCCAGACGGTGTCACCCAGCGCATAGGCGTCGGTGACAAAGGCGGCGTAGCGGCTGTCGGGATCCTGGTGGAGCTCGACGCGCTGCGCCTCGGAAAAGTTGCGCTGGCCGAACAGCTCGTCGATCAGGACCGCCACGTTGCCGCCCGGCTGCTTGATCACCAGCGCGCGGGTGTTTTCGTGCACGACGGTGCGCTCGCCCTCGAGGAACTGCTTCAGGTCCACCACCGGAAACAAGGTGCCGCGCACATTGGAAACGCCAAGCAGCCAGGGCTGGGAGCCGGGCACGGGCGTCGGCGGCGGCAGGGTGAGAAGCTCGGCGATGTCGGCGATCGCCGACACCAGCAGATGCTGTCCCAGCCGGTAACCGAGGCCGCGCCAGGCCCCGGCGGAGTCGAGCTGCTCGGGCACGCCGGCGACGTGCGAGAGGCTGCGCGCCTCGTAGTCGGCGAGGATCGCAAAGGGATCGAATGGCGATGCCCCTGTGCTCATGCGCTGCCCCTGGCTCCGGCCTTGACCAGCGCGTTGATGCGACCCAGCAGGTCGGCCTCGGCTGGCGGCTTGACGACATAGTCCTTTGCGCCCTGGCGCAGGCCCCAGACGCGATCGGTTTCCATGCCCTTGGTGCTGACGATGATGATCGGGATGTGCTGGGTCTTCGGCGAGCGCGACAAGGAGCGCGTGGCCTGGAAGCCACTCATGCCGGGCAGGATGACGTCCATGAGGATGAGGTCGGGCAGCTCGGCCTCGGCCACCGCGATGCCGTCCTCCGCGCTCGCGGCGGCGCTCACGGTATGCCCGCCCCGTTCCAGCATCTGGCTGAAAACGCGGGTATCGGTGGGTGAGTCTTCGATGATCAGAATGCGTGCCATTGCAGAGCGCCCCCCTGAAGGCGTTGCGGGTTCAACGGATTCAGCCGCGAATGACGTGCCGGCGGATCGCCGACAGCAGTTCGTCGCGGGTGAAAGGCTTGGTGAGATATTCCTCCGAACCCACGATGCGACCCTTCGCCTTGTCGAACAGGCCGTCCTTGGAGGACAGCATGATCACCGGCGTCGAGCGGAACACCTGGTTGTTCTTGATCAGCGCGCAGGTCTGGTAGCCATCCAGGCGCGGCATCATGATGTCGACGAAGATCACCTGCGGGTGGTGGTCCGCGATCTTCGCCAAGGCTTCAAATCCATCCGTGGCGGTGACCACGTCGCAGCCTTCCTTCTTGAGCAGGGTCTCAGCCGTCCGGCGGATCGTCTTCGAGTCGTCGATGACCATCACCTTCAGGCCTTCCAGGCTGGCCGAACCTTGGTTCTCTTCCATTCGCATTCCCCACAGGGCGCCAGCCAACCGTCGGCCGCGCAAACCGAAGCTATATCCCAGCCGTCGCCGGAACTGTCAAGCAAAGCCTGTTCCACGGCATCGACACGCCCCCTGTTGCGCGCGATCCCCGGCACGCCGCTGCATCGGATCGGTCCGCCCTCGGACCTCTTCGGTTGCAGCAGCAAGGTGGCGTCGAGCGTCACCAAGCCGCTGCTAGTATAGCCAGCGTTCACGTGGCTTCGGCGCAGGCTCCGGGGGCTTTTCGAGCGTTCCGGGCAAAGAGTCGATCGGCGCACGCTTTGCGTGCGGCCCGGATCGATGGCGTGACCGCGCGGGTCAATTGACGTCCGCCCGCCGTCGTTTGCGGCTGGGCTCGTCACGCGACCTCCCCCCCAACCACAGGGACGGTGCCCAGCGGCGCCCGCCCGCAGGACAAGCACACACGACATGGACATCGCGATGGTGATGGACCCCATCGAGGGGATCAGGATCAAGAAGGATTCGAGCTTCGCCATGCTGCTGGAGGCCCAGCGGCGCGGACATCGGCTGCACTACGCCACGTCGGGCGACCTCGCCATCGAAGGCGAAGTGGCCATGGCCCGGCTTGCGCCCTTGACCGTTCGCGACGCCCCCTCGGACTGGTTCGAGAAGGGTCCGGCGCGCTGGCAGCCGCTGGGCGGCATGGACGCCATCCTGATGCGTCGCGACCCGCCTTTCGACAGCCAGTACCTGTACGACACGCAGGTGCTGACGCTGGCGCAGCGGCAGGGTGCGCTGGTCGTCAACGACCCGCAGGGGCTGCGCGACATGAACGAGAAGCTGTTCGCCCTGCACTTCCCGCAGTGCATTCCACCGTCGCGGGTGTCGCGCGACGCCAGCCACCTGCGGGACTTCGTCGAACAGGAGCGCGACTGCGTGCTCAAGCCCCTCGATGGTATGGGCGGGCGCTCGATCTTCCGCGCCCGCGCCGACGACGACAACCTCAAGGTCATCCTTGAAACCCTGACCCAGGGCGGTCGGCAGCTGGCGCTGGCGCAGCGCTACCTGCCGGAAATCCGGCAGGGCGACAAGCGCATCCTGCTGGTCGACGGCGAACCCGTGCCCTACGCGCTGGCGCGCATCCCGGCGGCCGACGACTTCCGCGGCAACCTGGCGGCAGGCGGACGCGGCGAAGGCCGCCCATTGACCGAGCGTGACCGCTGGATCGCCGCCCAGGTCGGGCCCGAGCTGAAGCGTCGCGGCATGCTCTTCGTCGGGCTCGACGTGATCGGCGACTGGCTGACGGAGGTGAACGTCACCAGTCCGACCTGCATCCGCGAACTGGACGCGCAGTTCGGCATCAACATCGCCGGCCAGCTCTTCGACGCGATCGAGGCCCGCCTGCAGTGAGTTCGGAGCTGTCGACCCCGGCCGTCGTGGTTGGCGACGGCGACCGCCTGGGCGCCACCCTGGTGTTCTCGCTCATCGCCCATGGCGTGCTGGCGCTGGGCATCGGGTTCACGGTGGAGAACCCCGCGCCGCTGCGCCCCACCCTCGACATCATCCTGACCCAGACCCGCAGCGAGCAGCGTCCGGACGATCCCGACTTCCTTGCCCAGGCCAGCCAGCAGGGCGGTGGCGACGCAGAGAAAGCCGAACGCCCGAGCGAGCCGGTGTCTTCGCCCGTGCCCAAGACCCAGCCCGGCATTGCGCCCGTGCCGGTCAGCCCGGCCGCGCCGCCGCCGCAGCCCGAGCGCACCCAGCAGGTGCTCAGCACGCGCGCCGACAGTGCGCAGCAGGTGCCCGACGCCGAGCGCGTGCCGACGCCAGACACCCAGCTGCCCAGCGCCCGGCATCTGATGGAACAGAGCATGGAAATGGCACGGCTCGCCGCCGAGATCGAGCGCGACAGCCAGGCCTACGCCAAGCGGCCCAAGCGCAAGTTCATTTCGGCCAATACCGCGGAGTACGAGTTCGCGTCGTACATGCGCGGCTGGGTGGCCCGGGTCGAACGCATCGGAAACCTCAACTACCCCGACGAGGCGCGCCGCCGCAATCTCGTCGGCCAGCTGCTGATGACCGTGGCGGTGCGTCGCGACGGCAGCGTCGAGCGCATCGACATCATCCGCTCCAGCGGCTATCCGGTGCTGGACGAGGCTGCGCTGCGCATCGTCCGCCTGGGCGAACCCTACCCGCCGCTGCCCGAGACGGCGGAGAACATCGAGATCCTGCACATCACCCGCACCTGGGAATTCCAGCCGGGCAACGTGCTGCGCAACCGCTGACTGGACCCTTACGCGTGACGGGCAGCGCCGCGCGCGACTGCTAGAATCGCGCCCATGCCCTCGCCTGCCAGTCCACTGAGCAACCAGCTCCTGATCGCCCTGCCCCAGCTGGACGACCCCAACTTCGCGCGCACCGTCACCCTGATCTGCAGACACGACGAGGAAGGCGCGATGGGCATCACGCTCAATCGCCCGTCGGACTACCACATGGCCGAGGTGCTTTCGCAGCTGGGCCTCGACGACCGCACCGGCCTGCTGGGCCAGCGCGAAGTCCTGACCGGCGGCCCGGTGCATCCGGAGCGCGGCTTCGTGCTGCATGCCGATGACGGCCGCGACTGGGACTCGACCTACCGGGTCTCGCCGCAGATCAAGCTGACCACCTCGCGCGACATCCTCGCCGCGATGGCGGCGGGCAGCGGCCCCGCCAAGGCCCTGCTCGCCCTGGGCTGCGCGGGCTGGGGGCCGGGCCAGCTGGAGGAAGAACTGGCCGCCAATGCCTGGCTCACCGTGCCGGCCGATGACTCGATCCTGTTCGACCTGCCGCTGGAGCAGCGCTGGAACAGCGCGGCCGCTCTGCTCGGCGTCGACCTGCGCCTGCTGACCGACTACGCGGGTCGCGCATGAGTGCTGCCGACAGCGCCACCCCGGTCTGCGTGCTGGGGTTCGATGTCGGTGCCCGACGCACCGGGGTGGCGGTCGGCAACACGCTGTCGATGAGCGCGCGCGCGATCGCGGTCCTGCCGGTGAACGAGGGCGAGCCCGACTGGATCGCCTGCGACCGTCTGCTCCGCGAGTGGTCGCCGCAGCAGCTGATCGTCGGCGAGCCGCTCACCCTCGAGGGCGAGGCGCAGCCCGCCACCCATCGCGCCCGTCGCTTCGCCCGCGCCCTGCAGCAGCGCTACGGCCTGCCGGTCGCGCTGGTCGACGAGCGCTCCAGCTCGCGCGAGGCCGACCGTCGGTTCGCAAAGGCGCGCAGCGAAGGCCGCGCCAGGCGCTCGCATGCAGAGCTGCTCGACGCGCTGGCGGCACAGATCATCCTCGAACGCTGGCTCGGCCAGCTCGATTGAATCCCCAACTCCCTGCATATCCCCGACCATGAGCAGCCTGCAGCACCACCCCGATGGACGCCTTCGCCATCTGCTGAGCCTGGATGGCCTCGGCCGCGGCGAGATCGAAGGCCTGCTGGACCGCGCCGAGGCCCTGCGCCCGCAGGCACTGGACGGTCGCGCCAACCTGCAGGCGCTGGCCGGGCGGACGATCGTCAACCTGTTCTTCGAACCCTCCACCCGCACCCGCAGCTCGTTCCAGCTGGCGGCGCGGCGCCAGGGTGCCGAGGTGCTGAACTTCGACGTCGCGCACTCGTCTTCGCGCAAGGGCGAAACCCTGCTCGACACCTTCCGCAACCTTGAAGCCATGGGCGCCGACGCCTTCGTGATCCGCGTCGCCGAGTCCGGCGTGCTGGCCGAGCTGGCCGCGGCGGCCCGGCCGCATGTGCACCTGGTCAATGCAGGCGACGGCCGCGCGGCCCATCCCACCCAGGGCCTTCTGGACATGCTGACCGTGCGCCAGCGCAAGGGCCGCGACTTCTCGCGGCTCAAGTTCGTGCTGGTCGGCGACATCCTGCATTCGCGGGTCGCGCGCTCCGACCTGCATGCCCTGCGCGCCCTGGGCGCCGGAGAGATCCGCGTCTGCGGCCCGGCCTCACTGCTGCCGCAGGACGGCACGCTTGAAGGCTGCAGGGTGTTCGACCGCTTCGACGAAGCCATCGAAGGCGTCGACGTGGTGATGATGCTGCGCCTGCAGCGCGAGCGCATGGAGGAAGGCCTGGTCAGCTCGCTGGCTGACTACCACCGCGATTTTGGTCTTGATGGCGCCCGCCTGCTGCGCGCCGAGCCGGATGCCATCGTTACCCATCCGGGCCCGATGAACCGCGGGGTGGAGATCACCGATGCCGTTGCCGACGGCCCGCAGTCGGTGATCCTCGAACAGGTCAGCAATGGCGTGGCCGTGCGCATGGCCGTGCTGGCCGAGCTTCTCTCCGACTGATCTGCCGCAGACAGCGCTACGCACGCGCTACCCTTGCAGCCTTTTCGATTCCCCGTGCCGCAGCAGCGGCACCCGTACAAGCGAAAACCCATGAGCAGCCGCTACAACGCCGCCGATATCGAAGTCCTCTCCGGCCTTGACCCCGTCAAGCGCCGACCTGGCATGTACACCGACACCACCCGCCCGAACCATCTGGCGCAGGAAGTCATCGACAACGCCGTCGACGAGGCCTTGGCAGGTCACGCCAGGAGCATCGAAGTGACGATGTATGCCGACGGCAGCTGCGAAGTCGCCGACGATGGCCGCGGCATGCCAGTCGACATCCACCCCGAGGAAGGCATTCCCGGCGTCGAACTGATCCTCACGCGCCTGCACGCCGGCGGCAAATTCAGCGGCAAGAACTACACCTTCTCCGGCGGACTGCACGGCGTTGGCGTCAGCGTGGTCAATGCGCTGTCGAAGAAGGTCGATGTCACCATCCGCCGCGACGGCAACGAGTACCGGATGAGCTTCGCCGACGGCGACCGCGTGAGCCCGCTGGAGATCATCGGCACGGTCGGCAAGCGCAACACCGGCACCAGGGTGCGTTTCTGGGCGGATCCGAAGTACTTCGACACGCCGAAGTTCTCGCTGCGCGCCCTTCGCCACCTGCTGCGCGCCAAGGCCGTGCTGTGCCCGGGGCTCAAGGTCACGCTGGTCGATGAGGCCAGCGGCGAGAAGGACGTCTGGTACTACGAGGACGGCCTGCGCGACTACCTGAAGAGCCAGCTGGCCGATCGCGAGTACCTGCCGCCGGAAGTCTTTGTCGGCGCGCTCAAGCGCGACACCGAAGCGGTCGACTGGGCGCTGTGCTGGGCCGCCGATGGCGAGCTGGTGCAGGAGAGCTACGTCAACCTGATTCCCACCGCGCAGGGCGGCACCCACGTCAACGGCCTGCGCTCGGGGCTGACCGAAGCGCTGCGCGAGTTCTGCGATTTCCGCAACCTGCTGCCGCGCGGCGTCAAGCTCGCCCCCGAGGACGTCTGGGACCGCGTCTGCTGCGTGCTGAGCCTGAAGCTCACCGACCCGCAGTTCTCGGGCCAGACCAAGGAGCGCCTGTCCTCGCGCCAGGCTGCAGCCTTTGTCGAGAACGCGGTGCACGATGCGTTCTCGCTGTTCCTGAATCAGCACGTCGAGATGGGTGAGCGCATCGCCCAGCTGGCGATCGAACGTGCCTCCGCGCGGCTCAAGACCGAGAAGCAGATCGTCCGCAAGAAGATCACCCAGGGCCCTGCCCTGCCCGGCAAGCTGGCCGACTGCTCCAGCCAGGACCTGTCGCGCACCGAGCTGTTCCTGGTCGAGGGCGACTCCGCCGGCGGCAGCGCCAAGCAGGCCCGCGACAAGGACTTCCAGGCGATCCTGCCGCTGCGCGGCAAGATCCTCAACACCTGGGAAGTCGAAAGCGGCGCGGTGCTGGGCTCGCAGGAAGTGCACGACCTTGCGGTCGCCATCGGCTGCGATCCGGGCAGCCATGACATCAGCGGCCTGCGCTACGGCAAGATCATCGTGCTGGCCGATGCCGACTCCGACGGCCTGCACATCGCCACCCTGCTGTCGGCCCTGTTCCTGCAACACTTCCCTGCGCTGGTCGCCGCCGGCCACGTGTTCGTGGCGATGCCGCCGCTGTTCCGCGTCGATGTCGGCAAACAGGTGTTCTACGCGCTCGATGAAGAGGAAAAGCGCCTGCTGCTCGACAAGATCGAGCGCGAGAAGATCCGCGGCCAGGTCAACGTCACCCGCTTCAAGGGCCTGGGCGAGATGAACCCCTCGCAGCTGCGCGAATCGGCCGTGCATCCGGATACCCGTCGACTCGTCCAGCTGACCGTCGAAGCGCCCGAGGAAACCCGCGCGCTGATGGACATGCTGCTGTCGAAGAAGCGCGCCTCCGACCGCAAGGCCTGGCTGGAGACCAAGGGCGATCTCGCCACCATCGAGATCTGATGCGGCCGCGACGCCGGGTCGCAGCGGCTTCCGCAGGCGGTCTTCGCGAGGACGATGACAAACGTCAGGGCGGGGGCTCTGTTGTCTGCGGGCGCAGAGACTTGCTGCGAAAGGCTGGCGGAATCCGCCCGCTCTGCGGCCGACATCGCGCTTCCACGCCCTTCGCGCTTCCACCATGCTGCCGAGCCGCAGACTTGCGGCTCTTTCCCACCCGGCGTCGCCCAGCACGACGCCCCCATCCGGAGTGCTCCATGATCGGCTACGTCACCCTCGGCACCAACGACCTCGACCGCGCAGCGGCCTACTACGACGCGCTGTTCGCCACCATCGGCGCCAAGCGCGGCATGCAGGGGCCGCGATTCATTTCCTGGGGCACCGGTCGTGGCCCCGCGGTCGGCGTGATCAAGCCCTTCGACGGCCAGCCGGCCACGCCGGGCAACGGCAACATGACCTCGCTGGTCATGGACAGCCGCGAAAAGGTCGACGCCTTCCACGCCAAGGCGCTGGAGCTCGGCGGCACCGACGAGGGCGCCTGCGGCGAGCGTTTCCCCGGCTTCTACGCCGGCTACTTCCGCGACCTCGACGGCAACAAGCTCTGCGTCTTCAAGATGGGTTGAGCGCAGCGTCCGCAGACCCTGCTGCGCGCCAGTCCGCAGACACAGGCGGCGCGCTCTTCTCCCCTCTCCCCTCGTGGGAGAGGGGTCGGGGGAGAGGGGGCAAGCCACGCGAGATCCGGTGTGCCCCACGCGCTTGCGCGTCCCCTCAGGGGTGGAGAGCCGGCAGGCACCGGGTTCGATCACTCAGCCCAGCGTCAAATCGATACACGCGGCCGCCGACTGCAGGCACCGCCTCGCGAGCCTCGGGCCCCAATCAATCGCGTCGCATGCGGCACCGCCGCCTGCGGCAGCAGGGTCGGCCACCACTTCGACCAGCACTATCGCCGAAGCCGGAACACACCCAGTAGAAGCAGGAGCAGCGACGCAAGCGCCAAGCTCCACGTCGACGCCGCTGGAATCGCAATGGCGGACACGCCCAGGCCGAAGACCACGGAACGCGTCTGCGTCACCGACTGCGCCCCCCGCGACGCCTGGAAGTTGAAGGTCTGAACAAACGGCCCGGCCGTCTCGGGCGAGACGCGCAGCGCGGCGACGCAGCGGCGCGTTCCGCCCGGCTCGATGGGCAGCGGCGCGAACTCGATGGTCTTCTCCAGGAAGGGCGGAACTGGCGACCACTTGGCCGGGCTTTCCAGTGCGCCCGGCGCCTCGAAGGGCCCGGGCAGCGCCCTCAGTCGATACAGGCAGGGCGGCGTGGCCGCAGTCCGGAACGGCAGCACGGTGCTCAGCGGGCCCGAGCTGCGATAGGGAAAGCCCACCGTCGCAAGCTCGATGGGCTCGTCGCCGGTGTTGGTGAGGGTGTAGATGACCGTCGCCTCCTGCCCGCGCACCAGGGTCGAGGGGTGAGGCTCGACCACCACCGTGCCGCTGATCGACAGGGCCGCCACCGCCGGCCCGCCCAATGCAAGCAGAGCCGACATCGCCAGTGCTTGTAGGTGCTTCACCGTTTCACCCTCCTGAGTTGAAGCGGACACAACGCGTTGCGAGCTGACCGGGTTTTGCCAGGCCGAAACACGAGCTCAGATCGCGCCAAGTCAGCTGCGCACCAACCATCATCGCGGGAAGCAATACAGCCCAGCCAAGAGCACGGCCAACGATGCGAAGGCAAAGCTCCAGATCGTGAGCGCAGGAATGGCAAGAGGCGGCTCTCCAAGCGTAAAGACGACGAGCTGCTGCGACGACACGCTTCGCCCATCGCGCGAGCCGCTGAAGGCGAATCTCTGTACGAAAGGCCCCGCTGTCTCGGCCGAAATTCGTAGGCCGGTAGTGCATTGCCGAGTCTCGCCCGGCTGAATGGGTACCCGCGAAAAGTCGACGGTGTTTGCGACGAAGCCCGGCACCCCAGGTGGCGTACTCAGATCCAACAGGCGAAAGCCGCAGGGCGGTGTCCCCTCGGTTGGAAATGGAAACAGAGTACTCAGGGGCCCGAACGTGCGGTAGGTGAAGCCCGCACCGGCGTAGTCCAAAGGCTCATCACCGGTGTTGGTGATCATATAGGTGACCCTCGCCTGCTGACCGCGAGTCATGGTCAAGGGGTGAGGCTCGACCACCACCGTGCCGCTGATCGACAGCGCCGCCACCGCCGGCGCGCCCCAAACGAGGAGAGCTGACACAGCCAAGGCTTGAATCCGGGTCATCGCCAGCCTCTCCCGCGTCGAATGGGGCCGAGCCGCTCTCAAGCCGGTGCAATGATATCCACAGCCCGGCACCTTCCTGCCTATTGCGCTCCCTGCCGCGCTTGCCCAGCCTACGCGCCTTCGCCGCAACAGCGGCTCTGGATCGCCCCATGCCGTGGCAATGACGCCTGCAACCCGCGCCCAGCTGCAGATCCATTTCTGCGTGATGCTCTGGGGCTTCACCGCCATTCTCGGCAAGCTGATCACGCTGACCGCGCTGCCGCTGGTGTGGTGGCGGATGCTGCTGGTGACGGCCGCGCTGGCATTGGTGCCGGCGGTCTGGCGCAGCCTGCGCCGGATGCGCGCTCGGCAGGTGTGGATCTATGCCGGCATTGGTGCGCTGGTCGCCCTGCACTGGCTGACCTTCTACGGCTCGATCAAGCTCTCGAATGCCTCGGTCGGCGCGACCTGCATGGCGCTGGGGCCGGTGTTCCTGGCCTTCATCGAGCCCTGGATCGCCAAGCGGCCGTTCTCGCGCGGCGAGCTGGCGCTGGGTGTGGCCGTGCTGCCGGGCGTGGCGCTGGTGGTTGGCGGCGTACCGGTGGAGATGCGTGCGGGCATCGCGATGGGCGCGCTGTCGGCCTTCATCGTGGCCTTCTTCTCGGCGCTCAACAAACGCTATGTCGAGGACGGCGAGCCGCTGACGGTCACGGCCATCGAGCTGGGCGCCGGCACCCTGACCCTCACCCTGCTGGCGCCGCTGCTGCTGCTCGCGTTTCCGCTGCCGGCCGAGGGCGGACTGATTCCCGGCGGCAAGGACTTCGCCTTCCTGCTGGCGCTGTCGCTGGGCTGCACCCTGCTGCCCTTCACCCTGAGCCTGGTGGCACTGCGCCAAATGAGCGCCTTCTCGGCGCAGATGGCGATCAATCTGGAGCCGGTCTACGCGATCCTGCTGGCGATGCTGCTGTTCAACGAGCAGCGCGAGCTGGATGCGAGCTTCTACGCCGGCGTGGCGATCCTGCTGCTCGCGGTGTTCGCGCAGCCGCTGCTGCGCCGTCCTCGCCAGCCGACACATGCCGAGAACGCCGGCGTGGGCGAGGCCAAGGACATCGGCTGAGCGCGGCGCACCAACCTCGGCCCACGCGCAGCACAATGTCTATACGAGCTTGAGCTCGAAGGCCTTCAACACCGCACGGGTGCGATCGCGCACGCCGAGCTTGCTGAGGATGTTGGACACGTGGTTCTTGACCGTGCCCTCGGCCACGCCCAGCGAGTTGGCGATTTCCTTGTTGCTGTAGCCGCCCGCCATGAGCCGCAGGATCTCGGTTTCGCGGTCGGTCAGCGGGTCGGGGCGGTCGAGGCTGGTGAAGTCGTTCTGCATGCGCTCAAGGCCCGACAGCAGGCGCTGGGTCACCACCGGCTGCACAAGCGAGCCACCGGCGGCGACGGTCTGCACCGCGTCGACCAGCTGCTCCAGCGAGACGTCCTTTAGCAGGTAACCGCGGGCGCCGAGCTTGATGCCCTGCAGGACCAGCTGGTCGTCGTCGAAGGTGGTCAGGATGATCGTCGCCGGCATCGAGCCGCGCTCGCTCAGGTGCTGAAGGGTCTCGATGCCGGTCATCACCGGCATGCGCATGTCGAGCAGGACCACGTCCGGCTTGACCTCGTCGATCTTCTCCAGGCCCTGCTTGCCGTCGCTGGCCTCGGCGACGACGCGGATGTTGTCGGAAAGCTCAAGCAGGGAACGGATGCCCTGGCGCACCAGGGTTTGGTCATCGACCAGGCAGACGCGGATCATGCGGGTGTCTCCACGGGAAGGTGCAGGCGCAGGGCAAAGCCCTGGCCCGGCGAGGTGTCGATCTCAAGTGTGCCGGCGAATTCGGCAACGCGCTCGCGCATGCCGCGCAGGCCGTTGCCGGCCTGTACCGCGTCCGCGCCACGGCCATCATCGCGCGCCTCCAGCAGCACCCCGCCGGCATCACTGGCGATGCGCAGATCGAGACGCGCGGCGCCGGAATGACGGGCGGCGTTGGTGATGATTTCCTGGGTCGCGCGCAGCAGCATCTGCGCGCGATGGGGATCGCTGATGCGGAAGTCGGGCGGCACGTCCAGACGCACTTCGAGCGAGGGCACGCCATCGACCAGGGTGAACAGGGCCTCGCGCAGGTCGATGGCGTCGTCCTGGCGCAGCTGGCTGACCGCCTCGCGCACGTCGGAGAGCAGCAGCTTGGCCAGGGACTGCGCCTGCTTGATGTGCTCGCGCGCCTTGCCATCGGACAGGTGGGTGGCGACCTCAAGGTTCAGGCTGAGCGCAGTGAGGTGGTGGCCCAGCAGGTCATGCAGCTCACGCGAGATGCGCGAGCGCTCGTTGAGGCGAGAGCTTTCGGCCAGCAGGGCGCGGGTGGCGCGCAGCTCCGAGTTCAGGCGGCGCTGCTCCTCGCGGGCGTCCATCTGCCGGCGCGCGACCAGGCTGGTGAGGAACACGAAGCTGGAGTAACCGAACAGCAGCATGGCCTGCAGCGGCGCGCTGATCCAGTCGAAGCCCTCGATCTGCAGGAACACCGGAATCAGCGCGCTGTGCTGCGCGATCAGCCAGACCAGCCCCCAGCCCAGCGACAGGAACCAGGGCAGCAGACCGGCGATGACGATCAGGAAGGCACCGGACAGACCGGTGCCGGTGAAGTGCCCAATGCCGATCGCCGACAGCGTGAGCACGCCCAGCAGCGGCAGATGCAGCCAGCGCGTGCGGGGTCCGGCACCGGGGGGGCGCGTCAGCAGCCAGTAGCAGACGCCGAAGGTGAGATAGCAGACCCGCCACCAGATCAGATCGCTGCCGCTGATGTCCTGCTGGAACAGATCGATCAGCAGCGGCACGCCCATGCAGCCCCAGGTGAAGAGGCCTGCGAAGCGCAGCAGCTGCATCGGATTCAGGCGGGCGAGCATCGCCGCATCATAGGCGGGGTGAAGACGGCGGCACCCTGCCTGTGGTCACGAGCCGGGATTCGGGATTGGGGATTGGGGATTGGGGATTCGTGTAACCGCCGCCGCGAGCATCGGAGCCCTGGCAGCAGCGGGCCCAGCGGAGGCGGGTAAGATTCCGAGATCAGAGACGCCCCGCGGCGCATCGACCTTCGGTCGAATCCCGAATCCCCAATCCCCAATCCCCAATCCCAGCTCTTCAGAACCCCCGCGCCCGCGCCGGCTCCGGCAGGAACATGGGCTGACCGTCCTTGCACTCGAAGGCGGCCTGGAAACTCGACAGGTGCGGCAGCGGGCCGTTGACGCGGAAACGTGCAGGCGCACGGGTGTCGGCGGCCAGCAGCAGGCGCAGGGCTTCGTCCTGGTAGTTGCGGCGCATCAGCCGGGCCCAGCCGTGGAAGAAGCGCTGCGCGGGCGTCAGCCCGTCGCGGGTCTCGCCACGCTCGCCGCCAGCAGCGAGAAAGGCGGTGTAGGCCAGCTGCAGCGCCGCCAGATCGAGCACGTTCTCGTTCCAGGTGGCCGCACCATCGACCTTCAGCGGGCCCAGCGCGGCGAAGGCCGAGTACTGGCTCACCAACCCGCGCGAGCGCTCGGCATAGGCCGCGCGATCCGCTTCGCTGAGCAGGCCGCGACGCGCGCCCGAGGCGGGATCGAACACGCCCATCAGACCGCGCGCGACGAGTGCGCCGGCGACGCCGTGATTCAGCGCGGCATCGCCTGCGGGCTCGAACAGCGGCGACGACAGCAGGGCCGCCGGCAGGTACAGGGTATGGGTCGCCGCCTGGTAGCTGACCTGCAGGCTGGAGGACGGCACCGGCCAGAGCGCGCGCGGCGGCTTGCCGAGCGCAGCCAGCTCGCGCTGGTGGCGGGTGCGCGACAGCGCCAGCGCGGCCTCGGGCCAGTTCGTGGCCTTCAGTTCAAAGCCCTCCCAAACCGTCTCGGCCGGGCCGCCCAGCGCGATCGCCAGGCCGTCGATGTCGGCCAGCACGGCGTTGCGCCCGGCCTCGCTCAACCAATTGGCGCCCTCGACCAGCGCGCGCAGCTGGGCGCGAACGCCTTCGCTCAGCGCCAGCGCGGCCTCGCGACGCGCCGGCTCGAAGTGGGCACGGGCATAGCGCTGGCTCAGGGCCTCGCCCAGGCTGGCCTGCAGGAACTGCAGCACCCGCGCCTCGCGCGAAGGCGCGGGCTGGCCCGACAGGGTCTCAAGGAACAGGCGGTCGTGGGCCTCGGTGTAGGGCTGGCCGAGGAAAGGCGCGGCGGCATGCAGCACATGGAAACGCAGGTAGGACTGCCAGTCGGCCAAGGGCTGCGACGCGAAGCGCGCGTTCAGCGCGCTGAAGAAGCTGGCGTGCGCCTGCGAGATGCGATCCAGCCCGCGCAGGCCCTGCCCGCGCAGATAGTCGCGCCAGCGCAGGTTGGGCTGCGCGCGCTCAAGCTCGCGCACGCCGACCAGCCGGTAGCTGTTGCGCGGGTCGCGCAGCTGCTCCAGTGACAGCGAGGCGCGGGCGAGCTCCAGCTCCAGCGCGAGCACGCGCTGCGACTCGGCCGAGGCCTCAGGCCGGCCGGCGAGCACCAGCAGACGCTCGACATAGGCGCGATAGGCCTCGCGCAGCTCGACCGCGGGAGCGTCCTCGCGCAGGTAGTAGTCGCGATCCGGCAGGCCCAGGCCACCCTGGTTGGCGTAGGCGATGAGCTGCTCGGGCCGCTCCAGATCGGGCGCGGCGGAGAAGGCGAACAGGATCGGCGCGCCCCAGCCGTGCAGCTCGGCGATCAGCGCAGGCAGATCGCGCGGCTTGCTCAGCGCATCGATCCTGGAAAGAAAGGGGGCTGCCGGGCCGACGCCCAGCGCATCGATCGCGGCGCCGTCCATGCCCAGCGCATAGGCGCGGGCGATGCTGGTGTCCAGCGGATTCGCAGGCGCCTCGGCGAAGCCGCGCAGCAGGTCGCGCTGACGCATCGCGTGCAGGCTGCGCACTTCATCGGTATAGCCGATGCTGGCCTGCCCCGATGGCACCGGCGTTGCACCCAGCCAGCCGCCGTTCGCGTGCTGGTAGAAATCCATGCAGGCGGCAGTACTGGCGTCGCGCTGGCGCGGGTCGAGCGCGGCATCGGCGCGACTGATGACAGGGGCGAACAGGCCGAGCAGGCCGATCGCGGCAACGCGGAGCAGCAGTGCGGAATCTCCAGGGAACATGTGCAGCCTTGCGAACTTCGGGGGGCGCACAGTGTAGCGGTGCGGGCCACGAAGTCGGCGGCGCTATGATCGTGCCAGCCCCCACGCTGCGAGGTTCGAATGCGCATCACCATCCACGGCGCCGCCGGCGAAGTCACAGGCTCCTGCCATCTGCTCGAATTCGGCCGCCAGCAGGTGCTGCTGGACGTGGGCATGATCCAGGGCGGGCATGAGGAAACGCAGCGCAATCGCGATGCCTTCCCGTTCGACCTGAAGCGCCTGGATGCCGTGGTGATCAGCCATGCCCATATCGATCACCTCGGCCGACTGCCGCTGCTGGTGAAGCGCGGCTACTCCGGGCCTGTCTATACACATCGCGCCACCGCCGATCTTGCGCGGATCATGCTGGAAGACTCCGCCAGCCTGGCCGCCGCCGATGCCGAACGCGACAACCGCCGCAAGCTGCGCGCCGGCGAGGAGCCCGACGCCGAGCCCCTGTACTCGCTGGGCGACGTCGCCGATGCCCTGCGCCTGCTGCGCGCACTGGACTACGACGAGCCCACCGAGATCCTGCCGGGCCTGACCCTGACCCTGCGCGACGCCGGCCACATCCTCGGTTCGGCCTCGGTCAGCCTGACCGGCGAGACGCCGAAGGGCCCACGCACCCTGGTGTTCTCGGGCGACATCGGCCCGCGCGGCACACCGATCATGCGCGACCCTGCACCCGTACCCAAGGCCGACCTGGTGCTGCTTGAGAGCACCTATGGCGACCGCCTGCACCGCACGCGCGACTCCACCATCGACGAACTGGGTGAAGTCTTCGACATCGCTGCCCACGAGCGCGGCAACGTGCTGATCCCGGCCTTCGCCGTGGGCCGCAGCCAGGAGCTGCTGTACTGGATGGCCGAGAACTACGAGCGCTGGCACCTCGACCGCTGGCAGGTCTATCTCGACTCACCGATGGCGCTCAAAGTCACTGAAACCTATGCGCGCCACAAGGCACTGCTGGACTCACCGGCCCGCGCCGCCTGGAACGGCAGCGGCAACCCCTTCGGCCTGCCCAACCTGCGTCTCGTCAGCAGCGTGCAGGACTCGCAGGCGCTCAACCAGCGCGGCGGCGGCTGCGTGATCATTGCCGGCAGCGGCATGTGCAACGGCGGCCGCATCCGCCACCACCTGCGCCACAACCTCTGGCGCGAGAACGCCCACGTCGTCTTCGTCGGCTACCAGGCCCGCGGCACCCTGGGCCGGCGCCTGGTCGACGGCGCCGACTTCGTCGACATCTTCGGCGAGCGCATCCGCGTCAAGGCGCGCCGCCACACCATCGGCGGCCTGTCGGCCCACGCCGACCAGAACGGCCTGAGCCAGTGGTACGGGCAGATCCCCCTGCATCCGCGGGTGCTGCTGGTGCACGGCGAAGACGAAGCCCGTGAAGGCCTGCGGGTGCGCCTTGGCGAGCAGTACGGCTGCGATGTGCGGGTGCCGGAGGCGGGCGAGCAGTTTGATGTGTGAGAGCCGGGATTGGGGATTCGGGATTCGGGATTCGACCGAAGGTCGATGCGGCTGGGCACGCATCTGGGACGAGGACACTCGCCGCCTCTCTGCATGCTGAAGGGGGCGGCAGCTTGGAAGCTCGCGACCACCTCCTCACGAATCCCGAATCCCGAATCCCCAATCCCGGCTTCAAACGAATCCCCAATCCCGAATCCCGCGCGCGCAGCGCGCAGCGCGCAGCGCAGCCCTAGAATGCGCTCCCCTCCCCGACCCTGCCCCTCGCCATGAAGGCCCTGCTCGAACGCGCGCTTGCCCACCCCTTCACCGAACGCTTCGTGCTGGCGGTGATCCTGATCAACGCCATCACTCTCGGGCTGGAGACCGATGCGCGGGTGATGGCGCGCTTTGGCGACTGGCTGCTGATGCTGGACAAGGCGGCGCTGGCGATCTTCTGCATGGAGCTTGCCGCCAAACTCTACGTCCGCGGGCTGCGCTTTTTCCGCGACCCCTGGAACGTGTTCGACTTCGTGGTCGTGGCGATCGCCCTGCTGCCAGCCTCCGGCCCGCTGTCGGTGCTGCGCGCGCTGCGCATCCTGCGCGTGCTGCGCCTGATCACCATCGTGCCCTCGCTGAAGCGCGTGGTCGGTGCGCTGCTGGGTGCCATGCCCGGCATGGCTTCGATCGTCCTGCTGCTGATGCTGATCTTCTACGTCGGCGCGGTGATGTCGACCAAGCTGTTCGGCGAGGCCTTCCCCGAGTGGTTCGGCAGCGTGGCCGCCTCGTTCTACACCCTGTTCCAGGTGATGACGCTGGAAAGCTGGTCGATGGGCATCGTGCGGCCGGTGATGGAGGTTTACCCCTACTCCTGGCTGTTCTTCATCCCCTTCATCCTCGCCACCAGCTTCACCGCCCTGAACCTGTTCATCGGCGTTGTGGTGTCGGCCATGCAGGCGGAGATCGACGCCGATCGTGAGCGCGTCGTCGAGGAAGCCGTGGCCAAGGGCGAGGAACCCCTGGTCGAGGAAGTGCGCGCGCTGCGCGCCGAGATCGCGCGCCTGTCGCAGCGGCTTGAGGCCTCGGACGGCAAGGCGTGAGTGAACGACGTGCCGCGCGCGTGGCCGTGGTCGGCGGCGGCCCCGCCGGGCTGATCGCCGCCGAGCACCTGCGCGCCGCCGGTGCCGAGGTCGATCTGTACGAGCGCATGGGCTCGGTCGGCCGCAAGATCCTGATCGCCGGGAAGGGCGGCCTGAACCTCACCCACTCGGAGTCCTTCGCGCCCTTTGTCGCGCGCTATCGCGAGGCCGCCGCCTGGGTGCAGCCCTGGCTTGAACGCTTCGACGCGAATGCCCTGCGCGAGTGGGCGCGCGGGCTCGGCGTCGAGACCTTCGTCGGCAGCTCGGGCCGGGTGTTTCCAAACGACTTGAAAGCTGCGCCCCTGCTGCGCGGCTGGGTGCGGCGGCTGCGCGAGCAGGGCGTGCGCTTCCATGTGCAGCATCGACTGATCGCGATCGAGGCCACGCGCCTGCACTTCGACACCGCCGCAGGAACCGTCGAAGTGATGGCCGACGCCGTGGTGCTGGCGCTGGGCGGCGGCTCCTGGGCCAAGCTCGGCAGCGATGGCGCCTGGGTGGAGCTGCTGCGCGCGCGCGGCGTCGAAGTGCGCGATCTCGCGCCCAGCAACTGCGGCTTCGAATGCGATTGGTCGGCGGATTTTCGCGCCCGCTGCGCAGGCCTGCCGGTGAAGCCCGTGGCGGCGGCATGGATCGACGCCGCGGGCGAGCGCCAGTATCGCCAGGGCGAGTTCGTGCTGACCGAGCGCGGCATCGAGGGCAGCCTGATCTACGCGCTGTCGGCCGACCTGCGCGGCCAGATCGAGCGCGACGGTCGCACCGAGCTGTGGCTCGACCTGTTTCCGGAGCGCTCGCTCGAGCAGCTGCGCCGCGCCTGGCAGCGCGCCCGCAGCGGCGAAAGCACCGGCTCCAAGCTGCGCAAGCGCCTTGGCCTGGAGGGCGCCCGCCTGGCGCTGGTCTACGAACGCCTGCCGAAATCGGCGATGGCCGATGCGGAGGTTCTGCTCCCCGCACTGAAGGCCTTGCCCCTGCAGCTCGCTGCGACGCGCCCGCTGGATGAAGCCATCAGCAGCGCGGGCGGCGTGCGCCGCGAGGCGCTGGATGCGCGCCTGATGCTGCGCGACCTGCCCGGCGTGTTCTGCGCCGGCGAGATGCTGGACTGGGAGGCGCCGACCGGTGGCTACCTGCTGACCGCCTGCTTCGCCAGCGGCGCGCGCGCTGCAGATGGCGCGCTGGACTGGCTGGCGGCGCGTCCCTGACGCCGGGTCGCAACTGGCCCTGCACCGCTCGGCACATCGAGCCGCAGCGTGAGGCATTTGGCCGAGCCGCCGGACTTCTGGAATTCGTCCAGCTGCACTCGCACCACGTCGAGACCCAGATGCGCGAGCCGCGCCTCGGTGGCGTCACCGAGGCCATCGCCGAACACCGTGTCGTCAAGGCAGACCGCATTGCAGGCGAAGCGCGCGGCCTCGCTCTCGACCACGGCCACCCGACGCTCGGCCGGAAACGCCGCTTCGATGCGCAGACGCGACTCCTCGTCGAAGGCCGGCGGGAACCACAGCAGGCCACCGCGCGGTAGCGGGCAGAAGCACGTATCGAGGTGATAGAAGCGCGGATCGATCAACCGCAGCGGCTCGACTTCGATGCCCAGCGTGCTCGCCAGCCAGGGCGCGGCGCGCGCATCCGAACGCGGCCCGGTCCCCAGCCAGAGTCTCGTCGTTTCGCATTCGAACAGTGCGTCACCCGTGCCCTCGAAGTGCAGGTCCGGCGGCGGCAGCTGCAGCTCGAAGCCGGCGCTGCGCAGCCAGCGCTCAGCCAGGGGCTGCTCCGGCTGACGTTCGCCATGACGGAAGCGCGCCGGCACCGCGCACCGGCCATGGATCAGGGCCGCGTTGGCGGTGAACACCTGGTCCGCGAGGCCCGGCGCTGGCGGCAATACACTCACCTCGGCCTGCCGGCTCAAGGCCCGATGCAGGGCCTGCCATTGCGTCCGCGCGCGCGCCGGGTCGACCCGCCCCAGCCCGGCCCGCATCCAGGGATTGATGCAGTAGCGCACTTCGAAGTGCCGGGGATCGCACATCAACAGCTGCGGCTGGGAACGCATGGCGGGCTCCGCTGCGGGACTGCCGCCTACGCTGATCGCCGCTGATGACAGCTGCGCGTCAGGCGCGTGTCGAAGCGCTTGCAGAGCTCGCGGTGGGCCTCAGCCGACCTCGAACACCAGCAGATCCGAACTGGCCGCAGCGATGCTCTGCCCCAGGCTGATGCAGCCGCTGCGGCGCAGCGGCAGATCGTTGCGGTGCACGCGCAACTCGTCCTCGTCGCCGATCCGCACGAAGCTGCCGTTGGTGCTGCGATCGGTCAGCACCCACAGCCCGCGCCGGCATTCGAGGCTGGCATGGTTGCGGCTGACCCACTCGGCCTCGATCGACAGCCCGCAGCCGGGGTCACGGCCCATGCTGAAAGGCGGCGCGTCCTCGCGCAGCTCGATCACCCGGCCGCGGTGGCGCAGGGTCAGGCGCGCGCCGGCCTGGGTGGTGTCGTCGACCTTGATCGCGCGCTGGATGGTGGTGAGGTTCGAGGTGTCGTCCTGCCAGATCAGGTCGACGATCTCGATCGCCAGCAGCTTGCCGGCGACCCTCGCGCGGCCCAGCGCGCGCGAGCGGATACCGCCGACGATGGTCAGGTCCTTGACGGTGCCGGCAGTAGTCACGATCTGCTCGCGCTTGGCCAGCGCCGCCATGCGGGCCGCCACGTTGACCGCGTCGCCATAGACATCGCCATTCTCGAGCAGGGCTTCGCCGTGATGGAAGCCGATGCGGATGCCCAGATTCTCGGCAGTGAACTCGGCATCGGTGCTGACCCGGCGCTGCATGTCGCAGGCCGCCAGCGCCGCCTGCACCGCCGCTGGAAAAGTGCACATGATTTCGTCGCCGATGGTCTTGACCAGGCGCCCGCCGTGCGCCCCGGCAATCCGGGTCAGGGCTTCCAGCACACTGGCGATGATCCGGCGTGCCTCGACATCACCCAGGGTCTCGAACAGCCGGGTGCTGCCGCTGACATCGGCGAACAGGATCGAGATGGGCTGGGTCGCGCTCATGGCCACGCATCATAGGCAATGGCGGCGACGTCGTCATGGCGCGACACGGCCCCGCCACGGCCACGCTTCAGGCAGCGGGCTTCTCATAGGCCTTGACGGCCGCAGGCGCGGCGAAGCTGTCGGGGCGCGCCAGCGGCCAGAACAGCTCAAACACCGGATGCTTCGGCACGGCTTCCAGCAGCTCGCCGGGCTTGACGAAGAAGTGCAGATTGGCCAGCGAGCGGATCTCGTTGCCCGAAACGCGGCGGATGATGTGCTCGGGCCCCAGCTGGTCGGGATGCTGCAGACCGGCCGCCGCCAGCAGGTCCCGCAGGGCCTTCAACGTGTTGCGATGGAAGTGGTAGACCCGCTCGGCCTTGTCCGGCACCACCAGCGCACGCTGCCGCAAGGGGTCCTGGGTGGCCACGCCGGTCGGGCACTTGTCGGTATGGCAGCTCTGCGACTGGATGCAGCCCAGCGCGAACATGAAGCCGCGCGCCGAATTGCACCAGTCCGCGCCGATCGCCAGCGTGCGCGCCATGTCGAAGGCGGTGATGATCTTGCCGGCCGCGCCGATCTTGATGCGCCCGCGCAGATTGAGGCCCACCAGGGTGTTGTGGACGAGGATCAGGGCCTCGGTCAGCGGCGCGCCGACATGGTTGGTGAACTCCAGCGGCGCCGCTCCGGTGCCCCCCTCGCCGCCGTCGACCACGATGAAGTCGGGCGTGATGCCGGTGGCTACCATCGCCCGCGCGATCGCGAACCACTCCCACGGGTGGCCAATCGCGAGCTTGAAGCCGGTGGGCTTGCCGCCCGACAGCTCACGCAGGCGCGCAATGAACTTGAGCAGGCCGATCGGTGAATCGAAGGCGCTGTGGCGCGCGGGCGAGACGCAATCGGTGCCCACCGGCACGCCGCGCGCTTCCGCGATCTCGGGCGTCACCTTCGCCCCCGGCAGAATGCCGCCCTGCCCCGGCTTGGCGCCCTGGCTCAGCTTCAGCTCGACCATCCGCACCTGCGGGTCGCGGGCGTTCTCGATGAAGCGCTCCTCGCTGAAGCTGCCGTCGTCGTTGCGGCAGCCGAAGTAGCCCGAACCGATCTCCCAGACCAGGTCGCCACCGTGCTCGCGGTGGTAGCGCGAGATCGAGCCCTCGCCGGTGTCGTGATAGAAGCCGCCGCGCTTGGCGCCTGAGTTCAGCGCACGGATGGCCGCCGCCGACAGCGAACCGAAGCTCATCGCCGAGATGTTGAAGACGCTGGCCGAGTAGGGCTGGCTGCAGTCCGGGCCGCCGATGCGGATGCGGAAGTCGTGATCGGGCAGGTCGACCGGCTGCAAGCTGTGGTTGATCCACTCGTACTGCGGCCGGTAGACGTCGAGCTGGGTGCCGAAGGGGCGCTTGTCGAGGGTGTTCTTGGCGCGCTGGTAGACGATCGAGCGCTGCGCGCGCGAGAACGGCGTCTGCTCTTCATCGCCTTCCAGCAGGTACTGGCGAATCTCCGGCCGGATCGCTTCGACGAGATAGCGCACATGCGCCAGCAGCGGGTAGTTGCGCAGCAGGGCCCGCGGCGTTTGCAGGACATCGCGCAGGCCCAGCAGGCTGAGCAGCAGCGCAGTCGCAAACAGCCACCACCAGCCGTTGCCGTGCGCCAGCGCGAGCGCGGCGCCGACCGGAACCAGGACGATGCAGGCCAGCCAGGCCAGGTAGCGGATGAGCATCGCGAAGGGACTCCTGCAGGGACATCGGCCCCCATGATGCCCGCAGCCGCCTCAGCGGTGGCGGATCGCCAGCACCTGGCCCGGCCGCAGGTTCGCTGCCGCCTGCTCCAGCTCGGCCAGGCTCTCTTCCTCGAAGTCCATCGAGGTGAGCCCGTGGAAGTGGGCATAGACATCGCCCTCGAAGCCGTCACCGGCGCTCAGCGCGAAGCTGCCCTCGGGCACGGCGCCCAGCGAGGCGACAGGTTCGAACTCAAGGCGAACGGGATTGCAGGACATGGGCACTCACCAGAAGCGCGGGCGACAGGGCTCCCCGCCCACCAGAACGTTCATAGGGTGGGCCCTGGCCCACCATGAGCTCAACGCTCGCCCCGATCTGCATGCGTGCAGAGCCACGCTCGCTCCGCTCTGCATCCTTGCGGCGCCGAGGCAGCGGCCCGAACGCTCATCCCCTCGCACAACGCCCGGCGCAGCATCGGCAGACCGCACCATCGGTGTGATGCACGGACCGCGGCGGGGTGTTAGCTATGGTGGGCCAGGGCCCACCCTATCGCGTGCCCAGCAAGCGGTACCGAACCACCGTGGTCCGTGGTGCCCGGAGCGGGATTCGAACCCGCACACCCTTGCAGGTAGCGGATTTTAAGTCCGCTGCGTCTACCGGTTTCGCCATCCGGGCGGCGGCGCGCAGTGTAGCGGTGCCGTGCGCGCTTGGGAGGATTTGCGACTATGCCTGCCACCAATCGGGCTGCGTGTGGGCCAGCGCGGTCGGCTAACCTGCGCGCCAGTTCCCCATGCGCGCCCCCATGTCCCTCACCCATCTCGACCGGCTGGAAGCCGAAAGCCTGCACATCTTCCGCGAGGCCGCGGCGGCTGCGCGCAAGCCGGTGCTGCTCTATTCCATCGGCAAGGACAGCAGCGTGCTGCTGCATCTGGCGCGCAAGGCCTTCGCGCCGGGTCGCCTGCCGTTTCCGCTTCTGCACATCGACACCGGCTGGAAGTTCCGCGAGATGATCGCCTTCCGCGATGCGCTGGCCGCGCGTCTCGGGCTCGACCTGATCGTCCATACCAACCCCGAGGGCAAGGCGGCCGGCGTCAATCCGATCACCCACGGCAGCGCCACGCATACCGACGTCATGAAGACCCAGGCCCTGCGGCAGGCGCTGGATGCCCATGGCTTCGATGCGGCCTTCGGCGGTGCCCGTCGCGACGAAGAGTCCTCGCGGGCCAAGGAGCGCATCGCCAGCCACCGCAGCCCCGGCCACCGCTGGGAGCCCAAGCGCCAGCGGCCCGAGCTGTGGCAGCAGTTCAACCTGCGCCATGCGCCCGGTGAGACCTTCCGCGTGTTCCCGCTCTCGAACTGGACCGAGGCCGACATCTGGCGCTACATCGAGCGCGAGCACATCGAGGTAGTGCCGCTGTACTTCGCCAAGCCGCGCCCGGTGGTGCGGCGTTCGGGCACCTGGATCATGGTCGACGACCAGCGCCTGCCGCTGGAGCCCGGCGAGCAGCCGCAGATGCTCAGCGTGCGCTTCCGCACCCTGGGCTGCTATCCGCTGACCGGCGCGGTCGAGAGCGAGGCCGCGGATCTGCCGGCCGTGCTGGCCGAAATGGCGGCCTCTCGCGCATCGGAACGCCAGGGCCGCCTGATCGACGGCGATGGCGCGGCATCGATGGAACGCAAGAAGCAGGAGGGCTACTTCTGATGAACGCCCTGCCCCAGAGCCAAGACTTTTCGCAGCACGAGACCGCCGCCATCGCCCTGCCCGCGCCCGAACACCGGCCGCACCTGCGCCTGCTCACCTGCGGCAGCGTCGATGACGGCAAGAGCACTCTCATCGGCCGCCTGCTGTTCGAGACCGACAGCGTGCCCGACGACCAGCTCGCCACTCTCGAACTCCTCTCGCGTCGCCACGGCACGCGCGGCGAGCAGGTCGACTACGCCCTGCTGCTCGATGGACTCTCGGCCGAGCGCGAACAGGGCATCACCATCGACGTCGCCTGGCGCTACTTCGGCACGGCACGCACCGCCTTCATCGTCGCCGATTCGCCCGGCCACGCCGAATACACCCGCAACATGGTGACCGCGGCCAGCCATTGTGACCTCGCCGTGCTGCTGGTGGACGCGCGGCAGGGCCTGCTGCCGCAGACCCTGCGCCACGCCTGCATCGCCGCCCTGCTGGGCATCCAGCGGGTGGTGTTGGCGGTGAACAAGATGGACCGCATAGGCTTCGATGCCGAGGCGTTCGAGCGCATCGTCGAACGCTTCGCCGACTTTGCCGCGCGCGTGGGCCTGGAGCACGTGCAGCCGATCCCGCTGTGCGCTGTGGATGGCGACAATCTCGTGCAGCGCAGTTCGCGCATGCCCTGGTATGCCGGCCCGGCCCTGCTGGAGCATCTGGAATCGATGGCCGCCGAGCTGGCGTCCGCGCCGCCGCGACCACGGCATGCGCCGCGCCTGCCGGTCAGCTGGGTGGTGCGGCCCGATGCCGACTTCCGCGGCTTCGCCGGCCAGCTGCAGGGCGGTGTGCTGCGGGTCGGCGACAGTCTGCGCAGCGTGCCCTCGGGCCAGACCTCGAGGGTGCGCGGGCTGTGGCTCGGGGACGAGGCACTGGACGTCGCCCATCCGGGCCAATCCATCGTGCTGGCGCTGGAGGACGAGATCGATTCCAGCCGCGGCGATGTGCTGTGCGCAGCGACCGATCCAGTCGAGGCCAGCGACCAGTTCGAGGTCGACATCGTGTGGCTGGGCGAGCAGCCCATGCTGCCGGGTCGGCCCTATCGCCTGCAGATCGGCACCGCCAGCGCGCTGGCGACGCCGGCCACGCCGAAGTACCGGCTCAACGTCGAGACGCTGGAGCACCTTGCCGCGCGCACCCTGGCGGTGAACGAAATCGGCCGCGTCAATCTGGCGCTCGATCGCGCACTGCCCTTCGAGGCCTATGCCGACAATCCGGGCCTGGGCGGCGGCATCCTGATTGACACGCTGAGCCACCAGACCGTCGGCGCGGTGATGGTGCGCCACGCCCTGCGTCGCGCGTCGAACCTGCACTGGCAGGCGCTGGACATCAACCGCGCCAAGCGCGCCGGCCAGAAGGGCCAGAAACCGGCGGTGCTGTGGTTCACCGGACTCTCGGGCGCGGGCAAATCCACCATTGCGAACCTCGTCGAGAAGCAGTTGCACGCGCTGGGCAAGCACACCTATCTGCTTGATGGCGACAATGTGCGTCATGGCCTGAACAAGGATCTCGGCTTCACCGACGCCGACCGCGTCGAGAACATCCGCCGCGTAGCCGAAGTGGCGAAGCTGATGGCCGATGCCGGCCTGATCTGCCTGGTCTCCTTCATCTCGCCCTTCCGCAGCGAGCGTGCCTTCGCCCGCGCTCTGCTGCCCGAAGGCGAGTTCTTCGAGGTCTTCGTCGACACGCCGCTAGAAGTCGCCGAGGCGCGCGACGTCAAGGGTCTGTACGCCAAGGCCCGACGCGGCGAACTGCGCAACTTCACCGGCATCGATTCGGCCTACGAACGGCCGGAATCGCCGGAGCTGCACCTGCAGGCGGATCAGCTGTCGCCCGAAGTCGCGGCCGAGGCGGTGATCGAGGGTTTGCGACGCGCGGGCGTGCTGGAAGGCGAGCTTTGAGCAGCTTACGGACAATCAGCGAGGTGCGCTGGCCCAAAGCAACGCGGCGCAGCTAAACCCGCTCAGCGCGCACGCTGGACGCGGAGCCTATGCTCATAGGGTGGGCCCTGGCCCACCATGCGCTTGAGTCTCGCTTCGGTTAATGCCCGCTACACATCAAACTGCCTGCGCGCAAGCATTCGAACCGGGGGCGGTGCTTGAAGTGAGGCAATGGTGGGCCAGGGCCCACCCTATGAAGAAGACGCAGCTCAGCGCTTTCGCATCGCCCCGGCCACCAGCAGCACGACGCCGACGCCGAGCAGGACGAAACCGAGCGTCTTGCCCTGCTCGCCGCGGTCGGCCACGCGGATGCCGCCATCGCCGACTTCGAGCGCCTTGTCGCCGACGCGCAGCACTTCGTTCTTGCCTTCCAGCTGGATCAGGCCGGACACCAGGACGCCACCGCCAATGGCGAGCAGAAGACCGAGAGTGAGCAGAACTGCGCGCATGAGAGGCTCCGGTGTGGGGTGACCGCGGCTCGCGGCGCCGCCACTGTGCAGAGACATCGCGATCGAGACAAGCCTTGCGCCAATAGCGCGGATCGCTGCGTCGGACCTTTCGAGCCCTTCGCCGCCGCCGCGCGGAGCTGTGGGCAGAGTGCGGCAGCGACTGCAAACAAACCCCAGCTGAATCAGCTCCACGCAGTGCGCCTTCAGGGGCTGGCGCAACGCGTGAAGACTTCATGAAACTCAGCCTCGCGGCATCCGCCGCGCCTCTGAAAGGACTCAGACATGATCAAACGCTCCCTGCTGGCGCTCACCAGCCTGTTCGCACTCACCCCGGCCCAAGCCATCGACTGGCACGTCGGCGTCGGCGCCTTCGACGCGCTTGAGGACCGCTCCCTCTTCGAACCGCGCGACGGCGCCAGGGGCGAAACCGGGGTCACCGCGGTGGCCGGCCTGCAGTTCGGCCGTGGCTTCGGCATCGAAGCGGCCTGGGCCGATCTTGGCGAGCTGGAACGCAGCAACATCGCCGATGCCGGCTATCTCACCGAAGGCGATCTCTGGTCCCTGGGCCTGACCTGGACCACGCAAAGCGGCACTCTGCGCCCCTATGTCAAGGCGGGCCTGTTCCAGCGCGAGGAGGATGGCAGCGTGCTCACCATCGCTGGCCCGCGCCGGGTCACCGACGACGACAGCGGCTGGATGGCGGAGGCCGGCGCGCGCTGGCACCTCAGCGATCTGTTCGCAGTACGCGCCGGCTACGCGCACTACGATTTCGATCGCGGCAGCGATGGCAGCGTGCAGGTGGTGGCAGAGCTGCATTTCCAGTGATCGCGGCGGAGCGGGCGCCGCCGCCCGCTCCCCGCTTCCAACGCATTCCGTTCGCTCCCATGCGCGATTCCTGCACGGCAGCTCATCGATCCTAGGTCTAGGCTTGTGCCATGAACGTCTCAGCTGCAGTCCATGAACTCGATCACACCCTCCTTGCGCTTGGCAGCGAAGGGTTCTGCTTCCTGCCTTGTGCGCAGGCGCTGGCCCTGCTGCCGGCACAGGTCGACGTGGGCTGGGAGGCGTTCGCCCGCAGCTGGAGCGGGCTGGGGCTCGATGAGCACATGGCCGACGGCGGCCGCTACCGGCGGCGGCGGCACGCGGTGTTTGCCGCCAGCCGCGCGCGCGGCATCGAGCGTTTACGAGACGCGCCGCACTATCAGGCCCTGCACTACAACCGCCTGAACGGCGGTATCGAGCGCTGGTTCCAGCCGATCCTGCCAGACATTGCCGACAGCGCGGCGTTCCGCGCACTCAGCGAGTTCGCGCACGCGCTGTTCTCGAAGCTGGCCCCCGAGGTGGAACGCTGGCAGATCGAGGCGCATCAGTTCCGCATCGAAGCCCTGCCCGGCCAGCCCGGGCAGCCGACGCCGGAAGGCGTGCATCGCGACGGTGTCGACTACGTGCTGGTGGCCCTGGTCGATCGCCACAACATCCACGAAGGCACCACTACGATCCATGCCGCCGACGGCACCCAGCTCGGCGCCTTTACCCTGACCGAAGCGCTGGATATCGCGCTCGTCGATGACCAGCGCGTCTGGCACGGCGTCACCGCAGTCGAGCCGCTGGATCCGGATGCACCGGCCTGGCGTGACGTGCTGGTGCTGACCTTCAGGCGCGCCGAGGCCGTGCGGAGCGCTGCAGCCTCATAGGGTGGGCCCTGGCCCACCATGGCGAATGTTCTTCTCACGACGCTTAGGTGCCCCGCATTCGCATCGGGCACGCAATGCTTCATCCGGGTATCAAGCGGCAGGCTCCTAACGCGCGTCGGCAGACGAGGTCTCTGCAGGCGGCACAATCGGAAGTCCTAGAGCACGCGCATCAGGACGCGGCCTCGTGTCTGACAGCGAAGTTGAAATGCTCGGAGCGCGGGAACCGGGGCGAGAGCGCCCCTCACGGTGGGCCAGGGCCCACCCTATGGGCTCGCTTGGTTTGCGAATGGCGGGCCATTGCCGACGCCATGAACGCCCCGTACCTGCATAGGGTGGGCCCTGGCCCACCGCGAGCTTCACGTATTCGACTTGACTCGAACACAGTGCAGACCTGCACGCATTCGATTTCGGCTCGAAGGCACTCCGACACTTCGGCACAGCGGCACACACTTCGAAGCCTCAGCGCTACGGCTTCGCTCGCACGCGAGCCCGCGCATCACATCACCCCATGGCCTTCGGCGCAGTCGCATGGCGCTGGCGCAGCAGATTCTCGACATCGCCCAGCGACAGCCCGCGCGCGCGCAGCAGCACCAGCAGGTGGTAGATCAGGTCGGCACTCTCGCCCAGCAGGTCCGCATCCTCTTGGGCCACTGCGGCCAGCGCGGTTTCCACGCCCTCCTCGCCCACCTTCTGCGCGATACGGCGAATGCCGCCCTCGAACAACCTGGTGGTGTAGCTGCCAACCGGGCGCTCGCGCTCGCGCTGGGCGATCAGCGCATCGAGGTCACCGAGGAAGCTGCCCGGCGCATCGGGAAAGCAGCTGGTGCGCTGCAGGTGGCAGGTGGGGCCCTGCGGATGCGCCTGGATCAGCAGCGTATCGGCATCGCAGTCGGTCTCGATGCTGACCAGCTTGAGCACATGGCCGCTGCGCTCGCCCTTGGTCCACAGCCGACCCTTGCTGCGGCTGAAGAAGGTGACGTGGCGACACGCCAGGGTCATCTCCAGGGCTTCGCGATTCATATAGCCCAGCATCAGCACGCGCAGGGTCTCTGCGTCCTGCACCACCGCCGGCAGCAGGCCGTCCTGCTTGTCCCAGGCCAGTCGATCCAGGGTTTCGGGGCTGACCACCACGTCTTCAGACATCGCGCACCTCGATGCCGCGCTGCTTGAGCGTGGACTTGAGTTCTGGAATGGCGATCGCGCCGGAGTGGAAGACGCTGGCGGCGAGCGCCGCATCCACATCGGCCTGCTCGAACACCTCGGCGAAGTGCTCGGGCGTGCCGGCGCCGCCGCTGGCCACCAGCGGCACGCGGCAGAGCTCGCGCACGGCGCGCAGCTGCTCGATGTCGTAGCCGGCGCGCACGCCGTCGGTGCCCATGCAGTTCAGCACGATCTCGCCCGCGCCGCGCCGCTGCGCCTCGACCACCCAGTCGAGCGTGCGCCGGCTGAGCGCGCGGGTCTTGCTGGGGTCGCCGGTGTACTGGCGCACCCGCCACTCGCCGTCTTCGTCGCGCAGGCTGTCGACACCGACCACCACGCACTGCACGCCAAAGGCCTCGGCCAACTCGTCGATCAGCGCGGGCCGCTCCAGCGCCGGCGAGTTCACGGAGACCTTGTCGGCGCCGGCGAACAGGATGGCGCGCGCATCCTCGACCGAGCGGATGCCGCCAGCGACGCAGAAGGGAATATCGATCAGCCGGGCCACGCGCTCGACCCAGCCGCGGTCGACGCTGCGGCCTTCGGGGCTGGCGGTGATGTCGTAGAAAACGAGCTCGTCAGCGCCGGCGTCGCGATAGCGCGCGGCGAGTTCCTCGATCGCGCCCATCACCACGTGGTCGCGGAAGCGCACGCCCTTGACCACCTGGCCATCGCGTACATCCAGACACGGAATCAATCGACGGCTCAGCATGCCAGCGCCTCCTCGACGGTGAAGCGGCCATCCAGCAGGGCCTTGCCCAACACGACGCCAGCCGCGCCCACCGCACGAGCTGTGCGAATGTCATCCAAGCCGGACACACCGCCGGAGGCGATCAGCTGCACCTCCGGGGCACGCTCGACCAGCAGCCGGTAGAGATCGAAGTTCGGTCCGGACAGCATGCCGTCGCGGGCGATGTCGGTGCACAGCAGGTGCTTCAGACCCGCGCCGCGATAGCGCTCCAGCAGGGCGAACAGCTCCTCGCCGGCGCTCTCGGTCCAACCGTGGGTCGGCAGTCGCCACACACCGCTGTCGTCGCAGCGGGTGTCGAGTGCGATACACAAGCGATCGGCACCAAAGCGCGTGAGCCAGTCGATGACGAAATCGGGCGACTTCACTGCGAGCGAGCCAATCACCACGCGCTCGACGCCAGCAGCCAGCAAGGCCTCGACGTCATCTTCACTGCGCACGCCGCCGCCGCTTTGGATCCGCAACGAAGACCGTTCGCAAAGTGATCGCACCAGCGGACCCAGCGTATAGCCGCCGGCCTTGGCGGCATCCAGATCGACCAGGTGCAGCCACTCGCCACCCGCGCGCGCATAGTCCAGCGCCAGCTGCAGCGGGTCGGCCGCGTAACGGGTTTCCTGGGCGTAGTCGCCCTGTTTCAGCCGCACCACGCGTCCGTCGCGGACGTCGATGGCGGGAATCGCCGTGAAGCCGGTCATTGGCCGTCCCACTCCATGAAGTTCTTGAGCAGCTGCGCGCCCACGGCCGCCGAGCGCTCGGGATGAAACTGCGCGCCGGCGACGTTGCCGCGGCGGACGATGGCGCTGAAGGCCTCGCCGTGCGTGCTCGACGCCAAGGTGTAGTCGCCCACGGGGCCTGCGTAGCTGTGCACGAAGTAGGCTTGCGCACCTTCAGCGATGTCGTTCAAAAGCGCCGAGTCGCGCTCGCGATGAAGGCGGTTCCAGCCCATGTGCGGCACGCGCACGCCGGGGAATTCCTTGAGCTTCCGCACCTCGTCCGGGATCAGCCCGAGGCCTTCGACGTCACCTTCGGCGCTGCGCTCGAACAGCAGCTGCATACCCAGGCAGATGCCGAACAGCGGACGCGGAAACGCGCGGATCGCATCGACCAGATCAAGCTCGCGCAGCCGTGCCATCGCGGCACCGGCGGCACCGACGCCAGGCAGCAGGGCGCGTTCGGCCTGAGCAAGTTCGTCGGCGCTGCGCACCAGAGTGGCCTGCACGCCAAGCCGCCCCAGCGCATAGCAGACCGAGCCGATGTTGGCGACGCCGGAATCAATGACCGCCAGCCGCATCAGAGCGTCCCCTTGGTGCTGGGCAGATCGAAGCCCTCGCGCTTGATCGCCGCGCGCAGGGCGCGCGCCACCGCCTTGAAGCTGGCCTCGACCATGTGATGCGCGTTGTCGCCGCGCACCGACAGGTGCAGGTTGAGGCCGGCGGTCTCGCACAGCGAGCGGAAGAAATGCGGCACCAGCTCGGTCGGCAGCTCGCCGACGCGCTCGCGCGGGTAGTGGCCGTCGAACACGAAATAGGGCCGGCCGCTGATGTCCAGCGACGCGCGCACGAGCGTCTCGTCCATCGGGATCACCAGATCCAGCGCCGCGGGCTTCGATTCAGAGGCACCGTCTTCGCCTTCCGCCGCCCACGCATAGCGGCCAATGCCGCGCTTGTCGCCGAGCGCCTGCTTCAGTGCCTGCCCCAAGGCCAGCGCGCTGTCCTCGACGGTGTGGTGCTCGTCGATGTGCAGATCGCCCGCGCACTTCAGCTTGAGCGCAAAGCCGCCGTGCTTGCCGAGCTGCTCCAGCATATGGTCGAAGTAGCCGAGGCCCGTGAGCGCGACCGGCTCGGCCGGGCGATCCAGGTCGACATGCACTTCGATCTTGGTTTCCTTGGTGACGCGCTCGACGCTGGCCTGGCGCGGGGCGTCGGCCAGCAGGTGGGCGATCTCGGCCCAGGTGTATTCCGGGCCTTTGCCGGCTGCTGCCTTGGCGCCGGCGGTCACCTTGAGCCGGAAGCCGCGCACGCCGAGGTTGTCGGCGAACTCGATATCGGTGTCACGGTCGCCGACCATCGCGCTGCCGGCGAGATCGATGCTGCGATCGCGCAGGTAGTGCATGACCAGACCCAGGCGCGGCTTGCGCGTCGGCGCGTTGTCCTGCGGGAAGCTGGTATCGATCAGCACCTCGCGGAAGGTGATCCCCTGCGATTCGAAGATCTGCATCATCAGATCGTGCGGGGCCTGGAAGCTCTCCTGCGGATAGGCCTCGGTGCCCAGCCCATCCTGGTTGGAGACGATCACGAACTCGAAGCCGGCGGCCTTCAATTTCAGCATCGCCGGGATCACGCCCTCGACCAGGCGCAGCTTGGCGTAGCTGTCGATCTGGTAGTCGGCCGGCTCTTCGATCATCGTGCCGTCGCGGTCGACGAACAGAATGCGCTTCATGCCGCGGCCTCCTGGCTGGTGCTGGCGAACACCGCCAGCGCGGCGGCGTTCTCTTCGGCCGTGCCGATCGACACACGCAGGCAGTCGCCGAGCAGCGGATAGCGGCTGACGTCGCGCAGCACCACGCCGGCGGCCAGCGCACGCCGATAGGTGGCGGCGGGGTCGGCGCAGCGCACGACCAGGAAGTTCGCATCGGAGGGATACACGCCGAGCACGCCGGCCGTTGCGGCCAGCCGCGCGCGCAGCGCCTCGCGGCCGGCGATCAGCTCGGCGACATGGACCTGCGTCTTCGCCAGCACCTCGGGCTGCAAGGCCGCCAGCGCCGACCGCGCGCAGGGCGCCGAGATCGGATACGGCGCCATGATCGCGCGCAGCACGCGGATCAATTCGGATGCTGCGATCAGGCTGCCGATGCGCGCACCCGCCAGGGCATGCGCTTTCGACAGCGTGCGCAGCACCGCGAGTTGCGGGAAGCGCTGGCGCAGCGTCGTGGCCGAGGCCTGCTGCATGAACTCGCCATAGGCCTCGTCGACCACCACCACGGCGCGACCTTCGAGTGCCGAAGCGATGCGCTCAATGGTCTCGACCGGCAGGGCCTGTCCAGTCGGGTTGTTTGGCGAGCACAGGAAAACGAGCTTGACCGGGTTGTTCAGCGCAGCGGCGATCACTGCATCCGCATCGAGCGCGAACGGGCGCTCCGAATCGCCCGTCGCAGTGAGCGGCACCTCGACCAGCTTCGCGTTCTGCACGCGTGCGGCAACGGCATACATGCCGAAGGTCGGCGGACAGATCAGCACCGCGTCCTCACCGGCGCGGCAGAGCGCGCGCACCAGGAGATCGATGGGCTCATCGCTGCCGCGGCCAACCAGCAGCGCGTCGGACTCGACGCCGTACAGGCCGGCCAGCGCTTCGACCAGCGCCTCGGGCTGCGGCTCGGGATAGCGGTTCAGGCCCTCGCCGCCGGCGATCTCCGGCGCCCAGGGCGACTCGTTGGCATTGAGGAAGACGCGGCCGCCGCTGGCTTCCTTGCGTGCGGACGAATAGCCGCCGAAGCCACGCAGGTCGGGGCGCACCAGATCGAGCAGCGCGCTCATGCCCTGCCCTCCTTGATCGCAGCCAGCCGCCGCGTGACCGCACGCTCGTGGGCGATCAGGCCTTCGGCGCGCGCCATCTCGGCGGCGTCGGGGCCGGCGATGTTGAGACCTTCGGCGCTGACCTCCTGCACCGTGATCAGCTTGACGAAGCTCGCCACCGACACGCCGCTGTAGGCGCGCGCGGCGCCATAGGTCGGCAGCACGTGGTTGGTGCCGCTGCAGTAGTCGCCCAAGGCTTCGGGCGCCAGCGCGCCAAGGAAGACCGAGCCGGCGCTGCGCACGCGCTCCAGCCACTGGCGCGGCTGCTCGACCTGCAGGATCAGGTGTTCGGGCGCATAGCGGTTGCTGATCTCGATGGCCTGCGGAATATCGCGGCTCAAGATCAGACGCGCGTGGGTCAGGGCCTTGGCCAGGATCTCGCGACGCGGCAGCTCGGCGGTCTGCTTCTCCAGCTCGACCGCCACCGATTCCAGCAGCGCCTGCGAATCGGAGATCAAGAGGACCTGCGAGTCCGGGCCGTGCTCGGCCTGGCTCAAGAGATCGGAGGCGATGAACTCGGCCGAGGCCTTCGCGTCGGCAATGACCAGCACTTCCGAAGGCCCGGCAGGCATGTCGATCGCTGCGCCCTCGGGATCGTTCGCCACCTGCAGTTTGGCCTCGGTGACGTAGGCATTGCCGGGGCCAAAGATCTTGTCGCACTTCGGCACCGACTCGGTGCCATAGGCCATGGCGGCCACCGCCTGCGCCCCACCCAGCTTGAACACGGTGCTGATGCCGCACAGGCGCGCGGCGACCAGCACGGTCGCATCGACGCTGCCGTCGGGCTTGGGCGGCGTGCACAGCACGACCTCGCTGCAGCCGGCGATGCGCGCAGGCACGCCCAGCATGATGGCGGTCGAGGGCAGCGGTGCGCTGCCGGCCGGCACGTAGAGGCCGACGCGCTCGATCGGGCGGATCACGCGCTCGCAGTTCAGGCCCGGCGCGGTCTCCAGCGCATAGCCGCGCGGCGCGCCGGCCTCGTGGAACTTGACCAGGCGCTCGATGGCATTGGCAATGGCCTGCTTCAACGCGGGCGACACCTGCGCTTCGGCGGCCGCAAACTCGTCTTCGGTCACGCGGAAGCTGCCCAGCTCGCAGCCGTCGAAGCGGCGGGTCAAGGCGCGCAAGGTGCTGTCGCCGTCGGCGCGCACCTGGCTGAGGATGCGCTCGACGTTCTCGGCCAGCACGGCGCGTGCGCCTTGCGCAGGGCGACGCAAGCTCACGCGGCGCTGCGACTCGTCGATGCGGTTCCAGTCCAGCACGTGCAGCTCGCGTGCGGCAAAGGGCACGGGGCGTTCGCCGGTCGTTCGCTCGGCGGGGGTCTTCTCGGTCGTGGTGCTCATGTCAGCATCTGCTCCACCGGCAGCACCAGCAGTCGGCGCGCGCCGGCCTTCTTCAGGTCCTCAAGCTGCTGCCAAGACAGGCTGCCCTGGCAGATCGCCTGCACGCCCACGCCATTGGGCTGGCCGTCCAGGCTCATGATGGTGGGGCGCTCCTCGCTGGGAAGCAGGCGCAGCACCTCGTCGAGCATCGCGCGCTCGGTCTCCAGCATCAGCAGGCGCGCATCGCGGACCTGCAGCACGCCGTCGAGGCGACGCAGCAGCTGGGTGGCGATGTCGCCGCGCTCGTCCATCAGCGGCTCGGCCGGGCCGGCCAGCACGGCTTCGCTTTCGTGGATCACCACGGCCTCGCGCAGCTGGTTGGCGGCCAGCGTGCCGCCGGTCGAGACGAGGTCGCAGATCGCCTCGGCCTTGCCAAGACGCGGCGCGATCTCGACCGAGCCGGAGAGAATCACGATCTCGGCGCGCACGTTGTGGCGCTTCAGCCAGTCCTCCAGCAGGGCCGGATAGCTGGTGGCGATGCGCAGGCCGGCGAGGCTTTGCGGGCCGTTCCAGGCCATGTCCTGCGGCAGCGCGATCGACAGCCGGCAGCGGCCGAAACCCAGCGCGCGCACTTCCTTGAAGGCTGGCGGCAGACCGCGGGCGGCGCGATCCAGCGCCTGCTCGTCGAGCACGTTGCGGCCGACGATGCCGTAGTCGCAGGTGCCTTCGGCGATCAGGCCGGGGATGTCATCGTCGCGCACCAGCAGCAGGTCGACGGGCTGCGATTCACCAAAGCAGAACAGGCGGTCGCGGCTTTCGCGGAAGCTCAGGCCGGAGCGCGCCATCAGCTCGCGGGCGGGGTCGGACAGGCGTCCATTCTTCTGCGCGGCGATGCGCAGACGATCACGATTCTTCACGGGGGATGCTCGAAGCGGGGAGAGGAAGTGCGGCGGAATCAGCGTTTGGCGGCAGCGATGCCGGAGGGATCGTGCAACTTCAGATGTCGGGCGGCGGCGCGGTAGCCGCCGGCGCCATGCGTGAGACAGCGCGCCACCCGACCCACCGTGGTCACGCTGACGCCGGTCAGGTCATGGATGTCGCGGTAGGTGCGGCCGGCCAGCAGCAGGGGCACCACGCGCCAGCGGTCGGCGAGGGCTTCGAGCTCGGCGGGCGTGCAGAGATCATCGAGGAAGGCCGCGATCTCGGCCGGATCGCGCAGCTTGGCCAGTGCCTCGCACAGGGCGAGCACCGGATCCGCCGCCGGGAGCACCACCGGCGCGGGCTTGCGCTCGCGCGGACTGCGTGCAGGCTGGGTTTCGGAACTGGCGATGCGTCGTTTCACGGCGGACTTTTGTACTAGCGTGTTGATACATTAAACCGATATCTCGCAATCGACAAGCAAGGGGGCGTGAAGACCGCCCAGAGCACTCGCATCCGAAACTCCGGGAAGCAGCCATCCACCCGCAGGGCATGGCCGATTGGCGATCGCGGCGCGACGGCGGAAGCGTCGCCCCCCATGGCCGAGGCGTCCAGATGCCCGGCAGCCGCTACCATCGCCGGCTCACCCCCGAACGTGGCGCACACGCAATGTCTCTCCGCTCCCGCCGCCCCCGCTTGCTGCGCTACCTGTTGCGAACCCTGGCTGCCATGGGCCTGCTGCTGGCCGTCGTATGGATGGCTGCGTGGTCCCTGCTGCGCGCCAGCCTGCCCCAGCTGGAAGGTGAAGGCCGCATCGAAGGCCTGTCCGCTTCCGTGCAGCTGGAGCGCGATGCGCTCGGTGTGGTCACGCTGCGTGCGGCGAATCGCAGTGACGCCCTGCGAGCGCTCGGCTTCGTCCACGCCCAGGAGCGTTACTTCGAGATGGATCTGGCGCGCCGCAGCGCGGCTGGCGAGCTCGCTGCGCTGTTCGGCGCCGTGGCGCTGCCGCGCGACCGTGCCAACCGCGCGCATCGCCTGCGCCCCCGGATGCAGGCGGAGCTTGAGCACGGCCCGGCGGACCAGCGCGAGCAGCTGCAGGCCTATGTCGCCGGCGTCAATGCGGGACTTGCGGCGCTCGACAGTCGCCCCTGGGCCTACTGGCTGCTGCGCGCGCAGCCCGAACCCTGGCGCGAGGAGGACAGCCTGCTTGCCGGGCTGGCCATGTTCTTCGATCTGCAAGACTCGCAGAACCGGCGTGAGCTGGGCCTGCTGCAGCTGCGCACGCATCGCCCCGGTGCCCTCGTCGACCTGCTCGCGGCGCCTGGCAGTGCCTACGATGCGCCGCTGTTCGGCGAGGCGATGGAAGCGATCGCGCCGACGGCCCTGCTGGCCGCTCTCGCAGGCGACGTCGACGCGGTACGCGGCGCCGATCCAGCCTCGGACCCTGCAGGCGCGCAGCTCGATGCCTCCCCAGACAGCGACCCCGAACCGCCCAGCCCCGGCAGCAACAACTTTGCAGTCGCCGGCGCACTCACCGCCGACGGCCGCGCCTTGGTCGCCGATGACATGCACCTCGGCCTGCGCGCGCCCGGCGTGTGGTTCCGGGTGCGCCTGATCTATCCGGATGCACAGGCACCGGAGGGCCAGGTCGACGCCACCGGCGTCAGCCTGCCTGGCGTGCCGGCACTGGTTGTCGGCAGTACTGGCCATGTCGCCTGGGGCTTCACCAACAGCTATGGCGACTGGCACGACTGGGTGCAGGTCGACTTCACCGACGACGGCCACATGCGCTATCGCACGCCGGAGGGCGAGGAGGCCCTGCAGATCCATCGCGAAGTGCTGACCGTGCGCGGCGGCGAGCCGGAAACCCTGGACGTGCGCGAAACCCGCTGGGGACCGCTGCTCGCAAAGGCGCCGGACGGCACCGACCTCGCCCTGCGCTGGACGGCCCATCGCCCCGGCGCAATCGACCTCGGCATGGCCGAGCTGCTGCGCGCCGCCGATATCGAACAGGCCATGGCCATCGCCCAGCGCAGCGGCACGCCGGTGCAGAACTTTGTGGCCGGTGACCGCAGCGGACGCATCGGCTGGACCCTGATGGGGCGGATCCCGCAGCGGATCGGCGACTGCGACCCGCTGCTGCCCCTGCGTCCGCTGGAGGGCTGCGACTGGGCCAAGCACTGGCTGCTCGCCGAAGCGGCGCCGCGCGTGCTCGATCCACCCAGTCATCGGCTGTGGACCGCCAATTCGCGGGTGGTCGATGCCGCAACCCTGCGCGTCGTGGGCGACGGCGGCTACGACCTCGGCGCACGGCAGGCGCAGATCCGCGACCAGCTGCTGTCCAAGGATCGCTTCATGGAAGCCGACCTGCTGACCATCCAGCTCGACGATCGCGCCCTGTTCCTCGAACCCTGGTGGCAGCGCCTGCGCGCGGAGCTCGAAGCCACTGCCGATACGCCCGAGCTGATCGACCTGGAAGCGGTCACCCGCGAACGCCCCGAGCGCGCCAGCGTCGATTCGGTCAGCTACCGCGCCGCCCGCGGCTTCCGCGGCCTGCTGATCGACGCCTTCAGCAAGCAGCTGTTTGCCCCTGCGCGCGAGGCGCTGGGCGAGGACTTCGTCGAGCCGCGGCTGCCGCAGATCGAAGCCGTTCTCCAGGCCTACCTGCAGCTGCCAGAGACCAAGCTGCCGGCGGGCTGGCCTTCGCCCGCCCAGCTCCAGCGGCAGGCGGCGCTGGCGCTGGCCGCGGATTGGCGGGCGCAGGGAACGGATTTCGCCGAGCGCAGCTGGGGTGAGCGCAATACCAGTGCCGTCTGCCACCCGCTCGCTGCCGCACTTGGGCCCGCACGCCGACTGCTGTGCATGCCGGCCGAGCCCCTGCCCGGCGACAACCACATGCCGCGGGTCCAGGGGCCGAGCTTCGGCGCCAGCCAGCGCATGGTGGTCGCGCCAGGCCGTGAGGCCGAGGGGATCTTCCAGATGCCGGGTGGACAGAGCGGTCATCCCCTTTCCCCGTTCTGGAGCGCCGGCCACGCGGACTGGGCCGAAGGGCGGCCTTCGCCCTTCCTGCCCGGAGCTCCGCAACATTCGCTGACATTGCGACCGTGAGGGATCACGAAACGCCGCGGCACGCTGGTCAGATCGGGGCGAACTCTGACATCATCTGCCGTCGGTCGGTCATTTTGTGACGCAGCCTGTCGGTAGCCCCCTGACTTGCAGTCCATAATCGCCGCCACCCGGAGCCACCCCGGGCTCGCCCCACCCGTCTGCTGCCGCTGCTGGAGTCGCCATGTCGTTCCTGATCCGCCTGCTTTCCACCCTGCGCTACATGACCCTGCGCCGGCAGCTGCGCGAAATGCGCAAGATCATCGAGTCGTTGTCGCCCAGCACGCGCTCGGCCGTGGCCACCCTGACCATGGGCGAGATCCAGAACGCGGCGCGCGCGCCGGTTCCGCATCTCTATGGCGCGCAGGACCTGCACCGCTACCAGCCTTGGAGCGATGCCGCGACCCAGGCCTTCGGCAAGGCCCGCAGCAGCGTCGCCCAGCTCAAGCTGCGCGGCATCGCGCTGTGGCTTGCGGTGGTCTACCACGAGACCCGCGACATGCCGCACGGCGGCCTCGCCGAGATCCACCGCGAGATCCTCGGCATGCTGGGGCATCTGAAGGGCACCTATGCCGGGGCGGCCGCTTCCAGGATGGGCCTCGAAGGCATCTGAGGGCTGGGCCGTACTTGAAACGAAAAACGGGGCCTCGCGGCCCCGTTTTCGTTGCTGCCGTCGGCAGCCTCCCCACTCAAGGAGGCAGGCAGCGCCGCGCGATGCCCGCGTACACGGCCGGTAGGGCGCGCAGGTCCTCCAGGCGCACGGCCTCGTCGATCTTGTGGATGCTGGCGTTCAGGGGGCCGAGCTCGACCACTTCGGCGCCGAGCGGGGCGATGAAGCGACCATCGGAGGTGCCGCCGCCAGTGTTCTCGTCCGGCTGGATGCCGAGTTCGTGCGCCAGCGTCTCTCGCACCGCCGCGCGCAGCCGGCCCTCGCCGGTGTGGAAAGGCTCGCCCGAGCGATGCCAGCGGAAACCCGCGCGCACCTGGTGAGCGGAGAAGGCAGCCTCGATCTCATGGATCAGCGCATCGGCCGTCCAGCGCGGCGAGTAGCGCAGGTTGAACTGCACCTCCGCCGTGCCCGGGATGACGTTGCTCGCCCCGGTGCCTGCCTTGAAATTGGCGATCTGGAAGCTGGTCGGCGGGAAGTCCGGCCACGGATCTCCGTCCCAGTCGCGGGCGCACAGCTCGGCCAACACCGGCAGGGCGCGATGGATCGGGTTCACCGCCTTCTCGGGATAGGCCACATGGCCCTGCACGCCGAGCACGGTCGCAGTGCAGGTCAGCGAACCGCGGCGACCGATGCGCACCACGTCGCCGAGACGCTGCGAGGACGAGGGCTCGCCGACCAGGCAGTAATCGAGGCGCTCGCCGCGCACGGCAAACAGCTCGGCGACCCGGCGCACGCCGTCGATCGCATCGCCCTCCTCATCGGAGGTCAGCAGCAGGCCCACCCTGCCCCGCCAGTCACGGCGGACGGCGAGGTCTTCCAGCGCCAGCACGAAGGCCGCCACGCTGCCCTTCATGTCGGCCGCCCCGCGGCCGCGCAGCAAGCCGTCGGCGGTCAGCGTTGGCTCGAACGGCGGACTCTTCCACTGCTCCGCCGGCCCCGGCGGAACCACGTCGGTGTGGCCGAGAAAAGCCAGGGTCGGCCCTTCATCGCCCAGCGTGGCCCACAGGTTGTCGACCTCGCCGAAGCGCAGCTGCTCGATCCTGAATCCTGCCGCCGCCAGCCGCTGCGCGAGCAGCGCCTGGCAGCCGGCATCGGCCGGCGTCACCGAGGCCCGGCGGATCAGTTCACAGCTGAGCTCGACGACATCCATGCGCAGATCTCAGTCGCCGAAGCGCTGGCCGAACTGCTTCTCGGTGAAGCCCACCGAGACGCCATCGTCGCCGACCACGACCGGGCGCTTGACCAGCGCCGGGAACTCCTTGATGAGCGCCAGCCACTCGGCGTCATTGGCCGGCTGCTTGCGCTCGGCGGGCAGGTCACGCCAGGTGTAGCTGGCGCGATTGACGAGCTTTTCCCAGGTCAGCGTTTTCGCCCAGGCCTTGAGCAGCTTGGGGTCGATGGGATTCTCGCGGTAGTCCACGAAGGTGTGTGCGATGCCGTGGGCATCCAGCCAGGCGCGGGCCTTGTCGCAGGTGCTGCACTTGTCGAGACCGTAGAGGGTGGGCATGTCTTGGGCCGGGATTCGCGATTGGGGATTCGGGATTCGCAAGTTCACCAGCGAGCACGTCGTGAGATTGCGATTGACGGTTTCGATGCGGCGTGACGCAGCATGAAGCGGTGGAACTCGAGTCGGGGTCGACCTTCGGCGAATCCCGAATCCCGAATCCCCAATCCCGATCGAAAGCTACTCGCCGGACCTCAGAAGCTCATTGATACTCGTCTTCGCCCGCGTCTTCTCGTCGACCTGCTTCACGATAACCGCGCAGTACAGCGAGTGGCTGCCGTCTTTCGAGGGCAGCGAGCCCGAGACGACGACACTGCCGGCCGGCACGCGGCCGTAGCTGATCTCGCCGGTGGCGCGGTTGTAGATGCGCGTGCTCTGGCCGATGAAGACGCCCATGCCGATCACCGATCCGCGCTCGACGATCACGCCTTCCACGACTTCCGAACGCGCGCCGATGAAGCAGTCGTCCTCGATGATCGTCGGCGCAGCCTGCAGGGGCTCCAGCACGCCGCCGATGCCGGCGCCACCGCTGATATGCACGCCGCGGCCGATCTGTGCGCAGCTGCCGACCGTGGCCCAGGTGTCGATCATGCAGCCATCGCCCACATACGCGCCGATGTTGACGAAGCTAGGCATCAGCACCACGTCGCGGCCAAGGTAGGCGCCGCGGCGGACCACCGCCCCCGGCACCACGCGCACGCCCTGCTCCGCCGCCCAGTTGCTGTCGCCGGTCTCGATGCTGCGCAGGGGCACCTTGTCCCAGGCCTGCAGCAGGCTGCCGGCGGGGTCGTGCGCGGGCTCGGGCATGAGGCGATTGCCGCTGCAGCGGAATGAGAGCAGCACGGCCTTCTTGATCCACTCGTTGACCTGCCAGCCGCCGTCGACGGGTTCGGCCACGCGCAGGCGCCCGGCTTCGAGATCGGCCAGCACGCGCTCCACGGCGGGTCGAGTGCTGCCGTCGATCTCTTCGACCGTGAGGCTGGCGCGGCGCTCGAAAGCGCTCTCGATGACGGGCTTCAGTTCAAGCGTGGGCAGGCTGTCGTGCATTCGGCGAATCCTTGTCGGTGCTGTCCGTGAGTGCCTCGACCAGAGCCGCGCGCAGCGCCTCCAGCCGGGCATCGTCGACGATGGCGCGATTGGCCTCGTCGCTGATCTGGAAGAAGTCCTCGGCGCGTTCGCCGAAGGTGGCGATGCGCGCGTCGTGCAGGCGGATGCGATGCGCGCGCAGCACCGCGGCGGCGCGCGCCAGCAGGCCCGGGCGGTCGGTGCAGATCAGCATCATGCGGGTGCGGTCATGACTCGCGTCCTGGCCGAACTCGATCTGCACCGGGATACGGAAGTGCCGCAGCTGGCGCGGGATCATCCGGTTCGGCGGGCTGATCTCGTCCGGCATCTGCGCCAGCGCCTCGCGCAGGGTCGCAGCCACCGTGGCGGCGCGCCGCTCGGGCGAGACGAAGTCCATGCCGGCATCCAGCACCTGGAAGGTGTCGAGGCTGAAGCCCGTGGTGGAGGTGACGATGCGCGCCTCGGCCACCGACAGGCCCAGGCGGTCCAGCGTGGCTGCGGCCACCGCGAACAGGCCGTCGCGGTCCGGCGAGTAGACGAACACCTCGAGCGCCCCCGAGCGCGAATGCGGACGCACCAGCACCAGCGGCAGGTCGGCCTCGCCGGCCTGGGCGATGCCGCGGGTCTGCCAGGCGATCTGCTCGGGGCTGTAGCGCAGGAAGCTCTCGCGCGGAAAGCCGGCCCAGACGCGATCGATGTCGGCAGACTCGATGCCGGCATCCGCCAGGCGTTCGCGCGCGGCCGCGCGCGTCTCCTCGATGCGCTCATCGGCGTAGACCCGGTTCTCCAGGCCGCGCCGCAGGGCGAAGCGGGTGGCGCCGTGCAGATCGGCCAGCAGGCGATCCTTCCAGGCGTTCCACAGCTTCGGGCTGGTGCCGGCGATGTCGGCGACCGTGAGCAGGTAGAGGTAGTCGAGGCGCTCGCGCTCGCCGACGATGCCGGCGAATCGCGCGATGACCTCGGGGTCGGAGATGTCCTGGCGCTGGGCGGTGACCGACATGGTCAGGTGCTCGCGCACCAGCCAGGCGACGAGGTCGGCATCGGCGGTGGACAGGCCGTGGGCCAGGCAGAACTCGATGGCGTCGTCGGCGCCCAGCTTGGAGTGATCGCCGCCGCGACCCTTGGCGATGTCGTGGAACAACGCACCCAGCAGAAGCAACTCGGGCTTGCGCAAGCGCGGCCACAGTTCGTGCGCCAGGGCGAAGCGCTGCTTCGAATCCTCGGAGGCGAAGCTCTCGATGTTCTTCAGCACGGTCAGCGTGTGCTGGTCGACCGTGTAGACGTGGAACAGATCGTACTGCATCCGCCCCGACACGTTGCCGAAGGCCGGCAGGTAGCGCGCCAGCACGCCCAGCTGCCACATGCGGGTCAGCGTCACCACCGGCTGCGGCCCGCGCAGCAGGCGCATGAAGGCGGTGCGCGCCTCGGTGCGCGCGCGGAAGCCCTCGTCGATCAGCGGCAGGGCCTCGCCCAGCGCACGCGCCGTGCTGGAGTGCAGGCCGCGGATCGAAGGATTGCCTGCCCACACCCGGAACAGCTCCAGCACCTTCAGCGGCTCGCGCTGGAAGGCCTGGGCATCGAGCAGGCGAAGGTAGCCGGCGCCGACCGCGAAGTCCTCGTCCAGTGGCTCGATGCCGGGCTCGCCGGTCAGCGACTCCTCGAAGCGCTGCAGCAGCCGGCCGTTCAAGCGCAGCACCACCGCGGCGCTGCGGAAGTAGCCCTGCATCAGCTGCTCGACCGCGAGGTTGTCGGCAGCCTGGTCCTTGAAGCCGAGCCGCGCCGCCAGCGGACGCTGGAAGTCGAACAGCAGGCGCTCCTCGCGCCGGCCGGCGACCAGATGCAGGCCGAAGCGCAGATGCGACAGCGCACGGCGCTCACGCTCGAAGGCGATGAGTTCATCGCCGCCGATCGCGCCGAGCGGCTTCAGCTCGGACACTTCGCGCACGCCATAGATGCGCTGCGCCATCCACGACAGCGTGTGCAGATCGCGCAGGCCGCCGGGGCCTTCCTTCAGATTCGGTTCGAGGTTGTAGGCGGTGTCGTTGTAGCGGGCGTGACGGGCGCGCTGCTCGGCGCGCTTGGCCTCGAAGAACGCGTCCGGCGTCCAGAAACCCTCACTGCGCACGCTGCGGGCCAGCCGCTGGCCGGGCGCCGGATCCCCGCAGATCGGCCGCAACTCCAGCAGCGCGGTGGCGATGGTGGCGTCCTTGCGGCCTTCCTCGATGCACTCGTCCACCGAGCGCACCGCATGGCCGGGGGCCAGTCCTGCGTCCCACAAGCGCGTCAGGAAGCGTTCGATGCAGGGCTGGCGAACGCCGTCGATCGGCGCTTCGCAGAGCAGCAGGATGTCGACGTCCGAATGTGGAAACAGCTCGGCGCGACCGAAACCGCCCGTGGCCAGCAGGGCCAGGCCCTCGGTCTGCTGGAAGTCACGCCGGAAGGCATCGCGCAGCACGGCGTCTACTTGCTGGCTGCGATCCGCCAGCAGGCCGTCGATATCGGCACCTGCGTCGAAGGCTGCGGCGCGCCGCACATCGCCGGCGGCGAGTTCAGCCTTGACCAGGGCCTGCCATGCGGCATCCTCGAATGCCGCCGCAAGGCGGGCGTCGAGTCCGGCCAGGGCGCCCTGCACGCTCACTTCGGCACGCGCCCCTTGTCGCCCAGGGTCAGCACGTCGAAACCGGTCTCGGTGACCGCGATCATGTGCTCCCACTGCGCGGACAGCGAGCGGTCCTTGGTCACCACCGTCCAGCCATCCGGCATCAGCCGCGTGTGGCGGGCGCCGGCATTGACCATGGGCTCGATGGTGAAAGTCATGCCGGGCCGCAGCACCACGCCGGTGCCGGGCACGCCGTAGTGCAGCACCTGCGGATCCTCGTGGTAGACCTGCCCGATGCCGTGCCCGCAGTACTCGCGCACCACCGAGAAGCGCTCGGCCTCGACATAGCTCTGGATGGCGTGGCCGATGTCGCCCAGGCTGGCGCCGGGGCGCACGGTGCGGATGCCGCGCCACATGGCCTCGAAGGTGACATCGACCAGCCGCTTCGCCAGCACCGAGGGCTCGCCGACGAAATACATGCGACTGGTGTCGCCGTGCCAGCCGTCCTTGATGACGGTGACGTCGATATTGATGATGTCGCCGTCCTTCAGCACCTTGGTCGGGCTGGGAATGCCGTGGCAGATGACGTTGTTGACCGAGCTGCAGATGGTTTTCGGAAAGCCTCGGTAGCCGACGTTGGCGGGAATGGTTCCCTGCACCTTGACGATGTGCTCGTTGCAGATGCGGTCGAGCTCCTCGGTGGTCACCCCGGGTTTGACGTGCGGGGCGATGATGTCGAGCACTTCCGCGGCCAGCCGCCCGGCCTCGCGCATGCACTCGATCTGCTCTTGGGTTTTGAGAGTGATTGCCATGCGCGGGATTATCGGCCACGCCGGCCCCGCGGGGAAACCGCCATTCGGACTGCGCGGCTCGCGTCCATGGCTCTGCCTCCACCCCCGCATTTGCGCGCTGCGCACTCCCGGGCTATGCTTCCGCGGCTTTGTGGTCGCCCTGCGCGCCCATGGACACGCCCACGCCGGGCGTCACCGGCGAATTCACACACAGGTCGCACCCCGTCCAGCGGGGTCCTGCAAGGCCCGCAAGGCCAGGCAGGCGCTGGATGCGAGCCCTGTGGAGGACCAACCCCGGAGCCTGCGCCTTGACCCGCGCCTACGCTCATTTCTTTCAGGAGCATTCCATGCCCCAGGTCACCATGCGTCAGATGCTGGAAGCCGGCGTCCACTTCGGCCACCAGACCCGTTACTGGAACCCCAAGATGGGCCCGTACATCTTCGGCGCCCGCGGCAAGATCCACATCATCAACCTGGAAAAGACCCTGCCGCTGTTCCAGGACGCCATGAACTTCATCTCGGGCATCGCCCAGAAGCGCGGCACCATCCTGTTCGTCGGCACCAAGCGTTCGGCCCGCGAGGCCATCAAGGAAGAAGCCACCCGCTGCGGCATGCCCTACATGAGCATGCGCTGGCTGGGCGGCACCCTGACCAACTACGCCACCGTGAAGAAGTCGGTCGCGCGCCTGAAGGAGCTCGAGGCCGCCGAGACCGACGGCACCTTCGAGAAGCTGGTCAAGCACGAGGTGCTCACCCTGCGCCGCGAGCGTGACAAGCTCGAGGCTTCGCTGGGCGGCATCAAGGACATGGGCCGCCTGCCGGACGCCCTGTTCGTGATCGACATCGGCCACGAGAACATCGCCGTGCAGGAAGCCAAGAAGCTCGGCATCCCGGTGATCGCCGTGGTCGACACCAACTACGACCCGAGCCTGGTCGACTACCCGATCCCGGGCAACGACGACGCCATCCGCGCCGTCCAGCTGTACGCCCGTGCGGCCGCTGACGCCGTGCTGGAAGGCCGCGCCGCGGCCCCGCAGTCGGCCCGCATGGACGACGAGTTCGTCGAGCTGGACGCCGAAGGCAACCCGGTCGCCAAGGAAGACGGCGAGCGCAAGCCCGCCCCGCGCCGCCCGGCTCCGGGCAACAAGCGTGGCCCGGGTGGTCCCGGCGGCCGTCGCGGCGAGTAAGCGCCCTCTGTGACCCTCGCGCCGGGCGCGGGGGTCACGGCCCTGCAATGCCGCGCAGCCAGGCTGCGCTGCCGCACGGGCCAAGCATCAATCAGGTGGCGCTCCCGAGGCGCTGCCCCACACCCTCTTCAAGGAACTCCCCATGGAAATCACTGCCAGCCTGGTGAAGGAACTGCGCGAGCGCTCCGGCGCCGGCATGATGGAATGCAAGAAGGCCCTCGCCGAGAATGGTGGCGACATCGAAGCGGCGATGGAGCACCTGCGCAAGACCGGTCTTGCCAAGGCTGACAAGAAGGCTGGCCGCGTCGCCGCCGAGGGTCGCATCGGCGTCGCCCAGTCGGCCGGCAGCGCCGTGCTGGTCGAGGTCAACTGCGAAACCGACTTCGTCGCCAAGGACGAGAACTTCCTGAAGTTCGTCGACACCGTGTCGCAGGCTGCCCTGGCTTCCGGCGCCGCCGACATCGAGGCACTGAAGGCCGCGAAGCTGGCCGACGGCGCCACGGTCGAAGAGACCCGCGCCGCGGTGATCGCCAAGGTCGGCGAGAACGTGCAGGTGCGCCGCATGGCGCGCTTCGAGAGCAGCGACAACGTCGCCGCCTACATCCACGGCGGCCGCATCGGCGTGCTGGTCGAGGTCAAGGGTGGCGACGCCGAGCTGGCGCGCGGCATCGCCATGCACGTGGCGGCAATGAATCCGCCCTACAACAAGGCGGCCGACGTGCCGGCCGACTTCCTGGCCAAGGAGAAGGAAATCGAGCTGGCCAAGATGTCTGACAAGGACCGCGCCAAGCCGGCCGAGATCCTCGAGAAGATCATCAGCGGCAAGGTGAACCGCATCATCAACGAGGTCACCCTGTACGGCCAGCCCTACGTGCTGAACACCGACCAGACCGTCGAAGCCGCGCTGAAGGCCGCCGGCGCCGACGTGGTCCGTTTCGAGCGTCTGGCCGTGGGCGAAGGCATCGAGAAGGTGGTGGAAGACTACGCCGCCGAAGTGATGAAGGCCGCCGGCCTGGCCTGAAGCATCCGGCCGCCGCAAGTCGTGCAGCGGGGCGCGGCGCAAGCCGCGCCCCGCTGCTTTTGCGGCCTGCCATGCGCAGCAGCCGGGCCGGCGTCGGCCGACCATGGCATAATTCACGCGCCCTTGGCCTTGCCAGGGCTTTCGTCCGTTCCCCCGGGAGTTCGGCATGTCGATCGCCATCCGCGACGTCGGCGAGCATGATCTTGATTCCGTGCTGGCGCTCAACAACAGCGCCGGCCAGAGCATCCTTCCGCTGGATGCCGAGCGCGTCCGCTTCTTCATGCGCCATGCCGACTACTTCCGGGTGGCCGAGGTCGACGGGCAGATGGCGGGCTTCCTGATCGCCCTGCGTCCGGGCACGCCCTACGGCAGCTCGAACTACCGCTGGTTCTGCGAGCGCTTCGAGGACTTCCTCTACATCGACCGCATCGTCGTCGCCAGTTCGCGGCGCGGCGCCGGCCTCGGCAAGGTGTTCTACGCCGACGTCACCAGCTACGCCGAAGTGCGCGTGCCGACGCTGGCCTGCGAAGTCTTCCTGGAGCCGCGCAACGACGCCGCCCTGCTCTTCCATGGCACCTACGGGTTCCGCGAAGTCGGCCAGCACCAGATGGAGGAAGCCGGCCGCGAGGTCAGCCTGCTGGTCAAGGACCTGCCGAGCTTCGACTTCGTGAACACCACCTACCTCGCCCACGGCGGACTACCCGACGAGGATTGGCTGCGCAGCCGCGTCCGTCTGGAGCAGCAGCCAGTGCGCGCCACCGGCACCTGAGCCCCATGAACTCAGCCGTGAATTTCGAACAGGCCGGCGAACTCAAGATCGGCCAGGTCGGCATCGCCAACCTGCGCGTCCGCGAACTCGACGTCGCCCGCCTGGTCGCCGAGATGCGCGAGCGCGTCGAGCGTGCGCCCAAGCTGTTCGGTCGCGCCGCGGTCATCGTCGACTTCGGTTCGCTCTCACGCTGCCCCGACGAGCACGTGGCCCGCGCGCTGATCGACGGCCTCCGCGGCGCCGGCGTGCTTCCGGTCGGGCTGGCCTTCGGCACCCGCGAGATCGAAGCGCTGTCCGAGCGCATCGGTCTGCCGCTGCTGGCCAAGTTCCGCGCCCAGTACGAGAGCGCCGAAGCCACGCCCGAGCCGGCCCCACGCGAAGCCGCATCGCGGCGACGCGCACCGGAGCCAGCTGCGGAAGTCGTCGAACCCGTCGCCGCGCCCGCGCCGCTGCCTGCTGCCGGCGGCAGCCAGATGCAGCTGCAGCCGGTGCGCTCCGGCCAGCAGGTCTACGCCCAGGGCCGCGACCTCACCGTCTGCGCCATGGTCGGCAACGGCGCCGAAGTCATTGCCGACGGCAGCATCCACATCTACGGCAGCCTGCGCGGACGTGCGCTCGCCGGCGCCCGCGGCGACGTCAACGCCCGCATCTTCTGCCGCGAGTTCAACGCCGAACTGGTTGCGGTGGCCGGACAGTACCGGGTGATGGAATCGATCCCCGCCGAGCTGCGCGGCAAGCCCGTGCAGATCTGGCTTGAAAACGACAAACTGCAGATCGCGGTGATGGCCTGAGGGCCTGCTGCAATCCCTTGAAGCAACCGCACAGCGACAGATACGGAGTACGTGCCTTGGCAGAGATCATCGTCGTCACCTCGGGCAAGGGTGGAGTGGGCAAGACCACCAGCAGCGCCAGCATCGCGGTTGGCCTCGCGAAACAGGGCAAGAAGGTGGCAGTGATCGATTTCGACGTCGGCCTGCGCAACCTCGACCTGATCATGGGCTGCGAGCGCCGCGTGGTGTACGACTTCGTCAACGTGATCCACGGCGAAGCCACGCTCAAGCAGGCGCTGATCAAGGACAAGCGCTTCGACAACCTGCACGTGCTGGCGGCCTCGCAGACCCGCGACAAGGACGCCCTGAACAAGGAAGGCGTCGAGAAGGTGCTGAACGAGCTTGCCGCCGAAGGTTTCGACATCATCCTCTGCGACAGCCCGGCCGGCATCGAGAAGGGCGCCTTCCTCGCCATGTACTTCGCCGACCAGGCGATCGTGGTCGTCAACCCCGAGGTCAGTTCGGTGCGTGACTCCGACCGCATCCTTGGCCTGCTCGCCAGCAAGACCCGCCGCGCCGAGCGCGGCGAGCGCGTCGCCGAGCACCTGCTGCTGACCCGCTACAACCCCAAGCGCGTCGAGGCCGGCGAGATGATGAGCATCGCCGACGTCGAGGAGGTGCTGGGCATCAAGGCGATCGGCGTGATTCCCGAGAGCCCCGACGTGCTGTCCTCCTCGAACAAGGGCGAGCCGGTGATCCTCGACGCCGAATCGCCCGCCGGCCAGGCCTATGGCGACGCGGTCGCGCGCATCCTCGGCGAGAGCCGCCCGATGCGCTTCACCCAGGTCGAGAAGAAAGGCCTGCTGCAGAAACTCTTCGGGGGCTGAACCACGCCATGGGCATTTTCGATTTCCTGAAGTCCAAACCCAAGGCGACCGCCAATATCGCCAAGGAGCGCCTGCGCATCATCGTCGCGCAGGAGCGCAGCAATCGCGGCGGTCCGGACTACCTCCCCCTGCTGCGGCGCGAACTGCTCGAAGTGATCCGCAAGTACGTCAATGTCGACGTCGATGCGGTCAAGGTCGACCTGCAGAAGGACGGCGAACACGACGTGCTCGACATTTCGGTCGCCCTGCCCGAGGGCGAGGGCCGCGCCCGCGCCGAGTAAGCGCGTGAGCGAGGCCGAACCCGCCGTGCTGCGCCTGGGTGCGCTGGGCTTCGAGGCCCCTGCCCGCCTGCTGGCCCATTTCGGCCTCGAGCTGGTGGCGGTCGACGACGGCGCGGCGATCCCCGGCAGCTACTGGGGTGAGTGCGAGGCCGGCATCATCGGCTGTCGCGTGTACGCGCGCGCCGACACGCCCGTGCACTCCCTGCTGCACGAGGCCTGTCACCTGATCGTGCTGCCGCCTGAGCGCCGCGCGCAGGTGCACACCGACGCCACCGATTCGATCGAGGAAGAAGACGCGACCTGCTACCTGCAGATCGTGCTGGCTGACGCCCTGCCCGGCGTAGGCCGGGAACGCCTGATGCGCGACATGGACACCTGGGGCTACAGCTTCCGGCTTGGCTCCACCCAGGCCTGGTTCGAGCAGGATGCCGAGAACGCGCGGCAGTGGTTGCAGGCGCGCAAGCTGCTGCCGCTTGGCGAAGAGCAATTCGCGGCCTGAGAGCCTCTCACCCCCGCTTCGAGCGTCGTGTGTTCCTGAAGAAACCGTGGTTCGTCATCCCCGCGGAGGCGGGGATCCAGGGTTCTTGCGGCTGCC